>NZ_JBHVEY010000021.1:0-40860 GCF_042802055.1 Rhodococcus sp. NPDC057529
CTCCGGTGGTCGCCGGTGAGTCGAAGCGCACCGAGAAATCGTCCCCGGCGCCCCACGGGCGCCGGGACCGCGTCTTTTCCGTTCAGGCAGAAGATCGGGCGCGGACTGATGTTCTTGGCGCTCGGCCTCGCCGCCGTGCAGCTTCTGTGGATACAGGTCATCGACGCACCGCAACTGTCCGCGGAGGCAGCGAACCAGCGCACGACCACCGAGGTGGATCCGGCGCTGCGCGGGTCGATCACCGACCGCAACTCCAATCCGATCGCCTTCACGATGGAAGCGAAGGCGCTGACATTCCAGCCCACGCGGGTGCGGAAGGAACTCGAGGAGGCAAAAGCCAAGAGCGACACCGCCCCCGACGTCGATGCGCGACTCGACGCGATCGCGAAGGAGATCCACGACCGGCTCGGCGACGCCGCACCGGAGAAGGATCTGAAGGAGAAGCTGCACGGCGACGAGACGTTCGTCTACCTGGCGCGCAGCGTCGACCCGAACATCGCCGCGCAGATCAGCGACAAGTTCCCGGAGGTCGGCCTCGAACGACAGGACATCCGCGAGTACCCGGGCGGGTCTCTCGCCGCCAACCTCGTCGGCGCCACCGGCTGGGACGGCCACGGACTGCTCGGCCTCGAGGATTCGCTCGACTCCACCCTCGCCGGTACCGACGGCTCCCAGACGTACGACAGGGGCTCCGACGGCGCGGTGATTCCCGGAAGCTGGCGCGACAAGCAACCGGCGGTGGACGGATCGAGCGTCGAACTCACCATCGACTCCGATCTGCAGTACTACGTCCAGCAGCAGGTGCAGATGGCCAAGGACAAGTCTGGAGCGAAGGACGCGTCGGCGGTCGTGCTCGACTCCCACACCGGTGAGGTGCTCGCGATGTCGAACGACAGCACGTTCAATCCGGCGATCGGGGTGGGCAACAACCCGCGGACGGTGGAGATGGGCAACCTGCCGGTGAGCACGCCGTTCGAGCCGGGATCGGTCAACAAGATCGTCACCGCGGCAGCCGCGATCGAGTACGGGCTGACCTCACCCGACGAGGTTCTCGAGGTTCCCGGGAGCATTCAGATGTCGGGTGTGTCCGTGAAGGACGCGTGGGATCACGGGGTGGCGCCGTACACGGCCACCGGGGTGTTCGGTAAGTCGTCGAACGTGGGCACCCTGATGCTCGCCCAGCGCGTGGGGGAGGACCGTTACGCGGACATGCTGTCCAGGTTCGGCCTGGGCCAGCGCACGGACGTCGGGCTTCCCGGAGAGAGCGCGGGCAGCGTCCCCAGCCGGGACCAGTGGTCGGGGGGCACGTTCGCGAACCTGCCGATCGGGCAGGGCCTGTCGATGACCCTGCTGCAGATGACCGGCATGTACCAGGCGATCGCCAACGACGGCGTCCGCATTCCGCCGCGCATCGTCAAGGCGACCGTCGACGCGTCCGGCAACCGGACCGAGACCGAGGCGCCCGAGGAGGTGACGGTCGTCAGCCCGCAGACCGCGACCACCGTGCGTGACATGTTCCGGTCGGTCACCCAGAACGACACGGGCAACCAGCGCGGCACCGGGGTGCAGGCCGCCGTCGACGGGTACCAGATCAGCGGCAAGACGGGCACCGCCCAGCAGGTCGATCCCGCGTGCAAGTGCTATTCGAACTCGAACTACTGGATCACGTTCGCCGGCATCGCCCCGGCCGACAATCCGCGGTACGTCGTCGGGATCATGCTCAACGCGCCGACACGCAGCGCGGACGGCTCCGGTGGGCAGTCCGCCGCCCCGCTGTTCCACAACATCGCGTCGTGGATGTTGCAGCGCGACAGCGTGCCGATGTCCCCGGACCCCGGACGCAGGCTGGTGCTGCAGGCCGATTGAGCGAAGGTCGGCCGAATCGGGTTCCGGGAGCGCTCGCGGTAATCTGACACGTCGGCCGTTCAGCGGACACGCGCATTTGCCGTGGATGCAGGGAACTGCCGAGGTAGCACGCTGTATCGATCCGTGCACTACGCCGTTGTCAGTGAGAGTCGACATCCGAGAGGAGCCCGGTGCCTGTTCCGTCCCGCCCGCAGTCGGCGTCAGTGGAGGTGAAGGTCACAGACGGTCTTCGCCCCACCCAGCCGGTCCGTACCACGGTGAGCGCTCTGGCCGCGCTCGCCGGAGCGAGGGTCGAGGCACCCACCGGCACCGCCGAGCACGTCATCGTCACCGGAGTGGATCTGCGCGCCCAGGGGATCGTGGAGGGTGATCTGTTCGCGGCCCTTCCGGGGGCCCGCGCACACGGCGCGGAATTCGCCGCCGCCGCTCTCGACCGTGGAGCGACCGCGATCCTCACCGACGAGGCAGGATTCGCGCTGGTGTCCGCGCTGGGCTCCGACGCCCCGGTGCTCGTCCACGACGACCCGCGCGGTGTGCTCGGTGAGCTGTCGGCCACCATCTACGGCCGGCCCTCGGAGAAGATGCAGGTCATCGGCATCACCGGGACGTCGGGGAAGACCACGACGTCGTATCTCGTCGAGGGCGCCCTCAACGCGGCCGGCCGGACGACCGGTCTCGTCGGCACCATCGAGACCCGGATGAGCGGCCGCCGGGTGCCGAGTGCCCTGACCACCCCCGAGGCGCCGCAACTCCACGCGCTGTTCGCCGTGATGCTCGAGCAGGGGATCGACACCGTCGTCATGGAAGTGTCCAGTCACGCGCTGTCTCTCGGCCGCGTCGACGGAGTCCGTTTCGACGTGGGCGCGTTCACGAACCTCTCCCAGGACCACCTGGACTTCCACCGCGACTTCGAGGACTACTTCGCCGCCAAGGCGCGACTCTTCGCGGCCGACTCGTCCGTGCACGCGCAGCACGCGGTCATCTGCGTCGACGACGTGTGGGGCCGGCGGATGGCCGAGGTCGCGCGCGGCGCTCATTCGATCGTGACGACGGTCGCGACCACGCCGGACGCCGACGGCGCGGTGTGGACGGCGGGCCCGGCGACGGTGTCACCCGCGGGCTCGCAGACGTTCGCGCTCACCACCGCCGAAGGCACGACGCTCGACGTGGAACTCCGGCTGCCGGGGCAGTACAACGTCGCGAACGCTTCTCTCGCCGTCGCGCTGTGCGCCGCGCTGGGCGTCGATCCGCGCGACGCCGTCGCGGGCATCGCCGGGGTCGACGTGCCGGGGCGGGTGCAGCGAATCGACCGGGGGCAGGACTTCCTCGCCGTCGTCGACTACGCGCACAAGCCGGCAGCGGTCGAGGCCGTGATCGCGACGCTGCGCGAGCAGGTGCGTGGCCGCGTCGCCGTCGTCGTGGGTGCCGGGGGTGATCGCGATGCGGGTAAGCGGCCCCTGATGGGCGCCGCGGCCGCGCGGGGAGCCGACCTGCTCGTCATCACGGACGACAACCCGCGCACCGAGGATCCGGAAGCGATCAGGGCCGCGATCCGTGAGGGCGCTCTCGCGGTGCCCGAATCCGAGCGGGGACAGGTGTGGGAAGTAGCGGACCGAGCGAAGGCGATCGCCGACGCCGTCGGCTGGGCGCAGGCAGGCGACGTGGTTCTGGTCGCAGGCAAGGGACACGAGATCGGTCAGGAGATACACGGGGTGAAGTACCCATTTGACGACCGCGACGTACTGGGCGACGCGATCGAGCGACAGGTCGGAGGAGCACGATGATCCCGATGACACTCGCTCGGATCGCCGAGATCGTGGGCGGCGAACTGCACGACGTCGCCGACCCGTCGGCCGAGGTGACGGGAACGGTCGAGTTCGACTCGCGCAAGGTCACCGGCGGCGGACTGTTTCTCGCCCTGCCCGGCGCCCGCGTCGACGGACACGATCACGCGGCAGCGGCAGTCGAGGCCGGCGCGGTCGCAGTGCTGGCCGCGCGTCCGGTCGGGGTACCCGCCGTCGTCGTCACCCCGACTCCCGGCGCCGGTCCGAGCAAGGCGATGGCGCTCGAACACGACACGGACGGATCGGGCGCCGCCGTGCTCGCGGCACTCGCGAAGCTCGCGCGCGCGTCCGTCGACGACCTCACCGCGAAGGGCCTCACCGTCGTCGGCGTCACCGGATCGGCGGGCAAGACGTCGACGAAGGATCTGCTCGCCGCGGTCCTGCGCCCGCTCGGTCCCGTCGTCGCGCCGCCCGGATCGTTCAACAACGAACTCGGCCACCCGTGGACCGCGCTGCGCGCGGACGCAGACACGGGATTCCTGGTTCTGGAGATGTCGGCCCGCGACCGCGGCCACATCGCGTCCCTCGCCGCGATCGCGCCTCCGAAGATCGGGGTGGTCCTCAACGTGGGCACGGCGCACCTCGGCGAGTTCGGGTCGCGCGACGCGATCGCCGCCGCCAAGGGCGAACTCCCGGAGTCGCTGCCCTCGGCGGAAGACGGTGGCGTCGCCATCCTCAACGCGGACGATCCGCTGGTGGTGGCGATGGCCCCGCGCACGTCGGCGCGGGTGGTGCTCGTCGGCCGGTCGGAGTCCGCGCACGTGCGGGCCACCGACATCGTGCTCGACGAGAGGGCAAGGGCGCGTTTCACTCTCACGACGGCAGCGGGCAGCGTCCCCGTCGAACTCGCCGTGCACGGTGAGCACCAGGTCGGCAACGCACTCGCTGCAGCGGCGGTAGCGCTCGAATGCGGTGCGGACCTCGGCCGGATCGCGCAGGCGCTCTCCGGCGCCGCCGCCGTCTCGGGGCGCCGGATGGACGTCCGCGACCGGCCGGACGGTGTGACCGTCGTCAACGATTCGTACAACGCGAACCCCGACTCGATGCGGGCCGCCCTCAAAGCTCTGGTCTCGATGGCCAGGTCGGGCCGGGAATCGGCGCGCCGGAGTTGGGCGGTGCTCGGAGAGATGGCCGAACTGGGTCCAGAATCAGTGGTCGAACACGACGCCATCGGCAGATTCGCGGTCCGGCTCGATGTCACCAGGCTGATCGTCGTCGGAACCGGCAGGCCCGCCCGTGCCATGCACCAGGGTGCGGTCATGGAGGGTTCGTGGGGTGAGGAGTCGATCCTCGTCCCCGACATCGCCGGTGCGGTCGCACTGCTCGAGAAGGAACTGGCGCCGGGCGATCTGGTGTTGGTCAAGGCGTCGCAGTCCATCGGATTGTGGGAGGTCGCGGACACGGTGTTGGCGGGAAGCACGGGACAGAAGGGTTCGGAGGCTACGCGGTGAGACAGATCCTCTTCGCGGCGGGCATCGCGCTCGCCGTCTCGATTCTGCTGACCCCCGTCCTCATCAAGGCCTTCTCCCGTCAGGGGTTCGGCCAGGAGATCCGCGTCGAAGGTCCGGCGAGTCACCAGTCGAAGCGCGGCACCCCGACGATGGGCGGCGTCGCCATCCTCGCCGGACTGTGGGCCGGTTACTGGGGCTCGCACCTGATCGGCATCGGGTACGACGCGGACGGGCCGTCGGCGTCGGGACTCCTCGTGCTCGGTCTCACGACGGCGCTCGGCGGTGTCGGGTTCCTCGACGACTTCATCAAGATCCGCAAGCAGCGCAACCTCGGACTGAACAAGACGGCGAAGCTCGTCGGGCAGCTCATCGCGGCGGTGGCGTTCGGAATCCTCGCGCTGCAGTTCCGGGGCGCGAACGACCTCACCCCGGGCAGCGAGCACCTCTCGTACGTCCGTGACATCGCGACGGTCACCATGGGCTCCGTCGTGTTCGTCGCCTTCTGCTACCTGCTGGTGAGCGCGTGGTCGAACGCGGTCAACCTCACCGACGGCCTCGACGGCCTCGCCGCCGGTTCCATGAGCCTGGTGCTCGGTGCATACGTGATCATCACGTTCTGGCAGTACCGCAACGCGTGCGAGACGAGCCCCGGCAAGGGTTGCTACGACGTCCGCGATCCGCTCGACCTGGCCCTGATCTGCGCGGCCGGCGCCGGTGCGTGCATCGGATTCCTGTGGTGGAACGCGGCGCCCGCGAAGATCTTCATGGGCGACACCGGTTCGCTGGCACTCGGCGGCATGCTCGCCGGACTGTCGATCACGACACGCACCGAACTGCTGATGGTCGTGATCGGCGCGCTGTTCGTCGCCGAGGCGGCGTCGGTGGTGATCCAGGTCGCGGTGTTCCGGTCGAGCCGAAGACGCGTGTTCCGGATGGCGCCGTTCCACCACCACTTCGAACTCGCCGGGTGGGCGGAAACCACGGTCATCATCCGTTTCTGGTTGCTGGCCGCCATCGCCTCCGCGATCGGCCTCGCGCTGTTCTACAGCGAGTACCTGGCAGCGATCGGGGGCTGACGCCATGACGGAGGAACACGGCGGGCTCGACTGGTTGCGGGGCCACAGTGTCCTCGTCGCCGGTGCGGGTGTCTCGGGCCGCGCCACCATCGACCCTCTCCGTGACCTCGGAGCGCACGTCACCGTCACCGACTCGAACGTCGACGCGCTCGCCGAATGTGCGCGGCTCGGGGCGGCGACCGTCCCGATCGACGATCTGCTCGCCGAACGGGAGAAGGTCGCCGAGTTCGCGCTGGTCGTGACAAGCCCGGGGTTCCGCCCGGACGCACCGCTGCTGTCGGTCGCCGCCGGCGACGGGGTGCCGATCTGGGGCGACATCGAATTCTCCTGGCACGTGGACCGGGCCGGGCTCTACGGTCCGCCGCGGCGATGGCTGGTGGTCACCGGGACCAACGGCAAGACCACGACGACCTCGATGCTGCAGTCCGTTCTCGAGGCGGCCGGGTTGCCGAGCCTGGCCTGCGGCAACATCGGGCTGCCGGTGCTCGACGCGCTGCGGCGGACCGAACCGCGGGCGGACGTGCTGGCGGTCGAACTGTCGTCGTTCCAGCTGCACTGGGCGCCGTCGATCCGGCCCACCGCGGGCGCGATCCTCAACATCGCCGAGGATCACCTGGACTGGCACGGCGGCATGCAGCCGTACATCGACGCGAAGGCCCGCGCCCTGACCGGTGAGGTCGCGGTGCTCGGCCTCGACGACGAAGTCGCGTCCTCACTCTTCTCCTCGTCCCTCGCTGCGCGCACCCTGGGTTTCCGGCTGGGAGTGCCCGCGGAGGGCGAACTGGGCGTCGAGGACGGGCATCTCGTCGACCGCGCGTTCGCGGACGGCGAGCGGCTGGCCCCGGCCGACGGGATCACCCCGCCCGGGCCCGCCGGACTGATGGATGCGCTGGCCGCGGCGGCTCTCGCCCGGGCGATCGGGGTCCCGCCTGCCGCTGTCGCAGCAGGCCTGGCCGCCCACGTCGTCGGACCGCACCGGGCGGCGCGCGTCGCCGAGGTCGGGGGCGTGACGTTCGTCGACGACTCCAAGGCGACCAACCCGCACGCCGCCCGCCCGTCGATACTCGCCCACGACCGGGTGGTGTGGATCGCCGGCGGTCTGCTGAAGGGTGCGCGGGTCGACGACCTCGTCCGTGAGGTGTCCGGCCGCCTCGCGGGCGCCGTCCTGCTGGGCCGCGATGCGAGGCAGATCGCAGAGTCGCTTGCGCGACACGCCCCCGAGGTTCCCGTGGTCACCGTCGAAACGGGAGACGATGCAGGTGTGAGTGCAGTCCCGCAGACCGCGACGCACCGGGTGGTGCTGCCGGCGGACACCGACAGCGACGCCGTGATGGGTGTCGTCGTGCGTGAGGCGGCTGCGCTGGCAACGGCAGGCGATGCCGTGGTTCTGGCGCCCGCGGCGGCGTCGCTCGACATGTTCGACAGTTACGGTCACCGGGGGCGCAGCTTCGCGGACGCCGTCGGCAGGCTCGGCGACTCGGACATCTCCAGGACGCTGCGATGACCTCCGCCGGAGCCCGCACCCGCCGCGTCCCCGAAGGACAGCGGTCCCCGGCCCGCACCGCCACCGCACCCGGGGTCGCCAAGCGCGCACCGTCGAGTCCCCGCACGCGGACGACCCCTCCCCGCGGTCCGCGCACCCGGATCGGGGCGTGGCTGTCGCGGCCGCTGGCATCGTTCCACCTGGTGGTGACCATCGCGTTTCTGCTGACGGTCCTCGGCCTGGTGATGGTGCTGTCGTCCTCGAGCGTCGAGGCCTACGCCTCCGACGGCTCCGCCTACACCCTCTTCACCCGGCAGGCGCTGTTCGCGGCTCTCGGACTCGGTCTGTTCTATGCGGCGCTGCAGATCCCCGTCCGGGTGATGCGCGCACTGTCGTTCCCGGCGTTCGCGGTCACGATCATCCTGCTGGTCCTGGTCTTGATACCGGGCATCGGCACCGTGTCCCAGGGCACCCGTGGCTGGTTCGTGGTCGCCGGATTCTCGTTGCAGCCCGCCGAGCTGACCAAGATTGCACTGGCGGTGTGGGGCGCGCACATCCTGGCGTCGCGGCGCAGCGACATCTCGAGTATCCGGGACATGCTGGTGCCGCTGGTGCCTGCCGCGCTCGTCGCGTTCGTCCTGATCATCCTGCAGCCGGACCTCGGGACGACGGTCTCGCTGGCAATCATCCTGATGGCGCTGCTGTGGTTCGCGGGTCTGCCGCTGAAGCTGTTCGTCGCCATTCTCGGCACCGGCCTGGGCGGAATCGTGATCCTCGCGCTCACCGCCGGCTACCGCTCCGCCCGCGTGCGTGAGTTCCTCAATCCCGGTTCCGACCCGCAGGGCATCGGATACCAGTCGCGGCAGGCGATGTACTCGCTCGCGGACGGCGGGATCCTCGGACGCGGACTCGGGCAGAGCCGCGCGAAATGGAGTTACCTGCCGAACGCGCACAACGACTTCATCTTCGCGATCATCGGCGAGGAACTCGGATATCTCGGCGGCGCCGCCGTCCTCGGCCTGTTCGGACTGTTCGTCTACACGGGCCTGCGCATCGCCGCCCGATCCGCCGACCCGTTCCTGCGGCTGCTCACCGGAACCGCGACGGTGTGGATCACCGGGCAGGCGTTCATCAACGTGGGATACGTGATCGGGCTGCTCCCCGTCACCGGTCTGCAGTTGCCGCTGGTGTCGGCGGGCGGCACGTCGACGGCCACCACATTGTTCATGTTCGGTCTCGTCGCCAACGCGGCGCGGCACGAACCGGAGGCGGTCGCCGCGCTGCACTCCGGGCAGGACGGCCCGTTCGGCCGTCTGCTGAGGCTCCGCAAACCGGAGGCGTATTCACCGGTGCGTGCGGACGCGGCGCGCGCGGAGGCGGTGCGGCGGGCCGAGGCGCGTCGCCGGGCCGGTCGCGAGATGGCCCCGCGGACCCGCAGCATCACATACGAGAAAGGCCGCCCCGAACGCGGCAAGGGCCGCACCCCCGAACGCGGTGCACGTCAACAGCGAAGCTCGGGTGGCCGAGCAGGAGAGCGAGGATTTCGTAGGTGAACGGCGACAAGTCCACCCTGTCGGTGATCGTGGCCGGCGGTGGTACCGCCGGGCACATCGAACCGGCCCTGGCCGTGGCCGACGCGATCAAGGCGATCGACGACACCGCGGTGGTGACCGCTCTCGGCACGGCGCGTGGCCTCGAAACCACGCTGGTTCCCGAGCGCGGCTACCCCCTGGAGCTCGTTCCGCCGGTGCCGCTGCCCCGTAAACCCACCCTCGACCTGCTGCGGCTGCCCGGGCGCGTGCGCGCGTCGGTGCGCCGCACCCGCGCGGTGCTCGACGCGACCGGTGCCGACGTCGTCGTCGGTTTCGGCGGGTACGTCGCGCTGCCCGCATACCTCGCGGCAGGCCCCGGCCTGCTCCGCCGCCGGCGCCGCATTCCGATCGTCGTGCACGAGGCGAACGCCAGCGCCGGGATCGCGAACAAGATCGGCGCCCGCCGCGCCGCCCGCGTCCTGGCCGCGGTCGCCGGTTCCGGCGTGTCGGCACGGGGGCGCTCCGACGCCGAGATCCTCGGTATCCCGGTGCGGGCGTCGATCACCGGTCTCGACCGGGCGGCGTTGCGCGCGGAGGCGCGAGCACACTTCGGCCTCCCCGCCGACGGCCCGGTGCTGCTCGTGTTCGGCGGTTCGCAGGGCGCGCGGTCGCTGAACGAGGCCGTGTCGGGTGCGGCGGAGTCCCTCGCGGCGGCCGGGGTGGCTGTACTGCACGCGCACGGACCGAAGAACACCCTCGACGTTCCGGCGACCCCGGGCGGCCCGCCGTACGTGGCGGTTCCCTACCTGTCGAGGATGGACCTCGCGTATTCGGCGGCGGACGCCGTGATCTGCCGGTCCGGGGCGATGACGGTGGCGGAAGTGTCGGCGGTGGGCCTTCCCGCGGTGTACGTGCCGCTGCCACACGGCAACGGTGAGCAGGAACTGAACGCGCGGCCGGTCGTGGCCGCCGGAGGTGGAATGATTGTGGCCGACGGAGACCTGTCCGCCGGATTCGTCGCGGAGACCGTGATCCCCCTGCTGCGCGACCCCGCACAGCTCGAGGACATGGGGCGACGCGCGGCCGGCGCGGGTCACCGCAGCGCAGCCGCCGAGGTTGCGCGCATCGTGATCGACGTGGCCGCGCAGACGAGGGGAACCCGATGACCGACCTGCCCGCGCAGTTGGAACGTGTCCACATGGTCGGGATCGGCGGCGCCGGAATGTCCGGAATCGCTCGGATCCTGCTGGCCAGAGGCGGACAGGTGTCCGGTTCGGACGCCAAGGAGAGCCGCGGCGTCCTCGCGTTGCGTGCCCGCGGCGCGCAGGTCCGCATCGGCCACGACGCCTCCGCACTCGACCTGCTGCCCGGCGGCCCGACCGTCGTGGTCACCACCCACGCCGCCATCCCCAAGGACAACCCGGAACTCGTGGAGGCGGCCCGGCGCGGGATTCCCGTGATCCTGCGGCCTGCCGTGCTGGCCTCGCTGATGCAGGGGCACCGCACCCTGCTGGTGTCGGGCACTCACGGCAAGACGTCGACGACGTCGATGCTGGTGGTGGCGCTGCAGCACTGTGGGTTCGATCCGTCGTTCGCGGTCGGCGGCGAACTGAACGAGGCCGGCACCAACGCCCACCACGGCAGCGGCGACGTGTTCGTCGCCGAAGCTGACGAGAGTGACGGTTCGCTGCTCCAATACGACCCGAACGTCGTCGTGGTCACCAACGTCGAGGCCGACCACCTCGACTACTTCGGCAGCCCCGAGGCGTACATCCAGGTGTTCGACGATTTCGCGGCCCGGCTGTCGCACGGCGGGCTGCTCGTCGCCTGTCTCGACGACCCGGGGTCGGCGGCGCTCGCGCAGCGGGTGGCGGCGCGGGGACTGCCCGGGGTGCGGGTGCTCGGCTACGGCAGCGCCGCGGACGCGGACGGGGCATTCGCTCCGAGCGACGGTGTGCAGGTCGGTGCGCGGCTGCTGAGTTTCGAGGCCAGGGACGTCGGCGGGGTATTGCAGTTCCAGCTGGCCGAGGAGCAGGCGCCGAGAACGATCCGGATGAATGTGCCCGGCAGGCACATGGCACTCAACGCGCTCGCCGCGCTCCTCGCCGCCCGGGAGGCGGGCGCCGACGTGGACGAGATCCTCGAGGGCATCGCCGGTTTCGGAGGAGTGCACCGCCGGTTCCAGTTCACCGGCCGCGAGCACGGGGTGCGCGTGTTCGACGACTACGCGCACCACCCGACCGAGGTGCGGGCCGTGCTCGGCGCCGCCGCCGATCTGGTGCGCCAGCCCCACGAGGCCGACCGCCGCGAATCCGAGGACTCGGTGCGCAGCGGCAACGTCATCGTGGTCTTCCAGCCGCACCTGTATTCCCGCACAGCAACATTCGCCGAGGAATTCGGGCACGCACTGGACCTCGCCGACGAGGTCGTGGTGCTCGATGTGTACGGCGCGCGGGAAGAACCGCTCCCGGGCGTCAGCGGCGCCTTGGTCGCGCTGTCGGTGTCGAAGCCGGTGCACTACCAGCCGGACCTGTCGCAGGCGCCGCGTCAGGTCGCGGCACTCGCGTCCCCCGGTGACGTGGTGATCACCATGGGTGCCGGCGACGTGACGATGCTCGGGAACCAGATCCTCGACGCTCTGCGTGCGGCCCCGCACCACCACCCGTCGCGATGACACGGGAGCGCCGCGGCCGGTCCGAGCGGCCGGACCGCCCCGTCCGCCGCGACGCCGAGCGCAGTCCGCGACCCGGCGCACGCGCGGCGGCGGGCGACCGGACGTCCTCGCGCAGGCGCGGCTCGACCGTCACCGACCCCGGCACGCGGCGCACGCGCGAATCGGCTTCGGCGGCACGGAAGTCCGCGGTGGTGGAGACGCCGCGCCGTCCGTGGTACCGGCGGCCCGCCGTGATGGGTGTCGTCGGTGTCGTCGTGGTGGTGGCGCTCGGTCTCGTCGCGTGGTTCACGCCGCTGCTGTCGGTGCGTCAGACGGACGTCGCGGGGGCGACGTCGATTTCCGAGGAGCAGATCCGCCAGACGCTGGCGGTGCCGCAGGGACAGCCGCTGCTCCGCGTCGACACGGAGGGCGCGGCCCTGCGGGTCGCCGCGATCCCGAAGGTGGCGTCCGCCCGGGTGCAGCGGGTGTATCCGTCCACCATCCGCGTGACGGTAACCGAGCGGGTGCCCGTCGTGTTCGTCGACAGCCCCGGTGGCACCCACCTCCTCGACGCGGAGGCCGTGGATTACGAGATCGCGCCGCCGCCGCCCGGGGTGCCGCGTCTGGTGACGGAGAAGCCGGGGTGGGGCGACCCGTCGACGGAGGCGGCGATCGAGGTGCTGGAGTCGATGCCGCCCCAGCTGCGCGGTCAGGTGGGACAGGTTGCCGCGAAGTCGATTTCGGATATCGCGGTGACGCTGCTCGACGGCCGGATCGTGGTGTGGGGTGGCACGGAGAAGTCCGAGCGCAAGGCTGCGGTCACCCTGCCGCTGCTCACGCAGCCCGGGCAGACGTACGACGTGTCGAGTCCGGACCTGCCGACGGTGCGGTGAGGGGTCGTGACCCGGATGCGAAACAGTTGCGGGCGAGTTCGTCAAATAACTCGGCGCGTCTCGGCGCGCCTAATGGCGTATCCGTATGACGGTGCATAGCGTTTCGCTCTAGTCGAGCACCACTTGACATAACCGTAACCCTATGGTTGAGGTTGAGGGTTCAGGCTGGGCTGATCTGTACGAAAGCGTGATACACACTCATGGAAGGCGAGAGCCGATGACGCCCCCGCACAACTACCTCGCCGTAATAAAGGTCGTCGGCATCGGCGGCGGCGGCGTGAACGCAGTCAACCGGATGATCGAGCAGGGACTCAAGGGAGTCGAGTTCATTGCCGTCAACACCGACGCGCAAGCACTGCTGATGAGTGACGCCGACGTCAAGCTCGACGTCGGCCGGGAACTCACCCGCGGGCTCGGCGCCGGCGCGGATCCCGAAGTCGGCCGCAAGGCCGCAGAAGACCACAAGGACGAGATCGAGGAAGTCCTCAAGGGCGCCGACATGGTGTTCGTGACCGCAGGCGAGGGCGGCGGCACCGGCACCGGTGGCGCACCGGTCGTGGCGAGTATCGCGCGCAAGCTCGGGGCCCTCACCGTCGGCGTCGTCACCCGGCCCTTCTCTTTCGAGGGCAAGCGCCGCGGAGGCCAGGCCGACACCGGCATCCAGTCGCTGCGCGAATCGTGCGACACCCTCATCGTGATCCCCAACGACCGCCTCCTGCAGCTCGGCGACGCCGCGGTCAGCCTCATGGACGCGTTCCGCAGCGCCGACGAGGTCCTGCTCAACGGTGTTCAGGGCATCACCGACCTCATCACCACCCCCGGACTGATCAACGTCGACTTCGCCGACGTCAAGGGCGTCATGTCCGGCGCGGGTAGCGCGCTGATGGGCATCGGGTCCTCGCGCGGCGAGGGCAGGGCCATCAAGGCCGCGGAATCGGCGATCAACTCCCCGCTGCTCGAGGCGTCGATGGAGGGTGCGCGCGGCGTGCTGCTCTCGATCGCCGGTGGCAGCGACCTCGGCCTGTTCGAGATCAACGAGGCTGCGTCGCTGGTGCAGGAAGCCGCCCACATCGACGCCAACATCATCTTCGGCACCGTGATCGACGATTCGCTCGGCGACGAGGTGCGGGTCACCGTCATCGCCGCCGGGTTCGACGGCGGCACCCCCACCCGCAGGCCGGTCGAGTCGGGTGCTGCCGGGCGCAGCGCCATCGGCGCCGGGAGGGCGGGCGAGGTCGGGCAGTCCGCCGAGCAGCAGGGCAGTGAACCGATGTCGGTAACCCGCGAGACGATCAGCTCGCACCAGAGCCCGAGCAGTCTGCCGCCGCTTCCCGGAAACGGGCAGTCCCGCGCGGTGCCGGTGTCCGACGAGGAGGGTGAAGACGAAGTCGACGTGCCCTCCTTCATGCGTCGTTGAGTTCGCCGACCGCCCCCGAGTTCAGGGTTCGCCGGGTCGTCACCACCCGCGCCGGAGGACACTCCGTCGCACCGTACGACACGTTCAACCTCGGTGATCACGTCGGCGACGATCCGGCTGCGGTGGAGGCGAACCGGCGCCGGCTCGCAAGCGAGATCGGCGTGCCGTTCGACCACCTCGTGTGGATGGAGCAGATCCACAGCCGCAACGTGACCGTCGTCGACGGGCCCACCGACACGGCGGTGCCCGCGACGGACGCGCTGGTGACGACGGTGCGGGGGCTCGCGCTCGCGACCCTCAGCGCCGACTGCGTCCCGGTGCTGCTCTCCGACGACGAGGCCGGGGTGATCGCCGCCGTCCACGCCGGGCGGATCGGCGCCCGGATCGGCATCGTTCCGCGGGTGCTCGACGTCATGGTCGAGCAGGGAGCGCGGATCGACCGGATCGGCGCGTTTTTGGGTCCGGCGGCGAGCGGCAGGCAGTACGAAGTGCCCGCGGCGATGCAGGCGGACGTCGAGAAATTCCTTCCCGGCAGTGCCGTCCGCACCGTCAAGGGGACCCCCGGTCTGGATCTGCGGGCGGGCCTGCGGAAGCAACTGCTCGACGCGGGTGTCGCCGGAGTGGCGGAGGATCCGCGCTGCACCATCGAGGACCAGACGCTGTTCAGTCATCGCCGCCAGGCCCCGACCGGTCGGCTCGCGGCGGTGATCTGGATGGATACTGGGCAGGACAGCGAGTGAACGATCGCCGGTTTCGACTGGCGGCGACGGCGAGGGATTCGGGTGTGGGAGTGGACACGATGAGCAGGGTCGGGGACATCGAGGCTGCGCTCGGTGCCGTGCGCGCACGGCTCGACGCGGCGTGCCGGGACGCCGGTCGCGATCCCGCGGAGGTCTCGCTGCTGCCCGTCACCAAGTTCTTCCCCGAATCGGATGCGCGGATCCTGTACGACCTCGGCTGCCGGGAATTCGGGGAGTCGCGCGAGCAGGAGGCCACCGCCAAGATCGCGGAGTTCCGCACGGCGGTGCCGGACCCGTCGGTGCGGTGGCACATGATCGGGCACCTGCAGCGCAACAAGGCGAAGGCCGTCGCGCACTGGGCGTACGCCATCCACTCGGTGGACAGCGAACGGCTCGTCGGCGCCCTCGGCCGCGCGGCGGCCACCGCACTGGAGGCGGGGGAGCGGCCCGCGCCGCTGCGGGTGCTGCTGCAGGTCAGTCTGGACGGCGACCCGCAGCGCGGCGGCGCCGCGATCGGCGACCTCGATCGTCTTGCCGCGCAGGTGCAATCGTCGCCGGGACTCGAGTACCGCGGGCTGATGGCGGTTCCGCCGATCGAGGCCGACCCGGACGCGGCCTTCGAGGAACTGCACAACATACACGCGCGGCTGCAGCGCGACCATCCGGATGCGACGGAACTCTCGGCAGGCATGACGAATGATCTCGAGCACGCCGTCCGACACGGGTCCACCTGCGTGCGTGTCGGAACCGCGCTGTTGGGTGCGAGGCCTATAACCTCGAAATAGATCGCCCAGGTGATCGCCAACCCGTCCACACCGCTGCGACCGGTCGCAGTTGGATCCTGTCCGCCGCGCCAAGGAAGGTCGATCAATGAGCAGTCTGCACAAGTTCAAGGCTTACTTCGGCATGGTTCCCCTCGACGACTACGAGGACGAGTACCTGGACGAGCCGGAACCTGCGCGCAGGCCCGCTCGACCGGCGCGTGACAGTGGACGCGACCCCTACCTCGACCGTGACGACCGTGACTTCGCGGAGCCGGCCTTCAGCAAGGCCGCCTACGCGCCCGGCCGCCGGGACGACCTCGACGACGACTTCGACCGGTACGAGGGCCCCCGGCACTCGTCCCGGGTGGAACCGGTGGCCGTCCGGTCGGCCCGTCCCAGCGCGAGCGGTGCTGTGCGCGGCAGCACCCGCGGCGCGCTCGCCGTCGACACGCGATCCGACCGGGTCGAGAGCCGTCGCGGACCCCTCTTCGACGAAGGTGGACCCCTGTCCAAGATCACCACGCTCCGCCCCCGCGACTACGGGGAGGCCCGCACCATCGGCGAGCGGTTCCGGGACGGTACCCCCGTAATCATGGACCTGGTCGAGATGAGCAACGCCGACGCCAAGCGCCTCGTGGATTTCGCCGCCGGGCTGGCGTTCGCGCTGCGCGGGTCGTTCGACAAGGTGGCCACGAAGGTGTTCTTGCTCTCACCCGCAGACATCGACGTGTCCGCCGAGGAACGCCGCCGCATCGCGGAAACCGGCTTCTACAGCCAGAAGTAGGCCGGGGAGCGGGGGAAACGACCATCGGGATCCGAACGTCCGACACGACGCGAGCCGCGACGGCTGTGGCGCAGAACGCCCTGGCCACGCGGCTCGTTTTGATCGGCCGGACATTCTCAGGCAGAGTGAAGGTGTGGCCTTGTTCTCGGTGATCTACTTGATACTGTTTGTCTTTTGGCTGCTACTCATCGGCAGAATCATTGTCGAGTTCGTACGGACCTTCGCACGAGACTGGCGGCCAACCGGCGTCGTGGTCGTCATTCTCGAAGCGATTTTTACGGTCACCGATCCACCGGTCAAACTGCTCCGGCGGTTGATCCCCCCGATCAATCTCGGTGGGGTGCGGTTGGATCTATCCATCATGGTCTTGCTGTTCATCGTCTTCATCCTGATGTCGATCGTTCAGGGACAAGCGCGTGCCACGGGAGTGGTGTGACAGAATGGACCCCATTGATCCAGTCTTGTTTCACCGTTACGTAGACTGCGCTGTAACTGAATGCTTGCTAGACCGCCAAATGACGCGTGAAGGGATCCTTCCATGCCGCTGACTCCCGCTGATGTGCACAATGTCGCGTTCAGCAAGCCACCGATCGGTAAGCGGGGCTACAACGAAGACGAAGTCGATGCGTTTCTCGACCTCGTCGAGCAAGAGTTGTCGCGCCTGATCGAGGAGAACGCCGACCTTCGGCAGCGAGTAGGGGAGCTCGACAAGGAGCTCGCCGATGCGAAGAAGGCTCCCCGCTCCGCGTCCGCAGCACCGACTCCGGCCCCCAAGGCGGAGCCCGCTCGCGTCGCCGAGCAGCCCAAGGCTCCGGCGCCCGCTCCGGCTCCGGCCGCCGCGGCTGCCGCCGCTCCCGCCCAGGGCGCCGACGCTCACATGCAGGCCGCCAAGGTCCTGGGTCTCGCCCAGGAGATGGCAGACCGGCTCACGAGCGACGCGAAGACCGAATCCGAGCAGCTGCTCGGCAACGCGCGCACCAACTCGGAGCAGCTGGTCAGCGACGCGCGGACCCGTTCCGAGACGATGATCTCGGACGCCCGCCAGAAGTCGGAAGCACTGATCACCGACGCTCAGACCCGTTCCGAGACCCAGCTGCGCCAGGCCAAGGAGAAGGCCGACGCGCTGCAGGCGGACGCGGAGAAGAAGCACACCGAGATCATGGCGACGATCAACCAGCAGCGTTCGGTGCTGGAAGGCCGGATCGAGCAGCTGAAGACGTTCGAGCGCGAATACCGTGTGCGCCTGAAGTCGTACCTGGAATCGCAGCTCGAGGAGCTGGAGCAGCGGGGATCCGCGGTTCCGGTGGACGGCGGTCAGGATTCGTTCGCGCAGGGTGGATCGCAGTCCAATTACAGCCAGTCCTACGCCAAGGGCAATAGCTGACTGAGCGCGCGGTAGTTGCCCAGCCAGCGGCCCGGATAGAGGTTGAGCCGTGCTGGTCGTGACACTCGCTCTTGCAGCGGTGGGGTTCGCTCTCCTGGTGGTGGCTCTCATGACCGGTTCGGTCGTGTGGGCCTGGGGATGCATCGTGGTGTGCGTCGCCGGGGCGGTCCTGCTGCTCGTCAGCGCCCTCGCGGGTAAGAAGGCCGCGGTCGTCCCGGGGCAACCCGCGAGCGGCGTCTCCGGTGAACGCGGTCCGGCGGCGGATACCGACACGACGTCCGGGTCGGACGAGACCGACTGAGCTGCCGTCCGGCGGTGGCGGCTAGACTGCATTCAGCGAATAATTCACATGCACCGAGTTTCGCGGCGACGATCCGGCCATCACCGGGGAGCCTTCGGAAGAACGGCCGGCACGCTGGCTCAGTAGAACCGAACGGGTGGGCCCGTCACAGCCCGGCACCGAGAGGCGCCCTCCGGGGCGCAAGCGGGGTGGTACCGCGGTGGTGACGCAGGAGGCGTCCCCGTCGTCCCCGTGCCGAGTACGTCAGGCACGAGGAGATCGCGGTGACCGACACCAGCAACGTGACCAGCAGCAACGAGTCGTACCCCAAGGTCGACTACGGCGTCTCCCAGGACGCCGGCGTCCGGTTCCCCCAGATCGAGCAGCGGGTGCTCGCCGGCTGGGACGAGGACGACACCTTCCGCGCCTCGGTCGCCCAGCGCGGCGACGCCCCCGAGTTCGTGTTCTACGACGGTCCGCCGTTCGCGAACGGTCTCCCGCACTACGGCCACCTCCTCACGGGGTACGTCAAGGACCTGGTGCCGCGGTTCCAGACCATGCGCGGCAAGAAGGTCGAGCGACGTTTCGGCTGGGACTGTCACGGGCTGCCCGCCGAACTGGAGGCGGAGAAGCAACTCGGCATCAAGGACAAGTCCGAGATCGACGTCATGGGTCTCGAGAAGTTCAACGAGTACTGCAAGTCGTCGGTGCTGCGCTACACGGACGAGTGGCGCGACTACGTCACCCGTCAGGCCCGGTGGGTCGACTTCGACAATGACTACAAGACCCTGGACCTCGACTTCATGGAGTCGGTCATGTGGGCGTTCAAGGAACTGTTCGACAAGGGCCTGATCTACCAGGGCTTCCGCGTGCTGCCGTACAGCTGGTACGAGCAGACGCCGCTGTCGAACCAGGAGACGCGGCTCGACGACGCCTACAAGATGCGCCAGGATCCCGCCGTCACGGTCGACATGCCGCTGCGCGGTGAGGGCCCGCTCGACGGCGCCAACGCCGTCATCTGGACCACCACGCCGTGGACACTGCCGTCCAACCTCGCCGTCGCGGTGCACCCGGACATCGACTACGTGCAGGTCGCGGGCGGTGACGGGAAGCGGTACGTACTCGCGAAGGACCGGCTGGGGCACTATGCCCGCGAACTCGGCGAGGCGCCCGAGGTACTGTCCGAGCACAAGGGTGCCGAGCTCGTCGGGCTCAGCTACGACCCGCCGTTCGACTTCTTCGCCGGCCACGCCAACGCGCACGTGGTGCTGTCCGCCGACTACGTGACCACCGAGTCCGGTACCGGAATCGTCCACATGGCACCGGCTTTCGGTGAGGAGGACTACGACTACTGCGTCCGCAACGGCATCGAACTGGTGCAGCCGCTCGACCCGGGCGGCAAGTTCACGGCGATGGTGCCGCCGTACGAGGGTCTCCTGGTGTTCGACGCGAACCCGGTGATCATCAAGGACCTCAAGGCTGCTGGAAAGTTGCTGCGGCACGAGACGATCGAGCACTCGTACCCGCACAGCTGGCGCAGCGGACAGCCGCTGATCTACATGGCGGTTCCGTCGTGGTTCGTCGCGGTCACCAAGTTCCGCGACCGCATGGTGGAGCTGAACCAGGACATCACCTGGGTGCCCGAGCACATCCGCGACGGTCAGTTCGGCAAGTGGCTCGAGGGTGCCCGCGACTGGAACATCAGCCGCAACCGGTACTGGGGCAGCCCGATTCCGGTGTGGGTGTCCGACGACCCGGCGTACCCGCGCACGGACGTGTACGGCTCCCTCGACGAACTCGAGCGTGACTTCGGGGTGCGGCCGACGGATCTGCACCGCCCGATGATCGACGACCTGGTGCGCCCGAACCCGGACGACCCGACCGGGAAGTCGATGATGCGGCGCGTGCCGGAGGTCCTGGACTGCTGGTTCGAGTCCGGGTCGATGCCGTACGCGCAGGTGCACTACCCGTTCGAGAACCGGGAATGGTTCATCGGGGCGAGCGGAGCGACGGGGGATGACACTGCTCACTTCCCGGGCGATTTCATCGTCGAGTACAACGGGCAGACGCGCGGCTGGTTCTACACGCTGCACGTACTGGCGACGGCGCTGTTCGATCGTCCCGCGTTCAAGACCGTTGCGGCCCACGGCATCGTCCTGGGCGAGGACGGCCTGAAGATGAGCAAGTCCAAGGGCAACTACCCGGACGTGAAGGAGGTGTTCGAGCGCGACGGCTCCGATGCCATGCGCTGGTTCCTCATGTCGTCGCCGATCCTGCGCGGCGGAAACCTCGTCGTCACCGAGCAGGGCATCCGCGAGGGTGTCCGGCAGGCGCTGCTGCCGCTGTGGAACGCGTGGAGCTTCCTGCAGTTGTACGCGCCGACGTCCGGTGAGTGGCGCACGGATTCGACGAACGTCCTGGACCGGTACATCCTCGCGAAGCTGGCAGGCACCCGGGACGTCATCACCGGCGCGCTCGAGACGAACGACATCGCCGGGGCGTGCGACGAACTGCGCACGTTCTGCGACGCGTTGACGAACTGGTATGTGCGGCGGTCGCGTTCGCGCTTCTGGGACGAGGACAAGGACGCTGTCGACACCCTGCACACCGTGCTCGAGGTGGTCACCCGGCTCGCCGCTCCGCTGCTGCCGCTGATCAGCGAGGTGATCTGGCGGGGACTGACCGGCGGACGGTCCGTGCACCTCGCGGACTGGCCGGCCCAGGGTGAGCTGCCCGCGGATGTGGAGCTGGTGTCGGCGATGGACGAGGTCCGGTCGGTGTGCTCGACGGTGCTGGGTCTGCGCAAGGCGCAGAATCTGCGGGTGCGGCTGCCGCTGCCCGAGGTGACGGTCGCGTCCGAGGACGCGGAGCGGCTGCGCCCGTACCTCGGTCTCATCGCCGACGAGGTCAACGTCAAGAAGGTCGACCTCACCACCGACGTGGACGTGCACGGCCGCTTCGAGCTCGTCGTCAACGCGCGTGCCGCGGGGCCGCGGCTGGGCAAGGACGTGCAGACCGTCATCAAGGCCGTGAAGTCCGGTGACTGGTCGGAGAATTCGGACGGCGTCGTCGTCGCGGCCGGGATCGAGTTGCTGCCGGAGGAGTACACGCAGCGGCTCGTCGCCGCCGAACCGGAGTCGACGGCGGCCCTGCCCGACGGTGCCGGTCTGGTGGTCCTGGACTCGGCGGTCACCGAGGAACTGGAAGCCGAGGGCTGGGCGAAGGACCGGATCCGCGAGTTGCAGGACGCGCGCCGCGCGGCCGGGCTCGAGGTGTCCGATCGGATCACCGTCGTCCTCGACGTGCCCGCGGAACGGCGGGACTGGGCGCTCGCACACCGGGAACTGATCGCGGGCGAGATCCTCGCCGTCGAGCTGGAACTGGCCGAGGCGCCGGGTGGCGCCGTCGAACTCGGCGAGGGTGTGCGGGCGGCGATCACGAAGGCGTGACCTGTCGGACCGGGCGGGTATTTTGCACCAGGTGAGTCGTCGGTGGGTGCTGCACCTCGACATGGATGCGTTCTTCGCGTCCGTCGAGCAGCTCACCCGGCCGACGCTCCGTGGCCGCCCGGTTCTCGTCGGTGGTCTCGGTGGACGCGGGGTCGTCGCCGGGGCCAGCTACGAGGCCCGGGTGTTCGGCGCGCGGTCGGCCATGCCCATGCATCAGGCCCGGAGACTGGTGGGCCCGGGCGCGGTAGTGCTGCCGCCGCGGGGCCGGCTGTACGGCATGCTGAGCAAGTCCGTGTTCGACGCGCTCCGCGGGCCGATGCCGGTGCTCGAGCAACTGTCGATGGACGAGGCGTTCGGCGAACCCACCGAACTGGCCGGAGCGGATGCGGCCGCGGTGGGGCGCTATTGCGAGGGTCTGCGGGCCCTGGTCCTCGAGCAGACGGGGCTCGTCGCGTCGATCGGGGCCGGGTCGGGGAAACAGGTGGCCAAGATCGCGTCCGGTCTCGCCAAACCCGACGGGATCACGGTGATTTCACCGGACGAGCAGCACGCGGTGCTGGACGAGCTCCCGGTGCGGAAGCTGTGGGGCATAGGCCCGGTCGCGGAGGAGAAACTGAAGCGGCTCGGCATCGAGACCATCGGCGGTTTCGCGCGGACCCCCGAATCGGAGGTCGCGTCGATTCTGGGCACCACGATCGGACCGGGCCTGCACCGGTTGGCGCAGGGCATCGACAACCGGCCGGTCGCCGAGCGCGCCGAGTCCAAACAGGTCAGTGCGGAGACGACTTTCGCCACCGACATCGTCACGATGGCGGAGTTGCGGGGCGCTGTCGAGTCGAGCGCGGCGTCCGCGTTCGTGCGCCTGCAGAAGGACGGCCGGGCCGCGCGCACGGTGGTGCTGAAGCTGAAGAAGGCGGACATGAGCATCGTGACGCGCTCGGTCACGCTGCCCTACGCGACACTCGATCGTCAGATCCTCGTCGCTGCCGCGCAGCGGCAGGTGATCGACCCGATCGAACTCGGCCCGGTGCGTCTGGTCGGGGTGGGGTACGCCGGACTGTCGACGGTGCGCCAGGGCTCGCTGTTCCCCGAACTGGACCTGGACGTCCCTGGCTACCAGGAGTCGAAGATCACGGAGGCGGCCGGTGACGACGGCCTCTCCACGCCCGTCCCCGTGCCCGCCCGGGCGATCGACACCCGGTGGCATCCCGGGCTCGACGTGACGCACCCGGACTTCGGCCACGGCTGGGTGCAGGGTGCCGGGCACGGTGTCGTGACCGTCCGATTCGAAACGCGCACAACGGGTCCGGGGAAGGCCCGCACCTTCAAGGAGGACGACGGGCACCTCGAACCGGCCGATGTGGAAGGCTCGCTCGCGTGACCGGACCCGCCGCCCGGAGGAGGGAGTGGAGACCGGCTCCACGAGAAGGTAGCCTCGGGCGCTGATGCCTACCCTTGGGTAATGTCGCCCGGGTAGCGAACGAGCTCAGATCGTCCGAGAACGAACACCGAGAATGAAGAGGTTATTGAGTTGAAGCTTCGTAAGATCACGGTTGCCGGAGTAGCAATCGCCGCAGCCCTCACGATGTCCGCGTGTGGCTCCGACGACGGCGACACGGCGGCCAAGACCACGACGACGACTTCCGCAGCTGCCGAGACCTCGGAAGCCATCGAGGTGCCCACCGCGGCCGATCTCAACGCGCTTCTGGTGCAGGGCCTCGACCCGGCGACGCCGCTCGAGGTCAAGTCCGCGATGGTCGAGGGCTCGGAGCAGGATCCGGAGCTCATCAACCAGGTCGCCGCGGCCGCCAAGGCGAACAACGCCGAGGTCACCGTTCTCGACCCGGTCATCGACAACGGTGACGGCACCGCCAGCGGCCAGCTGCAGCTGACCGTCAACGGCCAGGTCCAGCAGGGTGGCGTTCCGGCCATCTTCGTTCCCGGCGAGAACGGAACGTGGAAGCTGTCGAAGATCACCGCATGCCAGATCGTGTCGCTCGCGCAGCTGACCTCGCCTGCATGCCCTGCCTGATTCCAGGCCGAACCGTGCGGTCCTGACGGATCGCCGCGTTTCCACACCGATGCCGGTGTCCCCTCGGGGACGCCGGCATCGGTCGTCTCTGGGGGCCGGTTCAGCCGGCGGGTGCGGGCGCGAGCTTCGCCACGGCGGTGCTCGTCAGGTCGGTCAAGACGCCGGCGTCGATCGGATCCTGTCCCGTCGCGACCAGTTGAGTGACGGTGCTGCCGACGACGGCCACCACCACGTCCGAGACGAGACTGACGCCCTCGCTGGTGGTGACGAGCCGGAACGCCGTCGACGCGTCGCCCGCGGGCTGTTGCTCGCGGCCCCCGATCCGGTACTGCACCTGCACGCCGTCGGCGTCCGTGCCGGTGTACTCGGTGCAACCGGCCAGCCGCTCCTGCACCGCGGCGAAGGCCTGGGACGCGTCGGCGCCGGTGGTGTAGCTCGCCGCATCCTGGTCGATGGTCGCGAAGCCCGGGCCGGTGAACCACCCGGACGCCGACGCCGCCGCTCCCGCGCGCTGGTCCGCGACCGGTGACAGCACCGCGCCGCAATCCGTGGGATCCGTGCTCGACTTGTCGGAGTCCGCCGACTCCGATGCCGGCGGCAGCCCCAGATCGTCCTCGGGATCCGGGACGGGCGTGAATCCGACGGGCAGGTCGCCGACGTCGAGGAGCGCTGCCTTCAGCGATGCCGGATCGGCGAACGGTGCGCCCGCCGCGTCCGGCGCGGCGGTCACCACCGGACCGAGCGGCTGCAGCGACTCGGCGTCGCCCGCGTCGCCGGACGCGTTCGACGAGCACGCCGACAGCACGAGCACGGCCAGCAGGGAACAGGAGGCGGCGACGGGTCCGCGGCGCATCAGGAACCCCACCGGACCGAGTTCGACGTGGTCTGGTGCAGGCGGGTGGCGCCGTCGGGGTCGCTGTACTGCTGGTCGCCGCCCACGGTCACGGTCCCGGACACCGGCAGCGGCAGGCCGAGGTCGACGGTCATGGTGCCCGACCCCTGCATCACGTACTGGTCGACGTTCAGGGTGCCTGCCTCTCCGGGCAGCTCCCACACGGGGGACTTCGGCTTCTGGTCGATCGTGTAGTCGACGGTGAGGCGGTTGCCGTCCCGCGCGGTCAGCGTGGCCACGGTCGTCTGGTCGAGGGCGATGCCGCTCATCACCTGCTGGCGGATCGTCCACCGGGCGCCCACGCCGATCGGTTCCGCCGGAAACGGGACCGTGCGGTATACGGCCTGGTAGAAGGCCTGCTCGATCGCGGAGCGGGCGATGTCCTGGGCTTCGGCGTCCGGTCGCAGTCGCAGCGCCGTGATCGCTCCGGTGGGATCGACGGTGAAACCGGCGCCGGAACCGGCACTGGCTTCGAGCGCGCTGCCGAGACGGTCGTCGGGGCTGGTGACGTCGCCGAGCGTGAGGTCGACGGTGGTGCCGCCGTCCGCGTCGTCGGTCGCCCTGCCGACGGCGGCGGTGAGGGGGAGCGTCACCTGGGGGGAGGAGAAATCCTGGGCGGGCTGGTCGTCGATCTGCTGGAACACCTGCGCGTCCGTGGTCAGCTGGACGTCCTGCGTGACCCCTGCCGGCGGCCTGCGCGAGATCACCTCCCGCGGTTCCTCGCCGGGCTGGATCAGTTCGACGGTGGTGGCGGAGATCGGAACGGTCACTTCGGCGGGAGTGGACGTGGACCCTGCGGGGGTCGACTCCGAGGAGTCGCCGTCACCTCCGCACCCGGCGGTCAGAGCGACCAGGGAGAGGGTTGCGGCGAGTAGGCAGAATCCGGGTCGCAGAGCTTTCGAGAACAGTGGCACGCCCCCAGGCTAGTGCGCGCGGGAGCGCGTGAACGGAGGCTTGCCTCCGTAGTGGATGATGAACGGGTGAGTCAAGACCCCACGGCAGAGAACGAGACCGACGCCGAAGACCGGAACGACGGTGACACGTCCGGCGCCGAAGCCCCCCGGCCGGCGACGCATCAGCGCAGGCTGCTGCTGTTCGCGATCGCTGGGACGATCCTCGCGACCGACCTGCTGACGAAGATTCTCGCCGTCGCCCACATCGAGCCCGGCCGCCCGGTGTGGCTGATCGGGGACCTCGTCTCGCTGCGGCTCGTGCGCAACCCGGGCGCGGCGTTCTCGATGGCCACCGGCATGACGTGGCTGCTGACCCTCGTCGCCGTGGGTGTGGTGATCGGCGTCGTCCGCATCGGACGGACGCTGCGGTCGCCGTGGTGGGCGCTCGGTCTCGGGCTGGTGCTCGGGGGCGCGCTCGGCAATCTCGTCGACCGGTTCTTCCGGGCCCCCGGAGTGATGCAGGGGCACGTCGTCGATTTCGTCTCCGTCGGCTGGTGGCCGGTGTTCAACGTGGCGGACTCCGCGATCGTGTGCGGTGCGATCCTGCTCGTCGTGCTCACCCTGGTGGGGCTGGAACCGGACGGAACGCGCAAGGGGGTAGAGAAGTGAGGGAAACACGGTCGATGCCGGTCCCGGACGGGCTCGAGGCGATGCGGGTCGACGCCGGCCTCGCCCGGCTGCTCGGTCTGTCGCGCACCGCGGTCGCGCAGCTCACCGAGGAAGGCTCGGTGCTCGTCGACGGCGCGCCCGTCGGCAAGTCCGACCGGCTGTCCGCAGGCACGTGGCTCGAGGTGGAACTACCCGAACCGCCGCGGCCGCTGACCATCGAGGCGGAGCCCGTCGAGGGCATGGACATCCTGTACGCCGACGACGACGTGGTCGCCGTCGACAAGCCCGTGGGGGTCGCGGCCCACGCCAGCGTGGGGTGGACCGGTCCGACGGTGATCGGCGGCCTCGCCGCCGCCGGCTTCCGGATCTCGACGTCCGGGGCGCACGAGCGTCAGGGCATCGTGCACCGGCTGGACGTCGGCACGTCCGGAGTGATGGTGGTGGCCACGTCGGAGCGCGCCTACACGCTCCTCAAGCGCGCGTTCAAGCAGCGGACCATCGACAAGCGGTACCACGCGCTGGTGCAGGGCCACCCGGATCCGAGCAGCGGAACCATCGACGCGCCCATCGGCAGACATCGCAGCAACGACTGGAAGTTCGCGGTCACCGCCGACGGCAAACCCAGCATCACCCACTACGACACGGTCGAGGCGTTCCAGGCAGCGAGCCTGCTGGACATCCACCTGGAGACGGGCCGGACCCATCAGATCCGCGTCCACTTCGCGGCGCTGCGGCACCCGTGCTGCGGCGACCTCACGTACGGGGCCGATCCGCGGCTGGCGGAGCGCCTCGGGCTGGAGCGCCAGTGGCTGCACGCCCGGTCGCTCGGTTTCGCGCATCCCGCGGACGGGCGGTGGGTCGAGATCACGTCCAAGTACCCGAAGGATCTCGAGGACGCTCTCGGGGTTCTGCGGGCGAGCTGAGGTGCGGTTCCCGCGCCCCGGCGGTACCGCGGTGGCGGCGGTGCTCACCGCTGGCGTCCTGATCGCGGTGACGGTCGTACTCGGGGCACTGAACCCCGTTCGGCGGACGCCCGTGTCGACGGACACACTGGGCCCGGACAACGGGGAAGTGGTGGCCGACTACCTGGCCAGGGCGGACCGATCGCTCGACGAGGCGGACGGTGGCCAGGAGCGCTGGGCGCTGGTCTCGTTCACGCGTCCGGTGACCACGGAGGCCGTCCGGGACGCCGCATCCGGCGCCCGGGTGTCGCAGGTGCTGTTCCGCGTGCCGCTCGACCGTGTACAGACGCCGCTCGTACCCGTGTCCGTCGCGGCAGGCGACGCGGCCCTCGCCCGGGCGAGTGTCCTGGCCGCCGGCCGCGCCCAGGCAATGACGGGCGAGACGGAGCGACAGGCGCAGATCGCGGCGGTCTCGTCGGCGGCACTCGCCCGGAACTGCGCGTGCGTCATCGGCGTCGTCGTCCGCGGTGATCACGACACCCTGTCCGCGCTGCGGTCCGAACCGGACGTCCGGGTGGTCGAGGCGCTCGGCGCCGACGCCGTCGCCGGGCGGTTCGCGGTGCGCCCGCTGCTGCCGGAGCAGGTCGAGACCGTCGCGCCCGGACCCGACGACGGGGTCGTCCCGGGGACCGATTCGTGACGGCGCGGAAGGCGGAAACCGTGGGCGCGGCCTGCGGGGTCGGTGCCTACGTGCTGTGGGGCGCGTTTCCGGCGTTCTTCGGTCTGCTCGGGCCGGCCGGGTCGGTGGAGATCCTCGCGCACCGCGTGGTGTGGACGCTCGCACTCATGTTTCTCGTTCTCGCGGTCTCCGGCCGGCTCCACTCGCTGCGCGGGCTGAGCGCGCGCACCTGGCTGCTGGTCACGGCCGCCTCGACGGCCATCGCCGTGAACTGGGGCACCTACATCTACGGGGTCACGTCGGACCGGGTGGTCGAGACCGCGCTCGGGTATTTCATCAACCCGTTGGTGAGCGTGCTGCTGGGCGTCGTGATCTTCCGGGAACGGCTCGTTCCCGCCCAGATCGTCGCGCTCGCTCTCGCCGCGGTCGCGGTGATCGTGATCACCGTCGACTACGGGCATCCGCCGTACATCGCGCTCACCCTGGCCGCCTCGTTCGCGCTGTACGGGCTGTGCAAGAAGGTGATGCCGCTCGACCCGCGGACGAGCCTCACGGCCGAGGGCATCGTCGCCGCACCCGTCGCGATCGGCTATCTCGTGTTCCTCGCCCTCACCGGCGCAGGCACGTTCCTGGGATTCGGCGCCGGGCACACCCTGCTGCTGATGGCCGCGGGTCCGGTGACCGCCCTGCCGCTGCTGCTGTTCGGCGCCGCGGCGCAACGGGTGCCGTTGCGCACACTCGGCATGCTGCAGTACCTGACACCGGCGCTGCAGATGGCGTGGGGCGTCGCCGTTCTCCACGAGGACATGCCCGCGTCGCGGTGGATCGGTTTCGCCCTGATCTGGGTGGCGCTGGCGATCTTCAGTACCGATGCGCTGGTACGGGTCCGGCGCGAGCGCCGCAATCCCGACCCGTCCCAGGCGCCCGTCCCGTAACTCGCGTCACGACTTCGCCGACACCCGCCGTCGACGACCGGACCTGTCGGTCCGAGGGCCTACACTCGTGAGGCTCCCAGACCTTCAGAGAGGCGCACGTGGCTGACTCGTTCGTACATCTGCACAATCACACCGAGTACTCGATGCTCGACGGTGCGGCCAAGGTCGGCCCCCTGTTCGAAGAGGCCGCGCGGCTGGAGATGTCGGCGGTGGGCATGACCGACCACGGCAACATGTACGGCGCCAGCGAGTTCTACAACGTCGCGAAGAAGCAGGGCATCAAGCCGATCATCGGCATCGAGGCGTACGTCGCGCCCGAGTCCCGCTTCAACACCAAGCGTGTGCTGTGGGGCGACCGCAGCCAGAAGTCCGACGACGTCTCCGGTAGCGGTGCATACACCCACATGACGATGGTCGCGGAGAACGCGACCGGTCTGCGGAATCTGTTCAAGCTGTCCTCGCTCGCGTCGATCGAGGGTCAGCTCGGCAAGTGGGCGCGCATGGACGAAGACCTCATCGCCACCCACCACGAGGGCATCATCGCGACCACGGGCTGCCCGTCCGGCGAGATCCAGACCCGGCTGCGCCTCGGCCACGACCGGGAGGCGCTCGAGGCGGCCGCCAAGTGGCAGGAGATCTGGGGCAAGGACAACTTCTTCCTCGAGTTGATGGACCACGGACTGTCGATCGAGCGACGCGTGCGTGAGGGCCTCCTCGAGATCAGCAAGAAGCTCGAGATCCCGCCGCTCGCCACCAACGACTGCCATTACGTCACGAAGGACGCCGCGGAGAACCACGAGGCGCTCCTGTGCATCCAGACCGGCAAGACGCTGTCCGACCCCACCCGCTTCAAATTCGACGGTGACGGCTACTTCCTCAAGTCCGCCGCGGAGATGCGGGCCCTGTGGGACGACCAGGTCCCCGGCGCGTGCGACAACACCCTTCTCATCGCCGAGCGCGTCCAGTCCTACGACGACGTGTGGGCGCACCACGACCGGATGCCGATCTTCCCGGTCCCCGAGGGCGAGACGCAGGGCACCTGGTTGCGCAAGGAGGTCATGCGCGGGCTGGACCGCCGGTTCCCCGCCGGCCCGCCCGAGGAGTACCTGGCCCGCGCCGACTACGAGATCGGCGTCATCCTCGAAATGGGTTTCCCCGCCTACTTCCTCGTCGTCGGCGACCTCATCAACCACGCGCGCGAGGTCGGCATCCGGGTCGGCCCCGGCCGAGGCTCGGCCGCCGGTTCGCTCGTCGCCTACGCGATGGGCATCACCAACATCGACCCCATCCCGCACGGCCTGCTGTTCGAGCGGTTCCTGAACCCCGAGCGCGTGTCCATGCCCGATATCGACATCGACTTCGACGATCGCCGTCGCGGCGAGATGGTGCGCTACGCGACGGACAAGTGGGGCAGCGACCGCGTCGCACAGGTCATCACGTTCGGCACCATCAAGACGAAGGCGGCGATCAAGGACTCCGCCCGAGTCCAGTTCGGTCAGCCCGGTTTCGCGATCGCCGACCAGATCACCAAGGCGCTGCCGCCGCCGATCATGGCCAAGGACATCTCGGTGTCCGGCATCACCGACCCGAATCACGAGCGCTACAAGGAAGCGGTGGAGGTTCGCGCCCTCATCGACTCCAACCCGGACGTCGCGAAGATCTACCAGACGGCCAAGGGGCTCGAGGGCCTGATCCGCAACGCCGGCGTCCACGCCTGCGCGGTGATCATGTCGTCCGAACCGCTGATGGACGCGATTCCCGTGTGGAAGCGCGCCCAGGACGGCGCCATCATCACCGGCTGGGACTACCCGTCGTGCGAGGCCATCGGCCTGCTGAAGATGGACTTCCTCGGACTGCGGAACCTCACCGTCATCGGTGACGCCATCGACAACATCAAGGCGAACCGGGGGATCGAACTCGATCTCGACACCCTCGCGCTCGACGACACGGCCACGTACGAACTGCTCTCGCGTGGCGACACTCTCGGTGTGTTCCAGCTCGACGGCAGCGCGATGCGCGACCTGCTGCGCCGCATGCAGCCCACCGGTTTCGAGGACATCGTCGCGGTGCTCGCGCTGTACCGGCCCGGTCCGATGGGCATGAACGCGCACAACGACTACGCCGACCGCAAGAACGGGCGGCAAGAGGTCAAACCCATCCACCCGGAACTCGAGGAGCCCCTGAAGGAGATCCTGGCCGACACGTACGGCCTGATCGTCTATCAGGAGCAGATCATGCAGATCGCGCAGAAGGTGGCCGGGTACTCGCTCGGACAGGCCGACATTCTCCGCCGCGCCATGGGTAAGAAGAAGCTGTCGGTGCTGGAGGAGGCGTACGCCGGTTTCCGCGAGGGCATGCTCGCCAACGAGTTCTCCGAGCCCGCCATCAAGGCGCTGTGGGACACCATCCTCCCGTTCGCCGGGTACGCGTTCAACAAGTCGCACGCCGCCGGGTACGGCCTGGTGTCGTTCTGGACCGGGTACCTCAAGGCCAACTATCCGGCCGAGTACATGGCCGGTCTGCTCACCTCGGTCGGTGACGACAAGGACAAGGCCGCCGTCTATCTCGCGGACTGCCGCAAGATGGGCATCACCGTGCTCCCGCCGGACGTCAACGAATCGGAGGTCAACTTCGCCTCCGTCGGCGAGGACATCCGGTTCGGCATGGGCGCCGTCCGCAACGTCGGTGCCAACGTGGTGGGTTCGATCATCAAGGCGCGCAAGGAGAAGTCCAAGTTCGTCGACTTCTCCGACTACCTCAACAAGATCGACGCGGCCGCCTGCTCCAAGAAGGTCACCGAATCGCTGATCAAGGCGGGCGGATTCGACTCGCTGGGCCACCCGCGCAAGGGGCTCATGCTCGTCCACGCCGACGCCATCGACGCGGTGATGGGCACCAAGAAGGCGGAGGCGATCGGCCAGTTCGACCTGTTCGGCGGCGACGACGCCGACGAGTCGATCGCTTCGGTGTTCAACGTGAAGATCCCCGAGGAGGAGTGGGACTCCAAGCACCGGTTGGCGCTGGAGCGGGAGATGCTGGGACTGTACGTGTCCGGGCACCCGCTCAACGGCGTCGAGCACGTGCTGTCGGCGCAGTCCGACACCGCGATCCCGACCATCCTCGAAGGCGACGTCAAGGACGGCACCCAGGTCACCGTCGGCGGCATTCTCGCGTCGGTGAACCGGCGGATCAACAAGAACGGTCTCACCTGGGCGTCCGCGCAGCTCGAGGACCTGACCGGTGGTATCGAGGTGCTGTTCTTCCCGCAGGCCTACTCGGTGTACGGGATGGACGTCACCGAGGACTCGGTGGTGCTCGTCAAGGCGCGTGTGTCGATCCGTGACGACCGGATCTCCCTCATCGCCAACGACCTTGCGGTGCCGGACCTCTCGGCGGTGGGGGTTGCGAAGCCGTTGGCGGTCAGTCTGCCGCTGCGTCAGTGCACCAAGGACAAGATCGGCGCGCTGCGTCAGGTGCTCACCCGCCATCCGGGCACGTCGGACGTGCACGTGCGGTTGATCGGCGGCACCGAGGTCACGTTGTGGAAGGTGGACGACGTACTCCGGGTGGAACCGTCGTCGGCGTTGATGGGCGACCTCAAGGCGCTGCTCGGACCGAGTTGCCTGTCCGTATGATCGCTTCGATGGGTGAGGTCAGGAGCGCGGCGGGAAGAGCCGCCGCGCCCACCACACCACGACGGCGGCCGCGGCGGCCGTGAGAACGGCCGCCTGCAGCGTCTGCGTGACGACGAGGATCGTGACGAACACCAGCAGTGCGACTGCCAGGGCCTCCAGCTTGTAGAGGGGCCACTCGGTGCCGGCGAGATCGACGGTCCGGGCGGGAGCGCTGCGGGGCACATCGCGGCGCACCCAAGCGTCGTGTGTCGTCATCGCAGGTCACCTCACTGGAGAAGGTCGGGGGAAGCGGACGTCCCCGCGTGCGATCAGGGTACTCGGAATCCGGAGTTCGGCGCAACGAACAAACAGATGCGGTCGTTCGCATGCGTGCTGGTTCGGTGGAATCGGTGGCGGGCTCTCACGGAGCGGGTGTTGACTGGACGCATGCCACTCACAGGTGAATACGAACCCAGTCCGTCCAAGTGGGCAGCGGATCAGGCCGAGTTGATGGAATCCACCGACGGTGCCGAGGGCACGACGTTGGGCGGCAGGCCCGTCGTCCTGCTGACCACCCGGGGCGCGAAATCCGGCAAGATCCGCAAGACGCCGTTGATGCGCGTCGAGCACGACGGGACGTACGCGGTCGTCGCCTCGCTCGGCGGCGCCCCGAAGAACCCGGTCTGGTACTACAACGTGAAGGCCGAGCCGCACGTCGAACTCCGCGACGGCTCGTCGACCCGCGACATGGTGGCCCGTGAGGTGACGGGCGACGAGAAGGCTGCGTGGTGGGAGCGTGCCGTCGCCGCGTTCCCGGACTACGCCGAGTATCAGAAAAAGACCGACCGGGAGATCCCGGTGTTCGTGCTCGAACCGGCCTGAGTCCCGATGAGAGCGAAAGCGTCGGCGTTGTCGGGGACGGTGACGAACGGGGGTGTCGGTGAGGCCGTGACAATGGCGAAGTCGAACGCCCGGAACGTGCCGCGACCGTCCCGCTTCGATCCGCGCGGCTGAACCCGACTGGTATCCCATGGCCGGAGAGTGGGAACATATCCGGGTGTCCACATCGCCCGATACCGCAGCCCAGAACATCGCCTCGCCCCTGACAGTGGGCGATATCGACGCGGCCATCGAGCGAATTTCCCACGTGATCGACGCGACCCCACTGCAGTGGAGCGAACGCCTGTCTTCCCTGACCGGCGCGAACGTCTACCTCAAGCGTGAAGACCTGCAGGTCGTGCGCTCCTACAAACTCCGTGGCGCCTACAACCTCATGGCCCAGCTCGACGCCGGCGAGCGTGCCGCCGGAGTCGTGACGGCCAGTGCCGGCAACCATGCGCAGGGCGTCGCGTTCGCCTGCCGGACAATGGAAATCACCGGCCGCATCTACGTCCCGTCGAACACCCCCAAGCAGAAGCGTGACCGCATCCGTGCGCACGGAGGCGAGTTCGTCGAGCTGATCCTGACGGGGGAGACGTACGACGCCGCCGCTGCTGCGGCCGCCGCCGACGTGCGGCGGACGGGCGCGACGATGGTTGCGCCGTTCGACGACGCCCGGACCGCGGCCGGTCAGGGCACCATCGCCGCCGAGATCCTCGCCCAGCTCGGCGCGGCCCCCGATTCCGTTCTGGTCCCGGTCGGCGGCGGCGGGTGCATCGCCGGCATCGCGACATATCTGCACGCGCACGCACCGCGCACGGCCATCGTCGGCGTGGAACCGACGGGGGCGGCGTCGATGACGGCGGCCCTGGTGGCCGGTGGTCCCGTGACGTTGACGGAGATCGATCCGTTCGTCGACGGCGCGTCGGTCAAGCGGGTCGGCGACCTGCCCTACGCCGTGGTCTCCGCCCTCGGCGCCGAGGTGGTGACGCACACGTCGCTGGGCCAGGCCGGCGGGGCGTCCACGATCCGGCTCGATCCGGAGAGCTTCGTGATGACCAATCTCGACGAGGGCGCGCTGTGCACCGCGATGCTCGAGCTGTATCAGAACGAGGGCATCATCGCCGAGCCGGCGGGCGCGCTGTCGGTGGCGGCGCTCGCGAACATCACGTTCGAGCCGGGTTCCACGGTGGTGTGCCTGATCTCGGGTGGCAACAACGACGTCTCGCGGTACGGCGAGATTCTGGAACGTTCGCTGGTGAATCTCGGGCTCAAGCACTACTTCCTCGTCGACTTCCCGCAGGAGCCGGGCGCGCTGCGCCGATTCCTGGACGAGGTGCTCGGCCCCGAGGACGACATCACCCTGTTCGAGTACGTGAAGCGCAACAACCGGGAGACCGGCGCCGCCCTGGTGGGTATCGAACTCGGCAAGGCAGAGGGGCTCGGCGAGCTGCTCGAGCGGATGGAGCAGTCCCGGATGCAGGTGGAACGCCTGGAGCCGGGAAGCCCCGCGTACCGCTACCTCACCTGAGCCGCTCCTTCTGCAGCAGCCGCGCGACGACCTTCTTGTACAGCTCGGGCTCGGGCATGGGAAGCCTGAGCAGCGCGGCCAGGTAGATGCCGTCGCCGACGAGGCGCACGATCTCGGCCTGCACGGGATCGTCGATCTCGTCTTGAAGGCCCTCGTCCCAGCTGCGCATGACGTCGGTGACGGCCTTCTGGATCTCGTCGTGCTGACCGTCGACGCTCCGTAGCGCGGCGATGGTCGAACGGTAGAGGGCGAGTTCTTCGGTGGTGCTCGCGTCGGGGACCTGCAGATACCACTCGGACATCGAGGTGCCCCCGGAGACGGCGTCGGCGAGCTGGGCGTCGGCCCGCTCGCCGAGCCGGCGCACCATGGCGGCGAGCAGGGCTTCCTTGCTGGGGAAGTGATAGAGCAGCCCGCCCTTGGACACCCCGGCCTCCGCGGCGACCGCCTCGAGGGTCACCTGGGCTATTCCCACGTCGAGTAGCAGCTTCTCGAGGGCGTCGAGTATTCGATCGCGCGTACCGGCAGCCATGGAGAGGGACTGTACCCGGGAAATAACTTTACCGTCCGGACGGTTCACGATAAGGTAACAGAACTGTACCGGCTGGACGGTTCATACATTCGTGCCAGCTCTCGAAACGGAAAGTCGCAGGAAGATAAATGTCTGTCTCCACGGATCGCGGGATCAACGACGCCTACGGCGCACCAGGTCAGCCCTCCGCGTCGCGCCGAGACTGGCTCGGACTCGTCGTCCTGGCATTCGCCGTCCTCCTCATCGCCGTCGACGGCACGGTGCTCGACCTCGCCCTGCCGTTCATCAGCGCCGACCTCGAACCCAGCAGCACGCAGCTGCTGTGGATCATCGACGTCTACTCGTTCGTCCTCGCCGGACTGCTCATCACCATGGGCACCCTCGGCGACCGCATCGGACGGCGTCGCCTGCTGCTCCTCGGCGCCGCCGGATTCGGTATCGCCTCGCTGATCGCGGCGTGGGCGCCGACACCCGAGATGCTGATCGCGGCCCGCGTGCTGCAGGGAATCTCCGGCGCCACGCTGATGCCCGCGACCCTCGGCCTGATCCGCACGATCTTCGTCGACCCGCGCCAGCGGACCCTCGCCATCGGCGTGTGGGGCGCGATGGCCGGCGGCGGCACCGCGGCCGGCCCGCTGATCGGCGGCTGGCTGCTCGAGCACTTCTGGTGGGGCTCGGTGTTCCTGATCAACCTCCCCGTGATGCTCGTGCTGATCGCCGTGGGACCGCTCGTGATCCCCGAGTCGAAGGACCCCGCACCGGGACGGTTCGACCTGCTCAGCGCCGCGTTGTCGATGACGACGATGCTGCCGCTGGTGTACGCGGTCAAGGAGACCGTGGTGCACGGCATCGACCCGCTGCTCCTCGGCGTCGGTCTCGTCGGCGTCCTGTCGGGCGTGGTGTTCGTGCGCAGGCAGAGGTCGATGACGGACCCGATGATCGACATCGGCCTGTTCGCGAAGCCCGCGTTCTCGACCGCCGTCCTCACCAACCTGCTGTCCATCTTCGCGCTCGCCGGTGTGCTGTTCTTCGGCTCGCAGTACCTGCAGTTGGTGCTGGGTAACACTGCGTTCGAATCGGGTGTGCTGATGCTGCCCGGCATGCTGATGAGCGCGGTCACCGCGCTCGCGGCGGCCTGGATGGTGCGCCGTTGGGCCACCTCCCACGTGCTCGGCGGCGGTCTCGCCGTCGCGGGTGTGGGTGCGGCACTGATGCTCACGCTCGGCGTGGACGGTGCCCCGACGATGTTCGTGGTCGGCTTCGGTCTCGCCGGAGCAGGTGTCGGTATCGCGCTGACACTGACGTCCGACCTCGTGGTGAGCGCCGTCGAGCCCGAACGGGCCGGCGCCGCCTCCGCGGTGTCCGAGACCGCGTACGAACTCGGCATCGCACTCGGTGTCGCCGTGCTCGGCAGCGTCGTCATGGCGATCTTCCGGAACGGCCTCGACACGTCGATGCTGCCGCAGGAACAGATCGAGCCCGCCCAGGGCACGCTCGGCGCCGCGGTCGCGGAGGCGCAGCATCTCCCCGAGGCGGCGCGGACGGTGTTCCTCGAGTCCGCGCAGTCTGCCTTCGTCGACGGCATGCACGTCGCCGCGGGCGCGACCGCCGTGATCCTGTTCGCGACCGCGATCCTCGTCCTGCGGATGCTGCGCGACCGTCAGGGTGAGCTGTCGAGCACCACGAACGAATGACCCGGTAGTACCGTCGCCGACCCGGTCTCGTCCTGCGTCGGCGGCTCCCACCACACCACGGGGGAGCCGCCGACCGGGACGGTCACCGGTTCGGCACCGAGGTTGCAGGCCAGGCGAAGTGCGCCGCGGTGCACCACGATCCACTGCTGCGCCTCGTCGTAGTCGACGGACAGGTTCTCAAGCCACGGGTCCGTCAGCTCGGCGCGCCCCCGGCGAAGTCGCAGCAGCGAGCGGTAGCAGTCCAGCAGCCGGGCATGCGGCTGCTGGGCCGGTTCGTCCCAGTCGAGCTTGGACCGCTCGAACGTCGCCGGGTCCTGCGGGTCGGGAACGTCGTCCGTGCTCCAGCCGTGCTCGGCGAACTCGGCCTTGCGTCCCTCCGCCGTCGCCCGCGCGAGCTCCGGCTCCGGGTGTGAGGTGAAGAACTGGAACGGGGTGCTCGCCCCCCATTCCTCGCCCATGAACAGCATCGGCGTGAACGGCGAGCAGAGCACGAGCGCCGCCTTCACGGCGAGCTGCCCGGAATCGAGATACGTGCCGGGGCGGTCGCCGATTGCCCGGTTGCCGATCTGATCGTGCGTGCACGTGTACGTGACCAGCGAACTCGCCGGGATCCGCCGTGTGTCCAGCGGCCTGCCGTGGATGCGACCCCGGAACGTCGAAAACGTGCCCGCGTGGAACCAACCGTGACGCAGCGTGTCCGCGAGGCAGGCCATCGAACCGAAATCTCCGTAATAGCCCTGTCTCTCACCGGAGACGGCCGCGTGGATGGCGTGATGCACGTCGTCGTCCCACTGGGCGTCGAGGCCGTAGCCGCCCGCCGACCGCGACGTGATCAGGCGCGGGTCGTTGAGGTCGCTCTCCGCGACGAGCGTCAGCGGCCGCCTCAGGTGCGCGGACAGCCGGCGGGTCTCGACGGCCAGATCCTCGAGAAGGTGAGTGGCGGTGTGATCGACGAGCGCGTGGACGGCGTCGAGGCGGAGCGCGTCGATGTGGAATTCGCGGAACCAGCGCAGCGCGTTGCCGATGATGTAGCGCCGCACCTCGCCGCTGTCCGGTCCGTCCAGGTTGATGCTCCGGCCCCAGGTGTTGGCGCCCTGCGCCAGGTACGGGCCGTACCGGTCGAGGTAATTCCCCGACGGTCCGAGGTGGTTGTAGACGGCGTCGAGGACCACGCCGAGACCGCGGGCGTGACACGCGTCGACGAGGGTCTGCAGCCCGTCCGGTCCGCCGTAGCCCTCGTGCACCGTGTACCAGAGGACGCCGTCGTATCCCCAGTTGTGGGTTCCGTTGAACCCGTTGACCGGCATCAGTTCCACGAAATCGACACCGAGGTCGACGAGATGGTCGAGCCGGCCGACCGCAGCGGCGAACGTGCCCTCCGGGGTGAACGTGCCGACGTGCAATTCGTAGACGACGGAACCGGCGAGCTGCCGCCCGGTCCACTGCGAGTCGGTCCAGAGGCTCTCGTCGAGCGTGTGGAGCTGGGACGCGCTGTCCACGCCGTCGGGCTGGCGCGGCGACCGGGGATCGGGGAGCGGGGTGTCGCTGTCGCCGAGGAGGAACGCGTACCGGGAGTCCGGTGACGCGTCGACGTCGGCCCGCCACCACCCGTCGGGTGACGGGGTCATGTCGTGGCGCCTGCCGTCGACCTCCACGGAGACGGATGCCGGGATCGGGGCCCATACCTCGAATGTGTGCACCCGATCAGCATGCCTCGACCGGGCGGGCCGCGCAGGGCAGTCAGCTCTCGGGCGGGCCGGAGTCCTCGACCTCCTCGATGATCTCGGCGCCGAGGACCGACAGCCGGTGTTCCTCGGCGTCCTGCACGGTGCCGAAGTCCTGCTCCTCGAGCACGTTACGGTCCTTGTCGAGGTATCGATACGTAGCCATGCCCCCACGATGGCACACGGCGGCGGAGATGGCGGCGAGTCGGCCCTTTCGCCCCGGTTCCGGAAGTAGCAAGCTGAGAGTACGGACTCGAACGTCGCGAGGAGCAGTCATGCACGTAGCAGTGGGAGACCGGTTGCACGTACAAGGCAGGGTGGTCGGGGTGCACGAGACGACCGCCGAGGTCGTGGAGGTACACGGGGAGAACGGCGAACCGCCCTATCTCGTCCGATACGACGACGGCCACGAGGCCCTCGTGTTTCCCGGTTCCGACGCCTGGGTGGAACACCCGAAGTCGTAGGCACCGAACGCGTCGCCTGGTCCAGGCGCGGCGGATCGCCGTGCCGCATTGGTTGCACGATCGATGAATCGAATGCGTCTATCGTGAGACCGTGCCCGATGCCGCCAAGAGGCCCTACAGTTCGCCGCTGCGTGCGGAATCGGCGCGCCGGACCCGCGGCCTCGTCCGGGATGCCGCCGCCCGGCTGTTCGCCGAGCAGGGATACGTCAGCACCACGGTGCGGAACGTGGCCGAGGCGGCCGGGGTGTCGGCCCGCACGGTGTTCACCGCGTTCCCGGGCGGCAAAGCGGAACTGTTCCACGAGGCACTGCACGCCGCGATCCAGGGCGACACCGACGCCGCTCCTGCCGCCCGCACACCCCGGGACGGCGACCCCGTGGAGCGGATCCTCGAACAGATGGTGGAGTACAGCACCGACGTGCTGGAGCGGGCCGGCGCCCTGATGGCGACGTCGATCGAATCCTCGGGAGCGGATGCAGACATGCGGCGGTTCGCGAACGAGGGGGCACGGGCGTCCGCCGAGAATGCGGTGACCCTCGCCGAGGGACTCGCGGCGCACGAACTGCTGCGTCCCGAGATCTCCGTTCAGCGGGCCGCCGACGTGTTGTTCACGGTCGTGTCGCCGCAGGTGTATTCGATGCTGCGCCTGCAGTGCGGGTGGGATGTCGACGACTACCGGAACTGGGTGAAGGCGACGATCCGGGCGAGTCTGCTCCACTGAACGGGTTCCGTCTACGGCAACAGGATGAACTTGCCCGCCGCGTGCGGCTTCCGGAGATCGGCATGCGCGCGCGCCGCCTCCGACAGCGCGTACGTGCGCGCGACCCGCACCCGTACGTCGCCGTTGCCGGCGAGGTCGACGAGGGCGGCTCGGAACCGTTTACGCAGTTCCATGCCTTCCGCGCCCAGAGTCCCCACGATCCGGAACCCCGCCTCGACCGGCCGTGGCCCGGGGACGGTCGTCACCAACCGCGACGGGTGGCGCACCAGGTCCACGGACACGTCGACGGCCTCGTCGCTGCCCGCGGTGTCGATCACGGCGTCCACCCCGTCCGGTGCCAGAACCCGGATCCGGTCGCTCAGGCCGTCCCCGTACGACACCGGGGTCGCGCCGAGCGACCGCACGTAGTCGTGGTGCTCGGGGCGCGCCGTGCCGATGATCGTGGCGCCGCGGGCCCGCCCCAACTGCACGACCAACGACCCCACGCCGCCCGCCGCCCCGTGCACGAGCAGCAGGTCGCCGGTGCCGACGGTCGCCGTGTCGAGGGTGTCGATCGCGGTGGCACCCACCGCGAGAAGTCCGGCCGCCTCGTTCCACGGCAACGACGCCGGTTTCGGGACCACCGAATCACCGGACACCACAAGCCGGTCCGCGTACGACTCGGACACCGGGTACGCGATCACCTCGTCGCCCACCGCGATCGGGCCCGCAGGTCCCGTGGCAGTGTCACCCACCTCCGCGACGACGCCCGCCGCCTCGCTGCCCAGCCGCATCGGTAGGGCGTCCGGGTCGGCGCCGAACGCGCCGCTGTACAGCTTGTAGTCGATCGGGTTGACCCCGATCGCGCGGACCTCGATCACCACCTCACCCGGTGCGGGACCCTCCGGTTCCGCGTCGACGACCGCGAGGACCTCCGGCCCTCCGTACGCCCGGGCAACTACACGTCGCATACCCAGGCCAGTACCCCCGTGAGTACTTCTCAACCGCGGGCGGTTGAGAAGTACTCACGGGGGCAGCAGAACCACAAGGGGCCAGGGGAAAAGAAGGGGGGTGTGGACGCGGGCAGCAGGGGGGGGCGGGGAGGGG
>NZ_JBHVEY010000021.1:40870-157269 GCF_042802055.1 Rhodococcus sp. NPDC057529
CGGGGAGAACCTCCTTCCCTTCGCACCCCGGGAAACCCCCCGGGATAACCCCAAGACCCGCCCCCCGGGGAGCATTCCCAACCGGTGGGGGGGGGAAAACCCCCCCCGGGGCCAGCAGCGCCACGGGGTACCGGGCGAACAGGGTGGACGTGTGGACGCGGCCGCCGGGGTGCGTCGCGGAGGTGAGCAGGTCGGTCCACCTGCCGTCCGGCAGGGTCACCGCGGTGTCGCCCCAGCCGTCCTGGTGCAACCCGACGCTGTGCCGGGTGGCCAGGGCCACGACGTCCGGCGCCGACCCCCGGGGCCCGCGGGCGAATCCGATCAGGTGCCCGGCCGCGGTCCCCGATGCGAAGACCGGCGTGTAGGTTCCGCCGACGAAACTGTCCGGACGGTCCCGGCGCAGGCGCAAGGCCGTCCGCACGACGTGCATCTTCGCCGCGCCGGTGGCGTCGAGCGGAGGAGTGCCGAGTCCCGCGAGCACAGTCCGCCGCACGTCGTAGTCGACGGGGCGGCGATTGTCGGGGTCGACGAGCGAGTCCTCCCACAGTTCGGTGCCCTGGTACACGTCCGGGATCCCCGGTCCGCACAGCTGGAGGAGCTTCTGGCCGAGCGAGTCCGACCAGGCGTGCGGTGCCAGTTGCGTGCACAGCGACCCGAGTGCCCTACCGACGGTGCCGTCGATCACCGTGTCGAGCCAGCGGTGGAGGTCGCGCTCGAAGTCCTCGTTCACGTCGTTCCACGACGTCCGGGTCCCGGCTTCCCGGACGGCCTTCTCCGCGTACGCGTGGACGCGGTCGCGGAAGTCGGGCACGTCGCCCGCGGCGCGGCCGTCGACCGGCCACACACCGAACAGGTTCTGCCACAGGAACAGTCCGGTGGCGGGATCGGGGCTGGGGGCGATGCGCTCCCACTGGTCGACGCATTCGGCCCACAGGTCCGGCACCTGCGACAGGATGCCGATCCGGGCGCGGACGTCCTCGCCGCGTTTGGTGTCGTGCGTCGAGAGCGTCGTCATCGCCCGTGGCCACCGGTCGGCGCGCTCGGCGGCGGCGAGGTGGAATTCGGCGGGGGAGATCCCGACGTTCGCGGGGTTGCCGCCCACCTCCTGCAGCGACACCAGCCGGGCCGTGCGGTAGAACAGGCAGTCCTCGACGGATTTCGCCATCACCGCGCCGCACACCTGCTGGAAGCGGGTGGCCGCCTCACCGCCGGCGATGAGGGCGGCGGCGAGGGCGGACAGCGCCGCGGACCGCCCCGGTTCGCGCCGCGCGGCGTCACCGATCACACGGGCCGCGAGCCCGGCGAGCGGGCTGTAGTCGGACCGGTACACGGGCATCGCCGCAACGACGTCCACGACTGCGTCGCGCAGGTCGGCGTCGCTGCAGTCGGTGCGGGTCGCCGCGCGGATCGCGCGGACGAGGCGCCGGACCTCCGGGGCGAGGCCGGTGCCCGCGACGTCGCGTTTGATCGCGGTTTCGTGCCCGTGGATCCAGGCCGCGTCGCCCCGGTCGCCCGTGCGCGACGCCGACAGGGCGGTGAGCGCGGGGGCGCCCGACGGGTCGACGAACACGCCGCCGAGCTCGGCGAGCGCGTCGTAGCCGGTGGTGCCCTCGATCGGCAGGTGGTCGTCGAGGGGTTCGGTGTGGCCGAGGATCTTCTCGATCACGAGCCAGCGGTCCGCGCCGATCACACCGCGCAGCCGGTCGAGGTATTCGGCCGGATCGGACAACCCGTCCGGGTGGTCGATGCGCACGCCGTCGATCAGCCCGTCCGCCACCCAGCTCCGCAGTTCGCGATGCGATTCCTCGAACACGCGGGGGTCTTCCTGACGGATCCCGGCCAGTTCGCTGACCGCGAAGAACCGGCGGTACCCGATGAGCCCGGAGTTCCACGGGACCAGGCGGTACGACTGCGCGTCGTGCACCGACGCCGGCTCGGTCGCGTCCGTGCCGGGGGCGATGGGGAACCGGTGCTCGTAGAACGCGAGCAGCGGCTCCGGTCCCGAGCGGTCGACGGCCAGCGACTCGAGGTCGGCGTCCGACCCGAGGACGGGCAGCGCGAGCCGTCCGCCCGCGCCGTTGTCTTCGCTCCAGTCGATGTCGAAGAAGTCGGCGTACCCGGAGCCGCGACCGTGCGTGAGAACGTCCCACCACCAGGCGTTCTCCCGCGGATTCGCGACCCCCACATGGTTGGGGACCAGGTCGACGACGATGCCCATGCCGCGGCCGCGCAACGCCCGCGCCAGCGCGGTCAGGGCCTCCCGGCCACCGAGTGCGGGGGACACGCGGGTCACGTCGGTGACGTCGTAACCGTGGGTCGAACCGGTGGTGGCCGTCAGGATCGGCGACAGGTAGACGTGGGAGATCCCGAGGTCGTCCAGATAGTCGGCGACGGCGGCGGCGTCCGTCAGGGTGAAGCAGTCTCCGCGCAGTTGCAGCCGGTAGGTCGCCGTGATCGCCATCGTCGTCCCCGGCTCAGGCGGTCCGGCGCAGCACGACCAGCGACCGGGCCTCGACCTGCATCGAATTCCCGGCCTTGATCACCGCGTCCTTCGCCCCCGTCGGCACGGCGGTGTCGAGCACGACCGCCCACTCGTCGGCGTAATCGGAGTTCGGCGTGGAGAACTCGATCTCCTCGTCGTGCGCGTTGAAACACAGTAGGAACGAGTCGCCGACCACCCGCTCGCCGCGGTGGTTGGGTTCGGGGATGCCCTCGCCGTTGAGGAACACTGCGAGGGACTTCCCGAAACCGCTGTCCCAGTCCTCGGGGGTCATCTCCTCGCCGGACGGGGTGAGCCAGGCGATGTCGCGGGTCTGGTCGCCGCTGCGGATGGGGGTGCCCTCGAAGAACCGGCGACGGCGGAACACGGGGTTCTTCATCCGCAGTGCGATGACCCGTTTGGTGAACTCGACGAGGTCGGCGTTGGAGTCGGCGAGCGACCAGTCCATCCACGACAGTTCCGAGTCCTGGCAGTACACGTTGTTGTTGCCCTGCTGGGTGCGGCCCATCTCGTCGCCGTGCGCGAGCATCGGTGTCCCCTGGCTGAGCAGGAGGGTGGCCAGGATGTTGCGGCTCTGCCGCCCGCGCAGAGCGAGGATCTCCGGATCGTCCGTGGGCCCCTCGACGCCGCAGTTCCAGGACCGGTTGTGGCTCTCGCCGTCGTTGTTGTCCTCGCCGTTGGCCTCGTTGTGCTTCTCGTTGTACGACACCAGATCGTGCAGGGTGAACCCGTCGTGGGCGATGACGAAATTGATGCTCGCGCCGGGGCGGCGGCCGGTCGCCTCGTAGAGGTCGGAGGAGCCGGTGAGCCGGGACGCGAATTCGCCGAGCGTCGCCGGTTCGCCCCGCCAGTAGTCGCGGACGGTGTCCCGGTACTTGCCGTTCCACTCCGTCCACAGGCCGGGGAAGTTGCCCACCTGGTAACCGCCCTCGCCGATGTCCCACGGTTCGGCGATGAGCTTGACCTGGCTGACGATCGGATCCTGCTGCACGAGGTCGAAGAACGCGGAGAGCCGGTCGACGTCGTGCAGTTCGCGGGCGAGTGTCGATGCGAGGTCGAAGCGGAAACCGTCGACGTGCATCTCGGTGACCCAGTAGCGCAGCGAGTCCATGATCAGCTGCAGCGTGTGCGGGTGCCGGGCGTTGAGGCTGTTCCCGGTGCCCGTGTAGTCCATGTAGTGCTCGGCGTCGCCGTCGACGAGCCGGTAGTAGGCGGCGTTGTCGATGCCGCGGAACGAGATGGTCGGACCGAGATGGTTGCCCTCGGCGGTGTGGTTGTAGACGACGTCGAGGATCACTTCGATGCCCGCCTCGTGGAACGAGCGGACCATCGCCTTGAACTCCGACACCGCGGCGCCCGGCTTCTCCGCCGACGAATACCCGGTGTGCGGGGCCAGGAAGCCGAACGTGTTGTAGCCCCAGTAGTTCCGCAGCCCCTTGTCGAGCAGGGTCTGATCGTGCATGAACTGGTGCACGGGCATCAGTTCGATGGCGGTGACGCCGAGGTCGACGAGGTGGTCGATGATCACCGGATGCGCGAGACCCGCGTACGTGCCGCGAAGTTCTTCCGGCACACCGGGATGCGTCGCCGTCATGCCCTTGACGTGGGCCTCGTAGATCACCGTGTCGTGGTACGGGTGCTTGGGTGCGCGGTCGGCGGCCCAGTCGAAGAACGGGTTGATCACGACCGTCGTCATCGTGTGGCCGAGCGAATCGTGTCCGGGCAGTCCCGGCGCCGAGTCGTCCTCGGCTTCCGCTTCGAGTGCGTCCTCGGCGTCCTCCGCCTCGATGTCGTCGTCGGTGTCGACGATCAGGGCGGCATCCCCGTATTCGTCGTCCCCGGCATCCTCGGCGGCGTCCTCCGCGGACGCGTCGATGTCGTAGGAGAACAGGGACCGGTCGCCGTCGAATTCGCCGTCGAACGCCTTGCCGTAGGGGTCGAGGAGGAGCTTGCTGGGGTCGCAGCGGTGCCCGGCCGAAGGGTCCCACGGTCCGTGGATCCGGTACCCGTACCGTTGCCCGGGCACGACGGTCGGCAGGTAGGCGTGCCACACGTAGCCGTCGACCTCGTCGAGGCGCACCCGGGTCTCCGTGCCGTCCTTCGCGATGAGGCACAGATCGACCGCCTCGGCGACCTCGGAAAACAAGGAGAAGTTCGTCCCGGCCCCGTCGTAGGTGGCGCCCAGTGGGTAGGCGCTGCCGGGCCACACGGGAATGGGCGTGGTGCCGGTCGACTCGCTCGCTTCCATATCGAGAACACTAGCCCGCGTTCGCGTGGCTCTCAGCCCGACGAGAGCGCACCGTCAGCGCGGGGCGGAGGACCGTGCGGCAGCGAGCATTCCGGTTGTGATCTTCCGCACGTCCGCGCTGGTGCACACGTACGGCGGCATCGCGTAGATCAGGTTGCGGAAAGGCCGCAACCAGGCGCCGGCCGCCACCGCGGCGTCGGTCGCGGCCCGCATGTCGACGGGCTCGGAGAGTTCGATCACGCCGATCGCGCCGAGCACCCGGACATCCCGGACGCCGGGCAGTTCCCGGGCAGGCGCGAGACCCGATTCGAGCCCGCGGCGCACGTCCTCGACCTCACCCCGCCAGTCGCGCGAGCGCAGGAGTTCGATCGACGCCACCGCGACGGCGCAGGCCAGTGGGTTCGCCATGAACGTCGGGCCGTGCATCAGCCCGCCCGCGTCGCCGGCGCTGATCGTCTCGGCGACGTCGGAGGAGCAGAGCGTCGCGGCGAGGGTCAGGTATCCGCCGGTGAGGGCCTTGCCGACGCACATGATGTCGGGGCGGGTCCCGGTGTGATCCGCGGCGAACAGTTCGCCGGTGCGGCCGAAGCCCGTGGCGATCTCGTCGAACACCAGGAGGAGCCCGTGCTCGTCGCAGATGCGACGCAGTTCCGACAGGTACCGGGGGTCGTGGAAGCGCATGCCTCCGGCGCCCTGCACCACCGGCTCCACGATGACGGCCGCCAGTTCACCGGTGTGCGCGGCCACCAGGCGCTCGAACTCCGCGACGTACTGCGGGTCGAACTCACGCGGCGGGGGTCCCGCGAACACCTGCCGTGCCAGGACGTCCGTCCACAGGGAATGCATGCCGCCGTCCGGGTCGCACACGCTCATCGGCGCGAACGTGTCGCCGTGATAGCCGCCGCGCCAGGTCAGCAGCCGATGCCGCTCCGGCCTGCCGCGGCTGCGCCAGTACTGCAGGCACATCTTGACGGCGACCTCGACGGACACCGAACCGGAATCGGCGAGGAACACCTTGTCGAGTCCGTCCGGGGTGATCTCCACGAGCAACTGGGCGAGCCGCGCCGCCGGTTCGTGGGTCAGCCCGCCGAACATCACGTGGCTCATCCGGCCGAGCTGCGCGGTCGCCGCCGCGTCGAGGACGGGATGCCGGTAGCCGTGGACCGCTGCCCACCACGAACTCATGCCGTCGACGAGTTCGCGTCCGTCGGCGAGTGTGAGGCGGGTTCCGCTCGCCTCGGCCACCACGAGCGGGGTGGTCGTGGCGGGAAAGGCGCCGTACGGATGCCAGAGCAGGGAGGCGTCGAGGGAGGTGATGTCGTCGGCGGACAGGCTCGGGGTGATCACGGTCTCGACCCTAGCCATCCGAGGAAAAGCGGGTCCACCCGGGTTGAACACCGTTCAAGTCGAGTATGGTGCCGGGTGTGAGTACCGACCACACCTTCACCACCTGGCTCGACGATGTCGAGGAGCGGCGGCGCGCTGCGGGACTGCGCCGCGAGCTGCGTCCACGCACGCCGGGCAACGCGCTCATCGATCTGGCGTCCAACGACTACCTCGGGCTCGTACGGCACCCCGAGGTGCTGTACGGCGCGATGACCGCGCTGCGGCGGTGGGGCGCCGGGGCCACCGGCTCGCGACTGGTCACCGGTTCGACCACCGAGCACGAACTGCTCGAAACGGAACTGGCGGAGTTCGTCGGCGCCGATGCCGGGCTGGTGTTCTCCTCCGGGTACACCGCCAATCTCGGCGCCGTCACCGCGCTGTCCGGCGCCGGATCGCTGATCGTCTCCGACGCGGGCAGTCACGCGTCGCTGGTCGACGCCTGCAGGCTGTCCCGGGCCCGGGTGGCCGTCGCACCGCACGCCGATCTCGACTTCGTCCGCAGCGCACTGGCCACCCGGCCGGAGGAGCGGGCGCTGGTCGTCACCGATTCGGTGTTCAGCGCGGACGGTGATCTCGCGCCCCTCGTCGAGCTGCACCGGGTGTGCCGCGAGTACGGCGCGTTTCTCGTGGTGGACGAGGCCCACGGTGTCGGAGTCCGCGGCGCAGGGGGCCGCGGACTCGTGCACGAGGTGGGGCTCGCAGGCGAACCCGACATCGTCGTCACGGCCACGCTGTCGAAGTCGTTGGCCAGCCAGGGCGGTGTGGTGCTGGCGTCGGAGAAGGTGCGCGCACATCTCGTCGACGCCGCGCGCACGTTCATCTTCGACACCGGACTGGCCCCGGCCGCCGTCGGTGCGGCCCGGGCCGCCCTCGCAGTTCTGCGGCGTGAACCGCACCGCGCCGACTCCGTCCTGGACCGCGCCCGGGATCTCGCGCGGTTCACCGGTGCCGCGGCACCCGAGTCCGCCGTGGTCTCGGTGATCCTCGGGGACCCGCAACGCGCCTTCGACGCCGCGGCCGCCTGCCGCGAGCAGGGGCTGCACGTCGGCTGCTTCCGGCCGCCGTCGGTGCCCGAGGGCACGTCGCGGCTGCGGCTCACCGCCCGCGCGACGCTCGATCCGGACGAACTGGCGCGGATCGAGTCCGTGCTCACCGACGTCCTGACTGGGGCGTCGGCATGAGCATCCTGATGGTCACCGGAACGTCGACGGACGTCGGCAAGACGGTGGTGACGGCGGCGCTCGCGGCGGCCGCGCGCGAGGCGGGGCTGTCCGTCGCGGTGTGCAAGCCCGCGCAGACCGGGGTCGCGCCGGGAGAACCGGGCGATCTTGCGGAGGTGACCCGGCTGTGCGGCGTCACCGCGGTGGTGGAACTCGCCCGCTACCCCGAACCGCTGGCCCCCGACACCGCCGCACGGCGCAGCGGTTTGCCGATGCTGCGGTGCGACGACGTCGTCGAGGCGGTCCGCGCGCTCGCCGACCGGCACGATCTGGTCCTCGTCGAAGGTGCGGGCGGGTTGCTGGTGCGGATGGGCGCCGAGGGCTTCACGCTCGTCGATCTCGCGCTCGCTCTCGGCGCACCGGCTGTCGTGGTCGCGGCGGCCGGACTCGGCACGCTCAACCACACCGAACTCACGACCCGGGCACTGGCGGCGGCCGGCGTCGCCTGCGCAGGCACGGTGATCGGGTCGTGGCCGGACGAGCCCGGGCTCGCCGAGCGGTGCAATCTGGACGACCTGCCCGCCGTGACGGGTGTCGACCTGGCCGGCTCGATCCCGGCGGGCAGCGGCCGCCTCGACCCGGCGTCGTTCGCCGCGGCCGCGTCCACGTGGTTCGACGGCACGTGGCTGAAGGCGACGGTCACGGCCGGCTGACCCGGTCGGTCAGGATTCCGCGAGCACCGACAGCACGTTGCCTGCCGGGTCGGTGAACCACGCGATGTCCGGCCCGTTGCCGCGCATGATTCCCTTGTCGTCCTGCTCGAAACCGTCGTATCGCGCGAACCGGATCCCACGTTCGGTGAGCGCGTCGACGGCCTTCTCGACGTCGCCGACCGCGAAGTTCAGGATCGTGAACGTCGCAGGCGTGTGATCGGGTTTCGGGTAGATCAGCACCACGGGACCCTTGGGGAGGTGCAGGCCCAGCAGGCCCATCTCCTCCTCGGTGACCTCGAGCCCCAGGATGTCGCTGTAGAAGGATTTGGCCGCGGCGATGTCGTCGACGGCGAATCCGCTGAATGCTCTCGCGTTGTTCAACATGGCTCTGTCTCTTTCCTGCCGGTGGGTCAGGACATCTCGGCTCGCGCCTGCGCGCTGAGCTGGATTATCTGAACGTAGTTGCCGTCGGGGTCGACGGCGGTGCCGAACCAGCTGCCGTCACGATCCTCGAGCGGGGACAACCACGTGGCCCCGAGGTCGTCGAGGCGGCCGGCCGCGGCGCTGGCGTCGGCGACCTCGAAATTGAGGAGGACACGCCCGGGTTCGGGATTCGTGTCGCCGACGTCGTCGCGCCGGTCGAGCATGATGGAGAAACCGTCGAAATCGAGGACGTCGTAGCCCGGTTCGCCGGGCGTGCGGTCGACCTTCGGCGAGAACGCGGCCGTGTACCAGTCACGCAATCGTTCCGGGTGTGTGCTGGCGAGCAGGATGCTTCCGATCGTGGCGTCGGCCATGATTTCCTCCCGGTGGGGTTCGGTTTCGGTGGTCCTACAGGTATCGACTCGGCCGCCCGGCGAAATTCATCGCCCCCGGTTTTCCGGGGGCCGAAAGCTGCCCCGGTTCCCCGGAATATCGGTAGTGTGATTCAGGTCACGGCTACATCCGGCTGGGTTGGGAGGGGTCACATGTCGACCTCCGAAATGCTCGAATTGAATCGCACGATCGACCGCCTTCGGCGCGCTGTCGGTTCGTTGCGAACGATGTACGGCGACGCCGCATCCGTGCGGCGACTGAGCAATGATCTGGAGCGCCTCGAGATCGACGCGCGAGATCTCGACGCCTCGCCACCGAACGTCGTCCACCGCGAACCGGTGGAGCGAATCAAGGTGTCGGACACCCCGTACGACGCGTCGATGTGGCTCGGTATCGATGACGAGGGGCTGGGCGGGCTCCACTACGAGCGCGGATGAGCGCGCCGCCGAAGAATTCCGAAAGTGCCGGTGTGGGGGCGCCGACGCGTGCCCGGATCGCGGAACGCACGCTCCGCACCGACCGGTGGTGGCTGGCGCCGCTGCTGACGGTGCTGGGCCTGTCGGTCTTCGTGGTGTACGCCTCGGTCCGGTCGTGGGTTCGCACCGCGTACTTCGTCGAGGAGTACCACTACCTGACCCCGTTCTACTCGCCGTGCCTGAGCGATTCGTGCGTGCCCGGTTCGAGTGACTTCGGGACACCCATCGGCGAGTTGCCGATGATCATCCCGCTGGGGTTCCTGGTGCTGCCGTTCCTGCTCGGCTTCCGGCTCACGTGCTACTACTACCGCAAGGCCTACTACCGGTCGGTGTGGTTCTCGCCGCCCGCGTGCGCGGTCGCGGAACCGCACGGCAAGTACACGGGGGAGACGCGGCTGCCGCTGATCGTCCAGAACGCGCACCGCTACTTCTTCTACGTCGCACTCGTCGTGTCGCTGATCAACACGTACGACGCGATCCGCGCGTTCCACGGCGCCGACGGCGGATTCGGAATCGGGCTCGGCACGCTCATCATGGTCGGCAACGTGATCCTGCTCTGGGCGTACACCGTCTCGTGCCATTCCTGCAGGCACGTCACGGGCGGCCGGCTGACCCACTTCTCCCGGCACCCGATCCGCTACCGGCTCTGGACCGGGGTCAGCAAACTGAACACGCGGCACATGCAGCTCGCCTGGACCACCCTCGCCACACTGATCGTCACGGACTTCTACGTGATGCTCGTGGCCAGCGGCACCATCTCCGACCTGCGCCTGATCAACTGACTTCACCGAAGAGGGAGTGGAATGACGGAAGTCGAACGGCACCAGTACGACGTCGTGGTCATCGGTGCCGGGGGTGCCGGACTGCGAGCCGTCATCGAGGCCCGGGAACAGGGCCTGTCCGTGGCCGTGGTCTGCAAGTCGCTGTTCGGCAAGGCACACACCGTCATGGCGGAGGGCGGTTGCGCCGCCGCGATGGGAAACGCCAACGAGAAGGACACGTGGCAGACCCATTTCCAGGACACGATGCGCGGCGGCAAATTCCTCAACAACTGGCGGATGGCCGAGCTGCACGCCCGGGAGGCCCCCGACCGGGTGTGGGAACTCGAAACGTACGGGGCCCTGTTCGACCGGACCCCCGACGGCCGGATCAGCCAGCGCAACTTCGGCGGTCACACCTATCCGCGGCTCGCGCACGTCGGTGACCGCACCGGACTCGAACTGATCCGCACCATGCAGCAGAAGATCGTGTCGCTGCAGCAGGAAGACTTCGCCGCCACCGGCGACTACGAGGCCCGCATCAAGATCTTCGCCGAGTGCACCGTCTCCGAACTCACCAAGGACGGCGACCGGATCTCGGGCGCCTTCGGATACTGGCGCGAGAGTGGACGTTTCGTGCTGTTCGAGGCGCCCGCCGTGGTGATGGCCACGGGCGGAATCGGGAAGTCGTTCAAGGTGACGTCGAACTCGTGGGAGTACACCGGCGACGGGCACGCCCTCGCCCTGCGCGCCGGCGCCAACCTCATCAACATGGAATTCGTGCAGTTCCACCCCACCGGCATGGTGTGGCCGCCCAGCGTCAAGGGGATCCTCGTGACCGAGGGTGTCCGCGGCGACGGCGGGGTGCTGAAGAACTCCGAGGGTGAGCGGTTCATGTTCTCGTACATCCCGCCCGTCTTCAAAGGGCAGTACGCGGAGACCGAGGAAGAGGCCGACGGCTGGTACGAGGATTCCGACAACAACCGCCGCACACCGGACCTGCTGCCCCGCGACGAGGTGGCCCGTGCCATCAATTCCGAGGTCAAGGCGGGACGGCACACCCCGCACGGCGGCGTGTACCTCGACATCGCCTCCCGGATGCCCGCCGACGAGATCGTCCGGCGCCTGCCTTCGATGTACCACCAGTTCAAGGAACTCGCGGACGTCGACATCACGAAGGAGCAGATGGAGGTCGGACCCACCTGCCACTACGTGATGGGAGGCATCGAGGTCGACCCCGACAGCGGATCGTCCAGCGTCGCCGGTCTGTTCGCCGCGGGCGAGTGCTCGGGCGGGATGCACGGCTCCAACCGGCTCGGCGGCAACTCCCTGTCCGACCTCCTCGTGTTCGGCCGTCGCGCGGGACTCGGGGCCGCGGAATACGTGAAGTCGCTGCAGGAGCGGCCGATCGTCTCCGCCGACGCGGTGGACGCGGCGGCCCGGATGTTGTTGTCGCCGTTCGATCCCGCGGTCGGGGAGGGCGGTACCACCGAGAATCCGTACACGCTCCACACCGAGCTGCAACAGACCATGAACGACCTCGTCGGCATCATCCGGAAGGAAGACGAGATCGCGCGCGCCCTGGAGAAACTCACCGAGATCAAGGGCCGGATCGGGGGCGTCGAGGTGGAGGGGCACCGCCAGTTCAACCCCGGCTGGCACCTCGCGGTCGATCTGCGGAACATGGTGCTGGTCAGCGAATGCGTCGCGCAGGCGGCCCTGCTGCGCACGGAAAGTCGCGGCGGGCACACCCGCGACGACCACCCGAACATGGAGGCGGAGTGGCGCAACACCCTGCTGGTGTGCAGCGTCGTCGGCGACATGTCGGCGCACCCCGATTCCGTGGTCCCGGACGTCACGGTCACCCGCGAGCCGCAGCTTCCGATGCGACCGGAACTGCTGGAGCTGTTCGACATCGACGAACTGGCCAAGTACTACACCGACGCCGAACTCGCGGAACATCCGGGAAGGAAGGCCTGAGATGGGATACGACGCGCAGTTCCGGGTATGGCGCGGCGACGCCGACGGCGGCGCCCTCGAGGACTACTCCATCCCCGTCAACGAGGGTGAGGTGGTGCTCGACATCATCCACCGGCTGCAGGCGACGCAGACCCCGGACCTGGCGGTGCGATGGAACTGCAAGGCGGGCAAGTGCGGGTCGTGTTCCGCGGAGATCAACGGTCAGCCGCGGCTGATGTGCATGACCCGGATGTCGACGTTCACGGAGGACGAGGTGGTGACGGTGACACCGCTGCGGGCGTTCCCCGTCATCCGGGACCTCGTCACCGATGTGTCGTTCAATTACGAGAAGGCCAGGGAGATCCCGTCGTTCACCCCGCCGCCGGGGCTCGGACCGGGCGAGTACCGGATGCAGCAGATCGATGTCGAACGGTCGCAGGAATTCCGCAAGTGCATCGAATGCTTCCTCTGCCAAAACACGTGTCACGTCATCCGTGATCACGACGACAACAAGCCGGCGTTCTCCGGTCCCCGCTTCTTCATCCGCGTCGCCGAACTGGAGATGCATCCCCTGGACACGGCGGACCGTCGTGACGCGGCGCAGGAAGACTTCGGTCTCGGTCTGTGCAACATCACCAAATGCTGCACCGAGGTGTGCCCCGAAGGAATCAAGATCACCGACAACGCCATCATTCCGATGAAGGAACGGGTGGTCGACCGGCGGTACGACCCGATCGTCTGGTTGGGCAACAAACTGCGGCGTCGCCGCCCGTGAGTACTTGTTAACCGCGGGCGGTTGATAAGTACTCACGGGTGCGTCAGCGCATCGTGTGGAGGTTGCGGGCGGTGGGAGACTTCTCGACCGATTCGGGGTCCGGGTCGGTGCCCAGGACCCGGTCGGCCGTTCCCGAGGTGGTGACGGTGAACCAGTAGTGCTCGTTCTTGTAGTGGTGATGGCGGTGGTTGCGCCAGATCGCGCGGTACAGGCGGGAGTTCGGCTTGTAGTCGCTGTGGATGAGGTAGTGCGTCCATTCGTAGAGGACGCCCAGGACGCTCAGCACCACGAGGAACGTCAGTCCCAGTCCGGTGCGCGGGAACGCGAACAGCGCGAGCGCCACGAGAACCGGGATCAGCCACGTGAGGGTTTGCCACGGAATGAAGACGAGCGGCACGTCGCGGGGATCGACGTGGTGCTCGCGATGCTTGCGGGCGAGGAGCGAATCGACGGTCAGGCCCAGGACCTTCCGTGGCTTCCAGTGCAGGATGCAGACGTGGATGACCCATTCGGCGAACGGGAACACGGCCAGCATCACCAGCGGCACGACGGCGTCGGTGACCTGCCAGTCGCCGACGGCGAGGCGGGCGACCGCGGCGGCGGCCAGCATGCCGCCGATCATCCACGGTGACGGGTGGCGGCGGAACTGGTCCGCGGCGTCGCGGAGGGTGATCGACCTGCGGTGGCGGCGATCTGCGGGAGGTGTCGTGGTCATGTGTCCTTCTCCGAATCGTGTTGTTGCAGTGTGTCGATCACGGCGGTCACGGCCGCCGTCCCGAGGTCGAGCAGGGTGGTCGCGGTGTGTGCCGCGCGGACTTCGTCGTGTGCGGCGATGGCGTCCGCCAGCTGGTGGTACAGGTCGGTGCGGCCGACCTCCGCGACCATGACGGCGGCCATCGCCGTCATGGTCGGTTCGTACGCGTTGCGGAGGCTGTTGAAGATGAGCCGGAACGCGATGGAATCGGCCGTGTCGACGACGCGTTCCCAGAACGCCAGCGCGGCGACCTGCTGCGCGACCGGGTCGGTGTCGGAGGCGAGGTGATCCACGGCCTCGCGGAGAGCTGCGGCCGACTTCTCGGTGGCCCGGTCGGCGGCGAGCCGGGCGACCTGCACGCCGATCATCCGCCGGGCCTCGAGCACGCTGCGGACCACCGCCCAGTCGGGTTCACCGCCGCGGATCAGCAGCTGGGACAGCAGTTCGGGCCCGCCGTGCTGCCGAAAGTCGCGGACCGAGGTGGCGTCGCCCTGCCGGACCTCGACGAGCCCGGCCTGGGCGAGTTTCTGGATCGCTTCCCGGACCGCGGGCCGGGACACCCCGAACGCCTCGGCCAGGCGCCGCTCGCTGGGCAGGGCCTCGCCGGCGGCGAGGTCGCCGCCGAGTACGCGCGCGGTGATCTGGTCGAAGACTTCGGTGGAGGCGGATTTCCGCGCGATCGGCTCGAACATCATGGCCCCGACACTAGAACCGCGACAGGTAAGAGGTCAAGTGGTCTTACCAGTGGGCTCAGCTGAACGCGCTCCGGACGAACGCGGTCGTGTCGGGCAGCGACGCGGGCATGGTCGTGAGGTGGCCCGTCGGATACGTCCGGAAGAGGAACTGCTGCCCGTTCGCGGTGAGGTCGGCAGTGAACTTCCAGGTAAGAGCGATGGGGACGACGTCGTCGAACAGTCCCTGCCCAATGAACAACGGTCGGTCGTAGCCCTGGACGGGGACCCCGAGCGTGGTGTGCAGCGCCGCCAGGACTGCCGGGTCGTCGAGGGGGCGCGACATCAACTGTCCGATGGTGATGCCGGCGAGTTGCGGGGCCGCCTCCTCGTAGCAGAGCGACTCGACGCGATGCAGGACGTCCACGCCGAGCGGGGTGAGGTAGCTGTCGACGTCCAGGTCGGGCCGCGACGCGCGCAGTCCCGCGAGCGCGTACGCGACGAACACCGTGCTCCCGGTGAGGGGGATCTGCGGGAACCCGGGGCCGACGAGGGGCGCGAGGTTCTCCAGATTGGACGGGGCGCCGGTGGCGACGGTGCCGCGGAAGTCGAGCTCGGGTGCGTAGGTGGTGGCCATCGAGGCGGCGACCAGAGCGGCGTGACCGCCTTGCGATTGACCGATCGCGACCCACCGGTCGGACAGGGACGGCGTGACGGCCCGCGCCGCGCGCACCATGTCGATCACGCTGTGCGCCTCGGTCGGACCGTCGAGGTAGGGGTGCACGCCGGGTGTGCCGAGGCCGACGTAATCCGTTGCGACGATGGCGTAACCCTGGTCGAGCCAGGCCCGGACGTACGGTCCGACGATTTTCCCCGTCACCGTCGGCGCGCACGCGTCCGCGATGCCGACCGTTCCGTGGGCCCAGGACACCACGGGCCACCCGCCGGGCGGCGCGTCACCGGGCGGTAGTAGGACCGCACCGGTGCTGAGCGCGGGTGCGTCCATCGGCCCCGTCGTCCAGTAGGTGACGTACGTGGCCTCGGCGACGCCCGGCGGCCGCGCGTCCGGCGCCACCGGTGTCGCGGCGACGACGACACCGGGATCGCCCCCCGCGGTCTGCGCCGGCGCCGGCGCGCCGAGGAGCGACAGTGCGAGTGCCGCCGCGAGAACCGTTCCGGTGCGGCGGCCGAGCGAAGACGTCATTGCGTTCGTCCCTGGGCCGTCGGAGGCGCCGCGAGTGGCCGGCGCGGCGTCCACTCAATTGTGCCCGCTCAGGGGCGGTGTGCGGAGTCTTTCAGTCGCGCGCGAATTCCGTCCACGAACAGCGACAACCCGAAGTCGAACCGGACCGCCGGATCGCCGTCGAGGAGATCCTCGTCGTACGCCGCGATCTGCGACTGCGGGGCGTCGGGGGAGAGTGCGGCGCGGGTGAGGGCGCCCGCCGATTCCATCTGCGCCCGCGACTGCTCGTCGACCGTATGGCCGAGGACGTAGTAGAGCAGCGAGTAGGACGACAGTTCGGCGTGTTCGCGGGACAGCCCCGATCGCAGACCCACCGCCGCGAAGCTTTCCCGGACCCGGGAGTTGGTCATGCGGGACGCGTAGGTGGCGGAGACCAGTTCGGCGCCGTCACGGTGGGCGAGCAGCGCGGTGCGCATCCGATGCGCCAGTTCCGTGAACTCCGCGTCCCATCCGGGCGCTGTGACCGGGGCGTCGACGTCCTCGAGGATCTTGTCGGCGAGGGCGCCGAGCAACGTCTGCTTGTTGGGAAAGTGCCAGTACAGGGCGCCGGGCTGCACGCCGAGGGCCGTCGCGAGTCTGCGCATCGTGAGGTCGGCGAGGCCGAACTCGTCGAGGATGGCCATTGCGCCGTCGAGTACGTCGCCGCGTCGCAATTGCACGGTGTGATCTCCCAATCTCGTCGAAAAAGCTTGCTCCGGCTTTGACAGTATTCCATCACGGATCTAACGTGAACACCGTTCAACTTGTACGGTGTTCAATTTTTGGATTCGTCGACTCACGGCACGTGATCGGCCCGTTTTCCAGGAGATACGTGTGACCTCGGCCCCGGTGCAGACAGACATCCTCGACCTCGCGCGTGAGCAGGTTCTCGAGCGCGGCGAAGCGCTCAACGAGAGCCAGGTGCTCGAAGTCCTGCAACTTCCCGACGACCGGCTCGAGGACCTGCTCGCCCTCGCCCACGACGTGCGAATGAAGTGGTGCGGTCCCGAGGTCGAGGTCGAGGGCATCATCAGCCTCAAGACCGGCGGCTGCCCCGAGGACTGCCACTTCTGCTCTCAGTCCGGGCTGTTCCAGTCGCCGGTGCGCGCGGCATGGCTCGACATCCCCTCGCTCGTCGAGGCCGCCAAGCAGACCGCGAAGTCCGGCGCCAGCGAATTCTGCATCGTCGCCGCCGTCCGCGGGCCCGACGAGCGGCTGCTCGCCCAGGTCGCCGCCGGAATCGAAGCGATCCGCAACGAGGTCGACATCCAGATCGCGTGCTCGCTGGGCATGCTCACCCAGGAGCAGGTCGACCAGCTCGCCGCGATGGGCGTGCACCGCTACAACCACAACCTGGAGACGTCGAAGTCCCATTTCCCGAACGTCGTCACCACCCACACGTGGGACGAACGCTGGAACACCCTCCGCATGGTCCGCGAGGCCGGCATGGAGGTGTGCTGCGGCGGCATCCTCGGCATGGGGGAGAGCCTCGAGCAGCGCGCCGAGTTCGCCGCCAACCTGGCCGAACTCGAACCCGACGAGGTTCCGCTGAACTTCCTCAACCCGCGTCCGGGAACCCCGTTCGGCGACCTCGAGGTGCTGCCGGCGAGCGAGGCACTCAAGTCGGTGGCCGCCTTCCGGCTCGCGCTGCCCCGCACCATCCTCCGCTTCGCGGGCGGCCGCGAGATCACCCTCGGCGATCTCGGGGCCAAGCAGGGCATCCTCGGCGGCATCAACGCCGTCATCGTCGGCAACTACCTGACGACCCTCGGCCGCCCGGCCGAACAGGACCTCGACCTGCTCGTCGATCTGCAGATGCCGATCAAGGCCCTGAACGACACCCTGTGACGACCACGGAGACGACCGCGGGCGACGCCGACGGTCTGGAGGAGCGCTACAACCCGTACACCGGCCGCCGCGTGGTGGCCGGTGTGGACGACACGGTCCCCACCGCCGCGCAGCTCGGGCTGGAACCGCCTCGCTTCTGCGAGGCGTGCGGCCGCCGGATGGTGGTGCAGATCAGTCCCGACGGCTGGTGGGCGAAATGTTCCCGCCACGGTGTGTTCGACTCGATCTGCCGCGGACGGCGGTAGCGTCGGACGCGTGACCACGCTCCCGGGCTTCAGGCTTCGATCTGCCGCCGGAATCTTCTGCGGGACGGTGGTGGCGAGCGCACTCGCCGGGGTGCTGTGGGGGCTCCTGGCACCGCCCGAACATCTGCTGGTGGTGTCCGCCGACCGCGGGGTGTCGCTGACGGGGGAGAGCGTGCACCGGTTCGACGCGATCGGGATGTTCGCCTGTGCCGGCCTGGTGGTGGGGATCCTCACCGCGGTCGCCGCATGGACGGCGCGGAGAAGTCGCGGCCCGGTGGCGCTGGGCGCCGTACTCGCCGGCAGTGTCGTCGGGGCCTGCGTGATGGCACTCGGCGGAATCGGCGTGGCGGCCCTGCGTTTCCCCGACCCCGACACCTCGACGGCCGGTGCCGTCGTGGCGGTCGCGCCGGGGATCGGGACTCCGCTCGTGCTGATCTTCCAGCCGCTCGTCGCGTGCGTCGTGACGTTGGTGCTCGCCGCGCTCAACCCGTACGACGATCTCGGTGTCGGTGATGCTCCGGTCGAACTCGACGAGCCGGAAGAGCGCGACGCGACCGTTACTTCGTGACCGAGGCTCGAATTCGCACGTCGCCGAGCACTCGCCCGCTCCCGGCGATCTCACAGCGCACTCCCGTCGCGGTCTCGAGTACCGGCGCTTACCTGGAGTCGGAAATGTCGATCCCCAGGAGGCGAAGATGATGCGTACCGACGAAGCCGGCTCGGCCCGTGGTGTCGTGGTGGTGACTGCCGCAGGCAGCGAGCAGGGCAGGCGCACCGCGCAGGAGTTGCTCGATTCGGGCTGGTGCGTTGCGGTCACCGCACGCACGGTCGCGGAACTGGCCCGGATCATGCCGGGCATGTCCGGTCACCGACTCCTCGCGGTCGCCGCCGATCCGGACGACCCCCGCCAGGTCGAGCAGTTTCTCGACCGCGTTCTCGGCCGCTTCGGCCGCATCGATTCGGTGCTCGGCGCGGAGCCCTCGGTCGCGTCGGCGTGGCGGCGGCGCACCACGCAGGCAGGTGGATCCGCGGCCGCCTGACGATCGGATTCAGCTCGGCGGTCGAAGGGCCGCGAACTCGTCCGTCACCCGCAGGGTGGAGTCGGTGAAGCGGTAGAGGGCGGCCGGGCGACCGCCGGTGCGGCCGGACGGTGCCGTGTTGCCGGTGGGGGTCAGCACCCCGCGGCGTCCGAGGACGCGCTGGAGATTGGTCGCATCCACCTGGTACCCGAGTGCGGCGCAGTAGATCTCGCGCAGCGTCGACATGGAGAACTCGTCGGGCGCCAGACCGAACGCGATGTTGGTGTAGGAGAGCTTGGCCGCGAGGCGGGTCCGCGCGTGCCGGACGACGGTGCCGTGGTCGAACGCCATCTCGGGCAGCGCGGACACCGGGTGCCACGCTGTGTCCGGCGGCAACTGCGGGTCGGCGGGAAGCGGGACGAGCCCCAGGAACGTCGACGCGATGGTGCGCGGCCCGGGCACCCGACGCGGATCGCTGAACACCGACAGCTGCTCGAGGTGGGAGACCTCCTGCACGTCCACCTTCTCGGCGAGCTGGCGTCGCGCGGACGTCGTGAGGTCCTCGTCTTCGCGGAGGAGTCCGCCGGGCAGCGACCACGCGCCGGCTTGCGGATCGAGGGCCCGTTGCCACAGCAGCACGGCGAGCTCGCCGGTGCCTCCCGCGTGACGCATATCACCGCTGTGACCTGCGTCGATATAGCCGGGGAAGTGGCGAACCTGGAACACCGCGGTAAGCACTTCATGCGTGGTGTTACTATTGGGCATGTTTTCGATCCTAAGTCGAAAACCTCGATTTCGGAAATTCGGGCCAGCCCGCCCGAGTTCACGGTGAAGGAGCAAGCCATGACGACCACGACGTTGTGGGCGGGTACCAACCCGCAGATTCAGGACGGTCCCGGCGGATACGCGGGCGTCGAGGCGAGCGAAGAGTGGGCTGCCGAGATCAAACGGCTGGCACGCGAGCGGGGAGCGACCCTCCTCGCGCACAATTACCAGCTGCCCGCCATCCAGGACGTCGCCGACCACGTCGGAGACTCCCTGGCACTCTCGCGCATCGCGGCCGAGGCCCCCGAAGACACGATCGTGTTCTGCGGCGTGCACTTCATGGCCGAGACCGCGAAGATCCTCAGCCCCGCCAAGACGGTGCTGATCCCGGACGAGCGCGCGGGCTGCTCGCTGGCCGACTCGATCACCGCCGATCAGCTGCGCGAGTGGAAGGCCGAGTACCCCGACGCCGTCGTCGTGTCGTACGTCAACACCACCGCCGAGGTGAAGGGTCTGACGGACATCTGCTGCACGTCGTCCAACGCCGTCGACGTGGTCGCGTCGATCGACCCCGACCGCGAGGTCCTGTTCCTGCCCGACCAGTTCCTCGGCGCCCACGTCAAGCGCGTCACCGGTCGCAAGAACATGCAGATCTGGGCCGGCGAGTGCCACGTCCACGCCGGCATCAACGGCGACGAGCTCACGGCGCAGGCCAAGGCGCACCCCGGCGCCGAATTGTTCGTCCACCCCGAGTGCGGTTGCGCCACCTCGGCGCTCTACCTCGCCGGTGAGGGATTCGTGCCCGAGGACAAGGTGAAGATCCTGTCGACGGGCGGCATGCTCGACGCCGCCCGCGCCACCGGGGCCACGCAGGTTCTGGTGGCCACCGAGGTCGGGATGCTGCACCAGCTGCGCAAGGCCGCGCCGGAGGTCGACTTCCAGGCCGTCAACGACCGCGCGTCCTGCCCGTACATGAAGATGATCACCCCCGCCGCCCTGCTCCGCTGCCTGCTCGAGGGCAAGGACGAGGTTCACGTCGATCTCGCGACCGCCGAGCGTGCCCGCAAGTCGGTGCAGCGGATGATCGAGATCGGAAACCCGGGCGGCGGCGAGTGAGCAGCCCGGCCCGGGGGATTTCCTGGGAAGAGCACGCCGACCTCGTCGTGGTGGGCGGTGGTGTGGCCGGACTGACAGCCGCACGCACCGCCTCACTGCGCGGGCTGACCGTGCTCACCGTCAGCAAGGGTGGGACGACGGACACCGCGACGCAGTACGCGCAGGGCGGCATCGCCGTGGTCGGTGACGCCGTCACCGATTCGGTGGACTCGCACGTCGCCGACACGTGCGAGGCCGGCGTCGGCCTGTGCGACGAGGAGGCCGTGCGGTCGATCGTGGCCGGCGGCCGCGACGCCGTGGCCGCATTGACCGATCTGGGTGCGGTGTTCGACCGCGGCCGCGACGGCACCGTGTCACGCACCCGCGAGGGCGGGCACAGCACCCGGCGGATCATCCACGCCGGCGGCGATGCCACCGGCGCGGAGGTGCAGCGCGCGCTGGGCGCGGCCGGGCTTCCGGTCCTGTTCGACAGTTCCGCCGTCCGCGTGCTCACCGATGCGCGCGGCGTCACCGGCGTGCTCGTCGACTCCCCGCGCGGCCTCGGCGTGATCCACACACCCGCCGTTCTCCTGGCGACCGGCGGACTCGGGCAGTTGTACGCCTGCAGTACCAACCCGCCCGGCGCCACCGCCGACGGCATCGCGCTCGCACTCGACGCCGGCGCGGCCGTCGCCGATCTCGAGTTCGTGCAGTTCCACCCGACCGTGCTGTTCACCCCCGGCGGTCTCGGCCGGCGTCCGCTGATCAGCGAGGCCGTCCGCGGCGAGGGCGCGATCCTCGTCGACGCCAACGGCGATTCGGTGACCGCCGGCGTGCATCCGCGCGGCGACCTGGCACCCCGCGACGTCGTGTCGCGGGCCATCGCGTCGCGGCTGCGGGAACTGGGACACGACCACGTCTACCTGGACGCCCGTCAGCTGCCCGGGTTCGCGCAGCGGTTCCCGACCGTGACGGCATCCTGCCTGGACGCCGGGATCGACCCGCGCGAACAACTGGTTCCGGTCGCCCCTGCCGCCCACTACTCGTGCGGCGGCGTGGTGACCGACGTCGACGGACGCACCGCCGTCCCCGGCCTCTACGCGGCGGGGGAGGTGGCCCGCACCGGGCTGCACGGCGCGAACCGGCTGGCCTCCAACAGTCTCCTCGAAGGCCTGGTGGTCGGCGAACGGGCCGGCGCCGCAGCCGTCGAACGCGCCGATCTGCGCGTCGAGGCGGCCGATCCCGGCCGCCACGTACTGCCGTCCGCGCCGCGGGACCTGGTGCAGCAGTGGATGACCGTCAACGCCTCCGTCGTCCGGGACGGCGCAGGTCTCGAGGCGGTCACCGCCGCACTCGCCGCCGCGCCGCGCACGGTGCCCGAGGGACAGACCGCGCTCGAAGACGCCGCGCTGACCCTGACGGCGGCAGCGCTCGTGCTCGCCGCGGGCGCGCGCACCGAAAGTCGCGGATGCCACACCCGCAGCGACCACCCGGAGACGTCCGGCGAGTGGCGCCGCAGCACGCACGTGCGCCTGCGCGACGGCGAACTCGAGCTTCTCCAACCCCAACTGACAGGAGTGCTGTGATGGCCGACCACGTCCTTCCGGGCGGTCTGGACGCGGACGAGGTCCGTACGCTCGTGCGCCTCGCCCTGGACGAGGACCTGCGGTACGGACCCGACGTGACGTCCGCGGCCACGGTCCCGGCCGACGCGGTCGCCAAGGCATCCGTGGTCTCCCGCGCGCACGGCACCGTCGCCGGCCTCGACGTCGGACTGCTGGTGCTCGACGAGGTGATCGGGGCGGGCCGCTACGAGGTCCTCGACAGGGTCGCCGACGGCACCCGGATCGTGCCCGGCCAGGCCGTGCTGACGGTGTCCGCGCCCACGCAGGGACTGCTCACCGCGGAACGGACGATGCTCAACCTGGTCTGCCACCTGTCCGGCATCGCAACCGCCACATCCGCGTGGGTGGATGCGGTCGAGGGCACCGGGGCGAAGATCCGCGACAGCCGCAAGACGCTGCCGGGACTGCGCGGCCTGCAGAAGTACGCCGTCCGGGTGGGTGGCGGCGTCAACCACCGCATGGGCCTCGGCGACGCCGCGTTGATCAAGGACAACCACGTCGCCGCCGCGGGTTCGGTGGTGGCGGCGCTGCGGGCCGTGCGCGCCGCGGCACCGGACATCGAATGCGAGGTGGAGGTCGACAGCCTCGCGCAACTCGACGAGGTGCTGGCCGAGAACGTGGAACTGGTGCTGCTCGACAACTTCCCGCTGTGGCAGACGCAGATCGCCGTGCAGCGCCGCGACGCAAACGCCCCCGGCACCAAGCTGGAATCGTCGGGCGGTCTCACGCTGGACGTCGCGGCCGAGTACGCCGCGACCGGAGTCGACTACCTCGCGGTCGGTGCGCTCACCCATTCGGTCACCGTGCTGGATCTCGGCCTCGACATGTGACCCCACCCGTGAGTACTTGTCAACCGCCGGCGGTTAACAAGTACTCACGGGTCAGACGGCACGGCGAATCGTCGCCAGGAACGTGGCCGCGACGAAGAACAACCCGGAGAACGTCCGGTTGGTGGCCCGCTGCTGGCGCGGTGAGCGCATCAGCCGCAGGACCTTCGACGCCAGGCCGGTATAGCCGGTCATGACGGCGACGTCGACCGCCACCATGGTGGCGGCGATGATCAGGTACTGGGGGAGCAGCGGCGCCGACGGGGTGATGAACTGCGGGAGCACCGCCAGCATGAAGACGACGGCCTTGGGGTTGCTGGCGTTGATGAGGAAACCGCGCAGTGTCATCGCGGGCCCGCTGGTCTCGGCGACCTCGCCGCCGACGCCGGACATATCGGTTGCGCTCGCCCGCCACTGCCGGACGCCGAGATACACCAGGTACGCGACGCCGAACCACTTGATCACGGTGAACGCGAGGGTCGAGTTCGCGAGCAGTGCCCCGAGCCCCGCGGCGACCACCGCGATCTGCAACAGCAACCCCAGCTGGAGACCGGCGATGTTCCAGTAGCCGCGCCGCAACCCGAATCGCATTCCGGTGGCCATCGACGCGATCGCGCCCGCACCCGGCGACAGGCTGATCACGCAGGACGCCCCGAGCACTGCACACCACATCTGCCACGACACGAGCTGATCGTACGTCGCGTCCCGCGGTGTTCCCGTTACGGGGGATTCGCGCAGCTGAGGGGCGGATCGACGAGGGAACAGATTCCGGCGCGACGGCGGGGTTCGTAGCCTTGTGGGAGGCCGTTCGCGACGACGTCCCGGTAGGTCGCCACCGCATCGGTCGGCCGCCGCGTGAGGGTGGGGTCGGTCAGAGCGTCGACGGTGAACAGGCCGAACCGGGGACGGAACGTGCCCCACTCGTAGTTGTCGGTGATCGACCAGTAGTTGTATCCGATCACCGGTGCGCCGTCGGCCCGCGCCCGCTCCATCCAGTAGAGGTGATCGCGGAGATGATCGGACCGGGTGTAGCCGTCCGGTCGGGGTGTCCCGTCATCGGTGGGCATGCCGTTCTCCACGACGTACAGCGGTAGTCCCGGGAACGTGCGGGTGTACCGCATCAGGGCGTGGTAGATGCCGTCCGGCTGGGGACTGATGTCGTAGAAGGCGTCGGTGACCGCGTTCACCGCGGTGAGGTTGTCGAAGGACAGGCCGTAGTAGTAGTCGACGCCGAGGAAGTCGAGCTTGTCGCGGACGCGGTCGACGAACGTGGCGTCCAGCGCGTCCATGGCGGCCGGGACGTAGGCGAGATTGCTGCTCACCCGGGCGCCCGGGTCGTTCTCGTGGATCAGGTCGTACGCGCGGCGGTGGACCTCGACGAGCCGGTCGAGCATCTGCGGCGCCCGGTCGGGGCCGATGCCGCCGAACATCAGTTCCTTCTGCACGTACACGGTCGGCTCGTTGACCGTGATCCAAAGCGCGCCCACACCGGCATAGCGCTCGACCACCTTCTGCGCGTTCGCGAGCCAGTCGTCGACGATCTCCGGGTTCGCCCACCCGCCCCGGTCGGCGACCCACCCGGGGTACACCCAGTGGTCGAGTGTGATCATCGGGGTCATGCCGCGGCCGGTGATCTCGCGGACGACGTCGTCGTAGTACCGCAGCTCCGTCTCGTCCCACACGCCCGGCGCGGGCTGCAGGCGCGCCCACTCGACGCCGAACCGGAAGACGTCGACACCCAGGTCCGCTGCGCTGGTGATGTCCTCGGCGTACCGGTGCCGGAAGTCGACGGAAGTGCCGATCGCGTCGTGGGTGCGGCCGGAGTCGGAATATCGCCGCCAGTTGCTGTCCGGGGAGGAACCCTCCGACTGGAAACCGGACGTCGCCACACCCCACAGGAAGTCGTCGGGGAGAGGGGCGGCACGCACCGCGGCGGCGGGGCTCAGCAAGCACAGCAGGACCGCGCCGGCACCCAGGAGTCGTGTGGGGGTCCGCACCGGCCGAACAGTAGCGGAAACGCTGTCCCGAGTGCTCCGATTGGGGGATACTGGCGAGTAGGACTACCCGCCAGTAGGAGGCGCGTCATGGTCGACACCTCAGCTCCGAAGGTCACCGAGGCAGAAGCACGAGCAGTCGCAGAGGAGGCGAGGGAATCCGGCTGGGACAAACCCTCCTTCGCGAAAGAACTGTTTCTCGGACGGTTCCGGCTGGATCTGGTTCATCCCTTCCCACGGCCGGCTGCCGAGGACGCCGCCAAGGCCGAAGAATTCCTCGTCCGCCTCCGCGCATATTGCGAGGAGATGGACGGCAGTGTCATCGAATCGCAGTCCCGCATTCCCGACGACTACGTCCGCGGCCTCGCCGACCTCGGGTGCTTCGGCCTGAAGATCTCGGAGGAGTACGGCGGCCTCGGACTCTCCCAGGTCGCGTACAACCGGGCGTTGATGCTCGTCGCGTCGGTGCACCCGAGCCTCGGCGCGCTGCTGTCGGCCCATCAGTCGATCGGCGTCCCCGAACCGCTCAAGCTGGCAGGCACCCCCGAACAGAAGCGCGAATTCCTGCCGCGCTGCGCCCGCGGCGCCATCTCCGCGTTCCTCCTCACCGAACCCGACGTCGGGTCCGACCCGGCGCGGCTGGCGTCCTCGGCGGTCCCCATCGAGGGCGGTGCCGCCTACGAACTGGACGGCGTGAAGCTGTGGACGACCAACGGCGTCGTCGCGGAACTGCTCGTCGTCATGGCGCGGGTACCGAAGAGCGAAGGCCATCGCGGCGGCATCTCCGCCTTCGTCGTCGAGGCCGACACCCCGGGCATCACCGTGGAACGACGCAACGCGTTCATGGGGCTGCACGGGATCGAGAACGGCGTTACCCGCATGTACAAGGTGCGCGTTCCGCGGGAGAACCTGATCGGGCGGGAGGGCGACGGACTGAAGATCGCACTCACCACCCTCAACGCCGGCCGGCTTGCGATTCCGGCGATGTGCGCGGGCGCAGGCAAGTGGTCGCTGAAGATCGCCCGCGAATGGTCCGGTATCCGCGTCCAGTGGGGCAAAGCCATCGCCGAGCATGCGGCCGTCGCCAACAAGCTGTCGTTCATGGCCGCGACCACGTACGCGCTCGAGGCGGTCGTGGACCTGTCGGCGCAGATGAACGACGAGGGTCGCAACGACATCCGGATCGAGGCGGCGCTCGCCAAGCTGTGGTCGTCCGAGATGGCCTGCGTCATCTCCGACGAGCTGATCCAGGTCCGCGGCGGTCGCGGATACGAGACGGCGGCGTCGCTGGCCGCCCGCGGTGAACGGGCGGTGCCGGTGGAACAGCTGGACCGCGACCTGCGCATCAACCGGATCTTCGAGGGGTCGAGCGAGATCATGCGACTGCTGGTCGCGCGCGAGGCCGTGGACGCCCACCTCACGGCGGCGGGCGATCTCGCCGACCCGCACGCCGACACCGGTGCAAAGGCGCGAGCGGCGGCGAAGGCGAGCGGCTTCTACGCGAAGTGGCTGCCGCAACTCGTGGCGGGCAAGGGGCAGGTGCCGACGTCGTTCGGCGAATTCGGCGTCCTGGCCAAGCACCTGCGTTTCGTCGAGCGGCACTCCCGCAAGCTGGCCCGCTCCACGTTCTACGGCATGGCCCGGTGGCAGGCTGCACTGGAGAAGCAGCAGGGTTTCCTCGGCCGGGTCGTCGACATCGGCGCCGAACTGTTCGCGATGTCCGCCACCTGCGTCAAGGCGGAGATGCAGCGGGAGGAGAACGAGGCCGAGGGCGCCGCGGCCTACGAACTCGCCGACGTGTTCTGCCGACAGGCGGCGCTGCGGGTCGAGAAGTTGTTCGACGGTCTGTGGCACAACACCGACGACGCCGACAAGCAGGTCGCGCACTCGATCCTCGAAGGACGGTACGCGTGGCTGGAGCGGGGAGTGGTCGACCCCAGCGAAGGCACCGGCCCCTGGATCACCGAGTGGACGCCGGGCGCGTCGACCGAGGAGAACCTGGCGAGGAGGTTCCTGCACTCGACCCGCCTCTAGGCCTCCCGCGGCCGGGACGACGCGCAGCACAGCGCGGCACCCGCCGGCGTCACGACGCCGGCGGGTGCCGTTGCTTGCACAGCCGCCGACGTGAAACCCGGTCGGCCGCCGACCGGTGAAAACGGGGTGCGCCTATCCTGGATAATCGGTGTCGAGCCCTGTTCTCCGCAGAACAGTCCGCTCGTCCGAGACACCGTGTCCCGACAGTCGCAGAGAGGACCTCTCATGCTCGCCCGCACCGACCTTCGTGGTCGTACCCCTTCCACGGCCGAACTTCGCGCCGCACTTCCTCGAGGTGGAGTGGATGTGGACGCGGTCCTGCATCAGGTTCGCCCCGTCGTCGAGGCGGTCCGTGAACGCGGCGCCGACGCCGCCCTCGAATACAGTGAGAAGTTCGACGGCGTCCGCCCCGCGCAGGTGCGGGTGCCCCAGGCCGAACTGGACCGCGCCCTCCACGAACTCGACCCCGCAGTCCGCGCCGCCCTCGAGGTCGCGATCGAACGCACCCGAAAGGTCCACGCCGACCAGCGCCGCACCGACACCACCACCGAGGTCGTCCCGGGCGGCACCGTCACCGAACGCTGGGTGCCCGTCGACCGCGTCGGGCTGTACGTCCCGGGCGGCAACGCCGTCTACCCGTCCAGCGTCGTGATGAACGTGGTGCCCGCGCAGGCAGCCGGCGTCCGCTCGCTCGTGGTGGCGTCGCCGCCGCAGTCCGAGTTCGGTGGTCTGCCGCACCCGACGATCCTCGCCGCGGCCGCCCTGCTGGGTGTCGACGAGGTGTGGGCCGTCGGCGGCGGTCAGGCCGTCGCGCTGCTCACCTACGGCGGCACCGACACGAACGGTGCCGAACTCGCCCCCGTCGACCTCATCACCGGCCCCGGCAATATCTACGTCACCGCCGCCAAGCGCCTCTGCCGCGGCCTCGTCGGCATCGACGCCGAGGCGGGCCCCACCGAGATCGCGATCCTCGCCGACCACACCGCCGACCCGGTGCACGTCGCGGCAGACATGATCAGCCAGGCCGAGCACGACGTGATGGCCGCGAGCGTGCTCGTCACGTCCAGCGTCGAACTCGCCGACGCCGTCGACACCGCGCTGGCCGCGCAGCTCGAGATCACCAAGCACAAGGAGCGCGTCACCGCGGCGCTGTCCGGCACCCAGTCGGGCATCGTCCTGGTCTCCGACGTCGAGGCCGGGCTGCGGGTGGTCAACGCCTACGCCGCCGAGCACCTCGAGATCCAGACCGAGAACGCCACCGCCGTCGCAGCGAAGGTGACCAGTGCGGGCGCGGTGTTCGTCGGGCCGTGGGCGCCGGTCAGCCTCGGCGACTACTGCGCCGGGTCCAACCACGTCCTGCCCACCGCGGGCTGCGCCCGGCACTCCTCGGGCCTGAGCGTGCAGACGTTCCTGCGCGGCATCCACGTGGTCGACTACTCCGAATCCGCGCTGAAGGAGGTCTCCGGTCACGTCATCACGCTCGCGAACGCCGAGGACCTGCCCGCACACGGTGAGGCCGTGCGGCTGCGGTTCGAGGCGCTGCGGTGACCGCCGCGAACGTGCCCGGTTCGTCGATCGGGGTCGATGCCCTGCCGATCCGGGAGAATCTGCGCGGCAAGTCGGCGTACGGGGCACCGCAGCTGACGGTCCCCGTTCAGCTGAACACCAACGAGAACCCGCACCCGCCGACGAAGGCGCTCGTCGACGACGTCGCAGAGTCCGTGCGGGAGGCCGCACGCGAACTGCACCGCTACCCGGACCGCGACGCGGTGGCGCTGCGCACCGACCTCGCCGCGTACCTCGTCCGCCAGACCGGGGTGCCGGTCACGGTCGACAACGTGTGGGCGGCCAACGGGTCCAACGAGATCCTGCAGCAGCTGCTGCAGGCGTTCGGCGGTCCCGGTCGCAGCGCGATGGGCTTCGTGCCGTCGTACTCGATGCACCCGATCATCGCGGACGGCACCGAGACCGAGTGGCTGCCGATCTTCCGGCGCGCCGACTTCGCACTCGACGTGGACGCCGCGACCGCGGCGATCGCCGAACGCAGGCCGGACGTCGTGTTCGTCACCAGCCCCAACAACCCGACCGGGCACAGCGTCGGCATCGCGGAACTGCGCCGGGTCCTCGACGCCGCGCCGGGCATCGTGATCGTCGACGAGGCGTACGCCGAATTCTCCGACGCGCCGAGCGCCCTGACGCTGATCGACGAGTACCCGTCGAAGCTGGTGGTGTCGCGGACGATGAGCAAGGCGTTCGCGTTCGCCGGCGGCAGGCTCGGATACCTCGCGGCCGCACCGGCCTTCATCGAGGCACTGCTCCTGGTCCGGCTGCCGTACCACCTGTCGGTGGTCACCCAGGCCGCTGCCCGCGCGGCGCTGCGGCACGCGAACGAGACGCTCGCCAGCGTGCACGCCCTCGCCGCGGAGCGGGTGCGGGTGTCGAAGGCATTGGAGGACACGGGTTTCCACGTCATCCCCAGCGACGCGAACTTCATCCTGTTCGGTGAGTTCACCGACAGTGCCCGCGCCTGGCAGGCCTACCTCGACCGCGGAGTGCTGATCCGGGACGTCGGGATCCCCGGATACCTGCGCGCCACCGTCGGGCTGGCCTCCGAGAACGACGCCTTCATCGTGGCGAGCGACGAGATCGCCGCCACCGAACTCACCAGCTCAGGAGACCGAGGATGACCGACCGCATCGCCCGCGTGGAGCGCACCACCAAGGAATCGAGCATCACCGTCGAACTGAACCTCGACGGCACCGGCATCGTCGACGTCTCCACCGGGGTTCCGTTCTTCGACCACATGCTGACCGCGCTCGGCTCCCACGCGAGTTTCGACCTCACCGTCCACGCGAAGGGCGACATCGAGATCGAGGCGCACCACACGGTGGAGGACACGTCGATCGTGCTCGGACAGGCGCTCGGTCAGGCCCTCGGCGACAAGAAGGGCATCCGCCGGTTCGGTGACGCGTTCATCCCGATGGACGAGACGCTCGCCCACGCGTCGGTCGACGTGTCCGGGCGACCGTACTGCGTCCACACCGGCGAACCGGAGCACCTGCTGCACGCCGTCATCGGCGGATACCCGGGGGTGCCGTACGCGACCGTGATCAACCGGCACGTGTTCGAGTCGATCGCGCTCAACGCGCGCATCGCCCTGCACGTGCGCGTGCTCTACGGGCGCGATCAGCACCACATCACCGAGGCCGAGTTCAAGGCCGTCGCCCGTGCACTGCGTGAGGCCGTCGAACCCGATCCCCGCGTCACGGGCGTGCCGTCCACCAAGGGCAGCCTGTGAACCGGACGCATTCGTGAGCGTCGTCCTCGTCTACGTCCTGTTCATCGCCGCGGGTATCGCGGCGGGCGGCGCGTACTCCATGTGGAAGTTCAACAAACTGGCCTCGGGCGTGCTGCTGGCACTGGCGGTGCTGGCAGCCGTGGCGGGCGTTCTCAGGTTGATGTAGTGCCGGTCGCAGTGGGGGAGCGCCGCGGCCTGCTCCGCACCCGCGGTCTGCCCACCGCGATGCTGATGGGCGCCGCGGCGTTCGGCGGCTGGGCGGTGCTCCTGCCCGTCGTTCCGCTGATCGTCTCGCTGTCCGGCGGCTCGGACACGCTCGCCGGCAGCGTGACGGCCGTGTTCATGGCCGCGACCGTCGCCACCCAACTCGGCGTGCCCCGGCTCCTGCGCCGGTGGGGGCACCGCTGGGTGCTCGCCGCCGGCTGCATTCTGCTGGGGCCGCCGTCGCTTCTCCTCCTGCTCTCCACCGAGGCGATTCCGGTGCTGGCGGTATCGGCGGTCCGCGGGTCGGGCTTCGGCATGCTCACCGTCGCAAGCAGTGCGCTGGTCGCGGAACTCGTTCCGCGGCAGATGCTCGGCCGCGCAACGGGTGCGCAGGGAATCGCGGTGGCCGCCGCGCAGATGGTCGGGCTGCCGGCGGGGCTCGCGATCATGGCGCACTGGTCCGCGACCCCCGTCTTCGTGATCGGCGCTCTCATTCCCGCGCTCGCGGTCGTCGCGGTCACGCGACTCCCCGCGATCCGCGCCCCCGCGGACCGCGCGTCGCACGATCGCATCCCGCTCGCCGCCGTGCTGACCCCGTGGCTGTCGATCGCGATCGTGGCGGCCGCGTTCGGCGGTCTGTCCAGCCTGCTGCCGATCGCGATCTCGGAGCGGGCGTCGCTCGCCGGGGTGATCCTCGCCGTGTCGAGCGGGGCGACGCTGATCGGGCGGTACGCCGCGGGATCGTTCTCCGACCGGCTCGGGGTGGGTCGTGCCCTGATTCCCGCCCTGACGTTCGTGTGCTTCGGTCTGGTCCTGTTCGCCGTCGCCGCGGCGACAGCGGCGCCCGTGCCTGTCCTGGTGTGCGCGGCGCTGGCATTCGGATTCGGGTTCGGCGCGGTGCAGAACGAGTCGCTCGTCATGATCTTCACCGCCGCGGGACCGGCCCGATTCGGCTCGGCGAGCGCCGGATGGAACATCGGGTTCGACGCCGGCACGGGGTTCGGTTCCCTCGCGCTCGGCGCCGTCGCGTCGGTGGCCGGGTATTCCTGGGTGTTCGGGGTCGCGGCGACGGCGGTCGCGGTGGTCCCGGCCGCCGGAACGGTCGTCGGCCGCGCCCTCCGGCGTCGTTCGGCCGCCGGATAAGGTTGTGTCATGACCGTCTCCACGATTGCCGTCCTCGACTACGGCTCCGGCAACCTGCATTCGGCCACCCGCGCTCTGGCCCGGACCGGCGCGCGCGTCGAGGTCACGTCCGATCACAAGGTCGCACTCGCGGCCGACGGTCTCGTCGTCCCCGGCGTCGGCGCCTTCTCGGCGTGTATGGAGGGGCTCCGCGCGGTGCGGGGGGAGCGGATCATCGGTCAGCGTCTGGCCGGCGGGCGGCCGGTCCTCGGGATCTGCGTCGGCATGCAGATCCTCTTCGAACGCGGCGTCGAGTTCGGCGTCGAGGCGGAAGGCTGCGGCGAATGGCCCGGCACCGTCGAACGGCTCCAGGCCGACGTGCTGCCGCACATGGGGTGGAACACCGTCGAGGCACCGGCCGACAGCACGCTGTTCGCCGGTATCGATCCCGACACCCGGTTCTACTTCGTCCACTCCTACGCGGCCCAGACCTGGGAACTGCCGACGCCGGAGCGGCTGGCGCCGCCCGCCCTGACCTGGGCCGATCACGGCGGCAAGTTCCTCGCCGCCGTCGAGAACGGCGCGCTGTCCGCCACCCAGTTCCACCCCGAGAAGTCCGGCGACGCGGGCGCGGAACTGCTCCGCAACTGGGTTCGCAGTCTGTGACCGAACCCGGGGACGGGCGCGGCGACCTGTCGATCGGCAGGCTCGCCGTGTACGCGATGGGTGCCGCCACCGCGGTCCTGGTCCTCGCGACCGCGATCATTCTGGTGCTGAAACCGGGCCCCGTCCTCGGGCTGATCGTCGGGCTGCTCGGCGTCGCCGGTGCGATCGCCGCCATGGGTTACGTGTCGAAACGCATGACCCGCAACGCCTACGGCCGCGACCCCGAGGACCCGAAGCCGGGTTCCGACCGCTGAGCGACTAGGGTTGTCGCACGTGAGCCTGGTCCTTTTGCCTGCTGTAGATGTCGTCAACGGTGAAGCTGTTCGCCTCGTCCAGGGGGAGGCAGGAAGCGAGACCGGATACGGCTCGCCTCGTGATGCCGCCCTCGCATGGCAGAACGACGGTGCCGAGTGGGTCCACATCGTCGACCTCGACGCCGCCTTCGGTCGCGGCTCGAACCGCGAACTCCTCGCGGACGTGGTGGGGGAACTCGACGTCCAGGTGGAACTGTCCGGCGGAATCCGCGACGACGCGTCGCTCGAGGCCGCACTGGCCACCGGCTGCGGTCGCGTCAACCTCGGCACCGCCGCCATCGAGAACCCCGAGTGGTGTGCGCGCGCCATCGCCAAGTACGGCGAGAAGATCGCCGTCGGTCTCGACGTGCGCCTCGTCGACGGCGAATACCAGCTTCGCGGCCGCGGCTGGGTCACCGAGGGCGGGAACCTGTGGGAGACCCTCGCCCGGCTCGACAAGGACGGTTGCTCCCGCTACGTCGTCACCGACGTGAGCAAGGACGGCACCCTCACCGGCCCCAATCTCGAACTCCTCGCGCAGGTCTGCGCGGCCACCGACGCGCCCGTCGTCGCGTCGGGTGGTGTGTCCACCATCGACGACCTCCGGGCGATCGCCGGACTCGTCGACCAGGGCGTCGAGGGATCCATCGTCGGCAAGGCGCTGTACGCGGGGCGGTTCACCCTCCCCGAGGCGCTCGCCGCGGTCTCGGGCTGAGTTCGCGCCATGGTCCTGTCCCGCGATCCCCGGGAACTCCTCGCCGTCGCCAGTGAGCTGCTCGACGGAGTGCACGACCGGTTCGTCTCCGGGGTGGGTGCGCCCAGCGCCGTCCACAAGGGCCCCGACGATTTCGCGACCGCCGTCGACCTCGAGCTCGAGAAGCGGTTGACCGGCGAACTGCGTGACCGGACCGGCATCGACGTCCACGGCGAGGAGTTCGGCGGACCCGACCTCGACAGCGGACCCGTCTGGGTGCTCGACCCCATCGACGGCACCTTCAACTATTCGGCGGGTCTGCCCACCGCGGGCACGCTGCTCGCGCTCCTCGACGACGGGGTTCCCGTTCTCGGCCTCACGTGGCTGCCGCTCGTCGGGCGGCGCTACGCGGCCGTCGCGGACGGCCCGCTGCTCGAGGGCGGTCAGCCGCTGCCGAGGCTCGGCCGCACGTCGCTGGCGTCGTCGATCGTGGGCTTGGGGGCGCTGAACATCGACAGTCGCGGGCGTATCCCCGGCGCGTACCGGTTGCAGGTCCTCGCGCAGCTCAGCCGGGTGTCCTCGCGGATCCGGATCCACGGATCCACCGGCGTCGACCTCGCGTTCACCGCGGCCGGAATACTCGGTGGTGCGGTGGTGTTCGGCCACAATGCGTGGGACAACGCGGCCGGTGTGGCGCTGGTGCGCGCCGCGGGCGGTGTGGTGACCGATCTGGGCGGCAAGCCCTGGACGGTGACGTCCGATTCGGTGCTTGCCGGAGCGCCCGGGGTGCACGGCGAAATTCTCGATATCCTCGGATCACTGGGTGATCCCCGTTCCGAGCCTTCAGGAGGGCGTACGCAATGACTCTGGCGGTTCGAGTGATCCCGTGTCTGGACGTCGATGCCGGACGCGTCGTCAAGGGCGTCAACTTCGAGAACCTGCGGGACGCGGGCGACCCCGTCGAACTGGCGGCCGCGTACGACGCCCAGGGCGCCGACGAGCTCACGTTCCTCGACGTCACCGCGTCGACCGCGGACCGGGGCACCATGCTCGACGTGGTCAGCCGGACGGCGGAACAGGTGTTCATCCCGCTCACGGTCGGCGGCGGTGTCCGCACCGTCGAGGACGTCGACCGGTTGCTGCGTGCCGGCGCCGACAAGGTGAGCGTCAACACGGCGGCGATCGCGCGGCCCGAGTTGCTCCGCGAACTGAGCGAACGCTTCGGCTCCCAGTGCATCGTGCTGTCGGTGGACGCGCGCACCGTGCCGCAGGGCCAACCGGACACTCCGTCGGGGTGGGAGGTCACGACCCACGGCGGCAAGCGCGGCACCGGCATCGACGCGGTCGAGTGGGCGGTCCGCGGCGCCGAACTGGGCGTCGGGGAGATCCTGCTCAACTCGATGGACGCGGACGGCACGAAGGCCGGTTTCGACCTGCCGATGATCCGCGCGGTCCGCGCTGCCGTGCACGTGCCGGTGATCGCCAGCGGGGGAGCGGGCGCCGTCGAGCACTTCGCGCCCGCCGTCGGGGCCGGCGCGGACGCCGTCCTCGCCGCCAGCGTCTTCCACTTCGGCGACATGACGATCGGCGACGTCAAGAAGTCCATGCGTGCAGAAGGGATCACCGTCCGATGAGTCTCGACCCGGCCATCGCGTCACGGCTCAAGCGCAACGAGGCGGGACTGTTCAGTGCCGTCGCGCAGGAGCGGTCGACGGGCGACGTCCTGATGGTGGCGTGGATGGACGACGAGGCCCTCGCGCGCACCCTCGAGACCCGTAAGGGCACGTACTATTCCCGCTCCCGTCAGCAGTACTGGGTGAAGGGCGAGACGTCCGGTCACACGCAGTACGTCCACGAGGTGCGGCTCGACTGCGACGGCGACACGGTGCTGCTCGTCGTCGACCAGGAGGGGGCGGCGTGCCACACGGGCACGCACACCTGCTTCGACTCGGACGTCCTGCTCGCCGCCGACTGACGCGGCGGCCCTCGGCGGGATGTTCGTTTGCCCTCGGGCAGGATGTCCGCATGCCACTTATTCAGATCAGTCAGACGCCGGGGCTCACGGCGGAGCAGAAGCGCGCCACGATCGAGGCCGTCACGAAGGCGTACGCCGACGCGACGGGAAAGAATGCGGCGTCGGTGTGGGTGACGATCACGGAGGTGCCGCGCGACAGCTGGGGTGTCGGCGGGACGCCGCTGGGGTGAGCTGTCGGGATGCCGCTGGGGTGAGCTGTCGGGATGCCGCTGGGGTGAGTGGTGGTCAGGCTTTGCCGGTTCCCGAGGCGATGCTCTTGTCGAGTTGGGTGAGCATGGCGCCGGACAGTTCGGACAGTTGACGGACCTGGTCGGGGGAGAGGCCGTCGAAGATCAGTGACCGGACGGATTCGACGTGCGGCGGCGCTGCTTCGACGACCTTGGCCATGCCTTCGTCGGTGAGGACGGCGTCGGAGCCGCGGCTGCCGCGGATGCTTTCGCGGCGCACCCAGCCGGCTTTCTCCATTTTGGTGACGACGTGGGACAGCCGGGAGAGTGACGCGTTGGCGCGCTGGGCGAGCAGGGACAGCTGCAGGCGCCGGTTCGCTTCGCCGGAGAGGGAGGCGAGGACGAAGTATTCGAAGTGGGTGAGTGCGGAGTCGCGTTGGAGCTGGGTGTCGAGTGCGGCGGGGAGCCGGGTGACCAGTGCGATGAGGGTGAGCCAGGCCTCCTGCTGCTCTGCGTCGAGCCATCGGGTGCCGGGCTGGTCCGGCTTGCCCTCGTCGTTGCCACTCATCGGTGGTGTCCTCCGTCCGTACGTCGATCCACGCGTGTGCAGCGTGTCCTCCATAGTTAGCACGCCGCGGGGCCGATTCGTGCCCGGGGAATAGTTGCCGCGCCCGCATGTTGACTCCTATAGTAACTTGAAGGTTCAACATTGCGGCGGGTGACGAGTTCGCTTCTTCGTCGATGCGGGACCTCGATCCGAAGGAGTCGCGATGACCAACCCCATGCCCGCCCTGTTCCTCAGCCATGGTGCGCCGCCGCTGGTGGACAGCGACCTGTGGGTGTCGCAGCTGGCGAAGTGGGCGGGCGACCTGCCGCGGCCCAAGGCCATTCTCATGGTGTCGGCGCATTGGGAATCGGCGCCGCTCACCATCGGATCCACGACCACCGGCACCCCCCTCGTCTACGACTTCGGGGGCTTTCCCGAACGGTTCTACCGGACCACGTACGAGTCGCCCGGCGCCCCCGAACTCGCGGCGCAGGTCGTGTCCCTGATGCCGGACGACGAGACCGTGTCGCACCAGCCGCATCGCGGCCTCGACCACGGCGCCTACGTGCCGTTGACGGTCATGTACCCCGACGCCGACATCCCGGTCCTCCAGATCTCGCTACCGACGCTCGACCCGCAACGACTGCTGCACCTCGGAGAGCGGCTGCGTCCCCTGCGCGAGCAGGGCGTGCTGATCGTCGGCTCCGGATTCACCACCCACGGACTGCCGTTCCTGCGCGACCCGTCACCCGACGCGAAGGCACCGGGCTGGTCCTCGGAGTTCGACGCCTGGGCGGACGAGCGTCTCGCCGCGGGCGACGTGGATTCGCTGATCGATTTCCGCTCGCTCGCGCCGGGCATGCCGTACGCACACCCGACGATCGAGCACTTCGCGCCGCTCTTCGTCACGCTCGGCGCGTCGAGCGACCCCGAGCAGATTCCCCGGCAGGTGATCGACGGTTTCTGGATGGGGCTGGCCAAGCGATCGATTCAGGTGGCCTGACGCGTCCGGAGGAAGGCCAGTGCCTGATCGCCGTGCGTGTTGGCGCGGAACTCGCTCGAGATGACCTCGAGCACGGTGCGGTCGGTGTCGATGACGAACGTCGACCGCTTGACGGGGGCGAGTTTGCCGAGCAGTCCGCGGCGGACACCGAACTTCTCCGCGACGGCTCCGTCGGCGTCCGACAGCAGCGGGTAGTCGAAGGACTGCGCCTGCGCGAACGTCGCCTGCTTCGCCACCGCATCGGTGCTGATTCCGGCCCGCGACGCTCCCACGGCGGAGAACTCCGTTCCGAGGTCCCGGAAGTGGCAGGCCTCGGCGGTGCAGACGGGCGTCGACGCCGCGGGGTAGAAGAACAGCACCAGGGGGCCGTCCTCGAGGAGGCTCGACAGCGATCGTGCGATGCCGTCCTGATCGGGCAGGGTGAATTCCGGTGCGAGCTGACCTGGCTTCATGGGTGCCGAGGCTACCCGCGCACGCAGGCGGTACGAGTGCGCCTGGGATGATGGTCGGCATGCACGGCGAGCCCACCACGATTCCCGCACCCGAGTCCGCCGCCACCCCGGCCGACGGCGGGTCCGACTCGACCACCACACGTGAGCAGTTCCACGCTCTCGCCGCCGAACACCGGGTCGTTCCGGTGACGCGCAAGGTGCTGGCAGACGCGGAAACACCGCTGTCCGCCTACACCAAACTGGCGGCGAACCGGCCCGGCACCTTCCTGCTCGAGTCGGCGGAGAACGGCCGATCGTGGTCCCGATGGTCGTTCATCGGCGCGGGCAGCCCCGCCGCGCTGACCGTCGTCGACGGTGAAGCCGCCTGGTACGGCAACGTTCCCGCAGGCGCGCCGTCCGGCGGCGATCCGATCGCCGCGCTCGGCCAGACCCTCGAACTGCTGCGCAGCGAGCGGCTGCCCGACCTGCCGCCGCTGACCGGCGGCATGGTCGGCTTCCTCGGATACGACGCGGTGCGGCGCATCGAGCGCATCGGCGAGCACGCCACCGACGACCTGCAGATCCCCGAGATGGTGATGCTGCTGGCGACGGATCTCGCGGCCGTCGACCACCACGAGGGTGCCATCACCCTGATCGCCAACGCCGTCAACTGGGACGGCACGGACGAACGCGTCGACGAGGCCTACGACTCCGCGGTGGAGCGGCTGGACCGGATGACGCGCGCCCTGTCGGCCCCGGCGTCGTCGACCGTGTCCACGTTCGCGAAACCCGCCCCCGACTACCGCCGTCAGCGCACCACCGAGGGGTTCGGCGCCGACGTGCAGAAACTCGTCGGCGACATCGAGGCCGGCGAGGCCTTCCAGGTGGTGCTGTCGCAGCGCTTCGAGATCGACTGCACCGCCGACCCGATCGACGTCTACCGGATGCTGCGCGCGTCCAACCCCAGCCCGTACATGTACCTCCTCAACGTGCCGAACGGTGACGACGAGACCGCGTTCTCGATCGTCGGATCGAGCCCGGAGGCGCTGGTGACCGTGTCGGAAGGTGTGGCCACCACGCACCCGATCGCGGGCACCCGGTGGCGCGGGCACACCGAGGAGGAGGACATCCTCCTCGAGAAGGACCTGCTCGCCGACGAGAAGGAGAACGCGGAGCACCTGATGCTCGTGGACCTGGGCCGCAACGACCTCGGCCGCGTCTGCGAACCGGGCACGGTGAAGGTCCACGACTACCGCCACATCGAGCGGTACAGCCACGTGATGCATCTCGTCTCCACCGTCACCGGTCACCTCGCGGACGGCAAGCAGGCCCTCGACGCCGTCACCGCCTGCTTCCCGGCCGGCACCCTGTCGGGCGCGCCGAAGGTCCGGGCGATGCAGCTGATCGAGGAACTCGAACCCACCCGCCGCGGCATCTACGGCGGCATCATCGGGTACCTCGACTTCGCCGGTGACGCCGACACGGCCATCGCGATCCGCACCGCCCTGATCAAGGACGGCATCGGGTACGTCCAGGCGGGCGCGGGCGTCGTCGCCGACTCGAACCCCGAATACGAGGACACCGAGGCGCGGAACAAGGCGATGGCGGTGCTCAGCGCGATCGCGGCGGCGCACACGCTGAAGACCCTGGGAGGCGACACGCAGTGAGCGACTCGTCGGAGCCGGCCCGGGACCCCGCGCGGGCGGGGCGTCGCCGATCGATGTTCGCGGTGCTGCTCCTCGCGGTCGCCGCAGTCAGCCTGTGGGGCGCCTCACGGATGACGTGGGTGGAGGTCACCTCCTCCGACGGGCTCGGCGAGGAGCGCACGTCGGTGCTCGTGGGCGGCACGTGGGCGGCGGCGCTCACGCCGCTGGCGCTGACCCTGGTCGCCGCGATCGCCGCGTCGTTCGCCGTGAAGGGCTGGGCCCTGCGCGTGCTGGGTGTGCTCGTCGCGGTGGTGGCCGTCGCGGCCGCGGTCCCGGCGGTGGGGTTGCTCGTGTCCGGCGCCTCCGACGACGAGGCGGCGCGGCTGGCCGAGTTGCCGGGCCGGGCCGAGGTCCAGTCGGTGTCGGTGCACGCCGGACCGGCGGTTCTCGTGCTGGTGGGGGCCCTGGCGGCGCTCGCCGCCGCGGTGGAACTGGTCCGCAGGCCGCGGGTGCGGGCGGGGCTGTCCTCCAAGTACGACAGCCCCGGTGCGCGACGTGAGGCGGCGAAGAAGGCCGGTGCCGATTCGGCCGACGGTCCCGTCACCCAGCGCATGCTCTGGGACGCCCTGGACGCGGGGGAGGACCCCACGGTGGACGACAAGAGGACCGAACCTGTCGACCAAGTTGACGGTTCGGACGAGGACCCGGGTACCCGGACGTAAACACAATCAGAGTGCCATCTAGGCTGGCTTCACCCCTGATGATGTTCCTCACATCGGGTTTCTGCCCAGAAAGGACTCGGGCCACGATGACCGTTCTCGACTCGATTCTCGACGGGGTGCGCGCCGACGTCGCCGCCCGCGAAGCCGTCCTTGACTTCGCCGCAGTCAAGGCTGCCGCCGCCGCCGCACCGCCGGCCCTGGATGCCGCGGCCGCCCTGCTCGAGCCGGGCATCGGAGTCATCGCCGAGGTCAAGCGCGCCAGCCCCTCGAAGGGTGCGCTCGCCGACATCGCCGATCCCGCCGAACTGGCCGCCGCCTACCAGGCCGGTGGCGCCCGCGTGATCAGCGTGCTCACCGAGGAGCGCCGGTTCCAGGGGTCCCTCGCGGACCTCGACGCCGTCCGCCGCGCGGTGAGCATCCCGATCCTCCGCAAGGACTTCATCGTCGGGCCGTATCAGATCCACGAGGCCCGCGCGCACGGCGCCGACATGGTGCTGCTCATCGTCGCCGCCCTCGAGCAGGACGCGCTCGCGTCGCTGATCGACCGGACGGAGTCGCTGGGAATGACGGCCCTCGTCGAGGTCCACACCGAGGAAGAAGCGAACCGGGCGATCGAGGCGGGCGCCAAGGTCATCGGTGTCAACGCGCGCAACCTCAAGACGCTCGAGGTCGACAAGAACACGTTCGGCGAGATCGCTCCCGGGCTCCCCACCGAGATCATCAAGATCGCGGAGTCCGGGGTGCGCGGCACGGCCGACCTGCTGGCGTACGCCGGTGCGGGAGCCGACGCGGTACTGGTCGGCGAAGGCCTCGTCACCAGCGGTGATCCGCGCAAGGCGGTGGCCGATCTGGTCAACGCAGGCGCGCACCCGTCCTGCCCCAAGCCGTCGCGCTGAGGTAGCCCCGGCGGACCTGACCCGGACGGCGGCGGAACCCGGCCTCGAGGCAGACTGGACCTGTGACTTCACGTAATCAGGAAACCGTCTTCAAGGGTGGCAATCTGCCGACTGCCAGCGCCGGAATCGCCGAGCGCACCACGCACGACCCCGATGCCGGAGGGCACTTCGGCGTGTACGGCGGACGGCACGTGCCGGAGGCCCTGATGGCGGTGATCGAGGAGGTCACCGCCGAGTACGAGAAGGCGCGCGGCGACGAATCGTTCCTGAACGAACTCGATCGCCTCCAGCGCGACTACACCGGCCGTCCGTCCCCGATCTTCGAGGCGACGCGGATGAGCGAATTCGCCGGCGGGGCGCGGCTGATCCTCAAGCGCGAAGATCTCAACCACACCGGCTCGCACAAGATCAACAACGTGCTCGGGCAGGTGCTGCTCGCCAAGCGCATGGGCAAGACCCGCATCATCGCGGAGACCGGTGCCGGCCAGCACGGCGTGGCCACCGCCACCGCCTGCGCGCTCCTCGGTCTGGAATGCATCATCTACATGGGCGCCGTCGACACCGAGCGGCAGGCACTGAACGTCGCCCGCATGCGGCTGCTCGGATCGGCCGTGGTGTCCGTCGAGTCGGGGTCGAGGACCCTGAAGGACGCGATCAACGAGGCGCTGCGCGACTGGGTCACCAACGCCCACAACACCTACTACTGCTTTGGCACCGCCGCCGGACCGCACCCGTTCCCGACCATCGTCCGCGACTTCCAGCGCGTCGTCGGTCTGGAGACGCGAGTCCAGGTGCAGGCGCTGACGGGCAGGCTGCCCGACGCCGTGACCGCATGCGTCGGCGGCGGCTCCAACGCCATCGGCATCTTCCACGCCTTCCTCGACGACCCGTCCGTGCGGCTGGTCGGATACGAGGCCGCCGGTGACGGCGTCGAGACCGGAAGGCACGCCGCCACGTTCGCGGGAGGCACCCCGGGCGCGTTCCAGGGCGCGTACTCGTACCTGCTGCAGGACGAGGACGGCCAGACCATCGAGTCACACTCCATCTCCGCGGGACTCGACTACCCCGGGGTCGGCCCGGAACATGCGCTCCTCAAGGACATCGGCCGCGCCACCTACGAGCCGGTCACCGACTCGGAGGCCATGGACGCGCTTCGTCTGCTGTCCGAGCGTGAGGGCATCATCCCGGCCATCGAGTCCGCCCACGCCGTCGCCGGTGCACTGCGACTGGGCCGCGAACTGGGGGAGGGCGCGATCATCGTCGTCAGCCTGTCCGGGCGCGGCGACAAGGACATGGACACGGCGGCCAAGTGGTTCGGGCTGTTCGATCCGGACGACTCGACCGAGACCACCACGACTGACAAGGAAGGTTCGGCCAAGTGAGCGAACGACTCTCGCGCCTCGCCCCGACGTTCGCGCAGTGCCGCGAGGAGAAGCGCGCCGCGCTCGTCGGGTACCTCCCGGCCGGGTTCCCCACCGTGCAGGAATCCATCGACGTGTTCACGGCGATGGTCGAATCCGGTTGCGACATCGTCGAGGTCGGCATCGCCTACTCCGACCCGGTGATGGACGGACCCACGATTCAGGCGGCGGCGGAGACGGCGCTGCAGAACGGTGTCCGGGTGCGTGACGTGTTCACGGTCGTCGAGGCGATCGCCTCCGTCGGCGGCAAGGCCGTCGTGATGACGTACTGGAATCCGGTTCTGCAGTACGGCGTCGACAAGTTCGCCCGCGATCTGGCCGGCGCAGGCGGTCTCGGCCTGATCACCCCCAACCTCATCCCCGAGGAAGCGGGTGAGTGGATCGCCGCGTCGAAGGAACACGACCTCGACCGGATCTTCCTCGTCGCGCCGTCGTCGACGGAGGAGCGTCTCGCGATCACCCTCGACGCCAGCAGCGGGTTCGTCTATGCCGCGTCCACGATGGGCGTCACCGGCGCCCGTGACGCCGTGTCGTCGATGGCACCCGAACTGACGGCCCGCATCCGCGCCCACTCGGACATTCCGGTGGGTGTCGGACTGGGTGTCCGCTCCGGTGCGCAGGCAGCCGAGATCGCCGCCTACGCAGACGCGGTCATCGTCGGATCCGCGCTGGTCACCGCCGCGGAGAGTGGTCTGGACGCGGTGCGCTCGCTGACGGAGGAACTCGCCGAGGGCGTTCGCTCCGCTACCGTGGCGTCGTGACTTCCACTGTGGACGTACTGGCCTACATTCCGAGTCCGCCCCAAGGTGTCTGGTATGTCGGACCGGTGGCCCTGCGCGCGTACGCGCTGTTCATCATCGTCGGGATCGTCGTCGCGATCGTGTGGGGCGACCGTCGCTGGGTCGCCCGCGGCGGCGAGAAGGGCACCGTCCTCGACATCGCCATCTGGGCGGTGCCGTTCGGCCTGATCGGCGGCCGCCTCTACCACGTGATGACCGACTGGCCGACGTATTTCGGGGAGGGCGGCGATCCCGTCGACGCCCTGAAGGTGTGGCAGGGCGGCCTCGGCATCTGGGGCGCCGTGGCGCTCGGCGGTGTCGGCGCCTGGATCGGGTGCCGTCGCCGCGGCATCCCCCTGCCGGCGCTGGGCGACGCGGTCGCGCCGGCGATCCTGCTCGCGCAAGCGATCGGGCGGCTCGGAAACTACTTCAACCAGGAACTCTACGGTCGCGAGACCGAGGTTCCGTGGGGGCTCGAGATATTCGACCGCCGCAACGACGTCGGACAGGTGTCGCCGCAGCTGATCGACGGGGTGTCCACCGGCGAGGTCGCGTTCGTGGTGCATCCGACGTTCCTGTACGAGGCGTTGTGGAACGTGCTGATCGTGATCCTGCTCGTGTGGGTCGATCGCCGGTTCCGCATCGGGCACGGCCGCCTCTTCGCCCTGTACGTGGCCGGGTACTGCGCCGGGCGCTTCTGGATCGAACTGATGCGCAGCGACCACGCGAGCCTCATCGCCGGTGTCCGTGTGAACTCGTTCACCTCCGCCCTGGTGTTCGTCGCGGCCGTGGTGTATTTCTTCGCCGCCACGAAGGGGCGCGAGGATCCGGCGGACCTGCGGCCAGCCGACGGCGAACCGGTCGCGGACGAGCCCGCACCGGTGGGGGAGAAGAAGGTCGAGGGCAGGGACGAGGACGGGAAGGCGTCTGCATCGGAGTCGGTATCGGACGACAAGGCCGCGAGTACTGCGAGTGCAGGCGGCGACGCGGGCACGAAGACCATCGACAGCAAGAAGGATGACGCGAATGAGTGAACCGGGGAAAGCATCCGACGATTCCGGCACGGGTGCATCCGAGGACGCACACAAGGTCGACCTGGGGAAGAGCAGCGACGGCACCGAGAGCAGCAGCGACTCGAGCCTGCCGCCGGAATTCGGCTCGCCCTTCGACTACGACGCCACCGCCGAGGCCTCGCTGTCCCAGCCGCCCGCCACGTCCGACGCGACGCCGTCACCGGGGTCGTCCGGGACGGGACCGGGCTGGGACACCTATTCGGGTGTCGGTAACGGCCCGGGCTGGGGGTCGACGCCCACCTACCCGTCGCCGGGCGGAACCGAGCCGACGGCCCCGTTCCCGAATGTGGGCGAGTCGACGTCGCCGACCGCGCCGTACTCCGGGTACCAGAAGCCCCAGCAGCCGGACGGTCCGACGTACGGGGCGCCGGATCCGAATTACGGCGCGCAGTACGGGGCGGCTCCGCAATCGCCGCAGGACTACCAGCAGCCCGGGTACCAGCAGCCGGGGTACGGACAGCAGCAGGGTTACCCCCAGCAGGGGTACCCGCCGCCCGGGTACGCCCCCGGCTACAACGCGTACGCCGATCCGTCGGCGCCGTTCGGCAGGCATCCGCTGACGGGTGAGCCGTACTCCGACAAGTCCAAGTTGACTGCCGGGCTGCTGCAGATCTTCCTCGGCGCGTTCGGCGTCGGGCGGTTCTACCTCAACCAGCCCGGCATCGCCGTGGCGCAGATCGCCGTGACGTGGCTGACCTGTGGAATCGGCGGCATCTGGCCGCTGGTCGACGGCATCATGATGCTGACCGGGAGTGTGAAGGACCAGTACGGACGGCCCTTGCGGGACCAGTGACGATCCCCGGACACCGTGTGGCCCGTGTTGCTGATGCGACACGGGCCACCGCCCGTTGCGGGCCCGATTCGGCATATCTTGCCGGGTATCGGTCCTGGTAAGCTGAGCGCGCCGGATGCATGTCCGGTTACAACCTTCACGGGCCGATGCTGTCCCGGTAGACCCCCGAAAAGCAGTTAGCGCCCGTCGTGGCGACCCCGCTAGCGGAGGCCGCCGACAGCACGTGCGGAGCGCACACACTGGTGGTCTTCCCGGCCGATGTGGAGGTATATCGGTGCTGTTCTCTCAGTTGCCCGGTCCCCAGGGCTTGTACGACCCGGACCAGGAAGCCGATTCCTGCGGTGTCGCCATGGTCGCGGACGTGCACGGCCGCCGCTCCCACTCCATCGTCTCCGACGGCCTCCTCGCTCTCGAGAATCTCGAGCACCGCGGCGCGGCGGGATCCGAACCGAACAGCGGCGACGGCGCCGGCATCCTGCTCCAACTCCCCACCGAATTCTTCGGGGCTCTCGCCCCGTTCGACCTCCCGGCGCCCCTGGACGACGGCAGCAGCACGTACGCGGCGGGCATCTGCTTCCTCCCACAGGACCCGCAGGCACGGGCGGCCGCGCAACGACGCGTGTCCGACCTCGCGGACGAGGAGGGTCTCCAGATCCTCGGCTGGCGTCCGGTGCCCGTCGATCCGGACGGTGCGGACGTCGGCTCCACGGCCCGCGCGTGCGCCCCGCACATGAGCCAGTTGTTCGTCGCCGCACCCGCCGTCGGCGGGATCCGGCCCGGCGGGCTCGACCTCGACCGCCTCGTCTACCCGCTGCGCAAGCGGGCCGAGCAGGTCACCGACGACATCGAGGCGGAGGGCAGCGGCGTGTACTTCCCGTCGCTGTCGAGCCGGACGATCGTCTACAAGGGAATGCTCACCACGTCCCAGTTGGCGCGGTACTTCCCGGACCTGCGCGACCCGCGGATGGCGAGCGCGATCGCGATCGTGCACAGCCGGTTCTCGACCAACACGTTCCCGTCCTGGCCGCTCGCGCATCCGTTCCGGTTCGTGGCGCACAACGGGGAGATCAACACGGTCCGCGGCAACCGGAACCGCATGCGGGCCCGTGAGGCGTTGCTGTCGAGTGCGGTGATCCCGGGCGACCTGCGCAGGGTCTATCCGATCTGCACCCCCGACGCCTCGGATTCGGCGTCGTTCGACGAGGTGCTCGAATTGCTGCACCTCGCGGGCCGCAGCGTGCCGCACGTCGTGATGATGATGGTGCCGGAGGCGTGGGAGAACGACACGTCGATGTGCCCGGACCGTCGGGCGTTCTACCAGTTCCACGCGTCGCTGATGGAGGCGTGGGACGGGCCCGCGTGTGTGACGTTCACCGACGGGACCGTCGTCGGCGCCGTGCTGGACCGCAACGGCCTGCGCCCGGGACGCTGGTGGCAGACCGTCGACGGGCGGGTGGTCCTCGCGAGCGAGAGCGGTGTCCTCGACGTCCCGCAGTCGGAGGTGGTGGCCAAGGGCCGCCTCGAGCCGGGGCAGATGTTCCTGGTCGACACGTCGGAAGGCCGCATCGTGCCCGACGAGGAGATCAAGATGCGGCTCGCGGCGGAGCGGCCGTACGCCGAGTGGCTGTACGCCGGGCTGCTCGAACTGAAGACGCTGCCGGATCGTCCGCACGCGCAGCACAACCACGAGTCGGTGGTGCGGCGGCAGGTGGCGTTCGGGTACACCGAGGAGGATCTGCGCATCCTGCTCGCCCCGATGGCCACGTCCGGCGGCGAGCCTCTCGGTTCGATGGGGACTGACACGCCGATCGCCGTCATGTCGCAGCGGTCGCGGCTGCTCTACGACTACTTCGTCGAACTGTTCGCGCAGGTCACGAATCCGCCGCTCGACGCGATCCGCGAGGAGATCGTCACGTCGCTGTCGCGGGTCATGGGTCCGGAGCAGAATCTGCTCGAGCCGACCGCCGCGTCGTGCAGGCAGATCGTGCTGCCGTGGCCGGTGCTCGACAACGAAGAGCTGAACAAGATCATCCACGTGAACGCGGACGGCAACCATCCCGGTCTCGCCGCGGCGGTGCTGCGCGCGCTGTACGACGTGGAGCGCGGCGGTGCGGGGATGGCCGAGGCGATCGAGGAGTTGCGGGCGCAGGCGAGCGCCGCCATCGCGGACGGCTACCGGACGCTGGTGATCTCGGACCGGGACTCCGACCACACGCGGGCGCCGATCCCGTCACTGCTCGCGGTGGCCGCGGTGCACCACCACCTGGTGCGGACCAAGGAACGCACCAAGGTGGCGCTGGTCGTCGAATCCGGTGACGCCCGCGAGGTCCACCACCTGGCGTTGCTCATCGGGTACGGCGCCGCCGCCGTCAACCCCTACCTCGCGATGGAGTCGATCGAGGACCTCGTGTCCGAGGGCGAACTCACCGGCGTCGAGCACACGATCGCCGTCCGGAACTACCTCACCGCGCTCGGCAAGGGTGTGCTCAAGGTGATGTCGAAGATGGGCATCTCCACCGTCGGCTCGTACACCGCGGCGCAGGTGTTCGAGGCGATCGGCCTGGACCGCGACCTCGTCCAGGAGTACTTCACGGGCACGGTCAGCAAGCTGGGCGGCGCCGGTCTCGACGAGATCGCCCGCGAGGTCACCGTCCGCCACCGGCAGGCGTACCCGGACAACCCGGCCGAGTTCGCCCACCGGCGCCTCGAGGACGGCGGCGAGTACCAGTTCCGCCGCGACGGCGAACTGCACCTGTTCACCCCGGAGACGGTGTTCCTGCTGCAGCACGCCACCCGCACCGGTCGGCACGAGGTGTTCGCCAAGTACAGCGACGAGGTGAATCGTCTCGCCGAGGCCGGTGGCGCCCTGCGCGGCCTGTTCACGTTCCGCGCGGGGGTGCGGCCGCCGGTGCCGCTGGACGAGGTGGAACCGGTCGAGCGGATCGTCACCCGGTTCAACACGGGCGCGATGAGCTACGGCTCCATCTCCGCCGAGGCCCACGAGACGATGGCCGTCGCGATGAACAATCTCGGCGGACGCTCCAACTCCGGGGAGGGCGGCGAGAACGTCGACCGGCTCTACGATCCGTCACGGCGCAGCGCCGTCAAGCAGGTGGCGAGCGGGCGGTTCGGCGTCACCAGCGACTACCTGATCAACGCCAGCGACATCCAGATCAAGATGGCGCAGGGCGCCAAGCCCGGCGAGGGCGGCCAGTTGCCGGCGTACAAGGTGTACCCGTGGGTCGCGGAGACCCGGCACTCGACGCCGGGGGTCGGGCTGATCTCCCCGCCGCCGCACCACGACATCTACTCGATCGAGGATCTCGCGCAGCTGATCCACGATCTGAAGAACGCCAACGATCGGGCCCGGGTCCACGTGAAGCTGGTCAGCTCGGTGGGGGTGGGAACCGTCGCCGCCGGCGTCAGCAAGGCGCACGCCGACGTGGTCCTCATCTCCGGCAACGACGGCGGTACCGGGGCCACCCCGCTGACGTCGATGAAGCATGCGGGGGCGCCGTGGGAGATCGGGCTGGCCGACGCCCAGCAGACACTCGTGCTCAACGGGCTCCGCGACCGCATCACGGTCCAGTGCGACGGCGGGATGCGCACCGGACGGGACGTCGTGGTCGCGGCACTGCTGGGTGCGGAGGAGTTCGGATTCTCCACGGCCCCGCTGATCGTGGCGGGCTGCATCATGATGCGGGTGTGCCACCTCGACACCTGCCCGGTCGGCGTCGCCACCCAGAACCCGGAACTGCGCAAGCGGTACACCGGCAAACCGGAGTTCGTGGAGGAGTTCTTCCGGTTCGTCGCCGAGGACGTGCGCCGGTACCTGGCGGACCTCGGGTTCCGCAGCATCGACGAGGCCGTCGGTCACGCCGACGTCCTCGAGACCGCGCAGGGGATCGCCCACTGGAAGAACCGCGGCCTCGACCTCACCCCGATCTTCGCCGTGCCCACCGGGCCGGACGGGGAGCCGCTGTCGCAGCGGCGCCGGGACCGCGACCAGGACCACGGACTGGACCGGGCGCTGGACCGCACGCTCATCCAGTTGGCGGAGGGTGCCCTCGAGGACGCCCACGCCGTGGAGATCGAGATGCCGGTGCGCAACGTCAACCGGACCGTCGGCACGCTGCTGGGCGCGGAGGTCACCCGCCGCTACGGCGCCGCCGGGCTGCCGGACGACACGATCCGGCTCACGTTCACCGGTTCGGCCGGGCAGTCGCTCGGCGCGTTCCTGCCGCCGGGCATCACCGTCGACCTGACCGGGGACGCCAACGACTACGTCGGGAAGGGATTGTCGGGCGGGCGGATCGTGGTCCGTCCCGCCGACGACGTGCTGTTCGTCCCGGAGACGCAGGTGATCGCGGGCAACACCCTGCTCTACGGCGCCACTTCGGGGGAGGTCTATCTGCGGGGACGCGTCGGTGAACGCTTCTCGGTGCGCAATTCCGGTGCGTCGGCCGTCGTGGAGGGTGTCGGCGACCACGCCTGCGAGTACATGACGGGCGGGCGGGTCGTGATCCTGGGGCCGACCGGACGGAACATGGCGGCCGGGATGTCCGGCGGCATCGCGTACGTCCTCGACCTGGACCCGGAGGACGTGAACCCGGCGATGGTGAAGTTGATGCAACCAGACCCCGACGACCTGGACTGGTTGCGCGGCGCCGTCACCCGGCACCACCGGTGGACCGGTTCCGCGGTGGCCGCGTCGGTGCTCGCCGACTGGCCCCGCCGGTCCACGCTGTTCACCAAGGTGATGCCGGTGGACTACCAGCGGGTGCTGGACGCGACCCGGATGGCGAAGGCGGAGGGACTCGACGTCGACACTGCGATCATGGAGGCGGCACGTGGCTGATCCCCAGGGCTTTCTGCACATCGTGAAGAAGGAGGCGCGCAAGCGTCCGGTCGCGGAGCGGATACACGACTGGAACGAGGTGTACGCGCCGCAGAGTTCCGCGGAGCGGGCCGCCGAAGTGTCCGAGCAGGCCGCACGGTGCATGGACTGCGGAATCCCGTTCTGCCACTCGGGAAGTGCGGGCTGCCCGCTGGGCAACCTGATCCCGGAGTGGAACGACCTCGTGCGACGCGGCCGCTGGTCGGCGGCGAGCGAGCGGCTGCACGCCACCAACAACTTCCCGGAGTTCACGGGCCGGGTGTGTCCGGCGCCGTGCGAGTCGGCGTGTGTGCTCTCGCTCGCCGACACGCACACGACGGGCAGTGTCACGATCGAGCGGATCGAGCAGGCCATCGCGGACGTCGCGTGGGAGTCGGGCACGGTGGTGCCCACACCGCCGATGATCTCCACGGGGCGGAAGGTCGCGGTGGTCGGTTCCGGCCCGGCCGGTCTGGCGGCGGCTCAGCAGCTGACCCGGGCGGGGCACGACGTCACCGTGTACGAGCGCGACGACCGGCTCGGTGGACTGCTGCGGTACGGCATCCCGGAATTCAAGATGGAGAAGGCAATTCTCGATCAGCGTCTGATGCAGATGCGCGCCGAGGGAACCCACTTCGTCACCGACTGCGAGGTCGGAGTCGACCTCACGGTGGAGCAGATGAGCGCGAACTTCGACGCGGTCGTGCTCGCGATCGGTGCGCTGCGGGCCCGCGACAACACCACCGTCGAGGGCCGGGAGCTGAACGGGATCCATCTCGCGATGGAACATCTCGTCACCTCGAACAAGGAATGCGAGGGCGACGGTCCCGCGGCCATCACCGCCAAGGGCAAGCACGTCGTCATCATCGGCGGCGGCGACACCGGCGCCGACTGCCTCGGGACGGCGCACCGTCAGGGTGCGCTGTCGGTGACCCAACTGGACTACAACCCGGAGTTGCCGACGGAGCGGGACGAGGCCGCGACGCCGTGGCCGGCGTGGCCGATGGTGCTCCGGACGTCGCCCGCGCACGCGGAGGGCGGTGTCCGCCGGTACCAGGTCGCGGTGCAGCGGTTCCTCGGCGACGCGAACGGGAACGTCCGGTCCATGGTGCTCGCCGAGGTCGAAGTCACCCGTGAGGACGGCAAACGCATCATCACACCGGTCGGTGAGGAGATCGAATTGCCGTGCGAACTGGCGCTTTTCGCGATCGGCTTCGAGGGCGTCGATCTCGGTCCGCTGCTCGACGACTACGGGTTGTCGCCGACCCGGCGGGGTGCGCTCTCCTGCGGCCCGGACTGGCAGACCACCGCACCCGGGGTCTTCGTCTGCGGGGACGCGCATCGCGGCGCGTCGCTCGTGGTGTGGGCGATCGCGGAGGGCCGGTCCGCGGCGCACGCCGTCGACGTGTACCTGACCGGGGCGTCCGACCTGCCGTCGCCGGTGCATCCGACGGCGCTTCCGCTGGCAGTCGTCTAAATGGAGAAGGGCGCGCGGGGCGACTAGGCTCGAGGCCGTGAACCGACGCACGAAGATCGTATGCACACTTGGACCTGCTACCGCCACCGGTGACCGTATTCGCGAGCTCGTCGAGAGCGGTATGGACGTGGCGCGGCTGAATTTCAGCCACGGCGAGCACGCCGACCACGAGGAGAACTACAAACGCGTGAGGGCGGCCTCGGACGCGACGGGCAAGGCGGTCGGTGTCCTCGCCGATCTGCAGGGCCCGAAGATCCGGCTGGGCCGGTTCGCGGAGGGGCGCACCACGTGGGCCAACGGTGAGGAGGTGCGGATCACCGTCGACGAGTGCGAGGGCACCCACGACCGGGTCTCGACCACGTACAAGCAATTGGCGGAGGACGCCAAGCCCGGTGACCGGCTGCTGGTGGACGACGGCAAGGTCGGTCTCGTCGTCTCCGGGGTGGAGGGCAACGACGTGATCTGCCGGGTCACCGAGGGCGGCCCGGTGTCGAATAACAAGGGTGTGTCGCTGCCGGGGATGAACGTGTCGGTTCCGGCGTTGTCGGAGAAGGACATCGCCGACCTGGAGTTCGCGCTCGCGCTCGGTGTCGATTTCATCGCGTTGTCGTTCGTGCGGTCGCCGGCGGATGTGGAGTTGGTGCACGCGGTGATGGACCGGGTGGGCCGGCGGATCCCGGTGATCGCGAAGCTGGAGAAGCCGGAGGCGATCGACAACCTCGAGGCGATCGTGCTGGCGTTCGATGCGGTGATGGTCGCGCGTGGTGATCTGGGTGTGGAGTTGCCGCTCGAGCAGGTGCCGCTGGTGCAGAAGCGGGCGATTCAGATCGCCCGGGAGAACGCGAAGCCGGTGATCGTGGCGACGCAGATGCTGGAGTCGATGATCGAGAATTCGCGGCCGACCCGGGCAGAGGCGTCGGATGTCGCGAACGCGGTGCTCGACGGTGCGGATGCGGTGATGCTGTCCGGTGAGACGTCGGTGGGGAAGTACGTGATGGAGACGGTGCGCACGATGGCGCGGATCGTGGAGGCGGTGGAGAACGAGTCGACGCAGGTGCCGCCGCTGACGCACGTGCCGCGGACCAAGCGGGGGGTGATCTCGTACGCGGCCCGCGACATCGGGGAGCGGTTGGATGCGAAGGCGTTGGTGGCGTTCACGCAGTCGGGGGATACGGTGCGGCGGTTGGCGCGGTTGCACACGCCGTTGCCGTTGCTGGCGTTCACGCCGTTGCCGGAGGTGCGCAGCCAGTTGTCGTTGACGTGGGGGACGGAGACGTTCATCGTCGATCCGGTGGACAGTACGGATGCGATGGTGCGGCAGGTCGACAACGCGTTGCTGGGGCTGGGCCGGTACCAGAAGGGTGAACTCGTGGTCATCGTGGCGGGGTCGCCGCCCGGCACCGTAGGCTCGACCAACCTGATCCACGTCCACAGAATCGGCGAAGAGGACCACTAGGTGAGCGAAGTCGCGGCGAAGACCGATCTCCAGACCCTGCTCGAACTTCTCGATCTCGAGAGGACCGGGGAGGACACGTACCGAGGTCGGCATCCCGCGCAGGTGGGGAGCCGGACGTTCGGCGGCCAGTTGATCTCCCAGGCACTGGTCGCCGCCGGCCGCACCGTCAGCGGCGAGCGCGCCGTGCACGCGGTCAACGCCCACTTCATCCGCGGCGGAAACGTCAAGGAACCCATCGAGTACCGCGTCGAGCGGCACCGCGACGGTCGGGCATTCGCAAACCGACAGGTCACGGCGCTGCAGAACGGTCAGGAACTGTTCGTCATGCTGGCGGCGTTCCAGGACTGGGGCAAGGGTCTCGAGCATGCGGTCGAGGTGCCCGACGTCCCGTTCCCGGACACGCTGCCGCCGCTCGGCGACCACTTCCAGGGTTACGAAGACCGGTTGAAGATGTTCGTCGACGCGCTCAAGCCGATCGACATGCGCTACGCGAACGACCCGTCGTGGATCATGAAGGGCACGGGGGAGAAACTCACCCACAACCGGGTCTGGATGAAATCGGACGGCGACCTTCCGGACGACCCACTCATTCACGTGGCCGTCATGGGGTACTCGTCGGACACCACGGTCCTGGACTCCATCATCACCACCCACGGACTGTCGTGGGGGCTGGACCGGATCGTCGCGGCCACCGTGAACCATTCCATCTGGTTCCACCGGCCGTTCCGCTTCGACGACTGGACGTTGTACGCCACCGAGTCGCCGGTCGCGGCGGGGTCCCGCGGTCTCGCGACCGGGCGCTTCTTCTCCCTCGAGGGGGAGTTGCTGGCCACCGTGGTCCAGGAGGGCCTCATCCGGCACTTCCCGCCGAAGCAATAGCGGCGCTGCCATTCCGTTGCCACCGAACGGCTTTGAACGGTAGTTCAACCGGTGGCCGCGGCGTATGGTCGGTCTGGAATCTCCGAGACGGAACGGACGTGCACCATGAGCGCAGACGAACCCGAGCAGAAGAAGACCGGCCGCCAGGCCGAGAGCGAAGTTCCCGTGCCCGACGACGAGGCGCTCGCCGAAGCCAGGAAGAAGGTGGAGGAGATCGACGCCCGCTACGAGCCGGGCGCCCGCGAGACGGTCGTCCTGCCCGGCTCCGACGGCACCGTGTCGGGCACCGCCTTCGACGACTACGTCGACGACGACGGCAATCTGAAAGAGCCTGAATCCGAGAAGGACTCGTAGCATCCCCGTCGCCTCTCCGGGGGCTGCGTCTCCGCCCCGGCGCGTGTCCTGCGCGGATCTCTCGCCCATCACCGGCGTCCGGGGTTAGACTTCGCCATCTTTTCTGGTGAGTTTCACCTCGTGATCGGGGATATGGGTCGTGGACTGGAACAACGTCGTATGGGACAGCTCGATGTGGCTGCTCAAGGCATACGTCATGACTGTCGTCGCGTTCGTCGTCGTGGTGATACTGCTCGCGCGGTTCACCAAATGGGGTAGGCAGTTCTGGCGCTTCGCCGCGCCGTACTTCAATCCGCGGCGCAGCCTCAAGCCGTTGATCATCCTGGCGGTGCTGCTGCTGTCGACGGTCTTCGCGGTGCGCATGACGGTCCTGTTCTCCTACTGGTACAACGACTTCTACGATTCGATCCAGAATCTGGACCAGTCGGCGTTCTGGCACTTCCTCCGTGTGTTCGCCATCCTCGCGACGGTCCACGTGGTGCGGGCCCTCGTCGAGTACCTGATCGGGCAGACCCTCGACATCGACTGGCGGACCTGGCTCAACCACCATCTCGTCGACGACTGGCTCGACAGCCGCGCCTACTACCGCGACCGGTTCCTCGGCGACGCGATCGACAACCCGGATCAGCGCATCCAGGCCGACATCACCAACTTCGTGACCACGTCCCGCTCGCTGTCGATGGGCGCGGTGACCGCGGTGCTGTCGATCGTGTCGTTCACGGGAATCCTGTGGGATCTGTCCGGCCCGATGACCGTGTTCGGCGTCGAGATCTCCCGGGCGATGATCTTCCTCGTCTACATCTACGTGCTGGTGACCACGGTGGTGGCGTTCTGGATCGGCAAGCCCCTCATCAAGCTGAACTTCCTCAACGAGAAACTCGGCGCCAACTTCCGCTACGCGCTGATCCGGGTGCGGGAGTACGGCGAGAGCATCGCGTTCTATCGCGGCGAGAACGTCGAGCGTCGCACCCTCGCCGGACGGTTCGCGGACGTCATCCGGAACATGTGGCAGATCGTCTTCCGGACGTTGAAGTTCAGTGGCTGGAACCTCGCCGTCAACCAGACGGCCGTCATCTTCCCGTTCCTCGTGCAGGGGCCGCGGCTGTTCACCGGCCAGGTCTCGCTCGGTGACGTGATGCAGACGTCGCAGGCCTTCGGTCAGGTCCACGACTCGCTGTCCTTCTTCCGTGAGTCGTACGCCGACTTCGCCAGTTTCCGCGCGACCCTCATCCGCCTCAACGGTCTGGCCAACGACAACCAGCACGCTGCAGAACTTCCGGTCCTCGAGACCGGCAAGTCGGGCGACGATCTGCAGGTCGAGAATCTGGACGTGCGCATCCCGACGGGAGAGACCCTCATCGAAGGCCTCGCGCTCACCGTGACGCCGGGGCAGTCGCTACTGGTCAAGGGGCCGTCCGGCTCGGGCAAGACCACGTTGCTCCGCACCCTCGCGGACCTGTGGCCGTACGCCGACGGCACGGTGTCGCGGCCTTCGGGGGAGGCCATCTTCCTGTCCCAGCGGCCGTACCTGCCGCTCGGGTCGCTGCGCACCGCGCTGGCCTACCCGAAGGAGCCGACGGCGTCCGACGACGTCGTGCGTGGTGCGCTGTCGAGGGTGTCGCTGGGCAATCTGGGTGATCGTCTCGACGAGACCGCGGACTGGACGCGCATCCTGTCGCCGGGCGAGCAGCAACGCCTCGCGTTCGCACGGGTGCTGATCGCCCGTCCCGCGGTGATCTTCCTCGACGAGGCCACGTCGGCGATCGACGAGGGCCTCGAACACACGCTCTACACCCTGCTCAGGGCCGAACTCCCGGACAGCATCGTGGTGAGCGTGGGACACCGCAGCACCCTCAACCAATTCCATTCCCGTGGTGTGGAACTCGAAGGGGAAGGTCGGTGGACGGAGTCGGAGCTCGTGGGGTGACGGGCGCGTCCAGCCGGGTGGTGAACTGCAGCACCCGGTACGGGTCCCCGGTCGTCGTGTTCCATTGCGACACAAGAAGGTGCAGTTCGTCCACCGTGGACGCCGGGTGGATGTATCCGCCGTAGATCTGTGCCCACGTGCCGTCCGTGGCTCCCCAGTCGCCGCCGGCGACCTGCACGGTCGGTTCCGACCACAGTCCGTCGATGCGCTGCGCCGTGCGGGTGACGATCGCGTAGGCGGTGGGGTCGAAGTAGGCGAGGACCCAGGTGCCGTCGATCCGCCGCAGGCACATCTCCCCGACGGGTCCCGGCAGGATCGGGGTCGCGGGCTGTCCCCACGCCCACCCGGTGCCACGGTCCCAGCCCCAGTGTTCGTAGGCTCCCGGTTCGAGGATCCGCGCCTCGGGGACCCGGCGCAGGATCATTCCCCCCGGATTGGTGCGGTCGAATGCGCTCGAGACGACGTAGACGTAGCCGTCGTGCCGTTCCATGGTCCACAGTTGGTCGAGCGACCCGCCGCGGTTGTCCCACCGGGCGCGTGTCCGGTGCCAGTGCTCGCCGCCGTCGTCGGACCAGGCGAGATACGTGAAGTTCGTCGGCCACGCGTGCGACGCCCACGAATGCACACTGACGACGGACAGGTAGGTCCGGTCGCCGATCGTGACGGCGTCCGCGGGAACCACGGTGAACTCGCTGCCCGCCGACTCCCGGTGGGGTGATTCGCCGACGTCGTGCGCGTTCGGGAGGATCTCCCTCGCCGTCCGGCCGCCTGCCGCGGAGTCGAACTCGATGCCGGCGCGGAGATCGGTTGTGGCGGAGCGCAACATCACGGGACTGCGCCACCCTCTGCTGCTCCGGCCGCGGGAGCTGAACGTGTCGCCGAAGAAGAACGCGACCCGGCCGTCGGCCAGGCGCACCGGACAGCCGAGGTCGGTGCCGTACACACCCCATCGCCGCGTCGCCTCGCCGGTGACCTCCTTCACGAAGGTCGCTGCCGGTGTCGTGGTGCTGCCCGGGATACGCACTCCCTACCGTCGGGGAATTCGGGTGGTCGGTGAATTCGAGTGGTCAGGACGTCTTGCGGTAGGACTCGGCCAGTTCGTCGGCCCGGTCCCACAGCGACCAGTCGACTTCGCGGCCGTCCAGTTGCGCTTCGACGACCTCGAGCCCCGCGTGCCAGCCGGCGGCGTGCGCGTACGCGGATTCTTCTTCCTCCACGGTGTGGGTGAGCGTCAGCCAGCAGCCGCCGCTGCCGTCCGGGACGAGTTCCCAGTGCAGCGTCTCGGCGTCCCACAGGTATTCGAGGATGTGCGCGGGATGCACCGAGATGACCGTACCGGTAGTGGTCTGATCTGCGGGCAGTCCGAATCGGCGCACCTGTTCCGGTGTCACCCGGAAGACGAGTTCGGCGCCCGGGGTGAGGTCGAAGTCGACGTCGGCGGGAAACCAGGCCTTCAGGTACTGCGGGTCGGTGAGAACACGCCACACCTTCTCCGGCGAGTGCGAGAGCGCTTGCTGGAATCGAAGGGCTACCCGCCCGTCGTAGGTGAAAGTGACGGTGCCGAGCTCCATGGGTGACCTCCGTGCTCGAGGGCGTACCTGTTCCACCATGGTACTGGCAGGACAGCGCAGATCCCGAGGATCGGGCACAAAAAACCGCCGCTACCTGCGGGTCGTCAGGCATCGCCGGGGGAGATGCCCAGACGCTGCAGGCGGACCGGGTCGGCCAGGATGTCGATCCGGACGATCTTCCCGCCCGCGACGGTGAACGCCATCACCGAGAACGTCCTCCCTCCGGGTGCGGTCACGACCCCGGGCGAGCCGTTCACCAGGGCGAGCCGGGCGAACGGAGCGAAACGCGAGAACGTGAGGGCCTGCTCGCCGACTGCGCGGGCTCCGCGCAGCACGTCGGACCCGTCGATGCCGCGATCGGCCCGCAGGACGATGTCCGGGTCGAGCAGCGCGAGGAGGTCGTCGAACCTGCCGCCCCGCGAGGCGGTCATGAACGCCGCGACCACCTCGCGCTGCCGGGTCGGGTCGGTCTCCGGGGCGGGCCCCGATCCCTGGACTCGCCGGCGCGCCCGGCTCGCGAGTTGCCGGGTCGCGGCGGGCGTGCGGTCGGCGATCGGGGCGATCTCGTCGAAAGACAGGGCGAACATGTCGTGCAGCACGAAGGCGAGCCGCTCGGCGGGCGTCAACGTGTCGAGAACCACCAGCAGTGCCAGGCCGACGGAGTCGCCCAGCACCGCCTCGTGCTCGGGATCGGTCCCGTCCACGTCGCGCACGATCGGATCCGGAACATGGACCTCGAGGGAATCCTCGCGCCGAGCCGTGCGGGATCGGAGCATGTCGAGGCAGACCCGCCCCACGACCGTCGTCAGCCAACCGCGCAGGTTCTGCACCTCGGACGTCTCGGCGCGACTGAATCGCAGCCAGCCCTCCTGTACGGCGTCCTCCGACTCGCTGATCGAGCCGAGCATCCGGTAGGCGACCGCCGACAGATGCGTCCGGTTCTCCTCGAAGCGGTGCGCCAGAACTTCTTCTGCGTCCATCTGTCACATTCTCCCGTCGCGGTTCGTCATGTCAGTGACCAACGAAAACAAGCCGGTGTGACATCTCACCACCCGAATACCTTTGGAGGCAGGCAATCATGAAAGCCCGGATGGCCAACCCCGCGATGATCGTTCCCGACGCCCTGAAGTCTCTGCTGGCACTGGGGAAGGCCACGGCGAAGGCGAACGTGCCGCCCGTGACCCACGCCCTCGTCCATCTGCGGTCGAGTCAGATCAACGGCTGCAGTGTGTGCGTGGACATGCACGCGCGTGAGCTGGAGAAGGAAGGGGAGACGAACCAGCGGATCTTCGCGGTGGCGGCGTGGCGGGAGGCCCCGTACTTCAGCGACGCCGAACGTGCGGCCCTCGCGCTGGCCGAGTCGATGACCCGATTGAGCGATCGACCGGACCCGGTGCCCGACGAGGTGTGGGACGAGGCCGCCCGGCACTACGACGAGGAACAACTCGCATCGCTGGTGCTGTCGATCGCCGGCGTGAACCTGTGGAACCGCATCAACGCCGCCACCCGGCAGATCGCCGGCGGGCAGTGGTGACAGGGGCGCCGCAACAGGGTTGACATACGAATCGCAGGTCGGAGAATGCATCTGACCTGCGATTCGCGGGATGATCCCGGCGGTGCCCTCGGTGAGACTCGAACTCACACTGGACGGGTTTTGAATCCGTTTCCTCTGCCAATTGGGATACGAGGGCGTGTTGCGCTGTACCACTGTAGAAGATCGCCGTCGGGAGTCAACCACCGGTACCCTTCTAACGTTCGCTCCCCGCGCCGGGGTCGTCCGAGCAGAGGAGAATGGTGGCCATGAACGCTCCCCAGCAGCACGGTGTGCCGTCGCAGCCGCGACGTGTCGTGGTGGCCGAGGACGAGGCGCTGATCAGGCTCGATCTGGTCGAGATGCTGCGGGAAGAGGGCTACGACGTGGTCGGTGAGGCGGGCGACGGGCAGGCCGCCGTCGATCTGGCGGTGGAGCTGAAACCCGACCTCGTGATCATGGACGTGAAGATGCCCCGCCGCGACGGCATCGACGCGGCCTCGGAGATCGCGGCGAAACGTATTGCGCCCGTGGTCATTCTCACAGCGTTCAGTCAGCGCGAGCTGGTGGAGCGGGCGCGCGACGCCGGGGCGATGGCCTATCTCGTCAAGCCGTTCTCCACGGCCGACCTGGTGCCCGCGGTCGAGTTGGCTGCCAGCCGGTTCAAGGAGGTGACCGCGCTCGAGCGGGAGATCTCCGATCTGTCCGAGCGGCTGGAGACCCGCAAGATCGTCGAGCGGGCCAAGGGTGTGCTGATGGACAAGCAGTCCTTGACCGAGCCCGAGGCGTTCAAGTGGATCCAGCGGGCCGCGATGGACCGCCGGTCGACGATGAAGGCGGTCGCGCAGGTGGTGCTCGAGACCCTCGGCGGGGAAGCCCCCACCAGCTGACCGGCGAGATCGGCGGCAGCCGACGCGTTTTCGCCCGGGCCGGCATCCGTTGGTGGCGGGTCGGTCGCCGGCGGCTCGGGCCGCGTCCGATCGGCTGGGTGCCGTCGGTGTCCGTCCGTAGAGGTTGTGGGCGCTTGACGCTCGCCACGCTACGGCTGCGTAAACACTCGTCGTATTCAGATCACAGTAAGGTCACGAGCCTTTCCGGACCGATCGCGAAAGCCGCCGGACCGCTAGCGTCTGATCCCATAGCGGACGCCGACTCGGGTGGCGCCCGCACACAGGTGATCTAAGGAGAGTTTGGATGGCTAAACGGACCCTCGTGCGGGCGGCCGCGGTTCTCGGCGCGGCATCTCTCGCACTGGCAGGTTGTAGTTCGGACAGTGGCGACGACTCCGCGAGCGGGAGTGACAGCTCTGCCTCGGCCACCACGGTTTCCACCGACTGCACCCCCGAAGAAGCGGCGGCAGCGGGTGCCCCGTCCACGGCGCCGCTGAAGATCGGCACCCTGCTCCCCGACACGGGAAGCCTCTCCTTCCTCGGACCGCCGATGGTGGCGGGCACCCAGCTCGGCGTCAACGACGTCAACGCGGCGGGCGGGGTTCTCGGCCAGCCCGTCCAGCTGATTCCCGGCGATTCGGGCGACACCACCACCGACACGGCGAACACCACCGTGGACCGGGAACTGGCCGCGGGCACCCAGGTGATCATCGGTGCGGCGTCGTCGTCGGTGTCGCTGAAGGTCATCGACAAGGTGTCCAGCGCCGGCGTCGTGATGTTCTCCCCGGCCAACACGTCCGACCAGTTCGTCTGCTACCCGGACAAGGGGCAGTACTTCCGCACCGCCCCCACCGACGTCCTGCAGGCTCAGGCTGTGTCGCAACTCATCTCGGACGACGGCGGTCAGCGCGTGTCCATCCTGGCCCTCAACGACCCGTACGGCACCGGGCTCGCCGACAACATCCAGAAGAACCTCGTCGACGCGGGCATCCCCGAGGACCAGATCCAGAAGATCATCTACGACCCCAACGCGCAGTCGTTCAACTCCGAGGTCGACCAGGTCAAGGATTTCGCGCCCGACGCCGTCGCGGTGGTGGGATTCGAGGAGTCGGCCAAGATCATCACCCGGATGCACGAGGTCGGCATCGGCCCGTCCGACGGCATGAAGGTCTACGGCGTGGACGGCAACATGGGTAACGCGCTCGGCGAGTCGGTGGCGGCGCCGCTGCTCGACGGCATGCAGGGCACCACTCCGCTCACCGATGTCGGCCCGGCCTTCCAGGATCGTCTCAAGGGCATCAACCCGGGGCTGATCGACTTCAACTACGCCGGCGAGTCCTACGACGCCGTGGTCGTTGCCTCGCTCGCCGCGGAAGCCGCGAAGTCGACGGCGGGTCGCGACATCGCCGCGAACATCAACAATGTCACCGAGGGCGGCACGCCGTGCACGTCGTATCAGGAATGCCTGCCGCTCGTGCAGGCCGGAACGGACATCGACTACAACGGCATCACCGGCAAACTCGACTTCGCCGCCGCCGGTGAGCCGTCCATCGGTTCGTACGGCAAGCTGAAGTTCGGTGCCGACAACAAGCTGACGACGGACGGGTACATCGTCGTCGGCGGATGATCGCACTCGCCTGAAACGCACTGTGGGCCAGGGAGACCTGGCCCACAGTCGTGTCCGGAGGCGCTGTGACTACTTCTTCTCCTGGCTGCCCGCGAGGGTGCCGAGGTACAACTCGATCACCTTCGGGTCGTGCATCAGGTTGGGCCCCGAGTCGGTGTAGGCGTTGCGGCCCTGGTCGAGGACGTAGCCGCGGTCGCAGATCTGCAGGCACCGCCGGGCGTTCTGCTCCACCATGATCACCGAGACACCCGCCGCGTTGATCCGCTTGCAGCGGATGAACACCTCGTCCTGGAACATCGGGGAGAGCCCGGCGGACGGCTCGTCGAGCAGCAGCACGGACGGATCCATCATCAGCGCCCGACCCATGGCGACCATCTGCCGCTCACCGCCGGACAGGGCGCCCGCCTTCACCTTCTTCCGCTCGACGAGCAGCGGGAACAGGTCGCCGACGAACGCGAACCTCTCCGCGAAGAGCTTGGGGCGCAGATACATCCCCATCTCGAGGTTTTCCTCGATGGTGAGCGAGGGAAAGACGTTCTGCGTCTGCGGGACGTAGCCGACGCCCTTCTGCACCAGGACGTGGGCGGGTTGGGACGTGATGTCCTCACCGCGCAGGGTCACCGAGCCCTCACGCACGGGGATCAACCCGAACAGTGACTTCAGAAGCGTGGACTTCCCGGCGCCGTTGGGGCCGATGATGCCGACGATCTCACCCTCGCGCAGGAAGAAGTTGCATTCGCGGAGGATGTTGACGCCGGGGATGTAGCCGGCCACCACGCCGTCCGCGCGGACGAGGGCACCCTCGGCGAGCCGGGCGTGCTCCTCGGGTGTGGCCGCGAATTCTGCTGGGGTCGGTTCGGTCATGGGGTCTCACGCCTCAGCTCGGTGATGTCGGGTTCGGAGAGGTCGCCGCCGGTCTCGAGGGTTTCGGCCTCGGCGCTCTCGAGTGCCTCGGCGAGGACGGCGGTCGCGCCCACCGGATTCCCCTCGTCGTCGAATTCGAGTGCCTGATCGTGGTGGCTCCCGAGGTACGCGTCGACGACCGCGGTGTTGGACGAGAGGTGTTCCGGGGTGGACTCGGCGATCACACTGCCCTGCGCCATCACCACCACCCAGTCGCTGATGTCGCGGATGACGTCCATGTCGTGTTCGACGAACACGACGGTCATGCCCTCGTCCCGAAGCGATTTGATGTGGCCGAGCAGGCTCTGGGTGAGCGCCGGGTTGACGCCGGCCATCGGCTCGTCCAGCATCACCACGGTCGGCTCGGTCATCAGCGCCCGCGCCATCTCGAGCAGTTTGCGCTGACCGCCGGACAGCGAACCGGCGAGATCGTCGGATTTGGTGTCGAGCTTGAACCGCGCGAGCAGTTCGTTCGCCCGTTCGGTGACCGCGCGTTCCTGCGCCTTCCACGTCCACGGCAGCAGAGTGTTGACGATCCTCTCGCCGCGTTGCCCGGTGGCGCCGAGCCGCACGTTGTCGAGCACCGTCAGCTTCGACAGCGCCTTCGTCAGCTGGAACGTGCGGACGACGCCGCGACGGGCCACCTGGTGCGGATACATCCGGCCGAGCGATTGGCCGTCCATGGACCACGTGCCGCTGTCCGGCCTGTCGAAACCGGTGAGCAGGTTGAACAGGGTGGTCTTCCCGGCTCCGTTCGGGCCGATCAGTCCGGTGATGCAGCCGCGCTGGATCTCCAGATGCGCCACGTCGACGGCCTTGAGACCGCCGAACGTCCGGGACACGTTGTCGACGAGGAGGATCGGGTCGGGTTTGGAGGCGCCGGGGGAGTGCGGGACGTCGGTGAAGATCGACGCCCGTTGCTCGGTGGTGAGCACGGTGTCGGTCTGCAGATGATCCGGCAGTCTGTGGTCAGGCATTGAGCTGCACCTCCCGCTTGTTGCCCAGTATGCCCTGCGGCCGGAAGATCATGAGTACCGCGATCATGATGCCGAGCAGGACGAACCGCATGGCCCCGACCTGCTGTTCCGTCAGCGGCAGCAGCGGATCCGGACCGGAGATGGCCTGGCGCAGCAAGGCGTCCGGGATGGCCAGCAGGAACCAGAACAGCATCGCGCCGACCACCGGTCCGAAGACGGTGGCCGCGCCGCCGAGGATGAGGGCGCCAAACGCGAAGAACGTCTGGGCGGTGGAGTAGAAGTCGGGGTTGATCGACTTGGTCTGCAGTGCGTTGAACACACCGCCGAGCCCGCCGATCATGCCGCCGAGGACGAGGGCCTGCATCTTGTAGACGAAAACGTTCTTGCCGAGGGCGCGCGCGGCGTCCTCGTCCTCGCGGACGGCCTTGAGGACGCGGCCCCACGGGCTGTGCGTGAGGAGGTACACGAACCCGCACAGCACCAGGACGAGAGTCCAGCCGACGACCATCGACCACAGGTCGTCGCCGTAGAACTTCACGCCGAGGAAGTTGTACTGCTTGCCGGAGTCGAACGGGCTGAGTGTGGTGAACGGATCGGCGAAGCCGAACAGGCCGTTGGTGGAGCCGGTGATCGAATCCGAAGCGGTGGAGCGGAATATCAGCCGCAGGATCTCGGACGCGGCGATCGTGACGATGGCGAGGTAGTCCGCGCGCAATCGGAGCGTCGGGATACCGAGGACGACGGCGAGCAGTCCGGCGGCGGCGAGACCGACGAGGATGCCGACCCACAGTGGCTGCTGGTAGGTGACGGTCATGATCCCGACGCCGTAGCCGCCGAGGAGTGCGAAACCGATCTGACCGAAGTTCAGCAGCCCGGCGTAGCCGAAGTGCAGGTTGAGGCCGATCGCCAGCAGCGCGTAGAAGATCGCCGACGGGCCGATCAGCTGGGCGAGCGAGACCTGGAGTGCTCCTGTGATGTCCATGCCCTCACCCGATCCTTTGCCGGCTGCCGAGAATGCCCTGAGGCCGGACGACCAGGATGACGATCAAGATGAGCAGTCCTCCGATGTACTTGAGGTCGGGGTTGATCACCAGCGTCGACAGCTGGACGAGCAGGCCGACGATCACGCAGCCGAGCAGCGCGCCGTAGGCGGTGCCGAGCCCGCCGAGCGTGATGCCGGCGAACATCAGCAGCAGGAGTTTGAAACCCATCTCCCACTGCACGCGGCCGCCGAGTTCGGAGATGCCGAACAGGACGCCGCCGAGCGCGGCCAGGCCGCCGCCGAGCCCCCACACGAAGCGGATCACCCGTTCCACGTCGATGCCGGAGGACGCCGCCAGGTCGCGGTTGTCGGACACCGCGCGCATGGCCTTGCCGATGCGCGTCTTCTGCAGCAGCAGGGCCACTCCGACGAGGACGACGAGGCTGATGCCGATGCACACGAGGTTGGCGTCGGTGATCGCGATCGGCCCCCAGTGCCGCTCCACCTGGGCCTGGTAGTCGACGAACGGCTCCGCGCGATCGGAGAAGAAGATCAGGATCAGGTAGCGCAGGGAGATCGCGAGCCCGATCGACACCACCAGCTGGGCTATCAGACCGGTCTTGCGTTTTCGAAGCGGTTTCCAGATCGCGGCATTGTTCAGCAGGCCGATCAGGATCCCCACGAACACCGCGAGGACGGTGGCCGGGATCAGCTGCACACCGAGCGTCACGTTGATCACCCACGCCGCGACCGCGCCGAGGGTGACGAGTTCGCCGTGCGCGAAGTTCGTCAGGCCGGTGGTGCCGTAGATCAGGCTGAGCCCGACGCCGGCGATGGCGATGACGAGACCGAACCGCAGCCCGTCGATGGTCTGCCGAATCAGCTTCTCGTAGAACGGGACCCCGGAACCGGTCCGGGCCTCACCGAACGAGAAGATCACCGTGTTGGCGCGGCCGGCCACCACTTCACGCTCCACCGTGCCCTGCACGCTGACGTCGTCGGGCAGGGAGTCCGCGACGATCTCGAACGTGTACGTGCCGGGCGCGACCTGGAGTTCCCAGTGGCCGTTCGACTCCGACGTCGCCTTGGCCACCTCGGTGCCCGAGGCGTCGAGGGCGCGCACCTCGACGTCCGCGAGCCGTTCTCCGGCGTTGTTGAGGTTGCCGCTGACCCGCACCGCGTCGGCCGGTGGCGCCGGTTGCGCACTGGTCGCGGTCGGCGGGGGTGGTGGCGTGGGTTCCTGCGCCGCCGCGGGACCGCCGAAGGCGATCGCCGCGACGAGGCCGAGCAGGACGAGGACGAACGCACGGCCGAGTCGCCGGGTGACCGGACCTCGTCTCGTGTGTTTCCTCGCGGATGTCGGTCGCGTCCTCACTGCTGGGAGTCGCTTCCTCACGGTTGGGGCCACGCAGGTCCTCCGGGGACGTGTAGTCGGTCAGGAACGTGCGGCGACGGGCAGGGCTACCGCCCGTGCCGCAATTTCCGGACTCTAACGGCTCCGGTCGCGCGAAATGGGGTTCTCGGATTTCCGGCACGTTTCGGTTGGGTATCGAACCATCCGGCTGATCGGTGTCGGATCCGCTCCCTAGACTGGGCAACCGTGAGCCCTGCAACCACCCCCCGGTCCACCACGTCCCCCGCGTCCGGCGCAGCCGCGCCGTCCGACGATCGCCCCACCCTGATGCTGCTCGACGGCCATTCGCTGGCCTTCCGCGCGTTCTACGCCCTGCCCGCCGAGAACTTCAAGACGCACAGCGGTCAGGTCACCAACGCGGTCTACGGGTTCACGTCGATGTTGATCAACCTGTTGCGCGACGAACAGCCCACCCATGTGGCGGCGGCGTTCGACGTGTCCCGGCAGACGTTCCGGGCCGAGAAGTTCCCCGAGTACAAGGCCAATCGCAGCAAGGCTCCGGACGAGTTCAAGGGGCAGGTCGAGATCACCAAGGACGTCCTCGGTGCCCTGGGCATCCCGGTGATGGCCGAGGAGGGCTTCGAGGCCGACGACATCATCGCCACGCTCACCACCCAGGCGGAGGTGCTCGGGTACCGCGTTCTCGTGGTGACCGGTGACCGGGACTCGCTCCAGCTGGTCACCGACGGGGTGACGGTGCTCTACCCGAAGAAGGGCGTCTCGGACCTCACCCGGTTCACGCCCGCGGCGGTCGAGGAGAAGTACGGGCTCACACCTGCGCAGTACCCCGACTTCGCGGCCCTGCGCGGCGACCCGAGCGACAACCTGCCGGGCATCCCCGGGGTGGGGGAGAAGACCGCCACCAAGTGGATCAAGGAATACGGCGACCTCGTCGGCCTGGTCGACAACGTCGACAAGGTTCGCGGGAAGGTCGGTGACGCGTTGCGGGAGAACCTGCCGAACGTCCTGCTCAACCGGGAGCTCACCGAGATGGTGCGGGACGTCCCGTTGCCGTACACCCCGGACCAGCTGATGCTCGCGCAGTGGGATCGGGAGAAGATCCACGCGCTGTTCGACGACCTCGAGTTCAAGGTGCTGCGCGACCGGCTGTTCGCCACGCTCGCCCCGGTCGAAGCCGAGGCGGAGGAAGGCTTCGAGGTGCGCGGCAGCGCGCTCGACCCCGGCGCAGTCGGGGACTGGCTGTCGGCGCACGCGTCGGCGGGCGAGCGGTCCGGTGTGTCGGTGGTCGGCACCCGCACCCCGTACGGCGGTGACGTGACGGCGATCGCGATCGCGTCCGCCGACGGCGAGGGCGCGTACATCGCCACCGCGTCCGCCACCCCGGAGGACGAGAAGGCGCTCGGCGACTGGCTCGCGGACGCGACCCAGCCGAAGGCCCTGCACGAGGCCAAGTGGGCGATGCACGCGCTGCGCGGACGCGGCTGGGTGCTCGGCGGTCTCACCAGCGACACCGCGCTGGCGGCGTACCTGGTGCGCCCGGGCCAGCGGACGTTCAACCTCGACGACCTGTCGCTGCGCTACCTGCGCAGGGAACTGCGAGTGGAGGAGACCGGGCAGGAGCAGCTGTCGCTGCTCGACGACGCGGATCAGGTCGACGCCGAAGCCGCCGAGGCCGAGATCCTCAGTGCCCGCGCCGTCCTCGACCTCGCGGCGGCGCTCGACACGGAACTCGAGAACATCGAGTCGACGGCCCTGCTGTCCGAGATGGAGCTGCCTCTGCTGGCGGTGCTGGCCGACATCGAGGCGTCCGGTATCGCCGTCGACGGCGACCATCTGCACGACCTGCAGAGCCGGTTCGCGGCCGAGGTGTCCGAGGCGGCGGAGGCGGCCTACGGGGTCATCGGCAAGCAGATCAACCTCGGGTCACCCAAGCAGCTGCAGGTCGTGCTGTTCGACGAGCTGGAGATGCCCAAGACGAAGAAGACAAAGACCGGCTACACGACGGACGCCGAGGCGCTGCAGAACCTGTTCGAGAAGACGTCGCACCCGTTCCTCGAGCACCTTCTCGCGCACCGCGATGCGACACGGCTGAAGGTGACCGTCGACGGTCTGCTGAAGACGGTCGCCGAGGACGGGCGGATCCACACGACGTTCAACCAGACGGTCGCCGCCACCGGCCGGCTGTCGTCCACCGAGCCCAACCTGCAGAACATCCCGGTGCGCACGGACGCGGGCCGACAGATCCGCGACGGGTTCGTCGTCGGGGAGGGCTTCGACTCGCTGCTGACCGCCGACTACAGCCAGATCGAGATGCGGATCATGGCGCACGTGTCCGGCGACGAGGGGCTGATCGAGGCGTTCAACACCGGCGAGGACCTGCACAGTTTCGTCGGCGCGCGCGCGTTCGGCGTGCCGATCGAGGAGGTCACCCCCGAACTGCGCCGCCGCGTGAAGGCGATGTCGTACGGGCTGGCGTACGGGCTCAGCGCGTTCGGTCTGGCGGCGCAGCTCAAGATCTCGACCGAAGAGGCCAAATCGCAGATGGAGGCGTACTTCGCCCGGTTCGGTGGGGTGCGTGACTACCTGCACGAGGTCGTCGAACAGGCCCGCAAGGACGGCTACACGTCGACGCTGTACGGGCGCCGCCGCTACCTGCCCGACCTCACCAGCGACAACCGGCAGCGGCGGGAGGTCGCCGAGCGGGCCGCGCTCAACGCCCCCATCCAGGGCACGGCCGCCGACATCATCAAGGTCGCGATGATCGACGTGCAGCGCTCACTGCGTGAGGCGGGCCTGAAGTCGCGCATGCTGCTGCAGGTGCACGACGAACTGGTGCTCGAGGTCGTCGAAACGGAACGGGACCGGGTGGAACAGCTGGTCCGCGACAAGATGGCCTCGGCCATCGAACTGTCGGTGCCGCTCGACGTGTCCGTCGGCACCGGTCGCAGCTGGGACGCCGCCGCGCACTAGGCGGCGGCGGTCGTCCGCTCGGTTCGGCCGCGGCGGTCCTCCGCCTTATTCGGCGGGGGCCTGCTCGGCGATCTGCTTGCGCACCTCGTCCATGTCGAGGGCCTTGACCTGCGTGAGAAGATCCTCGAGCGCCGCGGGCGGCAGCGCACCCGGCTGACTGAACACCAGCACACCCTCGCGGAACGCCATGATGGTCGGGATCGAGCGGATGTTCGCGGCCGCGGCGATGCCCTGCTCCGCCTCGGTGTCGACCTTGGCGTGCACGACGTCGGGGTGTTGCTCCGACGAGGCCTCGAAGGTGGGGGCGAACGAGCGGCACGGTCCGCACCACGATGCCCAGAAGTCGACCAGAACGACGTCGTTGCCGGTCACGGTCTCGTCGAAGTTCTGCTGAGTCAGAGTCTTGGTGGCCACGAGGGTCCTTTCGATCGGTGGGTCTGCCTGTGCAACGCCGCGTCGCCGTCGATTCTTCCCTGCGGGTTTCTCAGCCGGTGCGCTCCGTGTCGCGGAACGTGCGGCGGTACGCCTGCGGGGTGGTGTGGCGCAGCCGCAGGAAATGCTGCCGCAGCACCGCGCCACCGCCGAAGCCGACGCGTTCGGCGATCACGTCGACCGAGAGGTCCGAGTTCTCGAGCAGGTGCTGCGCGGCCAGCACCCGCTGGTCGCCGAGCCAGCGGGCCGGGGTGGTCCCGGTCTCGGTCTGGAATCGTCGCGCGAACGTCCGGGGCGACATGTTGGCCTTGGCGGCCACCGCGGTCACCGTGAGGTCGAGGGCGAGGTGTTCGGTCATCCAGTCGAGTAGCGGCCCGAGGGTGTCGATCGTCGTCGACGGCAGCGGCATCGCCACGTACTGGGCCTGGCCGCCGTCGCGGTGCGGCGGGACGACCATGCGCCGGGCGATCACGTTGGCCACCTTGCTGCCTTGTTCTTTGCGCACGATGTGCAGGCACAGATCGATGCCGGCGGCGGTGCCGGCGCTGGTGAGGACCGGATCGTCGTCGACGTAGAGAACATTCGGGTCGACGGTGGCCGCCGGGTGGAGTTCGGCGAGCCGCCGGGCGTGCCGCCAGTGGGTGGTGCACTTGCGTCCGTCCAGCAGTCCGGCGGCTCCGAGCACGAACGCGCCGCTGCACAGGCTGGCGACCTTGGCGCCGCGGTCCACCGCGGCCCGGAGTTTGCCGAGGAGGGGATCCATGTGCGGGGCGGGCTCCTTCGCGCACAGGTAGGAGCCGTCCTCCTCGGCGTAGGTGCCGCCTGCGGGGACGACGATGAGGTCGGCATCGTCGAGCCGGTCGAGGTCGTACGGGACGTCGATGCCGTATCCGAAACGGGTGCGGATGGGTTCCGGCGAGCCGGCGACGAGGGAGAAGTCGTAGGTGGGCAGGCCGTCGTCGGATCGGTCGAAACCGAACACCTCGCAGGCGACGCCGAGTTCGAACGCCTCGGTGAGCGGCATGAGGGGCACGACGACCTTGTTCAGCACACATCCATAATGGCAGAAAAACGATCAACTATGTCGTTTCTGCCACTTTTGTTCGGAGGCCGGGGCAACCAGGCTGAATGCATGACAATCCTGGTCGTGGTACTCCTCGTGTTCCTGGCGCTCGACGCGCTGGCGCTCGCCGGCCGCACGCCCGACACCCACAACGAAGCCATCCAGCACGGAGACTTCCGGTTTTGAGAGGAAACCCGGCGGTCCGGTACGCGGGCACGGCGCTCGCCTGGGCCGCGGGTTCCCTCTTTGTCACCCAACGGTCTTCGCGCAAGGCCGCCGCCACACTCACCGCGCACACGCCGTGATCACGGGGGTGCCGTGACCACCCACTCGCGCTTGGCGTCCCCGTCCCACCGGCGCACCACCGACGCCCGGCCGACGATGTCGCCGCCGTCGAGCAACCGCGCGGCCTCCGGAATCTGATCCGCAGGCAGTCGCCGCGCGAGGGTCACGTGCGGCGTCCATTCGCCGGGGCGGATGTGCGGCGTCACCTCCGTGGCGTGTTCCGCGAGATCGAACACGCTGCGGTGCAGGGACAGCAGGGCCTTCGACGGCACCACCAACCGGGACAGTGTGACGTGCCTGCCGCCGAACATCACGAGCCCGCCCAGCCGGATGTGGAACGAGGGCGTCGCGATCCGGCGGCCCAGTAGTTCGTCGATCTCGGGCGGGATGTGGCGTGCCACGAACAGGGTGATGTGGGGCCGATTCGATTCGGCGCGAACCCGGGTGCGGCTGGGCATCCCCGCATCCCACAGGCGTTGCCACTCGGCGCGCACCGCGACGTCGGTCGCTTCGTCGAACAGCAGTTCCACCGACTGGACCATGGTAGGCAATGATGGCCTCATGAGCGGTGCTACGGCAAACATTTCCGGTACCCGGATCGGGGTGCTCCCCGGCGACGGCATCGGTCACGAGATCGTTCCGGCAACCCGGCGGGTGGTCTCGTCCGCGGTCACCGCGGCGGGAGGCGGCGACGTCGACTGGGTGGAACTGCCGCTCGGCCTCGGCGCCATCGAGTCGCACGGAACGCCGATCCCCGACTCCACGCTGTCCGCGCTCGACGAACTCGATGCCTGGATCCTCGGTCCGCACGACAGCGCCGCCTACCCGGAGCCGTTCCGCGGCAGACTGACCCCCGGCGGGGTGGTGCGCAAGCGTTTCGATCTGTTCGCCAACATCCGCCCCGCGCGCTCGCTTGAGGGCGTCGCCTCGACGGTGCCGGACATGGACCTCGTGATCGTGCGGGAGAACACCGAAGGCTTGTACGCGGACCGCAACATGTTCGCCGGCAGCGGCGAGTTCATGCCGACTCCCGACGTGGCCCTGGCCGTCGGCGTCGTGACGAGGCGGGCGTGTGAGCGCATCGCGCACATCGCATTCGCACTGGCGCGTACGCGGAGTCGCCACGTCACGATCGTGCACAAGGCCAACGTGCTGACGATGACCACTGGACTGTTCCGCGACGTCTGCCGGGAGGTGGGGGAGAGCCACTACCCGGACGTGCGGATCGACGACGAGCACGTCGACGCCATGACCGCGCACCTCGTCCGCAGGGGGCGCGACTTCGACGTCGTGGTGACGGAGAACATGTTCGGCGACATCCTGTCGGACCTGACGGGCGAGCTGTCGGGCTCGCTCGGCACGGCGCCGTCGATCAACAGTTCCGAGACCAAGGTGATGGCGCAGGCGGCGCACGGAGCCGCCCCCGACATCGCGGGCCGCAACCGGGCCAATCCGACAGCCCTGATGCTGTCGGCCGCGATGATGCTCGAGTGGCTCGGGGACCGCCGCGCCGACCGGCATCTGGGCGGTGCGGCCCACCGTATCCGGGAGGCGGTCCGTGCGACGATCGCCTCCGGAGTCGCCACGGCTGACCTGGGTGGACTCGCGTCGACCAGCGAGTTCACCGAGACCGTCCTCGCCCGGACACTGCGTCGCTGAAACCGCCGCCACGGGCCGGGTCAGGCCGTTAATGTTCGGTAACGACGTCCGCAGTTGCGGGTGTCGTGACCTACCGTTCGACTATTCGGAGTTCGAGAGTTCTCCGTCGCCGTAGCTCGCTCGGTGCACCACGATTCTTGGAGGACATGCCAGTGTCTGGTCGATCCGTCTTCGCGCGAGGCCGAGTGGCCCGCACCATCTGTGCGCTGGCGGGTGGCAGTGCCCTGCTGCTCGCCGGCTGCGCCAGCAACACCGAGGGCGGCGGCTCGCCGTCCGGAGAAGACACCGTCGCCGTGGAAGTCGACAAGGTGGATGCCATCGCGGCGACCCTGCCGGAGAAGATCGCCTCGTCCGGCAAGATCATCGTCGGCGTCAACATTCCCTACTCGCCCAACGAGTTCAAGGATCCGAGCGGGAAGATCGTCGGCTTCGACGTCGACCTCGTGGACGCCGTGAGCAAAGTCCTCGGCGTGACACCGGAGTACACCGAGGCGGACTTCGACAAGATCATCCCGTCGATCCAGGCCGGCAGCTACGACATGGGAATGTCGTCGTTCACGGACACCAAGGAACGCGAGCAGTCGGTCGACTTCACCACCTACTTCAGCGCCGGAGTGCAGTGGGCGCAGCCCGCCGGGAAGTCCGTCGACCCCAACAACGCGTGCGGCCTTCGGGTGGGCGTGCAGACCACCACCATCGAGGATCTCGAGGAGGTGCCCGCCAAGAGCGCCGCGTGCGTCGCCGCCGGTAAGCCGCCGATCGAGATCGTGAAGTTCGACAGCCAGGACGACGCGGCCAACGCCGTCGCTCTCGGCAAGGTCGACGCGATGTCCGCCGACTCGCCCGTCACCGCGTACGCGATCAAGCAGAGCGATGGCAAGATCGAGGCTGCGGGCGAGGTCTTCGACGCCGCGCCGTACGGCTGGCCCGTCGCGAAGGGCTCGCCCCTCGCGCAGACCCTGCAGCAGGCGCTGCAGCACCTCATCGACGACGGCACCTACCGGACGATCGCGGAGAACTGGGGTGTCGAGGCGGGCGTCATCACCACGTCTCAGATCAACGGCGCCACGAGCTGAGCGGTTGACGAGTGTCTGACGTGGAGAAGGCTCCGGACCGGTCCGGCACCGAGACGGGCCAGGAACCGGAACCGATCAAGGCGATCCCGCTGCGGCGGCCCGGCCGGTGGATCGCCGCGATCGTCGTCGGTCTGCTGCTGGTGCTGTTCGTCAACGGTGCGCGTACCAACGAGGCGTACCGCTGGGACATCTACGCCCGCTACCTGTTCGATGCGCGGATCTCGGCGGCGGCGTGGAACACCATCCAGCTGACGATCCTGTCGATGGCCATCGCCATCATCCTGGGTGTCGTCCTCGCCGTCATGCGGCTGTCGCCGAACCCGGTTCTGAAGGCGGCGTCGTGGGGGTACCTGTGGATCTTCCGCGGCACCCCGGTCTACGTGCAGTTGGTGTTCTGGGGGCTGTTCCCGTCCATCTACAAGCAGTTGGATCTGGGGATCCCGTTCGTTCACCAGTTCGTGCACATCGACCTGCAGGGAATCAACGCGGCGTTCCTGTTCGCGGTGATCGGGCTGGGACTGAACGAGGCCGCGTACATGGCCGAGATCGTCCGCGCCGGCGTGAACTCGGTCGCCGAGGGGCAGACCGAGGCGTCGGTGGCACTCGGCATGACGTGGTCGCAGACCATGCGCCGCACGGTGCTGCCGCAGGCCATGCGGGTGATCATTCCGCCCACCGGCAACGAGTTGATCAGCATGCTGAAGACGACCTCGCTGGTCACGGCGGTGCCGTACAGCCTGGAGTTGTACGGACGTGCCAGGGACATCTCGGGCGCGAACTTCCAGCCCATCCCGCTGCTGATGGTGGCCGCCACCTGGTACCTCGCCATCACGAGCCTGCTCATGATCGGCCAGTTCTACCTGGAGCGGTACTACTCGAAGGGTGCGTCCCGCAAACTCACCCCGCGGCAACTGCAGGCGCTCGCCGACGCGCAGGGCAAGCCGCTGGTGATCGAACCCGGTCCCGAGACCCTGCCCGACACACCCGGAGGGGAGCGAAAATGACGCCGATGGTCAAGGCGGACCGGGTCTGCAAGAACTTCGGGGCGCTGAAGGTGCTCAAGGGTGTGTCGCTGGAGATCGACCCCGGCCAGGTGCTGTGCCTGGTCGGGCCGTCCGGCTCGGGGAAGTCGACGTTCCTGCGGTGCATCAATCACCTCGAGCAGGTCAACGCCGGCAGGCTGTACGTCGACGGCGAGATCGTCGGGTACTCGGAGCGGGGCGGCAAGCTCTACGAACTCCACCCGAGGGCGGCAGCGAAGCAGCGCCGGGACATCGGGATGGTCTTCCAGCACTTCAATCTATTCCCGCACCGGACTGCGCTGGAGAACATCATCGAGGCGCCCATCCAGGTGAAGAAGCTGAGCAGGAAGAAGGCGCTCGAACGGGCACGGGATCTCCTCGACCAGGTGGGCCTGAGTGAGAAGGCGGACGCGTACCCCGCGCAGTTGTCGGGCGGTCAGCAGCAGCGGGTCGCCATCGCCCGGGCGCTGGCGATGGACCCCAAGCTGATGCTCTTCGACGAGCCGACGTCCGCCCTCGATCCGGAGTTGGTCGGGGAGGTGCTCACCGTGATGAAGGATCTCGCGGCGGGCGGCATGACCATGGTCGTCGTCACCCACGAGATGGGTTTCGCCCGCGAGGTGGCAGACCAGCTGGTGTTCATGGATGCCGGTGTCGTCGTCGAATCGGGGAATCCCCGTGAGCTGCTCGCCAATCCGCAGCACGACCGCACGAAGTTGTTCTTGTCGAAACTGCTCTAGCCGGCCTCCGGTCCCGTGAGTACTTGTTAACCGCCGGCGGTTAACAAGTACTCACGGCTTGCGGCAACTGAAGATGGCGGTGCCGGGGAAGATCTGTCCCCGCAGCGGGCTCCACTGCCCCCATTCCCGGTCGAGCCACTCGGGCCACTCCGGCTCGATGATGTCGCGCACCTCCAGCCCCGCCGCGACGATCTCGCGGACCCGGTCGCCGATGGTCCGGTGGTGCTCGACGTACGTGGGGACGCCGTCGCCGTCGACCTCCACGTACGGCGTGCGGTCGAAGTAGGGGAGCGAGGCGGTGAGCCCGCGCGGACCCGGATCGTCCGGAAAGATCCAGCGGATCGGGTGGTTGACGGCGAACACCCACAACCCGCCGGGTCGAAGGACGCGGGCCACCTCACGCATCACCTGCTGTGAGTCCGCCACGAACGGAACTGCCCCAAAAGCCGAACATGCGACGTCGAAGCTCGCGTCGGCGAAGGGGAGGTGCTCGGCTCCCGCGTGAACGAGCGGCACCGTCGGGCCGCCCGCCCGCATGGCCTCGACCCCGCGGGCCAGCATCGACATGGACAGATCGAGCCCCACGGCCCGGGCGCCCTGTCCGGCCAGCCACCGCGCGCAGGGTGCGGAACCGCAGCCCACCTCGAGGACGTCCTTGCCCGCGACGTCGCCGAGGAGGTGGTAGTCGCCTTCGTGGAGCCCCTCCGGGCACCAGACGAACTCACCCTCGGACGAGTCCACGCCGAGGAACTCGCCGTGGGTGCGGTGGTAGTCGTCCGCATCGGCGTCCCACCAGGCGCGACTCGCGCGTTCGCTGGACTCGGAGTCGACGCGGACGCGGCTCACCCCCGACGTTCCGAGGACGCTGTTGGCGGTGCCGTGGCGGTCGTCTTCGGCGGAGAGAGGAGAATCGGACGGGCGAGGCTCGGGCATGGGCACCAGAGTAGAGCGTGGGAACGTGCCCGGGTTTGCCCAGCTTGCCCACGGGCGCGTAGCCTATTGCACGCGAGTGTCTATGTGTGCGGCATCGGATTCGGTTCAGTTCGAGTTTGTTCGGTTCCAGTCGGGTGTCGTTCCTTGCGCTTGCGGTGATCTGATTCGGCGGGAATGTTTCGTCGGGTCAGGTTGCTTGTCCGACAGAACACCATCAACCGACCACAACCCGTCCGGAGCAACTCAACACATGCCCTCCACCACCGTGACCTCGCCGCAGGTAGCCGTCAACGACATCGGCTCCGCCGAGGACTTCCTCGCCGCCATCGACGCAACGATCAAGTACTTCAACGATGGCGACATCGTCGAAGGCACCATCGTCAAGGTCGATCGTGACGAGGTCCTGCTCGACATCGGTTACAAGACCGAAGGCGTCATCCCTTCCCGTGAGCTCTCCATCAAGCACGACGTCGACCCCAACGAGGTCGTCTCCGTGGGCGATGAGGTCGAAGCTCTCGTCCTCACCAAGGAGGACAAGGAAGGCCGACTGATCCTGTCGAAGAAGCGCGCTCAGTACGAGCGTGCCTGGGGCACCATCGAGGAGCTCAAGGAGAAGGACGAGGCCGTCAAGGGCACCGTCATCGAGGTCGTCAAGGGCGGCCTGATCCTCGACATCGGCCTGCGTGGCTTCCTTCCCGCTTCGCTCGTCGAGATGCGCCGTGTCCGCGATCTGCAGCCGTACGTCGGCAAGGAGATCGAGGCCAAGATCATCGAGCTCGACAAGAACCGCAACAACGTCGTCCTCTCGCGCCGCGCATGGCTCGAGCAGACGCAGTCCGAGGTTCGCAGCGAGTTCCTGCACCAGCTGCAGAAGGGTCAGGTCCGCAAGGGCGTCGTGTCCTCCATCGTCAACTTCGGTGCCTTCGTGGACCTGGGCGGCGTCGACGGCCTGGTGCACGTGTCCGAGCTGTCCTGGAAGCACATCGACCACCCGTCCGAGGTTGTCGAGGTCGGCACCGAGGTCACCGTCGAGGTTCTCGACGTCGACCTGGACCGCGAGCGCGTCTCCCTGTCGCTCAAGGCCACCCAGGAAGACCCGTGGCGTCAGTTCGCCCGCACGCACGCCATCGGCCAGATCGTGCCCGGCAAGGTCACGAAGCTGGTTCCGTTCGGTGCCTTCGTGCGCGTCGAAGAGGGAATCGAAGGCCTCGTCCACATCTCCGAGCTGGCCGAGCGCCACGTGGAGGTTCCGGATCAGGTTGTCGGCGTCAACGACGATGCACTCGTCAAGGTCATCGACATCGACCTGGAGCGTCGTCGCATCTCGCTGTCGCTGAAGCAGGCCAACGAGGACTACAACGCCGAGTTCGATCCGTCCAAGTACGGCATGGCGGACAGCTACGACGAGCAGGGCAACTACATCTTCCCCGAGGGCTTCGATCCCGAGACCAACGAATGGCTCGAGGGCTTCGACAAGCAGCGTGAAGAGTGGGAGAACCGCTACGCCGAGGCTGAGCGTCGTCACAAGATGCACACCGCTCAGATGGAGAAGACCGCTGCAGACGAGGCCGCCGAGGCTGCCACCGCTGCTGCCGGCTACTCGTCCGAGTCGGGTGCCGGCGACGCCGACGCCGCTTCGTCCTCCAGCTCCTCGTCGTCCGAGTCTGCCGGTGGATCGCTGGCCAGCGACGCACAGCTCGCCGCTCTGCGCGAGAAGCTGTCGGGCAACGCCTAGTACGTCCGCCTGACTCGTCAGGCACAGCCGAACACCCCGTCCCTGCGCTGCAGGGGCGGGGTTTCGCCGTTGCGGGACCCCTCACTGTGACTGCGTTGAATATGACTGTGGCCCAACCTCTTCGGAGGTCGGGCCACAGTGCGTGGGTGGTGCTCGGGCGCTCAGTTCGCGGTTGCGGGAATCCAGTAACCGGACGAGGACTGTACCTCGGCGCGCTTGCGCATCGTCGCGAAGCTGTGTCTGCCGTGGCTGATGAGTGTCGTGAGCCAGGTCCGGCGATGCTCGGCGAGCGCGGAGGCCACCTCGGGGATCTCGATGCAATGCACCCCGCCTGCAATGCCGAGGCGGTGCCGACCGAACTGGTTGCGGTGATCGCGCATGGCGTTCCTCTTCTTGGAGAAGGTGCAGGTCGGTGCGTTCGCTCGAACATAACCGAACGTGTCGGACTTCTGTGGTATTTGGGGCAGGTGAGTCTGCTGAGCGGGAAGAGGATGGAGATCGGCGAGGGACGTGTGTCGTCGTTGCGGGCGGGTGCCACACTGGGGGGCGTGTTGAGAATCGGCCTCACTGGAGGCATAGGAGCCGGTAAGTCCACCGTGTCGAAGGTCCTCGCCGAACTCGGGGCAGTGATCGTCGACGCCGATGTGATCGCGCGGGAGGTCGTCGAACCCGGAACTCCCGGCCTCGCTGCCCTCGTCGACCGGTTCGGCGAGGAAATCCTGACGGCGGACGGCGCGCTCGACCGGCCGGCCCTGGCGGCGCGCGCCTTCGCCGACGAAGAATCGCGGCTGGCGCTGAATTCCATCGTCCACCCGCTGGTCGGGGCGCGCACCACCGAGACGATCGAGTCGGCGCCGGAGGACGCCGTGCTCGTCCAGGACATTCCGCTGCTGGTCGAGGGCGGGATGGGTGCCGCGTTCCACCTGGTCGTCGTCGTGTTCGTCGACGCCGAGGACCGGGTGCAGCGACTCGTCGGATCGCGGGGGATGTCCGAGACCGACGCGCGGGCGCGGATCGCAGCCCAGGCGGACGACGATCAACGGCGGGCGGCGGCCGACGTCCGGCTCGACAACAGCGGCGCCCCGGGTGCGCTCGAACCGGAGGTCCGGGCACTGTGGGCCGAGCGTCTCGTGCCCTTCGAGTCCAACATCCGCACGCGGACCGTCGTCCGCGTCCTGCCCGAACTCGCGTCGCCGAATCCGCAGTGGCCTGCCCAGGCCGACCGGTTGATCGCCCGGTTGCGGCTGGTGTGCGGCGACCGCGCCGTCCGGATCGACCACATCGGGTCGACGGCCGTGGAGGGGTTGCCTGCCAAGGACGTCCTCGACGTCCAGGTGACGGTCGCGAACCTCGAGGTCGCGGACGAACTCGCGGAATCACTCGCAGGCGCCGGGTTCCCCCGCATCGAGCACATCACCGCCGACGACCCGAAGCCCTCGTATCAGGGCGGCGAGACCGATCCGGCTCTGTGGGGCAAGCGAATCCACGGCGGCGCCGACCCGGGGCGGCCCGTGAACATCCATCTCCGGGTCGACGGGTGGCCCGGGCAGCAGTTCGCGCTCGTGTTCCGGGACTGGCTCCGCGCGGACACCGACGCCCGCGCCGAGTATCTCGCGGTCAAGGAGGCCGCGGCGGAGAAGGCGGCCGGTCACACCGACTATCAGGACGCGATCACCGCCTACGTCGACGCGAAGAGCCCGTGGTTCGACCGCGCGTATCACCGGGCATGGGAGTGGGCCGAGCGAACCGGCTGGAGCGCGTAGGTCACCGCCAGTCGATCGGCATGCCGATCGAGGCCAGCCAGCCGCCGAGGTCGTGGCCGTGTGCGGCGATTCCGTCGATCGCCGTGGTGGCGGCGAGGATCGCCTGCTCGGCCGTTGCGGCGTCGAGCAGGCCGGCGCGGTGCGCCTCCATCAGTTCGTCGACGTCGAGGAGTTCGGTGTCGCGGCCGGTGCGGATGACCAGATCCAGGTAGTGGTCCTCCGACTTCCACACGTTCTCGCCGCGGGTGAACGTGCCGATGTCGACGTAGTGGTCCTGATCGCGCTGGTGGTAGGGGTGGTAATGGAAGATCGACGCGCGCAGCCCCAGGTCGGGGAGCAGCCACGACTCCAGGTAGTGGAACTGCCGGTGGTCGGCGGTGCGTGCCATGTACAGCCCCCACGGCTCGACGCGGTAGTGGTCGACGTGACGGACGAAACCCTTGGGGTCGGTGTTGGTGTGATCGCGGAGGTCGAAGTACTCGACCTTCGGTGGGTGGATGTCGTGAGTCGCGCCTGCCATGGCAGGGAACCTACCGCGATTTTTCAGCCGACGGAGATCGCCCGGGAAGTTTGTCGGTCCCCCGGCCTACCCTGGTTGCATGGCGTTTGCATCCGAGCACCCCGTGGTGGCACATTCCGAGTTCCGTCCCATCGGGGAGATCGAGCGATCGGAGGCGCGTTTCGAGGTCGTCAGCGACCACAAACCGGCCGGCGACCAGCCGACGGCGATCGCGGATTTGGAACGGCGGATCAACGCGGGTGAGAAGGACGTGGTCCTGCTCGGCGCCACCGGTACCGGTAAGTCGGCGACCACGGCGTGGCTGATCGAGAAGGTGCAGCGACCCACGTTGGTGATGGCGCCCAACAAGACACTCGCCGCGCAGTTGGCCAATGAGTTGCGCGACATGCTGCCCAACAACTCCGTCGAGTACTTCGTCTCGTACTACGACTACTACCAGCCCGAGGCGTACATCGCGCAGACCGACACCTACATCGAGAAGGATTCGTCGATCAACGACGACGTCGAGCGTCTGCGGCACTCCGCGACGTCGAGCCTGCTCTCGCGGCGCGACGTGGTCGTGGTGGCGTCCGTGTCGTGCATCTACGGCCTCGGCACCCCGCAGTCGTACCTCGACCGCTCGGTGCAGCTGGAGGTCGGTGTGGAGGTTCCGCGCGACGCCCTTCTGAGGCTGCTGGTCGACGTGCAGTACACCCGCAACGACCTGTCGTTCACCCGCGGGTCCTTCCGGGTGCGCGGTGACACCGTCGAGATCATTCCCTCGTACGAGGAACTGGCGGTGCGGATCGAGTTCTTCGGCGACGAGATCGAGGCGCTGTACTATCTGCACCCCCTCACCGGGGACGTCGTGCGGAAGGTCGACTCGGTGCGCATCTTCCCGGCCACGCACTACGTCGCGGGTCCCGAGCGGATGGAACGCGCCGTCAAGGACATCGAAGCCGAACTCGAGGAGCGGCTCGCCGACCTCGAGAACAAGGGCAAGCTGCTCGAGGCGCAGCGGCTCCGGATGCGCACCCAGTACGACCTCGAGATGATCAAGCAGGTCGGGTTCTGCTCCGGCATCGAGAACTATTCGCGGCACATCGACGGTCGTGGACCGGGCACGGCGCCCGCGACGCTGATCGACTACTTCCCGGAGGACTTCCTCCTCGTCATCGACGAGTCACATGTCACGGTCCCGCAGATCGGTGCGATGTACGAAGGCGACATGTCGCGTAAGCGGAATCTCGTCGAGTTCGGTTTCCGGTTGCCGTCGGCCACCGACAACCGCCCGCTGACCTGGGAGGAGTTCACCCAGCGCATCGGGCAGACGGTGTATCTGTCGGCGACGCCGGGCAAGTACGAGCTGGGGCAGGCGGGCGGCGAGTTCGTCGAGCAGGTCATCCGCCCGACCGGTCTCGTCGACCCCGAGGTGGTCGTCAAACCGACCAAGGGGCAGATCGACGACCTGGTGCACGAGATCCGTGAACGCGCGGACCGCGACGAGCGTGTCCTCGTCACCACGTTGACGAAGAAGATGGCGGAAGACCTCACCGATTACCTCCTCGAACTCGGAATCCGGGTGCGGTATCTGCACTCGGACATCGACACGTTGCGCCGCGTCGAGCTGCTCCGGCAGCTGCGTCTGGGAGAGTACGACGTTCTGGTGGGAATCAACCTGCTGCGTGAGGGTCTCGACCTGCCCGAGGTCTCGTTGGTGGCTATCCTCGATGCCGACAAGGAGGGTTTCCTCCGGAGTTCGACCAGCCTCATCCAGACGATCGGCCGCGCGGCTCGTAACGTCTCCGGTCAGGTGCACATGTATGCCGACAAGATCACCGACTCGATGCAGCACGCCATCGAGGAGACCGAGCGGCGCCGTGAGAAGCAAATTGCCTACAACGAGAAGATGGGCGTCGATCCGCAGCCGCTGCGGAAGAAGATCGCCGACATCCTCGACCAGGTCTACGAGGAAGCCGAGGACACGGCCACCGGTGTCGACGTCGGCGGATCCGGACGCAACGCCACCCGCGGGCGTCGTGCGCAGGGCGAGGCCGGACGCTCGGTCAGCGCCGGCGTGTACGAGGGCCGCGACACGAAGTCGATGCCCAGGGCGGAGTTGGCCGACCTGGTCAAGGAATTGACCGATCAGATGATGAACGCCGCCCGTGATCTGCAGTTCGAACTCGCCGGGCGGCTGCGCGACGAGATCGCCGATCTGAACAAGGAGTTGCGCGGCATGGATGCCGCGGGCCTGAAATAGCGAGGGCGCCGAGGCGGTACGGTCGCACAGCAGTACGGTCGCACATATGGATGCACACAACGCAGGTCGCACGGCCCGGTCCCTGGAATTGCTTCATTCGCTCAGCTATTTCGTTCCCGAGGTCGAGGAACGGCTGGTCGAGGCGGGGTTGGAACCGGGGCGGATGACCTACTTCGCCGGACGTTCCGCGCCGATGGGCGCGGTCGGTGCCAGCGTTGTCACGGCGACGTTCTTCAACTTCAGCCCCACCGCGGTCGCGTCGATCATTCCGCGTGCCTGGGGTCTGGCCACGCCCGCGGCGATCGTCGAGGCCCGGTACCGGGCGGTCGGCGAGGCGTATGTGCGACTGCTCGGTGAATCGGTGACGACGTCACCGGAGATGGCCGAGGCGGCCGAACTGGCGTCGATTGCGGCGCGGGGCATCCCGGGTGTCGAGGGCAGGCCCCTCTGCGCGGGCTACACAGAGGTGGAGTGGCCGGACGCGCCGCACGTCGCGTTCTGGCACGCCCTCACCGTGCTGCGCGAGTACCGCGGCGACGGTCACATCGCCGCCCTGCAGACGGCGGGCCTGAGCGGACTCGAATCGCTGATCACCCACACCGCGACCGGGTACGGGTTCCAGAAGAAGTTCGCGATCACCCGTCGCGCCTGGACCCAGGATCAGTGGGATTCCGCGTGTGACAGTCTGCGTGACCGGGAAATCCTGGACGCCCGGGGCGAACTCACCGCCGAGGGCAAGGAGCTGCGGGAACTGGTCGAGGATCTCACCGACGATCTCGCGCTGGCCCCGTGGGCGGCACTGGGGGAGGACGGGGCGGCCCGGCTCGTCGAACTCGCGACGCCGTGGCGTGACGCGATCGTCGCGGCGGGCGTGTTCCCGGCCGGCGTGTTCGGTCCCAAGGTCGACGTGTCCCGCTGACACCGATCACAGCCCGAGCGCACCGAAAATGTGATCCGTCATGCACCGGGGATATCCCCTGTGGCATGTGTTGCAAATGCACCTATGAGGGCACCGAGGCGGCTAGGGTCAGCGCAGTGGCTGCTGGGTCCAGGCATGACGTATGTCCGGACCCCGGCCGATCGACCACCGCAGACATGGAGGAATGAATGAGCGCCTACCGGACCGTTGTCGTCGGAACCGATGGCTCCGAGTCGTCGTTTCTGGCCGTCGAGAAGGCTGCCGCCATCGCGGGGGACGCCGGCGCCAAGCTGATCATCGCCTGCGCGTACTACCCGGCCGATCCCAAGGACGTCGGGCAGGCCGCCGACGCGCTCGGTGACGAGGCGTACCAGATCACCGGTTCGGCGCCGACGTACGAGATCCTGCGCACCGCGAAGGAACGCGCCCACGCCGCCGGCGCCAAGGAGGTCGTCGAACGCGCCGTCGTCGGCGCGCCCGTCGAGTCGCTGCTGAATCTGGTCGACGAGGTCGAGGCCGGTCTCCTGGTGATCGGCAATCGTGGACTCAACACCCTCACCGGGCGGCTCCTCGGGTCGGTTCCGTCCGATGCCGCACGCAAGTCGACGTCCGACGTCCTCATCGTCCACACGGTGCGCTGACACCGGACCGATCAGCAGTAGTTCGCCTCGGCGGCATCGAGATACACCCGCGTCACCTGCTCGGTGGTGAGGCCGGAATCCGACGGCGCCGAGGCGAACTGTTCCAACGGGCGAGACCTCAGCCGACCGCGACCGCCACGGTCACGACAGGATCCCGACCTCTGCCGGGCCGAGTTCGGACAGTACTGCGGGCAGCGTCTTCGTGTGCACCACACCGAGTCGTTGGGTTGCGCGGGTCAGGGCGACGTAGAGGTCGTTCATTCCCCGTGGCGACTCGTCGAGAATGTCCTGGGGCTCGGCGATGAGCACCGAGTCGAATTCCAGCCCCTTGGCGTCACGCACCGTGAGAACGCTGACGGTGTCCGACCGCAGGTCCGCGAGCGCGGCGACGAGGGCGTGGCCGCCGATCACGACGGTGGTGCCCGGCCCGGTTTCCCGGGACACGCAGGTGCGCACGGTGTCTGCCAGTTCGGTCTGGGAAACTTCCAAAGTCCACGGCGCGAAACCGGATTCGCGCACCGACCGCGGCACGGTCTGCTCGGCGTCGATCTCGGCGAGAACCCTCCGGGCCGACGTCATGATCTCCGCCGGTGTCCGGTAGTTGACGGTCAGTTCCGTCAGCTTCCACCGCTTGGCGACATACGGTTCGAGGATCCGCTGCCACGACGACGTTCCCGCCGGGTCGCCGGTCTGCGCGGTGTCGCCGACCAGCGTCATCCAGCGATTCGGTATGCGCCGCATCAGCATCCGCCACGCCATCTCCGAGAGTTCCTGCGCCTCGTCGACGATCACGTGACCGTAGGTCCATGTGCGGTCGCCGGCGGCTCGTTCCGCGGTGGTCTGGTGCTGCCCGACGTCGTGGCGCTCGGCGAGCTGGCTGGCGTCGATCAGGTCGTAGGCCATCAGGATCTCCGGATCCAGTTCGTCCTCGAGATCCTGCGGCGCCGAACCCGTCAGGATGTCCAGGGCGCCCTGGGCATCCGCGATCTGTGCCCGCCACTGGCGACGGGCGCGCTCCCGCTCGGCGGCGTCGTCGACGCCGAGGAGTTCCGCCAGCTCGTCGAGGAGCGGGGCGTCGGCGGCGCTGAAGCCGCGAAATCCGGGACGGCGCAGTGAATCACGTTGCGCTTCGGTCAGGTTCGGGGCGGCATCGGCCAGCCGCTTCGGCGAGGCGTACAGCTCGGCGAGGACCTGCTGCGGCGACAGTTCCGGCCACAGCGCGCTGATCGCCGTCATGATGTCCGGATCCTCACGCATCTCGTCGCGCATGTCGGCGATGTCGTCCCGGCTCAGCAGGTTCCCGCCGTCGACGACGTTGGCGCCGAGGGTGTCCGCGAGTTGCTGCGCGAGCGCCTCGATGACCGAGGAGACGAAGATGGGACGGGCCAGGTTGTGTGGTCGCCTGGACGACCTCGCCCGGCCACGAGCACGGGTGACGACCTTGCGGTCGAGGGTGATCCGGTAGGTGTCGAACGTCAGCTCCACGGGCCGCGACGGCACTTCCTGCCGATCCCGGACCGCCTTCTTGAGGACGTCCAGCATGTCGAGCGAGCCCTTGATCTCGCCGGCGTCGAGGCTGTCCTCGACGGTGGCGCGGACCCCGGGGTAGAGGTCACCGATGGTCGACAGCAGCACACCGGTCTCGCCGAGCGACGGCAGCACCTGGCCGATGTAGTCGAGGAACGTGGCGTTCGGGCCGATGATGAGGACGCCGGCCTTCGCGAGTTGCTGGCGATACGTGTAGAGCAGGTACGCGGCGCGGTGCAGCGCGACCGCGGTCTTGCCGGTTCCGGGGCCGCCCTGGACCACGAGCACGCTCTTGTGCTCCGACCGGATGATGGCGTCCTGCTCGCCCTGGATCGTCTCGACGATGTCGTTCATCTGCCCGGTGCGGGCCGCGTTCAACGCCGAGAGCAGCGCGCTCTCACCCGCGACGCCGTCCGAGCCGGTGACCGTGCCCGCGGCCTCCGCGGCCGCCAGGTCCAGGTATTCGTCGTTGACGGCGGTCACCCGTCGGCTTCGCGTGCGGATGTGCCGTCGGCGGGTGACGCCGTCGGGGGCGGCGGGGGTGGCGAGATAGAACGGGCGGGCAAGGGGCGCACGCCAATCGAGGAGCATCGTCTCGTAGTCGTTCTCCTCGTCGAGGATCCCGAGCCTGCCGACGTAGCGGTGCTCGCCGTCGAGGTCGATCCGGCCGAAGCACAGTCCGTTCTCGGCGGCGTCGTACTTGGCGAGGTCTTCGGTGTAGAGCTGGTTGAAGGACTCGCGTTCGCTCCGCGCCTGCGGCGTTCCTCCGGTTTCGAGCAGTACACGGCTCAGCCGGTTCGCCGCGTACTGGCGAAGGCCGTCCAGTCGGGTGTAGAGCATCGTCACGTATTGCTGCTCGAGCTCGCGCTCGTCGCGTGACGTGTCCTCGTCGGGCAAGAGGTCTCCTTGACTGGTTCGGCTGCAACCGGATCGGCTGCAAAAGTGCCTGGACAGTCTAGTCGGCCCCGGAGGCGTGTCGCTGACATCGCAGGTCAGCGGCTATCTCCGGGGCCGATCAGATCGAATATCCGGCGCGGGCCGGGTCAGTGGGACAACTCGTCCCGCTTCGCCCTGGCCTTCTCGAGCGCGGTTTCCGCTTGCTTGCGGGCCCGCTTGCTCAGCACCTCACCGCGTTCTGCGGCGGTGCCCGCCCATTCGCCGCCCTTCTCGCGGGCGACCTCGGCCAGTTCCGGGCCGTGCTCCTTCGCCGCCTCGACGAGTTCCGCGCCGCGTTCGCGGGCGACGTCCGCCCATTCGGCGCCGTGTTCCTTCGCGGCCTCCGCCCATTCGGCGCCGTGTTCCTTCGCGACCTCCGCCCACTCGGCGCCGCGATCCGCCGCGATCTTCGCGAATTCGGCGCCGTGTTCTTTCGCGACCTCGAGGAGGCCGGACCCGCGTTCGGCTGCCTCACCGGACAGGATCCGGGCGCGCTCCGACGCCGCCGCCAGTGCCTCTCCGATCTCGGCGCCGTGATGGTCGTGTCCCGAGCCGAGGGGCAGGGCCGCGGCCACGGTCTCCTGTGCATGCCGGGCGGCGCGGCGTCCACGCCACCCCAGAGACGGCTTGCCCTCGGTGTCGACGGCGGCGATGAGCAGTCCGCCGAGCAGGCTGACGTTCTTGAGGAACTGAGTGCGCTGCGCCGCTTTCTTCGCGGGGTCGGTCTCGTTCCAGAAGTCGTGCCCCACAACGGTAGTGGGCACGAGGCTGCCTGCGAGCGCGAGCGACGCGAGGCGCGGTGCCTTCCCTGTGGCGAGGAGAACGCCGCCGCCGATCTGCACGGCGGCATTGATCTTGACCAACGTCTCCGGGTCGGACGGGATCTTCTGCGTGACGGACCCGGGAAGCGCCTCGGTGGACTTGTCGATCAGTGGTGCGGCGGCCTGTGCTTTCTGCGCCGGATTTCGAAGTGCATCGATCCCTCCGCTGATGAAGATCGCGGACAGCAGTGGGCGAGCGATACGACGGACGAGCATTCCTGGCCTCCCAATCTCGAGTTCTCCCGTCTCACACTAACGAGAGTTCTGGGCAGTCGTCGGCGTACGACAGTGTTGCCGGACCGACGGTCCGCCCATTCACCAGTACCCAGGGAGGCCGATCGCCAATCGCGGGCCGTGCGGTGCGCGATCGGCGATCGGATGCGGTCACCAGCCGCGTTCGCGCCACTCCCCGAGGTGGGGGCGCTCCGCGCCGAGGGTGGTGTCGTCTCCGTGGCCGGGGTAGACGACGGTGTCGTCGCCGTAGCGACCGAAGAGCTTCGTTTCGACGTCGGTGAGCAGGGATGCGAACTTGTCCGCGTCCGCGGTCTTGCCGACGCCGCCGGGGAAGAGGGAGTCGCCGGTGAACAGGTGGGTGCGTCCGCCGCCTGCCTCGGTGAGCGCGAGCGCGACGGAGCCGGGGGTGTGGCCGGCGAGGTGAATCACGTCGAGGGTGACGTCTCCGACGGTGACGGTGTCGCCGTCCTCGAGGAGGCGGTCGGGCCGGACGGGCAGTGCGTCGGCGTCGAGTGGGTGGGCTGCGGTGTCCACGCGGGTGGCCGCCGCGACGTCCTCGAGCGCCAGCCAGTGGTCGCCGTGCTGGTGCGTGGTGACGATCAGGTCGAGCGACGGCGCGTGTTCGCCGATCAGTTGGTTGACGCGGTCCGCCTCGTTGGCGGCGTCGATGAGGACGGATTTTCCGGTTGCGGAACAGACGACCAGGTACACGTTGTTGTCCATGGGGCCGACGGACATCTTCGTGATCGTGGCTCCCGGAACCGTGCGGCGCTGCGGCGCCGAACCGGGGGAGACGTGGCCGGTGTACGAGTCTTCTATCACCATGGGCTGCTCGGTCATGATGGGGAGGCTACCGTCGAATACAGGCAGGTGAGTGGCAGGGCGGCCATCCGTCCCCCAGAACGTGTCGGTGCCCCGGCTTACCATGGCACGGCCAGAGGGCTGAGCGTCCACGCGCGTCCTCGGCTGTCGAACAATGAAGGGACTTGGAGTGGCGGATCGCCTTATCGTGCGGGGTGCCCGTGAGCACAATCTGCGAGGGGTCGATCTCGATCTGCCCCGCGACAGCCTGATCGTGTTCACCGGGTTGTCGGGCTCGGGCAAGTCGAGTCTGGCGTTCGACACGATCTTCGCCGAGGGCCAGCGACGCTACGTCGAGTCGCTGTCGGCGTACGCGCGCCAGTTCCTCGGTCAGATGGACAAGCCCGACGTCGACTTCATCGAGGGGCTGTCGCCCGCGGTGTCCATCGACCAGAAGTCGACCAACCGGAACCCGCGGTCGACGGTCGGCACCATCACGGAGGTCTACGACTACCTCCGTCTGCTCTATGCCCGGGCCGGCACCGCACACTGCCCGGTCTGTGGGGAGCAGATCGCGCGGCAGACGCCGCAGCAGATCGTCGACCAGGTTCTGGAGATGGAGGAAGGCACCCGCTTCCAGGTGCTCGCCCCCGTCGTGCGTACCCGCAAGGGTGAATTCGTCGACCTGTTCGACCAGCTCAACATGCAGGGTTACTCGCGTGTGCGGGTCGACGGCGTGGTGTATCCGCTGCCCGAGCCGCCCAAGCTCAAGAAGCAGGAGAAGCACGACATCGAGGTGGTCGTGGACCGCCTCACCGTCAAGGCCGGTTCCAAGCAGCGGCTCACCGATTCCGTCGAGACCGCGCTGCGACTGGCGGAGGGCATCGTCGTCCTCGACTTCGTCGACCGCGAGGAGAACGCCGCAGACCGGGAGCGACGGTTCTCGGAGAAGCTGGCGTGCCCCAACGGCCACGCACTGTCCATCGACGACCTCGAGCCCCGGTCGTTCTCCTTCAACTCTCCGTACGGTGCCTGCCCCGAGTGCACCGGTCTCGGAATCCGCAAGGAGGTCGACCCGGATCTCGTCGTCCCCGACCCCGAGCTGTCGCTGGAGGACGGGGCCATCGCGCCGTGGTCGATGGGGCAGAGTTCCGAATACTTCGGTCGGCTGCTGTCCGGTCTCGGCGACATTCTCGGCTTCGACATGAAGACGCCGTGGAACAAGCTCCCGGCGAAGGCGCGCCGGGCGATCCTCGAGGGCAGTGAGGAGCAGGTCCACGTCCGCTACAAGAACCGGTACGGGCGTACCCGTTCCTACTACGCCGAGTTCGAGGGCGTCATGCCGTTCCTGCACCGCAGGCTCGAGCAGACCGAGTCCGACCAGATGAAGGAACGCTACGACGGCTACATGCGGGACACCCCGTGCCCCGCCTGCGGTGGTGCTCGCCTGCGTCCCGAGATCCTGTCGGTCACGATCGCGAATGAGAAGTTCGGGATGAAGTCGATCGCCGAGGTCTGTGAACTGTCGATCTCCGATTGCGCCGACTTCCTGAACAGCCTCACGCTGGGCAGCCGCGAGGAGGCCATCGCCGGTCAGGTGCTCAAAGAGGTCCAGGCCCGCCTCGGCTTCCTTCTCGACGTCGGCCTCGAGTACCTCTCCCTCGCCCGCGCAGCAGGCACCCTGTCCGGTGGTGAGGCGCAGCGCATCCGTCTCGCCACTCAGATCGGCTCGGGTCTCGTCGGCGTGCTGTACGTACTCGACGAGCCGTCGATCGGCCTGCACCAGCGCGACAACCGGCGTCTCATCGAGACCCTGACGCGGCTGCGCGATCTCGGGAACACGCTGATCGTCGTCGAACACGACGAAGACACCATCCGCACGTCCGACTGGGTGGTCGACATCGGACCGCTCGCCGGCGAGCACGGCGGCAAGGTCGTCCACAGTGGGCCGTACCAGGAACTGCTGGACTGCGAGGAATCCCTCACCGGCGCCTACCTCTCGGGCCGCAGTCACATCGAGATTCCCGCGATCCGCCGTCCGGTCGATCGCAAGCGGCAGGTCACGGTCGTCGGCGCGCGTGAACACAACCTCGGCGGCATCGACGTCAGCTTCCCGCTGGGCGTGCTCACGTCGGTCACCGGCGTGTCCGGGTCCGGCAAGTCGACGCTCGTCAACGACATCCTCGCGACGGTCATGGCGAACAAGCTCAACGGCGCGCGTCAGGTGCCCGGCAGGCACACCCGCATCAACGGGCTCGACCAGCTGGACAAGCTCGTGCAGGTCGACCAGTCGCCGATCGGCCGCACCCCGCGGTCCAACGCGGCCACCTACACCGGGGTGTTCGACAAGATCCGCACCCTGTTCGCCGCCACCACCGAGTCGAAGGTGCGCGGCTACCAGCCCGGCCGATTCTCGTTCAACGTCAAGGGCGGCCGGTGCGAGGCCTGCTCCGGCGACGGCACGCTGAAGATCGAGATGAACTTCCTGCCCGACGTGTACGTGCCGTGCGAGGTCTGCCACGGTGCCCGGTACAACCGCGAGACGCTCGAGGTCCATTACAAGGGCAAGACCATCGCCGAGGTCCTGGACATGCCGATCGAGGAGGCCGCGGAATTCTTCGAGCCCATCACGTCGATCCACCGCTACCTCAAGACCCTCGTCGAGGTCGGTCTCGGGTACGTGCGGCTCGGTCAGCCCGCGCCCACGCTGTCCGGTGGTGAGGCGCAGCGCGTGAAGCTCGCCGCCGAACTGCAGAAACGTTCGACGGGCCGCACGGTGTACATCCTCGACGAGCCCACGACGGGTCTGCACTTCGAGGACATCCGGAAGCTGCTCGGGGTCGTCAACGGGTTGGTCGACAAGGGCAACACGGTGATCGTGATCGAGCACAACCTCGATGTGATCAAGACGTCCGACTGGGTGATCGACATGGGGCCCGAGGGCGGGTCCGGTGGCGGAACCGTCGTCGCGCAAGGCACCCCGGAGGACGTGGCGCAGGTTCCGGAGAGTTACACGGGACGGTTCCTCGAGAATGCCCTCGCGGTGCCGGCACCCGTTCCGGCGAAGTCGAAGGCAGTCAAGTCTTCGCCGACGCGGAAGTCCGCGTCGGCGAAGAAGACTGCCGCGGCCACCACGGCGACACCGCGTAAGCGGGCGCCGAAGAAGGCCGCAGCAGTCAGCTGAATCCGGTCAGACCCTCGCGGCCGCGTCGATCGCGGTCGCGAGGTCAGCGGGCCGCGACCACATCGGCCAGTGTCCCGTCGGCAGATCGACGTAGTCGACCTTCGCGATCTGCGCGAGTTCGGCCGCCATCGGATGACCCGCTGCGGCCATCTGCTGGATGACCTCCGACGGGAAACTGGTGCAGATCACTGTGGTCGGCACGTCCAGCCGCCTGCTGTCGGTGAGTTCGACCGTGTCCCTCGCCGGTCCGGCGGGCATGGGCACCGCCCGGTTGCGGAACGTGTCGAGCGTGTCGTCGTCGAGTCCGTCGAGACTGCTGCCTTCGGCCTCGAGTTCGGACCACGACGGCAACGGAATCTCGGCGACCGCCGGGTCGAGATCGTCGCGCAGCGCGGTACCGCTCTGCAATGGTCCCGAGTCGACGTAGACGATGTGGGCGAGTCGGTCGGGCACCCGATCGCTCGCCGCATACGCAACCGGCCCCGCGCCGCTGTGCGCCACGAGCACCACTCGCTCGGGCGACGGTGTGTCCGTGATGGCCTCCGTGATCGCGGCGACGTGGTCGTTCAGCCGGACGCCGGTGCGGTCGCTGCCGGTGGAGTCGAGTCCCGGCAACGTCACCGCGGTGACGTGATGCCCCTGTCGGGTCAGGCCGGATTCCACTGCCTCCCAGGCCCAGGCACCGAGCCAGAATCCGGGGACCAGAATGATGTGAGTGCCTGTGCTGCCGTGTACTTCGCTTGTCCGAGTCATGAGACAAGAGTGAACCCGCAACGGTGACATCAGCGTGTCACCGTATTCGTCACAGTCGCATAACGGAATCGGTCCGACGAGAATCGGGACATTGTCGTGGACGTTCGGCAGACTGCCCTCATGGACCGCCCCGCACGCCTCCACGCCCTGACGGAAGAACTGCGCCGCGCGGGTGACCGGGGCCGGACGGCGGAGCAGTTGGCGGCGCAATTCGAGGTGACGGCCCGCACGATCAAGCGGGACATCGCCGTACTGCAGTCCTCGGGCGCCCCGATCCGGGCCACTGCCGGACCGGGTGGGGGATACGGGATCATGGGGAACGGCACGTTGCCGCCGGTGAATTTCACTCCCGCTCAGGCGGTCTCGGTCGCTCTCGCCCTCACGGCCTTCCGTGATGCGCCGTTCGCGACCGACGGGCGGGCCGCGCTCGCCAAGCTGCTCGACGTGATGGACGCGGAGTCGAGGGAGCGGGTGGAGCAACTCGGCGCGAAGGTGTGGATTCGGCGAGAGGCCGCCGGAGGAAGTGCGGAACCCCGCATCCGACGCGTCGTCGAAGACGGTGTGCAGCGCGAACTGATGGTGTCCCTGCGGTATGTGGACCGGGACGGCGCGCGCACCGAGCGGGTCGTCGAACCGCACCTTCTGGCGCACACGAGGGGGTCGTGGTTCCTCGTCGCGTGGTGCCTGAGGCGGGCGGGTGTGCGCTGGTTCCGCTTGGACCGGGTCTCCGACGCCACCCTCACCGGCCGGTCGTTCGTCCCGCGGGATCCGGACCTCTTCGGCGAACCGCCCGCCGACGCGCGCACCGTGTTCGACCGGTGAGGGCGATCAGAGCGCGCGGGCGGCCGCCACGGATCGGTTCACCAGCGAGACGAGAACCGACTCGTCGACGTCGGCGAGTTTCTTGACGTAGAGGCAGCCCTTGCCGACCTTGTGCTTGCCGAGCGCGGCGAGTTCGGCCTCGTGCTCGGCGAAGTCGAGGGAGAGATACAGGGTGAGTGCCGCCGCCCGCGGCGAGAATCCGATCAGGGCGGTGTCGCCCTCGTGGCCGCTGGCGTACCGGTAGTGGCGGGAGCCGAATCCGACGATGCTGGTTCCCCACATCGCGGCGGGCTCTCCCGTCGCGGCGGTGAGCAATTCCACCAGCCGTGCGCTGTCGGCGCGCTTCACCGGGTCGGCGATCGTGTCGAGGAACTCGTCGACGCCGGCCGAAGTCTGCTCGGTCTTGTTTCTGCCCGCCATGTCAGTACACGGGGCCGGTGTACTTCTCACCCGGACCCTTGCCGGGCTCGTCCGGGTGCGAAGAGGCTTCGCGGAACGCGCGCTGCAGCGCTTGCAGGCCTTCGCGGATCGGCCCCGCGTGCGGTCCGAGGTACTCGATGGACGCGGTCACCAGGCCGGCGAGGGCCGTGATGACTCGTCGAGCCTCGTCGAGGTCGCGGTGGGGGCTGGAATCGGGGTCGGCGTCGGACAGGCCGAGTTTCTCGGCTGCCGAACTCATGAGCATGACCGCGGCCCGGCTGATGACCTCGACCGAGGGAACGTCGGCCAGTTCCCGGACGTCGGTATTCTGGTCACCGCCGCTCACGGTGCCGTCGTTCGGGGTGTCATCGATGTTGTCCGTCATGCCCTAGAGGATTCCACCAGCGGCCGATGACATAGCGGCCAGGTGGCCGTGGGACACAACGTCCCGGCACCGATTAGCTCGCGACGTGCGCAAATGTTACCCTTGGTGCAACGACCGCCTTCGGATTTGTCGGGGGCAGCAAGTGGAGTCCGACTCCCACCTCTGCGCGGCAGGTAAAACTGCAGCTCAGTGGTCCGGTCGCTCGGTCCGAGGTTACTCGGCTCGGGTTCCTCGAGTGTGAGGAGATGAGGGATCGGCGTGAGCCGTGAGTTCGTCTGATCGGTCGACATCGGGCCCCGCATGGTGAGAGTCATTCGCCGCAGCGGGGCTTTTTTGTTGGGAATCCGGGCGTACGGGCTGCCGGCGGTCTCGAGACAAGACCGTTCAACCTAGGAGGCCCCATCAGCACTGAGACCCGCATCAACGATCGCATCCGAGTTCCCGAGGTCCGCCTCGTCGGACCCGGAGGTGAACAGGTTGGCATCGTGCGTGTTGAAGATGCACTCCGCTTGGCCCTCGAGGCCGATCTCGACCTGGTCGAGGTGGCCCCCGACGCTCGCCCGCCGGTCTGCAAGATCATGGACTACGGCAAGTTCAAGTACGAGGCCGCGCAGAAGGCTCGTGAGTCGCGCAAGAACCAGCAGCTCACGGTCATCAAGGAGCAGAAGCTCCGCCCCAAGATCGACGATCACGACTACGAGACCAAGAAGCGCAACGTCGTGCGCTTCCTCGAGGCCGGGTCCAAGGTCAAGGTCACGATCATGTTCCGCGGACGTGAGCAGTCGCGTCCGGAACTCGGTTTCCGGCTGCTGCAGCGTCTCGGTGCAGACGTCGCGGATCTCGGGTTCGTGGAGACGTCCGCCAAGCAGGACGGTCGAAACATGACGATGGTGCTCGCTCCGCACAAGGGCGCGAAGACCCGTGTCAAGGCGCAGGAGAGCGCCGCCGCGCCGCCGGCGCAGCGGGCAACTCCCGCACCGGCGCAGGCTCCGGCGACACCTGCGGAGCAGGCGGGCGGCACTACGCCCGGCGAAGCGCCGACCAGCTAGTCCGACTACACCAGCACGACCCGGATCACGGTCCGGATACCAAAGAACTGAGGACTCCATGCCCAAGTCGAAGACCCACAGCGGCACCGCGAAGCGATTCAAGGTGTCCGGCAGCGGAAAGATCCTGCGCCAGAAGGCCGGTCGCCGCCACCTGCTCGAGCACAAGGCCACCAAGGTGACCCGTCGCCTCGATGGCGTGGCTGTCGTCAGCAAGGCTGACACTCCTCGCATCAAGCGCCTGCTCGACATCTGAGTCGACACCCCTTTTACTGACCACCCGGGGCAGCTCACCGCCCCAAGATTGACAGGATTTTTCAGTGGCACGCGTAAAGAGGGCGGTAAACGCCCAGAAGAAGCGTCGTTCGATTCTCGAAGCCTCCAGCGGCTACCGCGGACAGCGCTCGCGCCTGTACCGCAAGGCCAAGGAACAGCAGCTCCACTCGCTGACCTACGCCTACCGTGACCGCCGTGCGCGCAAGGGCGACTTCCGCAAGCTGTGGATCACGCGTATCAACGCCGCTGCACGGGCGAACGACATCACGTACAACCGCCTGATCCAGGGTCTGCGTCTGGCCGAGATCGAGGTCGACCGCAAGAACCTCGCCGAGCTGGCCGTGTCCGACGCCGCGGCATTCGCCGGCCTCGTGGCCCTCGCCAAGGCAGCCCTCCCGGCTGACGTGAACGCTCCGGCCGGAGAAGCAGCCTGAGTCTCGCACCCGGGCCTTTCGAGCCTCGGAAACGACCCGTGGACCCGCTCACCGAGCGCACCCCACGGGTCGTTTCTGCTGTCAAGCTGCTGCGTACCGCGGAACGCCGCAAGGTCGGGCGATTCCTGGTGGAGGGGGAGAACTCCGTCGGCGAGGCACTCGCCACCCACCCGGTGCACGACCTCTTCTTCACCGCGGACGCGGAGCAAAGGTACTCGACGCTGATCGACCGGGCGCACACAGCGGGTGTCCGCACGTCGCTGGTGACGGACCGGGCGGTCCGTGCGCTCAGCGACACGGTGACCCCGCCGGGTCTCGTCGCGGTGTGCGATCTCCTCGACGTTCCGCTGGCCGAGGCGATGGGCCCCGGAACCCGCCTGCTGGCGGTTCCGGTCGCGGTCGCGGAGCCGGGCAACGCGGGCACCGTCATCCGGGTCGCGGACGCGGTGGGCGCGGACGCGGCGATTCTCGCGGGCGACAGCGTCGATCCGCACAACGGCAAGTGTGTCCGGGCATCCGCTGGAAGTCTCTTCCATCTTCCGGTGGTGCGTGAACGGGACACGGCCGCGGTTCTCGACAGCATCACCGCGGCGGGCATTCAGGTGCTCGCCACGGCGGCGGACGGCGAAGTCGATCTGGACGACGCCGACGAACTCCTGGCCCGCCCCACGGCGTGGTTGTTCGGCAACGAGGCCCACGGCCTCGACGCGGCCACCGCGGCGCGGGCGGACCACCGGGTGCGGATTCCGATCCACGGTCGAGCCGAGAGCCTCAACCTGGCGACGGCCGCGTCGATCTGCCTGTATTCGAGCGCGCGGGTCCAGAACCGCAAGCGAACCGACAGCTGAAACGGCGAAAATCGGATCGCATAGGATTTGACGGCGAGCTGTTTCGGTTTCGTCGAGAGTGTTGACTGAAAGAACTTAAGGAGTGGCACCGGTCGTGGCTAAAAAAGAGGGCGCTGCCTCCACGGGGGGCGAAGGCGGCGCGGTCGATGCGAGTGCGCTCACCGAGGACGCCTTGACTGCGGCGGCGGAGAGCGCCGAGAAGGCGTTCGCGTCGGTGGCGGATCTCGACGACCTCGCGAAGGCCAAGGTCGAGCACATGGGCGACAAGTCGCCGATCGCCCTCGCTCGCCGCGGACTCGGAGCCCTGCCGGGCAAGGAGAAGGCCGACGCGGGCAAGCGCGTGAACGTCGCTCGCACGCGGATCAGCGCGGCCTTCGACGAGCGCCGCACCGTGCTGCTCGCCGAGCGCGACGCCGCAGTGCTCGTGGCCGAGGCCATCGACGTGACGCTGCCGTCGCAGCGTCAGCCGGTGGGTGCCCGCCACCCGATCAGCATCATCTCCGAGCAGGTCGAGGACGTGTTCGTGGCCATGGGCTGGGAGGTCGCCGAGGGGCCGGAGGTGGAGACCGAGCACTTCAACTTCGATGCCTTGAACTTCCTGCCCGATCACCCCGCCCGGACGATGCAGGACACGTTCCACCTCGCACCCGAGGGTTCGCGGCAGGTGCTCCGCACGCACACATCGCCGGTGCAGGTGCGCACGATGCTCTCGCGCGAGGTGCCGATCTACGTGGTGTGCCCCGGGCGGACGTTCCGCACCGACGAACTCGACGCGACGCACACCCCCGTCTTCTCCCAGGTAGAGGGGCTCGCGGTCGACAAGGGCCTCACCATGGCACATCTGCGCGGCACGCTCGACGCGTTCGCCCGCGCACTGTTCGGCCCCGAGACCCGCACCCGGATGCGGCCGAACTACTTCCCGTTCACGGAACCGTCCGCCGAGGTGGACGTGTGGTTCCCGAACAAGAAGGGCGGCGCAGGCTGGGTCGAGTGGGGCGGCTGCGGAATGGTCAACCCGAACGTCCTGCGCGCCTCCGGAATCGACCCCGACGTGTACACCGGGTTCGCGTTCGGCATGGGGCTCGAGCGCACACTCCAGTTCCGGAACGGGATTCCGGACATGCGCGACATCGTCGAGGGCGACGTGCGTTTCACGCTGCCCTTCGGTGTCCAGGGCTGACCTCGCGTCACCCGGATCCCGTCCCCACAGTCACGACATTTTCACGAACGAGAGAGCTGAGCAGACGTGCGAGTAGCGCAATCCTGGCTGACCGAGATCCTGCAGCGTGCCACCCCGGACTGGGACGTCACCGCCGAGGAACTCGACGCAGGTTTCGTCCGGGTCGGGCTCGAGGTCGAGGAAGTCGACCGGCTCGAGCCGGTCGACGGCCCCCTCGTGGTCGGCAAGGTTCTCGAAATCACCGAGCTCACCGAGTTCAAGAAGCCGATCCGCTTCTGCAAGGTCGATGTGGGAGCGGCCGAGCCGCAGGGCATCGTGTGCGGCGCCCGGAACTTCGCCGAAGGCGACCTCGTGGTGGTCGCGCTCCCGGGTGCAGTTCTGCCCGGTGGTTTCGCCATCGCGTCCCGCAAGACGTACGGGCAGGTCTCCGACGGGATGATCTGCTCGGTGGCCGAACTGGGCATCGGCAAGGACCACTCGGGCATCCTCGTCCTCGAGCCGGGCACCGCGCTTCCGGGCGCGGACGCCAACGAGTTGATGGGTCTGCACGACACGGTCATCGAACTCAACATCACCCCGGACCGCGGCTACTGCTTCTCCGTCCGTGGGCTCACCCGTGAACTGGCGTGCGGGTTCGACCTGGACTTCGCCGACCCCGCCGCGCTGCCGCCGTCGCCGGTGGACGGGGAGGCGTGGCCGATCCGCGTCGAACCGGAGTCGAAGGCGACGCGGTTCGCCGCCCGCCGGGTGACGGGTATCGATCCGAATGCGGTCAGCCCGTGGTGGCTACAGCGCCGGTTGCTGCTGTCGGGTGTCCGCCCGATCTCGCCGGCCGTCGACGTCACCAACTATGTTCTGCTCGAACTGGGCCAGCCGCTGCACGCGTTCGACGCCGCGAAGGTCAGCGGCGAACTCGTCGTGCGCCGCGCAGTGGCGGGGGAGAAGCTGACGACTCTCGACGAGACCGAGCGCGTCCTCGACCCCGAGGACGTCGTGATCGCCGACGACTCGGGAGTCGTGTCGCTGGCAGGCATCATGGGAGGTGCGTCCACCGAGGTCGGACCGGGGACCACCGACATCCTGCTCGAGGCGGCCACGTGGGATCCGCTCGCGGTGTTCAAGACCGCGCGCAGGCACAAGCTGACGAGTGAGGCGGGCAAGCGCTTCGAACGCGTCGTCGATCCCGAGATCCCCGTCGCGGCACTGGACCGCGCGGCCGCACTGCTCGTCGACATCGCCGGTGGGCGGGTCGAGTCGGCGCTCACCGACATCGGCGAGGTCACCGCGCACCGGCCCATCCGCATGGACATCGACCTTCCCGACCGCGTCGCGGGTGTCGAGTACCCCACGGGCACCGCGGCGCGCCGCCTGACGCAGATCGGCTGCAACGTCGAGGTCGGGGTCAGCGACAGCGGTCACGGCCAGCTCGTCGCGGCCCCGCCGTCGTGGCGCCCCGACCTGGTGCAGCCGGCCGACCTGGTGGAGGAGGTGCTGCGCCTCGAGGGTCTCGAGAAGATTCCGTCGGTGCTGCCCGCGGCCCCCGCGGGACGTGGGTTGACGCCGACGCAGCGCCGGAAGCGGGCCGTCGGCCGTGCCCTGGCGTTCTCGGGGTATGTCGAGATCCTTCCCCCCGTCTTCCTGCCCACCGCCGTGTTCGACACGTGGGGGCTGGATCCGGAAGATCCGCGCAGGAACACCAGCCGGGTGCTCAATCCGCTCGAATCGGATCGGCCCGAACTGGCCACCACGTTGCTGCCCGGTCTGCTCGAGGTCCTCGCCCGCAACGTCTCCCGCGGACAGCGCGACCTGTCGCTGTTCGGCATCGCGCAGGTCGTGCTGCCCGGCGCGGACACGAAGCCGGTTGCGGCGCTGCCGGTGGACCGTCGTCCGACCGACGAGCAGATCACGGCGCTGCTGCAGTCGCTGCCGGATCAGCCGGTGCACGTGGCGGCGGTGCTCACCGGGCAGCGTGAGCCGAGTGGTCCGTGGGGCGCGGGACGCGCAGCCGACGCCACCGACGCGTTCGCCGCAGCCCGCACGGTGGCCGCCGCGGCCGGTGTCGAGCTGGAGTTCCGCGCGGCGCAGTACCTGCCGTGGCACCCGGGCCGCGGCGCGGAGCTTCTCGTGGACGGCGTCGTCGTCGGGCACGCGGGCGAGTTGCACCCCGCAGTGCTCGAGCGCGCCGGCCTTCCCCCGCGGACGAGCGCGGTGGAGATCGATCTGAGCGCATTGCCGCTGGTGGAGAATCTGCCCGCGCCGACGGTCTCGCCCTTCCCCGCGGTCCTTCAGGACGTGGCGGTCGTCGTGGACACCGCGGTTCCCGCGGCCGAGGTCCAGGCCGCCCTGCGGTCGGGTGGCGGGGAACTTCTCGAGGACATCCGGCTGTTCGACGTGTTCGAGGGCGAGCAGGTCGGGGAGGGCCGGAAGTCGCTGGCGTTCGCACTGCGATTCCGGGGCACCGACCGCACCCTGACCGAGGACGAGGCGAGCGCCGCCCGCGATGCCGCGGTCGCCGCGGCGACCGCCGCGGTGGGTGCCGAACTGCGCAGCTGACCCGTAGCCTGGGTGGAGGGCCCGAGGCGGTGAGGAGCGGTGCGATGACCGAGGTGCGCGACGTCGTGGCGGCGGCGAGTCAGTTGACCGACGCCGAGTTCCTCGAGGTCGTGCGCGCGGTGGCCGCCGGACGTCCGGGGCTCGGCGCACTTCTCGCGGCCGTGGACGTGGGCGCGGCGATTCCGGCCGAGGATCCGGTGACGGCGGAGGTCGTGCCCCACGTCGTGCCGGGGGTGCCGGAGCCGGACTACACCCCGGGCGGTGTCCCGACGTTCGACCGCGTCCGTGAGCGGATCGAGGGACGGTTCGGCACGGCGACGGGCTCCTCGGAACTGGCGCACGACAGCCCGTCGGGGCACTCTCTGGAGGACGCGTGGGAGAAGCGGGAGAAGGCGGGTAAGGCCAAACTCGACGAGATCCGGCGGTCGCTCGGCAAGCAGTGACCGCGGTTTCCGTCCCGCCGGGAGACCACGTTGTGTATTAGCTTGCATGATGATGCATAATCAATCGTATGACTGAGCACGCGGGAAAACCGATCAGGATTGCCGTCGCCGGCGCGAGCGGATACGCCGGTGGCGAGGTGCTGCGTCTGCTGCTGGGGCACCCGTCGTATGCAGACGGGTCGCTCGTCATCGGCGCGCTCACCGCCGGCGGCAACGCCGGCTCGACCCTGGGTTCGCACCATCCGCACCTGCTTCCCCTCGCCGACCGAGTGCTGGAAGACACCACCGTCGACACGCTCTCCGGTCACGACGTGGTGTTCCTCGGTCTGCCGCACGGCAATTCGGCGCAGTACGCGAAGGATCTGCCCGAGTCCACGGTCATCGTCGACTGCGGCGCCGACTTCCGGCTGACGAACGCCGAGGACTGGGAGCGGTACTACAAGAGCCCGCACGCAGGCAGCTGGCCGTACGGACTTCCGGAACTCCCCGGTGCCCGCGAGAAGTTGGCGGGCGCCACGCGCATCGCCGTCCCCGGGTGCTTCCCGACGGTGTCGAGCCTGGCGATGGCCCCCGCGGTCGCGGCGGGCATCGTCGAACCGCGGGTCACGATCGTCGCGGTCACCGGCGCGTCCGGCGCGGGCCGTGCCCCCAAGGCCGATCTGCTCGGCTCCGAGGTGATGGGGTCGGTCCGCGCGTACGGCGTCGGCGGCGTGCACCGCCACACCCCGGAGATCGTCCAGAATCTCTCCGAACTCGCCGGTGAGCGTGTCACCGTGTCGTTCACCCCCGTGCTCGCACCGATGCCGCGCGGCATCCTCGCGACCTGCACCGCGGTCACCACCTCGTCCGAGGACGAGGTGCGCGCGATCTACGAAAAGGCATACGCGGACGAGCCGTTCGTGCACGTGCTGCCCCAGGGTGTGCTGCCCCAGACCGGGGCGGTCGTCGGATCGAACGCGGTTCAGATCGCGGTGACGGTCGATGCCGACGCCGGACAGCTCGTCGTCGTCGCGGTGATCGACAACCTCGCGAAGGGCACCGCCGGAGGAGCGGTGCAATCGATGAATCTTGCGCTTGGACTACCCGAGACCGCCGGTCTCTCGACAGTGGGAGTTGCCCCGTGAGCAGTGACAGCACGATCGATCCGCACCCGACCCGGGAAGTCGCCGGCGGCACCCTGGTCCGCAGCCAGGGAGTGTCGGGGCCCGCGGGCTTCCGCGCGTCCGGGATCAAGGCGGGTATCAAGGCGAGCGGCAACGCCGACCTGGCCCTCGTGCTCAATGAGGGACCGGAACTCGCGGCGGCAGGCGTCTTCACCGCGAACAAGGTGAAGGCCGCTCCGGTGCTGTGGTCACAGCAGGTGCTCACCACGGGCAGGCTGCGCGCCGTCGTGCTCAATTCGGGTGGTGCCAACGCGTGCACGGGTGCGGGCGGATTCCAGGACGCGCACAAGACGGCCGAGGAGGTGGCGTCGGCGCTGAGCAACTGGGGCACCGAGACCGGTGCCGTCGAGGTCGCGGTGTGTTCGACCGGTCTGATCGGCGACCGCCTGCCCATGGACAAGGTCCTGACCGGCGTCACGGAGGCCGTCCACGAACTCGCAGGCGGAATCTCGGGCGGCACCGACGCCGCGTACGCGATCATGACCACCGACACGGTGCCGAAGCAGGCCGCCCTGCATCATGCGGGGAAGTGGAACGTCGGCGGAATGGCGAAGGGTGCGGGCATGCTGGCACCCGCGCTCGCGACGATGCTGTGCGTGGTGACGACCGACGCCGTCGCGACCGCGGCCCAACTCGACACCGCGCTGCGGGCCGCGACCCGGGTGACGTTCGACCGGCTGGACGTCGACGGTGCCACCTCGACGAACGACACCGTGCTGCTGCTCGCGTCCGGCGCGAGCAACGTGACACCCACCCAGGACGAACTGAATGCCGCCGTGACGGCCGTCTGCGACGATCTGGCCGATCAGATGATGGCCGACGCGGAGGGCGTCACCAAGCGGGTGCGGGTCACCGTCGGCGGCGCGGTCAGCGAGCACGACGCGCTGATCGGGGCCCGGACGGTGGCGCGGGACAGCCTCGTCAAGACAGCGCTGTTCGGTTCCGACCCCAACTGGGGCCGGGTCCTCGCCGCGATCGGCATCGCGCCGATCGAACTGGACCCCGACAAGATCTCGGTGTCGTTCAACGGCGCCCCCGTCTGCATCGACGGCGTCGGCGCCCCGGGTGCGCGGGACGTGGACCTCAGCGACATCGACATCGCCCTCGACATCGACCTGGGTCTGGGCGAGCACGCGGTGACCATCCGGACCACCGACCTCTCGCACGCCTATGTCGAAGAGAACTCGGCGTATTCGTCATGACAGCGGCCAGCGAAGCGCTCACCGGCATCACCGATCACCAGAAGGCCCACGTCCTGGCGGAGGCGCTGCCGTGGCTGCAGCAGTTCCGCGACAAGGTCGTCGTCGTGAAGTACGGCGGCAACGCCATGGTCGACGACGCGCTGAAGACGGCGTTCGCCGCCGACATGGCGTTCCTGCGGACGGTCGGAATTCAGCCGGTCGTCGTGCACGGCGGCGGCCCCCAGATCAACGCCATGCTCGGAAAACTCGGCATGACAGGAGAATTCAAGGGCGGATTCCGCGTCACCACCCCCGAGGTGATGGACGTCGTCCGGATGGTGCTGTTCGGTCAGGTCGGTCGCGAACTGGTCGGGCTGATCAACGCCCACGGCCCGTACGCCGTCGGGATCTCCGGTGAGGACGCGCACCTGTTCACCGCCACCAAGCGCACCGTGATGGTCGAGGGCAGGCCGACGGACATCGGACTCGTCGGCGACGTCACGACCGTGAATCCGGAGGCCGTTCTCGACCTCATCCGCGCGGGCCGGATTCCCGTGGTGTCCACCATCGCCCCCGACTCGGACGGTGTGGTGCACAACATCAACGCGGACACCGCCGCCGCCGCGCTCGCCGAGGCCATCGGCGCCGAGAAGCTCGTGGTCCTCACGGATGTCGAAGGGCTGTACACGAACTGGCCGGACCGCGATTCGCTGGCCACCGAGATCGACGTGGACGCGCTCGCGCAACTGCTGCCGACCCTCGACGCCGGCATGGTGCCCAAGATGGAGGCCTGCCTGCGCGCGGTCCGCGGCGGCGTACCCACAGCACACGTCATCGACGGCCGCCTCGCGCATTCCGTTCTGCTCGAACTGTTCACCGGCGAGGGCATCGGCACGATGGTCACGCCCGCCCCGACTTCACCTACCGAGGGAGTTGCCCCATGACCGGAACCCCGGAACTCCAGCAGCGCTGGTCCGGCGCCCTGATGAATACCTACGGCGTCCCCCGGGTGGCTCTCACGCGCGGTCAGGGTGCGGTGCTCACCGACGCCGACGGCAAGGAGTACGTCGACTTCCTCGCCGGCATCGCCGTCAACATCCTCGGGCACGCCCACCCGGCGATCATCGAGGCCGTCACGGCGCAATTGTCGACGCTCGGGCACGTGTCGAATCTGTACGCCAGCGAACCGGCGATCGAACTGGCCGAGAAGTTGCTGTCGCATCTGGGTGCTCCCGGGCGGGTCTTCTTCTGCAATTCCGGCACCGAGGCCAACGAGGCGGCGTTCAAGCTCGCGCGGGCCACGGGACGATCGAAGATCATCGCGGCGGAGAACTCGTTCCACGGCCGGACGATGGGCGCTCTCGCGCTCACCGGGCAGGCCGCCAAGCGGGCGCCGTTCGAGCCGATGCCCCCGGGTGTCGTGCACGTCCCGTACGGCGACCTCGACGCACTCGATCGCGCCGTCGACGCCGACACCGCAGCCGTGTTCCTGGAGCCGATGATGGGTGAGGGCGGAGTCGTCGTTCCGCCGGAGGGATACCTCGCAGGCGCACGGCAGATCACCGCCGATCGCGGCGCCCTGCTCGTGCTCGACGAAGTGCAGACCGGGATCGGCCGCACCGGCTGGTTCTACGCTCACCAGGCGGTCGGGATCGTGCCCGACGTCATGACTCTCGCGAAGGGCCTGGGTGGCGGGATGCCGATCGGCGCCTGCATCGCCACCGGCGCGACCGCGGACCTGTTCGGGCCGGGCAAGCACGGCACGACGTTCGGCGGGAACCCCGTCTGCGCGGCGGCAGCGCTCGCCGTGCTTCGGACCATCGCCGAGGACGACCTCATCTCCCGCGCCGACACGCTCGGCAAGGCACTGTCGGCAGGCATCGAAAGTCTCGGCCACCCGCTGATCGACCACGTCCGCGGCGCCGGACTACTGCTCGGCATCGTCCTCACCCAGGACGTGGCGCCCGCGGTGGAGAACTCCGCCCGCGAGGCCGGATACCTCCTCAACGCCGCGCAGCCGGGCGTCGTCCGGCTCGCTCCGCCCCTCGTCCTCACGGACGAACAGGCCGAAGGATTCGTCGCGGCCCTGCCTGCGATCCTCGACAACGCGCAATCGGCCGCTCAGCCGGGAAAGCAGTGACGACCGTGGTGAAACACTTTCTCCGGGACGACGACCTCACCCCCGAACAGCAGGCCGAGGTCCTCGAGCTCGCCGCCAGGCTGAAGAAGGCCCCGTTCGCCGAACGTCCGCTCGAAGGCCCGCGCGGGGTCGGCGTGATTTTCGAGAAGAACTCCACGCGCACCCGGTTCTCGTTCGAGATGGGCATCGCACAACTCGGCGGTCACGCGATCGTCGTCGACGGGCGCAGCACCCAGCTCGGCCGCGAGGAAACGTTGCAGGACACCGGCCGCGTCCTGTCGCGGTACGTCGACGCCGTGGTGTGGCGCACGTTCGGGCAGAAGCGGCTCGAGGCGATGGCATCCGGCGCCGACGTCCCGATCGTCAACGCGCTGTCCGACGAGTTCCATCCCTGCCAGGTCCTGGCCGACCTGCAGACCCTCGCGGAGCGGAAAGGCTCCCTGAAGGGCCTGAAGCTCACCTACCTCGGCGACGGCGCCAACAACATGGCGCACTCGCTGATGCTGGGCGGTGTCACCGCAGGCGTCAACGTGACCATTGCCAGCCCCGAGGGATTCGCACCCCTGCCCTGGGTGGTCGACGCAGCCCGCGCGCGGGCCGCCGACACCGGCGCGACCATCACCCTCACCGAGGATCCGCAGGCGGCGGTCGTCGGAGCGGACGCACTCGTCACCGACACCTGGACGTCGATGGGCCAGGAGAACGACGGACTCGACCGGGTCGGACCCTTCCGCCCGTTCCAGATCAACGAGGCGCTGCTCGCGACGGCGGACGCCGACGCGGTGGTCCTGCACTGCCTGCCCGCCCACCGCGGCGAAGAGATCACCGACGCAGTCCTCGACGGACCGCAGAGCGTCGTCTGGGACGAGGCGGAGAACCGACTCCACGCGCAGAAGGCACTGCTCGTGTGGCTGCTCGCACAACGAACCGGAGACCGTCCGTGAATGCGGCACCCCCGCAGCGAGCCGCGAACGCGGCCACGGCGCCGACCCGGGCGGGTCGGCAGGCACGCATCGTCGCGATCCTGTCGAACAACCCGGTCCGCAGCCAGACCGAACTCGCGACCCTCCTCGCTGCCGAAGGCATCGACGCCACCCAGGCCACGCTGTCGCGCGACCTCGAAGAACTCGGTGCCGTGAAACTCCGCGCCGCCGACGGCGGCGCCGGGGTGTACGTGGTGCCCGAGGACGGAAATCCCGTCCGCGGCGTCTCCGGCGGAACCGACCGGCTGTCGCGGTTGCTGGGGGAGCTACTGGTGTCGACCGATGCCAGTGGCAACATGGCGGTGCTGAGAACCCCCCCGGGGGCAGCGCACTATCTGGCGAGTGCACTCGATCGGGCATCATTACCTGACGTCGTGGGAACCATCGCGGGGGATGACACCATTCTCGTGGTGGCACGCGAGCCGCTGAGCGGGGCGGAACTCGCGGCCAAGATCGAATCCCTCGCCTGACAACTGAATCATCTCTACAGATCTTCAACCTAAGGAGCACAAGGACCATGGCCGATCGCGTCGTACTCGCCTACTCGGGCGGGCTGGACACCTCAGTCGCCATCAGCTGGATCGGCAAGGAGACCGGCAAGGAAGTTGTTGCTGTCGCCATCGATCTCGGCCAGGGCGGCGAGGACATGGAGGTCGTGCGCCAGCGTGCACTCGACTGCGGTGCGGTCGAGTCGGTCGTGGTCGACGCCCGCGACGAATTCGCCGACGAATACTGCCTGCCGACCATCCAGGCCAACGCCCTCTACATGGACCGCTACCCGCTCGTGTCGGCCATCAGCCGCCCGCTGATCGTCAAGCACCTCGTCGAGGCCGCGCGTGCCCACGGCGGCACCACCGTCGCACACGGCTGCACCGGCAAGGGCAACGACCAGGTCCGGTTCGAGGTGGGATTCGGATCGCTCGCTCCCGACCTCGACGTGATCGCGCCGGTCCGCGACTACGCGTGGACTCGTGAGAAGGCGATCGCGTTCGCCGAGGAGAACGAGATCCCGATCAACGTCTCCAAGAAGTCGCCGTTCTCGATCGACCAGAACGTGTGGGGCCGCGCCGTCGAGACCGGGTTCCTCGAGGACCTGTGGAACGCGCCGACCAAGGACGTCTACGACTACACACAGGATCCGACCGTCAACTGGCAGGCTCCCGACGAGCTGATCATCAGCTTCGAGGCCGGACGCCCCGTCGCGATCGACGGCAGGCCCGTCAGCGTCCTGGAAGCCATCCAGGAACTCAACCGCCGCGCAGGCGCTCAGGGCGTCGGCCGCCTCGACGTCGTCGAGGACCGTCTCGTCGGCATCAAGAGCCGCGAGATCTACGAGGCTCCCGGCGCCATGGTCCTCATCAACGCCCACCAGGAACTCGAGCACGTCACGCAGGAGCGGGAGCTGGGTCGCTACAAGCGCCAGACCGAGCAGCGCTGGAGCGAGCTGGTGTACGACGGCCTCTGGTTCTCCCCGCTGAAGGTCGCGCTGGACACGTTCATCGAGAAGACGCAGGAACGCGTCTCCGGCGACATCCGGCTGGTGCTGCACGGTGGCGCGATCATCGTCAACGGCCGCCGCAGCAACCAGTCGCTGTACGACTTCAACCTGGCCACCTACGACGAGGGCGACACGTTCGACCAGTCGTACGCCAAGGGATTCGTGCAGATCCACGGGCTGTCCTCGAAGGTCGCGGCGAAGCGCGATCTGGGCCTCTAGGCATGAGTGCTCACGGCACCAACGAAGGAGCCCTCTGGGGCGGCCGGTTCGAGTCCGGGCCGGCCGCCGCCATGGCGGCGCTGAGCAAATCCACCCACTTCGACTGGGTGCTGGCCCCGTACGACGTCCGCGCCTCCCAGGCGCACGCCCGGGTGCTGCACAAGGCCGGCCTGCTCGGTGACGACGACCTGGCGACGATGCTCGACGGTCTCGGCAGGCTCGCGGACGACGTCGCGAGCGGTGAGTTCGTCCCGAGCGAATCCGACGAGGACGTGCACGGGGCGCTCGAGCGCGGTCTGATCGATCGGGTCGGTCCCGAGGTCGGGGGACGCCTCCGCGCGGGGCGTTCGCGCAACGATCAGGTGGCGACCCTGTTCCGGATGTGGCTGCGGGACGCGGTGCGCCGCGTCGCCGAGGGTGTCCTCGACGTCGTCGACGCCCTCGCGACGCAGGCTTCCGCGCACCCGTCCGCGGTGATGCCGGGCAAGACCCACCTGCAGGCCGCGCAGCCCGTGCTGCTCGCGCACCACCTGCTGGCGCACACGCACCCGTTGCTTCGTGACGTTGCGCGGCTGCGGGACTTCGACGCGCGGGCGGCCGTGTCGCCGTACGGTTCCGGGGCGCTGGCCGGTTCGTCGCTCGGGCTCGATCCGGAGGCGATCGCCGCGGAACTCGCGTTCGATTCGTCGGCGGAGAACTCGATCGACGCCACCTCGTCGCGGGATTTCGCGGCCGAGGCAGCGTTCGTGCTCGCGATGATCGGCGTCGACCTGTCGCGGATGGCCGAGGAGGTCATCCTGTGGAGCACTCCGGAATTCGGCTACATCACGCTCGCCGACGCCTGGTCGACCGGCTCGTCGATCATGCCGCAGAAGAAGAACCCCGACGTGTCCGAGCTGACCCGAGGCAAGTCGGGCCGCCTGATCGGCAATCTGACCGGTCTGCTGGCGACGCTGAAGGCGCAGCCGCTGGCGTACAACCGGGATCTGCAGGAGGACAAGGAGCCGGTCTTCGATTCGGTGGCGCAGCTCGAGTTGCTGCTCCCTGCGATCACCGGACTGGTGTCCACTCTCGAATTCCACACGGATCGAATGGCGGAACTGGCACCGGCGGGCTTCACGCTGGCCACCGACATCGCCGAGTGGCTCGTCCGTCAGGGCGTTCCGTTCCGCGTCGCCCACGAGGCTGCGGGGGCGTGTGTCCGCGTCGCCGAGGCGCGGGGCGCCGGACTCGAGGATCTCACCGACGAGGAACTCGCCGGAGTCGATCCGGCTCTCACCCCGGACGTGCGGGAGGTGCTCACCGTCGAGGGCTCGATCGCCTCGCGTAACGCCCGCGGCGGCACGGCCGGTATTCGTGTGGCCGAACAGTTGGGCGGGGTCCGTCAGCTGTCCGAGTCGCTGCGCGAGTGGTGTCGATGACACCGGCGTCGGACGCCCCGGATTAGGGGCTGTGTGACGCGTCGAGCGCAGTAGGGTGAGGGCGGGCGGCAGCGAGACGTGCGTCACGGTTCGAGAGTCTGGGAGAGTATTCGTGGGACTGAATACCGAAACGGTGATGGGCCCGATCCGTCGCGTGGTGGCGACGGCGCAGAACGGGTTGGAGGTGGTTCGTCTCGGCGGACTCGAGACGGACCTCACCACATCGCCGTTCGAGGTGGTCGAACGCGCACCGATGTATCGGCTCCGACGGTATTTCCCCGACACGGACCCGGCCGACGCCGGCCCCCCGATCGTCCTGGTCCCGCCGATGATGATGTCGGCCGACGTCTACGACGTGACACGGGACCAGGGTGCGGTCGGCATACTGCGCTCGATGGGAATCGACCCGTGGGTGGTCGACTTCGGATCACCGGATTCCGAAGAGGGCGGCTGGGATCGGAATCTCGCCGACCACATCGTCGCGATCAGTGAGATCATCGACCAGGTGCGGTCGCACACCGGACGTGACGTCTATCTCTCCGGGTATTCGCAGGGCGGCATGTTCGCCTATCAGGCCGCCGCGTACCGCCGCAGCCGCAACATCGCCGGACTCGTGACGTTCGGCAGTCCGGTCGACACGCTCGCCGGGCTGCCGTTCGGGATCCCGGCGGGCTTCGCCACCGACGCTGCCGACTTCCTCGCGGACCACGTCTTCAACCGGCTCGCGGTGTCGGGGTGGATGGCCCGCACCGGCTTTCAGCTCCTGGACCCCGTCAAGACACTGAAGTCGAGGTTGGATTTCCTCCGTCAGTTGCACGACAGGGAAGCTCTGTTGCCGCGGGAACAGCAGCGACGGTTCCTCGCCACCGAGGGGTGGGTCGCGTGGTCCGGACCGGCGGTCGCCGAGTTGCTCAAGCAGTTCATCGTGCACAACCGCATGATGACCGGTGGGTTCGTGATCAAGGACCAGGTGGTGTCGCTCGCGGAGTTGACCTGCCCCGTCCTCGCGTTCGTGGGAGAGGTCGACGACATCGGCCAGCCGTTGGCCGTCCGCGGCATCCGCCGGGCCGCCCCGCGCGCGAACGTATACGAATCGACTTTGCGGGCAGGGCATTTCGGTCTCGTCGTCGGCTCTTCCGCGGCGACCCACACGTGGCCGACGACCGGCAAGTGGGTGCTGTGGAACGAGGGGCTGGGGCCGCGCCCCACCAACATCGAGCTCATGCGCTACGACGAGCACTTCGGTAGTGAATCCGGAGTGTCCATCAGCGACCGCATCATTCACACCGTGGCGTCGGTCGCCGAGGTGGGTGTCGGTGTCGGCAAAGGGATCAGCGACTTCGCGTCCGGCGCGTTGCGCGGCACGGTGGAACTGTCCGGCGAGGCCACGCGGGCGCTGCCGAGGCTGGCCCGGCTCGGCCAGATCCAGCCGCACACCCAGATCTCGCTCAGCCGGTTGCTGGCCGAGCAGCGTCGCAAGGCGCCGGGAGGCGAGTGCTTCCTCTTCGACAATCGCGTGCACACCTACGAGGCGGTCAATCAGCGGATCGACAACGTGGTCCGCGGTCTGATCCATGCCGGTGTCCGTCCCGCCGCTCACGTCGGCGTCGTGATGCAGACGCGCCCGAGCGCGCTCGCCGCCATCGTCGCGCTGTCCCGTCTCGGTGCCGTCGCGGTCCTCCTGCCCCCGGGCCGGGAAGTCCACACCGCCCTCCGCATCGACGGTGTCGAGCGCATCGTCACCGATCCGGAGAATCTGGACGCCGCGATCGCCACCGGCATCCAGGTGCTCGTGCTCGGCGGCGGCGCCCAGCGCGAACTCGACGTGGATCCGTCGGCGAACGTCGTCGATCTCGAGAAGATCGACCCCGGCACGGTGACGTTGCCGGGCTGGTACCGGCCAGATCCCGGACTGGCCCGCGAATTGGCGTTCATCATCTGCAGTGAGTCCAACGGGCACTGGGAGACCAAGCAGATCACGAACTACCGGTGGGCGCTCTCGGCGTTCGGGACGGCCTCGGCCGCCGATCTCGACCGCGGCGACACCGTGTATTGCCTTGCGCCTCTGCATCATTCGTCGAGTCTTCTCGCCGCGATCGGTGGCGCCGTGGCGGGGGGATCGCGGATCGCGCTCTCGCGCGGACTCGACGCCGAGCGGTTCGCCGAGGAGGTCCACCGCTACGGCGTGACGGTGGTCAGCTACACGTGGACGATGATGCGAGAGATCCTCGACGCCGAGAACCTCGCGCTCGACGGAAGCCATCCCGTCCGGCTCTTCATCGGATCCGGAATGCCGCAGGGCTTGTGGCGCCGCACGACGGAACGGTTCGCACCGGCGAAGGTCCTCGAGTTCTACGCCTCCACCGAGGGCGACGTGGTTCTCGCGAACGTCGCAGGTGCGAAGGTCGGGGCGAAGGGGCGGCCCCTGCCCGGCAGCGCCGAGGTGCGGCTCGCGGCCTACGACCCGATCGCCGGCCGGCTGCTGGAGGACGAGCAGGGATTCATCCGCGAGTGCGAGGACGACGAGGTCGGTCTGCTCCTCGGCAGGGCGGGTGTGCACGCCGAGATGTCCGGCGGCGCGATGCGGGGAATCTTCGCCGCGGGTGATGCGTGGATTCCGACGGAAAACCTCTTCCGCCGCGACGCCGACGGGGACTACTGGCTGGTCGACCACCGGAAGACCGTGATCGCGACTCCCCGGGGCGCGGTGTTCACCCAGCCGATCGTCGACGCGCTCGGGTCCGTCGATCGTGTCGACCTCGCGGTGGCCTACGGGGTGGTCGTCGGTGGCCGCACGCTGGCCGTTGCCGCGTTCACCCTGCGCGACGGGCCGCCACCGAGACTGGCGGAGATCGCGGACGCGCTCGACGGGCTTGCTCCCGCGCTGCGGCCCGACATCATCCACGTGGTGGGGGACATTCCGCTGGGGTCCTCGTACCGCCCGAATTCCGATGCTTTGAGCGCTGCCGGCCTGCCCAAGCCGGGAACCCGTGTGTGGTACGCCGATCCGGAATCGCACCGGTACCGGCGCCTGACCAAGGCGGTGGCCGCCGAGTTCCAGGACGGCTCCGCCGGAGTGCCCGCCGGCGCGCGGTAGCCTGACACTGCTCACCCGAACGGTTGGAGAGGACTTCCGTGGTTATTGATCCGACGTTGCTCGGCATTCTCGCGTGCCCACAGGACAAGGGTCCTCTGCTGTTGGTCGGAGACGAGTTGCTCTACAACCCTCGCCTGCGGCGGGCGTATCCCATCGAGAACGGGATCCCCGTCCTGCTGATCGACGAGGCCAGGGACGTCGAGGCGGCCGAGCACGAGACGCTGCTCGCCCGGGCGGCCGGCGAGGCCTGATCACACCGGCAGATCGCCGGTGAGATAGCGCTGCAACGTCGGGGCGACGATCGCGACCAGGTCGTCGACGGGCAGCGACGCGAGTGGCTCGAATTCGAGGACGTACCGCGTCACCAGCACACCGGCCATCTGCGATGCCACCAATTGCATGCGCAGCATGCCGGTTCCGGGTGGTTCGTCGACGCGCGGTCCGAGGTCTCGGAGCACGACCTCGAGGAGGAACGTGCGGATGAGGGTCGGTTCGTTCCCCGCCATCGCGGACCGGAACGCAGCGACGACGGCGGGCTTGTGCGGCGACTCCCAGACGGAGAACACGGCCCGGGCGAGGCGGCTGCCGATCTCGTCCGGCGGGGTGTCGAGCACCGGCGCGATCACCTTCGTCGGGTCCACCGGAATGTCCACCGACGCGAGGAACAGTTGTCGCTTGGTTCCGAAGTAGTGGTGGACCAGAGCGGAGTCGACGCCTGCGCCGGTAGCCACGGAACGTACGCTGGTCTTGTCGAAGCCGTTCTGTGCAAACAGTTTTCGTGCGGTAGTCAGGATTCGTGAACGAGTGTCCGGGTTGCCGGGGCGTCGTCCGGTCCGCAGCCCGGGGGCGCCGTCAGTGCGTGTCGCGGGGTCGGTCATGGTGTGCGGCGCCTCAGCGTTGCGGCGCCGAGAGACAGTGCGAGCAGGGCGAAGGCGGCGACCACCGCGAGGTCGCGCCACATGAGGCCGGTCGCCCCGGGGTGGGTGGCGATCTGCTGTAACGCCTCGACGGCGTAGCTGAGGGGGAGGACGTTGCTGATCCACTCCAGCCAGGTGGGCAGCTGATCGCGTGGAACGAGGAGCCCGCACAAGAAGAGCTGGGGAACCACGACCACCGGCATGAACTGCACCGCCTGGAATTCGGTGCGCGCGAACGCGCTGCACAGCAGACCGAGTGCCACGCCGAGGATCGCGTTGAGCACGGCGATCAGCAGCACCCACGTCACGCTGCCCTCGGTGGTGAGGCCGAGGAATCCGAACGAGACCGCACACGCCAGCGCCGCCTGTGCTGCAGCGGCGCTGGAGAATGCCGCGGCGTAGCCACCGAGCAGGTCGAGTTTGCCCATCGGTGTCGTGAGCAGGCGTTCCAGTGTGCCGGACGTCCGTTCGCGTTGCATCGCGATCGACGTGACGAGAAACATCACGACGAACGGCAGGATGCCGAGCATCGTGATCGCGACGCGCTCGAACAGCGATTGCTGACCGGGCGGCGCCGGAACGTTCTGATAGAGGAAGTACAGCAGCACCATCAGCAGGCTGGGTACCACCAGAATCATGGCGACGGTGCGGTGATCCGTCCGCAGTTGCGCGAGGATCCGGCCCGCCGTAGCCGCGAAGATCGTGATGTTCATCAGTTCTCACTCCCGACATGTGATGCGCGGATCAGGTTCAGGAAGGCGTCTTCGAGGCTCGTTTCTCCGGTCTGTTCCCGGAGCCCGCCGGGGGAGACCTGCGCGAGAACGTAACCGTCCCGCATGAGCAGGAGCGACGCGCAGTGTTCGGCCTCGTCCATGACGTGGCTCGACACCAGCAGGGTGGTGCCGGCGGCGGCGAGTTCCTCGAACCGCTCCCAGAGTTCGACGCGCAGGAGTGGGTCCAGGCCGACGGTGGGTTCGTCGAGGACGAGGATCTCGGGACGCGCCACCAGCGCGCACGCCAGGCTGACCCGGCCGAGCTGGCCTCCCGACAGATCTGCCGCCTTCTGGGTGGCGAAGCGCGTCAGCCCCACCGCGTCGACCGCTTCGGTGACCGCGCTCGACGGCTGACCGTAGAGCGCGGCGAAGTAGGCGACGTTCTTCCTGACCGTGAGGTCGGCGTACACGCTGGGGGACTGGGTGACGTACCCGACGCGGCTTCGCAACGAGACCGAGCCTGCGGGGGACCCCAGCACAGTGACGGTCCCGGATTCCACGATCTGAGTGCCGACCACGCACCGCATCAGCGTGGTCTTTCCGCATCCGGAGGGTCCGAGGAGGCCGGTGATGGATCCGCTCGGCACCTGGAGGTCGATGCCGTGCAGCACCTCGTTCCTGCCTCGGCGCACGTGCAGATCACGGATGTCGATCGCTGCGCTGCCATTCATGGCGGGGCCTCAATTCATCACAGGGTGAATTCATTGTGTGATGAATTATGCGACCGTCGGGGTGGCATCGTCAACGGTTGTGGAGAATCGGGGACGTGACCATCCATCGACTCGACCGGGCGGAACCCGTGGACGCCGCGCACATCGTCCTCGGTTCCACGCTGATCGTCGGCGACGTCCGGATCCGCATCGTCGAGGTGGAGGCGTACGGCGGGGAGAAGGACGGCCCGTGGCCCGACCCGGCTTCGCACTCGTACCGGGGGAGGACCTCGCGCAACGAGGTGATGTTCGGCCCGGCCGGGCACCTGTACGTCTACCGCAGTTACGGGATGCACTTCTGCATGAACGTGTCCTACGGGCCGGTCGGCACCGCGGGCGGCGTGCTGTTGCGTGCGGGCGAAGTGCTCGACGGGTCCGGGACGGTCCAGGCACGCAGACCCCGCGTGACGAGACCGGCCGACTGGGCGCGCGGGCCCGGCAACCTGGGGTCCGCGACCGGCGTCACCCTCGCCGAGAACGGTGCGGCACTGTTCGAAACCGATTCGCCCGTTCGGCTGGAGGTTGCGGATTCGGACGGCTGGGTAAGCGGCCCGCGGGTCGGGGTCAGCGCGGCCGCCGACCGCCCGTGGCGCTTCTGGATTCCGGAGTCGCCGGCCGTGTCCGTGTACCGGAGAAGCCCGCGTGCGATGCCCGCCGACGAGCGGATGGGATGATCGAACCCGTGACTGAGAACATCATCGATGAACTGACCTGGCGCGGGCTCATTGCCCAATCAACCGATCTGGACGCGCTGCGCCGTGATCTCGACGCCGGACCGGTCACGCTCTATGCCGGTTTCGATCCGACCGGACCGAGTTTGCACGCCGGACACCTCGTGCCGCTGCTCGCGCTGAAGCGATTCCAGCGCGCGGGTAACCGTCCCATCGTGCTGGCGGGTGGCGCGACCGGTCTGATCGGCGATCCCCGCGACGTCGGTGAACGCACGATGAACTCGGCCGACACCGTGGCGGAATGGGCCGATCGGATCCGGGGTCAGCTCGAACGGTTCGTCGACTTCGACGACTCGCCGAGCGGCGCCGTCATCGAGAACAACATGAACTGGACCGGCAAGCTGTCGGCCATCGACTTTCTCCGCGACGTGGGCAAACACTTCTCCGTCAACGTGATGCTCGCGCGGGATACCGTGAAGCGCCGCCTCGAAACCGACGGCATGTCCTACACCGAGTTCAGCTACATGCTGCTCCAGGCCAACGACTACCTGCACCTGCGACGCAGCCACGGTTGCTCGCTGCAGGTCGGCGGATCCGACCAGTGGGGAAACATCATCGCCGGCGTCGAGCTGAACCGGCGTGTCGACGCCGAATCGGTGCACGGTCTGACCGTCCCGCTCGTCACTTCGGCGGACGGCAAGAAGTTCGGAAAGTCGACGGGAGGCGGAAGCCTGTGGCTCGACCCGGAGATGACGAGCCCCTACGCGTGGTACCAGTACTTCGTGAACACCGGCGACGCCGACGTGATCAAGTACCTGCGGTGGTTCACGTTCCTCACTGCCGAGGAGCTGGCGGAACTGGAGACGGCGACCGCCGAGCGGCCGCATGCCCGTGAGGCCCAGCGCAGGCTCGCCGCCGAGATGACGACACTCGTGCACGGCGAAGCAAATACCCGTGCCGTGGAGCTTGCGAGCCAGGCACTGTTCGGCCGCGCGGAACTGCAGGACCTGGACGAGCCGACGCTCGGCGCCGCCCTTCGGGAGGCATCCGTTGCGGAACTCGCGCCGGGCGAGCCCTCCAGCATCGTCGACCTTCTCGTTCTCAGCGGATTGTGCGAGAGCAAGGGTGCGGCCCGCCGCGCCGTGAAGGAAGGCGGCGCCTCCGTCAACAACCAGAAGATCTCCAGTGAGGACTGGACTCCCGAATCAGGCGATCTGCTGCACGGGACGTGGCTCGTGGTTCGGCGCGGAAAGCGCAACTTCGCCGGCGTCAAAGTGCTGTCGAACTAGCGTGCGGCGGGTCACAGCGGCGTAATTCGGACCGATTCCGTCCGGTGGGCCGCGCGCAACACGGGGCACCAAAAAAGTTCACCCCCCAAATGCCTCTTCACCAAGGAGTTGGCGCTTCTTTTTTCTTTTCTTCAACTCTTTCCCGTTAAAGATACACACACAACCACCC
>NZ_JBHVEY010000021.1:157279-157995 GCF_042802055.1 Rhodococcus sp. NPDC057529
GGGGGGGGAAAAGAGAACTTTAGCGGGGGAAGGGGGGGGGGGGAGGGGGTGGGGGGGGGGCAAAGGGGGGGGATTTGGGCCCGTTTCTTTCTGTTCCCCCGCGCACGGCCCGCCCCACCAGCGGATTTCACGTACCGGATGCCTATGACCAGGGGATTTGACGCTCCGTTTTCATTCGCGTAACTTATTCCAGGTCAGAGCGACACGGACACCGACCCCGACCGAGAGGCCGGGGACACGAGGTTGGACGCAGGCGCCTGAACTTCCCGAGAACACCGAGCAAGTTTCGATGCTTTCGAGATGTCCTGATCGCCACCGGTTTGCGCCGGGATGCGGCAGGGGATAAGTTGGAACGGTTGCCCCGGAGCGGCTGGCGAGTGAGTCAGCGGTGATGGTGTGTGCGTGTTCTTTGAGAACTCAACAGTGTGTCGATGAATGTCAGTGCCAAATGTTTTTGGTACTCCGCATCACGGATTGCTTTCGGGGCCTTCGGGTTTCGGGGTATGTGTGGTGTGGGTATTTGCTGGCCCTTCTCCTTCTTCCGTCGGTGGGGGTCAGTGTTTGATAGCTAGTTTGAGTTTTTTGCTAGTGATTTGACTCGATGTCTATGACTGATTAACGGGTTCGCCTGTGAAATCTAGAGTCTTCAACGGAGAGTTTGATCCTGGCTCAGGACGAACGCTGGCGGCGTGCTTAACACATGCAAGTCGAGCGGT
>NZ_JBHVEY010000022.1:0-42848 GCF_042802055.1 Rhodococcus sp. NPDC057529
TGGGCGCGTAACAGCGCGATCTCCTCACGCTCGGCGAACGACAGGTAGCGGCCCGTGGGCTCGTCCAGGCTGATCGGCGGCATGCCACCAGCGTGACGGAACCAACGGCACCCGACCGGCCACGACACGCCGACGGCCTCCGCGGCCTCGACCGTCGTCACTCCCGATGCGATCCGCCGCCAGAAGTCCCGCTGCACCGCACGAGAGGGCTCCGGCCGGCCCGGTGAACGCATCGGAGGTCGCAATGCCCTGTCCGCCGCCCACTGCCGCCTGGCACCCACCGGCGCCTCACGCATCTGCTTGTTGCTGCATCCCATCGCCACACCTCCGTGATCGAGGTGTTGCATCGACCGGTTGAGCCCGCCCAATATGCGTCGGCCGAGTTCGCCGAACTCTGCCGCGAGCTGGGGGTGACCAGATCGCGGGGTGCGGTCGGGACGTCGGCGGACAACGCGGCTGCCGAGTCGCTGAACGCGACGTTGAAACGGGAGACGCTGCAGGGCCGGAAGCGCTGGAACAGCGCGGGTGAGGCACGCGCCGCGGTCTTCCGTTGGATCACGCGATACAACACCAGAAGGAGGCATTCGAGCCTGGGCCAGATCTGCCCGGTCGAGTTCGAACGGCGATCGGCTACGCTGGCCACCGCCGCATAGGAATAGGTGTCCACATCTCGGGGGGAACGCCCGAGCATATGGGACTCTACGCGGACGCGCTGATCGTCGCGGACGCTTTCGCCACGTCGATCAGCTCCGAGCGGTCGGTACAGAATCCGCCGCGCGCACCCAATGTTCATGCGCCCGACCTGCCCCACCCGGCGGTGCCGGGTTGCGTGGGATGGGTTTCGTCGACCACCACCACAGCTCCGGGCCACTCGCTGGCGAGGCAGTCGAGGTAGTCCGGGCGCCGAACCGGCCCGCTGCCCACGGCCACGGCCACGGCCAGATGCCTGCTCTACCCGATCGGGGTCGCGGGCACAGGCAAATTCGACTGCCCGGGCCAACTTGTGGGGATCCAGCCGACACCGCCGACGGCGGCCCCGATCAGATAGCGGCGCCGCCCTCGCCGACGGCCAGGTATGCACCACGCATCCGTAATATACTGCTGCCGAGTTGATGTCGGGGTGGCGAAGGGGATGCCGGCGACCCGGTCGATCGTGACCGTTCGGGGTTGTCGGTCAGTAAATAGGTCGGCGCCCCATGGAACCGGCGCGCCCCTTCGATTCGGACCTCCCCTCGGCAAGAACGGATTCGACGTTTCCGCGGGCTTCTCCCAGTGACGCCTGGTTGTGGACCAGTGTTATCGTGCCCGGTGCCCGGTGCCCGGTGCCCGGTGACCGGTATTTCCGGGACGCGTGATGCGCTGTCGCCGTCCAAATCCTGCGGCACAGAGGAGGTCACACGCGGTTGGGCCGGCGGTCCCGTTGCCGATGACCAGAATCCGCCCGGGCGCTGCGGTGAAATGTCATCCCGGGGCCCGGTCATGCGAGCGTGAGTGTAGCCACCGGACAGACCCGGACACCCCGACATTGCGCCGTCGAAAACGGCATGCCGAGGCACCGGAAGCTGTGCCTACAGGGCCGCGGGCAGGATGAACGCACCCCACAGCAGCGGCGGCGCGACGAGGACGACGACGGCGCCATAGATCATCAGTTGCCTGAAGAGTTTCTCGCGTCGATCCGGGGTGGCGTTGGCGACCACCACGGCCCCGTTGGTGGAGAAGGGGCTGACGTCGACGATCGTACTGGCCACCGCCAATACTGCGACGACCGCCAGGGGGTCGAGGTTCGAGGTGCTCAACAGCGGTATGACCAACGGGACCAGCGCGGCGATCACGCCGCTGGAGGTGGCGAAGGCCGAGATCACCGCACCGACGTAGGCGAGGACCAGTGCCGCCGCGAGCGGCATTCCGATGGCGGTGACGGCTTCACCGACGAAGTCGATGGTGCCGATGGTGTCGAGCACCCCCACGTAGGTGAGCACTCCGCACACGAGAAGCACGACGGGCCATGGGATTGCCGCGATGGCGGCCTTGTGCTGCTGCGGACGGTACACGCCGACCGCGATGGCGAGGGTGATCGCGAGCAGGCCGATATCGAGGTTGAATGCGACACCGAGCAGGACGAGTGCGGCAATGGCGGCAAAGGTCAGTGCGATCTCGAGGGTGATCCTTCCCCCGCCGGGAGCCTCCGTCAGACCCGGGTCGGGGCCGTCGCCATCCGGCTCACCGGCCGGGCCGTCGCCGGGTCCCGACCCGGTCGCCGGAGTCGCGTCCGAGCCACCTCCCGCATACACCAGGGTTCGGCTCGCCCGCGACCTCCGCACACCGGTGGTCATCGAGGTGCGCGCGCCGATCACGAGGAACACCACGATCGCGGCGACCAGATTTGCCGCGAATCCGATCAGGAAGAGCATGGTGGGGTTGCTGGGATAGCCGTTGGCGTCCAGGACGCCTTGCACGATCACTCCGTAGACACTGATCGGGGACAAGGCGCCGGCCATGCATCCGTGGATGACGAGCAGACCCATGAGCAGCTGCGAGATCCGGTTCCTCGCCGCAAACGCCAGCGCGATCGGGGCCACGATGGGCACCGCGAAGACCGCGCCGATGGCGGAGAACAATGCTGCTGCACCGAACATGATCCACGGGATCAGCAGATTCCGGCCCTTGACCAACCGGACCGCCGCCCCGACCAACCAGTCGACGGCACCGTTGGCGCTGGCGATGTTGAACAGGTACGTGACACCGACCAGGACGATGAACAAGTTCCCCGGGAATCCGCTCAGCAGTTCCTTGGACGGAAGGTCGGCGAGCAACGAGCCGACCACGAAGACACCGACGAATGCGATCGCACCCAGGTTCAGTGGGGTGACGGTCGCCAGCACGAACGCGGCGATCAGGACGAGTATCGAAACGATGTGTAATGTCATGCTACCGAGCACCTTTCCTTGTCAACACGGTAGAAGTCGAGTTTGTCGTCGTCGATCTCGATGCCGATTCCGGGTGCGTCGCCGGGATGCAGATAGCCGCCGGTGATCTGGGGTGGCGTGCACAGCAGGTCGTCGGAAAGCCGATGGAAGTAGCTCAGTTCGGCGGGCAGCGCCGCAGCGGCAGGAAGCGCGGACCCGAAGGCCAGGCCGCACAACGCTCCGATCCCGCTGTCGCCCTGGCTTCCTATCAGCACGCGACCGCCGAGCGCGGTCACCAGGGCCACGATGTCGGCCGACGCCGTGAAACCGGTCCGCGCGACCTTGATGCTGATGTAGCGGGCGGCGCCGCCGACGACCTCCCGGGCGACGTCGCCGACCGTCGGGCAACTCTCGTCGCCGAGGATCGGTATCGGCAGGGCATTCGCTACGCGTCGACGACCGAGAAAGTCCGCTGCCGGGGTCGGTTCCTCCACCCACGAGATGGCCGCGACGTCCCGCATCCTCGCCAGGATCCGAATCGCGTCCTCGGGTTCGTAGGCCTGATTGGCATCGACGTAGATCGTCGCGTCCTCTCCCACCGCCCCGCGTACCCGGGTGACGCAGTCGAGGTCGCTGTCTTCGCGGTGTCCGACCTTGACCTTGAAGGAGCTCGCCCCGTAGGTGGCCTGTGCGTCCGCGGCCTCGTCGGCAACCGCGGCAGGGTCACCGAGACCAAGCATGTGGGTGACACGCAGCGGTTCGGCGGATCCTCCCAACAGCATTCGCACGGGCAGCCCGACCGCTTTGCCACGCAGATCGTGCAGCGCCATGTCGATGGCGCCCTTTGCGGTGTTGTTGGCCACCACTCGGTCCAGGTGGCGGCGAATGGATTGAACGGCGAAGGGATCCTTACCGACGATGACCGGGGCGAACCAGTCATTGATCGCCGCGACGATCGAGGCGAGTGATTCGCCGTAGAACATGGGACGGGCCGGCGCTTCGGCCTGACCGACGAGTCCGTCGTCGGTGTGCACCCGCACGAGTACGTGTTCGGCCCGAAGCAAGTCGCCGGCGATCATACGCATGGGCGCCCGATATGGAAGTACGAATGGAATCGCCTCTACCCCAGTAATTTTCACTTCTGAACCTTCCGATCGGTAGGACGACACTCCCGACACCGGCCGAATGTGAGGCGTATCTCTTCTGGACCAGTCAGACGCTAAGGCACCGCACTATGAAAGTCCATGACGCATTCAGCTCATGATTATGTATCCGATTGTTCATAATTCTGCGGCGTGACGTACCATCGCGATGAAGTTCTGCACCACCAGCGACGCATCGTCCGGGCGCCACACCATATTGAGCGTCACGGTCTCCGACTGCTCCGCAGGAACCGGGATCAGGCAGGCGCCGTCGACCACCAGATGCCGCGCCGCCTGCGGAACGAGCGCGACCCCCATCCCAGCGGCAACCAGGCAGCACACCGTGTGGCTCTCGTTGGCCCGGTGGAGCACCCGGGGCTCGAAACCCGCTCGCTGGCACGTTGCATGCACGGCGGCGACGACCGCGGTTGATCCGCTGTAGGACACGAAATCCTCGTCGTGCAGTTCTCCGACGTCGATCCACTCACGATCGGCTAGTGGATGGTCTTGCGGCACCAAGGCAGTCAGTCGTTCTCGCAGCACCACTTCACCGTCGAAATTGGTCAGTCCCGGTGTCGGGCGAACGAACCCGACGTCCAGGTCACCGACGCGCAGCGCATCGACCTGCCGCGGCGAGGTCAGCTCGCCTCGCAGATGTACCGCAACCTCCGGGTACTCGGCACGGAATCGGCGGATCAGACGGGGAACGACCCCGTAGGCCGCGGACCCGGCGAAACCAACGGAAATCTGACCGAGCTCGCCCCGCGCGGCGCGTGCCGCAGCAAGGCGTGCCTCCTCCGCGTCGTCGAGGACTTTGCGCGCACCTCGGAAGAACACTTCACCGGCCGGGGTCAAGGCGACACTCCTGGTCGAGCGCGCGAAGAGACGGAGTCCCAATTCGGCCTCGAGTTGCAGAATCTGCTTGCTGAGCGGAGGTGCGGCCATGTGGAGGCGGGCAGCCGCCCGCCCGAAATGCAGTTCCTCCGCCACGGTCACGAATGACTTCAGCACCCGAAGTTCCACAGCACACGCCCTTCTTCTCGAGTCTGGAAGCGGCTTCTCTCCCCGCCCACAGCTGGGCCGATTCTCGCAGCCGAGTCGACCCGGCCCGGCCCGCGACTGCCAGTACCAAACCTCGATCCTCGAGTGTCGGGTTTTCGGCCTGAGCGGTTTCGGATATTGGGTGTTTCCCAGCCGTCCCCCGCTGCTCGACCGGGGAAGGCGCCGCTGGCACGCGAGCCGACGGAGGCCGCCTGCGGTGTCCTCACTGGGGCCCGAGTCGAGAGTCTCGCTGCCGATGGGCATTTCCAGGGCGCTGTCAATTCAACGGCGCGTATTGGCTGGACTGTGCATCGGAGTGCGGTGGGGCCGGTTGCCGTCCCGGCTCAGGCTGCAGCGGGACGGCATGCGGTGCCGGTGACCTGATTCCAGATGGCGAAGCGGCCGGCCATTTCGGTGCGATAGACGCCGGCGGCCGGACGGTGTCGCCGGGGCCGGAGGTGCGGCGAAATCTGACTGACTACGACAGGAATCGGTGGGCGCCGCCGAGGGGTGCGGAAGCATCTCATGGCGCGGTCGCGGTGCCGGTCGGCTGCTGTGCGTTCCCCGCCCGGTTGTTCAGGCACTTCGCTTGCCCGGTGGTCGACCCAAGGGCATCACCCTCTCGCTGCCCCACCCGGTAGCTACCGAGCTTGTCGGTGATCAGCCCCTTGGCCGCTCCAGGTCGCCAACGGGTTGACACCGCGAAGTTCCTCACCGATGTCCACGATTCGGGTCCAGCGCACCGGGCTGGACGAACTCGCCACCCCGACAACCACTCCCACTGCCGGGCTGCCTGCGGTCGACTGTCACCGCCTACCGCGCCCGTCGCTCACCGCCACAGCACAACTCGCGGCCGGAAACATCACGTGGTCGAATGTGACCCCTACGCCACACGCGTGGCCCGAAACCCGGGGTACCCGCTTCTCGCCTTCTAGACCCGTTCGAAGATGGCTGTCAGACCCTGTCCCCCACCGATGCACATGGTTTCGAGGCCGTAGCGCACGTCCCGTCGTTCCATCTCACGCAACAGCGTGGCGAGAATCCGGACGCCGGTCGCGCCGACGGGGTGCCCGAGTGAAATCCCGGATCCGTTGACGTTGGTGCGCTGGAAGTCTGCTGCGCCGAAGTTCCATTCACGGGTGACGGCGAGGGCCTGCGCCGCGAAGGCTTCGTTCAGCTCGATCAGATCGATGTCCGCCAGTGACAGCCCCGCTCGTTTGAGGGCGCGCTCGGTGGACGGGACGGGTCCGATGCCCATCTCGGACGGCTCCACGCCGGCCACCGCCCAGGTGACGAGACGGGCCAGGGGGCGGAGTCCGAGTCGCTCGGCGTGGGCGCGGGTCGTGACGATGCACGCCGCTGCGCCGTCGTTCTGCCCACTCGCATTGCCCGCGGTGACCGTTGCCTCGGGGTCGGCGTTGCTCATGATCGGGCGCAGTCCGGCGAGCGATTCTGCCGTGGTGTCGGCACGCGGATGCTCGTCGCGGTCGATCACCGTGGGATCGCCTTTATGCCGCGGAACGTCCACGGACACGATTTCTTCGGCGAACGCGCCGGAGGCGATCGCTGCCACCGCGCGGCGATGCGATTCGGCCGCCAGTTCGTCCTGCTCCTGACGGCTGATGCCGTACTTGCGCCGGAGGTTCTCCGCCGTCTCGAGCATGCCGCCGGGGACGGGGTGATGGCGGCCACCGGAGGTGACGCGGCCCCGCGCCAACCTGTCGTGCAACGTCGCGGGTGCACCCTTGGCGCCCCAGCGCATCGACTCGGTGTAGTACTCGGCGCGGCTCATCGACTCCACCCCGCCCGCGATGATCAGATCGGCGACACCGGTCTGGACCCGCATGGACGCGTCGAGCACGGCCTGCAGACCGGACCCGCACCGGCGGTCGAGTTGCTGGCCGGGAACGGTCACCGGCATCCCCGCGTCCAGGGCGACCACGCGGCCGACAGCGGGAGCCTCGCCGTTGGGATAGCACTGGCCGAAGATCACGTCGTCGACGGCGGCCGGATCCACCGCGGTACGGGCCAGCAGTTCGGAGACCACGCGGGCACCGAGGTCGGCGGCGGGTATGTCCGTGAACTGGCCGCCGTAGCGTCCGACGGGTGTGCGGAGAGGTTCACAGACGACGATGTCGTTCGCCCGGGCACTCGAATTTTCAGACACTGCGGAAATCCCTTTCGTGGTCGGTCCACTGCTGCGCCCATTCGCGGAGTTCGACAGCCCGGACCTTCGTCCCGTTTCCCCCCACCGTGGTGGGCATCTTCTCGATCACGTGGACGGCGGCCGGCACCTTGAAGGCCGCCAAAGCGTCCGCACACCAGCGCCGGAAATCGGCGCCGCCGGCCGTTGCGCCCTCGACCGGGACAACGAACGCGATTGCCTCGGTGTAGCCGCCGGCGCCGGTGAGGCCGACGACCTTCGCGAGGTGGACGGCGTCGTGCTCGGTCAGGCGTTGCTCGATCTCGGCCGGATCCACCAGGAATCCGCGCAGACGCAGCACGTCACCCATCCGGCAGACGTAGGTGTATCCGCCGTCGCCGCTGGCGACCGCGAGATCGCCACTGCGGAACCAGCCGTCGTCGGTGAACGCGCGTGCCGCGGCCTCCGGGTTGCCCAGATAGGCATCGACCACGTTCGGTCCCCGCACCTGCAGTTCGCCCTGCTCCCCGTCCGGAAGGATGCTGTCGTCGAACGGGTCCGCAATACGAACCTCGATGGCGGGTTCGACCGGACGTCCACCGCCGTGCCAGCGTAGCGACTCGGGATCGCCGGAGGACCACAAGAGCATCAGGGCGAATACTTCGGACGAACCGAACACGCCGGTGGTGGCCGCGCCGAATTGGTCACGCGCCCACCGAGCAATCTCCTGTGAGCGGCCGAGGAAGTCGGCGATGCCGAGCGTCTTCAGCGACGACAGATCGGCGCGGACGCCGCCGTGCCAGGTGTCGTAGAGTCGGCCGAAGAGATCGTCGCCGCCCACCACGTGGGTCACGCGCAGCGACTGCATCCGGCCGAGCGTGGCCGCCGGGTCGAAAACCGGTTCCATCAGCAATGTGCCGCCGCCGGCCAGAGTGGCCATGGCGGTGCTGAACCCGAAGACCCCGGAGACCGGTAGCACGCACAACGTCACGTCACCGGGCGCCATACCGAGGATGGGCGCATCGGCGCGGGCGTGCCGGACGACGGCGCCTTCCCGGTGCGCGGCCAGTTTGGGCACCCCGGTGGACCCCGACGTCGTGAACGCAACCGTCAGTGGGTCGTCGGCGTCGGCGCGTGTGCCCGCGGCGGTGAGCGTTGCGGTGTCGGGGGTGACGGGAACCTGCACCCCACGGGTCTCTCCGCTGTCGGCGAGCCAGGCGCCGCCGCCGAGGTCGAAGGGCTGGGGGTCGGCGCTCTCGGAGGCCCGGCCGGGGCCACGAACGAGTGCCACCGACGGCGCCGGCAGTTCTACCGAATGCTGCGCCTCACGGAGCCTGCCGATCAGATCCAGCTTGTGGAAGCGGGCTGCCACGGCGATCACCGCGGGCCGTGCCGAGGTGAGGATGTGCGCGATCTCGTGGGTGTTGTATCGGGTGTTCACGCCGATGACGTGCGCGCCCACGGCGGCTGCGGCGAACTGCCAGAGAACGGCGTCCGACCAATTGGGCAGCAGCACGGCGACGCACTGTCCACGGCTGACGCCGACCTGCGTCAGCTCCGTACTCAGCGCAGCGACCCGGTCGGCGAGTTCGGCGCGGGTGGTGACGGTGGGGTGACCCTCGACGATATCGATGGTGGCTGCTGCCGTGGGGTCGGACGCCACGAGGTCGTCGAGCATGGCGGCGAGGGAGTCGCGACGGGTGGCGGTGCGTTGCGCGGTCACGAGAGCACCCCCACCGGGGCGAGGAGGACTGATCGAAGCTGGTTCAGCCATTCGGCGGCCACGGCGGCGAAGTCGGTCATTTCTTCCATGGGGTAGTGACCGACGCCGTCGAGGAGGGTGTAGCGGGCGAGCCCCGGCCGGTCTGCGTTGATCGTCACCGCGGCGTCTTCCACCGCGGCGGCATCGATCCAGGGGTCCTGCGCGCCGGCGACCAGGTGGATCGGGCAGGTGAGGTCGCCGAGCCGGTCGCGCACGTCGTGCGTTCCCCACCCGATCAGATCTGACGACGAGATCTCCGGGTCTTCACGTTTGTGCATCGTCGCGATGATCCGCGCCTTGGGCTCGGGAACCGCGTGGCCGACCGAGGCGAGCGTCCCGAGGTAGGTGCGCTCGGCGCGACTGGGACCGGCCACGTCCTCGAGCTCGCGGCGGAGCCCATTGACGTTGACGCGGCCGAGTCCCGCCTCGGCTGCCATCACGATCGCCCCGGCGAGCGGTCGTTGCGGGCGGGTGGCCAGCTCGAGGGTCAGCTTGCCGCCGATGGAGCAGCCGATGACGTGGGGGCGCTCCACTCCGAGCAGGTCGAGCGCCTTTCCGAGCCAGTCGCCGTAGGTGACCAGACTGGTGACCGGGCCGTCCACCGCGGGTTCGGAACGGCCGTGCCCCGGCAGATCGGGCACGATCACCCGATAGCCGTGGCCGGCCAGGTCGGACGCGACGTGCCGCCACTGCACCCCGCTCTGGCCGGCGGTATGCAAGCACACGACGGCGGGAGCTTCGGTGTCCGAGTGGGTTTCGGGGCTGATGATCTCGACGAATCCCAGCGCGCCGTCGATCTCCAGGTACCGGGCCTCGATCATGGCCGATCCTTCCTGCCGGCGATAGCGCGGGCATGAGCGATGATGGTGTTCAGCGGCTTGGTGAGGCGGATGTACTCGTAACCGTCACCGCTGGAGGAGAATCCGCCGCTGATCGCGCGTCGCATGAAGTCGTTGCGGTCGTCGAAGACGAGATCCACCCAGGTGGGTGCGGGGATGCGCAGTGTGAAGGTTGCGCCGGCCGGAACGCGGCGGGTGACGTCGATGATGCGACCGCGGTAGATCCGCACGTGCACCTCACGGCTGCGTCCCGATCCGTCGACGCAGCACAGTCCGATGGTGCCGTCCCAGGTGGACAGCGACGACGCGAAAGTGGGGTCTGCAGTAAGTGATTCGCGAAGAAGCTGCCCCCACTCCGGGGTGCAGAAGTCGGTTCTCGCGTCAGCTTCCGCGGTGAGCGGCGATGGCACCGACCAGGTCTCGTCGCCTTCCTCGCGGACGCGTCCGGCCTCGTCCACCAGGCTCACGCGCCGGTCGACGACCGCGCCGTCCCCGGAGGCCTGCACGCGAGTGACCACTGTGTCGGCGTGCACGACATCGGCGGCGCCGATCGGGGTGATGGTGCTCCACTGCAGCGCGGTGCGCGTGGCGCCGTCCGGTTGCGGGGCGAGGAGTCCGGCCACGACGATGCCGGTGATCGCGGGAGTGGGCACCATCGCGGCGGGCAGGGTGATGCCCGACTCCGCGATGAGGTCGGAAACCCGGCGGCCGGGGCCCTGAGTACGGTCACCGACCGTGATGCGCCGCTGCGGAGTGAGGATGCTCATTGTGCGGCCCGTCCCAGCAGCTCGTCGGAGATGATCCGCATCTGGATCTCGCTGGTGCCTTCGAAGATTTTGGTCAGACGGGCATCGCGCCAGTGACGTTCGACCTGGAAATCGGTGGTGTAACCGGCACCGCCATGAATCTGCACTGCCTCGCTGGTGACGTGCTCGGCCATCTCGGTGGCCACCAGCTTGCACATCGACGCTTCGAGCGAGCACCGTCGTCCGGTGTCGATGTCGGTGGCGACGGAGTACATCAGCTGACGGGCCGCCTCGATGTCCGCCGCCATCTTCGCGACCTTGAACCGCAAGTGCTGGAAGTCGGCGAGCTCGTGACCGAACTGTTTACGGACGTGCAGGTAGGCGATGGAGTCTTCGAGGGCGGCGCGGGCCAGGCCGATAGCGCGGGCGGCGGTGTGCGCGCGGCCGACCTCGAGTCCGGAGACGGCCAGGTAGAAGCCCTTGCCCTCCTCGCCGAGCATCCGGTCGGCGGGGATCCGGAAGTTGTCGAACGACAGCTCCCAGGTGCTCCAGCCGAAGTAGCCGATCTTGCGAACCTTGGTGCCGGAGACGCCGTCGGGGAATACCCCGCGGTCCTTCTCGACGAGGAAGGTGCTGATGCCGCGGTGCGGCTTCGCCGGATCCTTGTGCGGGTCGGTGCGGGCGAAGAGCACCAGGTAGTCGGCCTCGTCGGCGTAGGTGCACCACATCTTGGTGCCGTTGATCACCCAGTCGTCGCCGTCGCGGGTGGCGCGGCAGGAGATGTTGGCGACGTCGGAGCCGGCTTCGGCCTCGGACAGGGCGTACGCGCCGAGGTACTCGCCGCGCGCCACCTTCGGCAGCAATGCCGCTTCCTGCTCGGCAGTGAAGCCGCCGCCCATGCCGTTGCCGCGCGCCAGCAGGCCCGACACGCTCATCCAGGCCCGGGACAGTTCCTCCGCGACCAGGCAGTACTCGAAGACGCCCAGACCCAGGCCGCCGTATTCCTCGGGGATCATGATCCCGAAGAACCCGACCTCGGCCATCGCCTTCTTCAGCGAGTCGGGGATGGTGCCCTGCACCGGATCGAGGTCGTTGGCGACGGGCAGCACCTGCTTCATGGCGAAGTCGCGGGCGAGGTCGCGGATGGCGAGGCGGTCCTCGGTCAGATATCGCGGCGAATCGGTGCGCGGTTGGGACGGCCGGTGGGTCATGGACACTCCCTCGGGGAACAGCGGGCGGGGAACCAGCAGACGGGTGAATCACCAACCCGTCGATTAACGCTTGTTCACCCAGTAGAGCACGGCGCCGGGGCGCCGGTCAACGCCGGGGTCACCGCGGGCGGTATCCGACCAGGTTGAGGGCGTAGACGCCGTACGACTCCGCCACCGCCTGCGCCGAGAGCGGACCGTCGGTTCGGTACCAGAGGGCGATGCCCGAGCACATCGTCAGCACCGCGGTCACGGCCTGATGCACATGCGGGACCGAGAATACTCCCTGCTCGACGCCCTTTTCGGCGATCTCGACGAACAGGTACTCCTGCGCGTCGCGGGAGCCGACGACCCGTTTGCGATCGATTTCCTCGAGATAGCGCAGCTCCGTGTTGGCAACGAGGCAGGCACGCTGATTCCGGGCGGTGTAGAGCGAATGCGCAACCACCGCGGCGGCCCATCGATCAGCAGGTTCCGGCCCCGCCTTCCGCAAGGCGTTGCGGGTGGCGGCGAACTGCTCGTCACTGGCGGATCGCAGAATCTCCACCAGGAGCTCGGCCTTGTTCTCGAAATGGTTGTAGACATTCGCAGCGCTGCATCCTGCGCTTTTGGCAATGTTCCGCATGGTCGCCGCATGGAAGCCGGCCGTATAGAACTCATCGAGTGCGGTGTCGAGGATCCGTTGCCGAACGTTGGACAGCACCGCACCGTTCGACCGACTGTTCATGCCTCGGAGAGTAGGGCGAAGTCGACCACCAGGCAACAACCGCCCTTGACCGCGCGCTGTTTCCTCGGTTATGGTCCACATCACATGAACGACCGTTAATCGCCGCTCAGTACACCGTGGAGGTCTGGCACCTTGAGCACCCTCGAAGAACGAATCCGCCGCCTGGAGGATCTGGAAGCCATCCGGTACCTCGACGCGCAGTACTGCCGCCATCTCGACGACGGCAACTGGGACGCCCTGATGGAACTGTTCACCGACGACGGTGAATTCGACGGCCTGTCGAATCCGAACGGCAAGGCCGAGATGAGGGCCTTCTTCGCCGGGCTCGGCGACGGCGGGCTCACCGCCTTCTGGCACTTCATCACCAACCTCGAGATCGACCTCGACGGCGACCGCGGCACCGTCCGATCCTTCCTCTGGCAGCCCTGCGTCACCGACGCCAACGCGTCCGTCGCCGCCGGCCGGTACACCGATCAGGTGGTCCGAGTCGACGGCCGGTGGCTCTACCGCGTCAAGCAGGTCCGGTTCCATTTCTTCGGACCCTTGACCGACGGCTGGGACGAAAACCAATTCGCTCTCGACTCCGCCCGACGCGCGGCGGTGCGCGCATGACCGACATCACTGCCACGGATTCGACCTGGGTGCCGATGCTGCACCTCCCCGAAATGGCCGAACTCCGGCGTCGGCGCCGCACCGTCACCAACACCCTCGGCCTGGTCACCATCGCGCTGTTCGCGAGCTTCCTGGTCGGGTTCATCGTCTTCCCGGATCAGCTCGGGAGCCTCTCGCTGCTCGGCATCCCTCTCTCGCTGTGGGTGGTGTTCTCACAGTTCGCAGGCACCTGGGTGCTGGTGTTCGCGTATTTCCGACTGTCCCGCACCTACATCCAGCCCGCTGTCGACGACGCCGTCAGAGCTGTCACCGCGAACCGGGTTGTCACCGAAGAAGACAAGGAGCGTGCCGTATGACCGGCGACGCGGACTACCTCGCCATCGCGATTTGCGCGCTCGTCATCTCGCTCACCCTGTGGGTCACCTTCGCGGCCTCCCGACGGGCCCGCAGCGCAGACGGGTTCTTCGCCGCCGGCCGTTCGATCTCCAGTTGGCAGAACGGCTTTGCCATCGCCGGTGAATTCATCTCCGCGGGCAGCTTTCTCGGCACGACCGGATTGATCTTCTACAAGGGTGTCGACGGCACGATCATCCTGTTCACCTCGGTGATCTCGTTCCTGCCGATTCTGTTCCTGCTCGCCGAGAAGATGCGCAACCTCGGTAAGTACACCCTCGCCGATGTCCTCGTGTTCCGCACCGAAGCACGCAAAGTACGGGTGGTGGTGGCACTGAGCACGATCACCACCGGCGCCTTCCTGTTGATCGCTCAGCTGGTCGCCGCGGGCGTACTGCTCGAATCGGTCTCCGGCATCCCGTTCTGGCTGTCCGTGATCGTCGCCGGAACGCTGATGGGGGTCTACGTCTTTGTCGGCGGCATGCTTGCGACGACGTGGGTCCAGGTGATCAAATCGTCCATCCTCGCGGTTCTGGCGATCATCGTGGGATTCGGCATCCTCGCGCAGTTCGGTTTCAACCTTCCCCGACTCCTCGGCTCCGCCACCGATAACGCCGCCGCCGGGGAGGCCATGCTGTCCCCCGGCCTGATCTTCGGAAATTCCGGCACACTCGATCTGATCTCGTACGCACTGACCTTCGCACTCGGCACAGCAGGCATGGCGCACATCCTTATCCGGTTCTTCACAGTCCCGGAGGCCACCACGGCCCGCCGCTCGCTCGGCTGGACCATCGCCCTGTGCAGCATGTTCTATCTGATCGTCATCCTGATGGGCTTCGGTGCCGCGGCACTGCTCGGGCAGGGTGGCGCGGATCTCGTCGGCGCCGGCGGCAATATGACCGCACCGGTCCTGGTCACCGAACTCGGTGGTGGCGCCGGCACGATCGGCGGCTCGGTCGCGCTCGCCCTGGTGGCGGCGGTCGCATTCGCCAGCATCGTCGCGGTCGTCGCCGGGGTCGTGATTTCCGCCGCCGGCACGTTCGCCCGCGACGTGTGGCCGGCGCTCACGCGTAAGGAACCCGTCGAGCACCTCGACGCGGAATCGCGCGCCCGCGAGGACAACGCACAGGCCCGCATCGCACGCTTGGGCGCAGTGATGTTCAGCGTCATCGCCATTGCACTCACCCTGCTGGTCAGCGACGACACCAACATTACGTACTTCATGGGCATGGCATTCATGGTCGCCGGCAGCGCACATCTGCCCGCACTGGTACTGAGCCTGAACTGGCGTCGGTTCAACAGCACCGGCGCGATGTGGGGCATCCTCACCGGCCTGATCTCCACCATCGTCAGCCTGATGTTCACCCATGCACTGTGGCTCGGCGACGGTCCGGCGCCGCTGGCCATCCAACTCCCGGTGATCATCACGATGCCGCTCGGACTTGCGGCATGTGTCATCGGATCGCTCGTCGGCGAAAAGCGCCGCGGGCGCCGCGGCCACGAGGACGAGAAGTTCGCCGAAATGGTGGTGCGCGCCGAAACCGGCATCGGAGCGGAAGTCGCCGCCGTCCACTGATCCTCGCGGGGTCCGTTCCTCGCCCGCGGACGGACCCCACCCCGCAAAGGAGAAATCGAACATGACTCTGCCCTCCACGACCCTGCCGTCCACGACCGCGATGGAGTCAGTGGCCGCCGGACTGTGCGCGCGGTACAACTTCGCGTGGGACCGACTCGACGCCCAGGCCGTCAGTGCCTGCTTCACACCGGACGGCGTGTTCGTCGGCGCATCCGGCGAACCCCACCGTGGTACTGAGGAAATCGAGGCTTTCGTCCGGCTCTCGCCCTCGATCTTCGGCCCGAAAATGCGGCACATGACGTTGACACACATGGTCGAATCCGCTGACGAGCAGACGGGCACCCACACGTGTTATCTGATCTTCGTGGCGTGGACGGAGGACGGTGAGAGAACCATCAGCACCGGTGTGTACGAGGACACCCTACAGAACACACCCGACGGCTGGCGGTTCCGGAAGCGGGTTGTCCGGCTGGACTGAGCGCCGGAAGTCAATGTCCGGCGAATCACTTCGGAGACAGAGAACAACCCATGAATGACACCCCGACGATCCACACCAGTCTGTACTTCGAGGACTTCTACGTCGGCCAGGTACTGCACAGCGGCTCTCGCGTCGTGACCGCTACCGACCTCGCCGAGTTCACGCGGGTCAGTGGCGACGCGCATCCGTTGCACAGTGATCCGGAGTTCGCGGCCAGAACCCGATTCGGGCGACCCATCCTGCAGGGTCCGTTCGGGCTCGCGTCGGTGTTCGGCCTGCTGGGCGACATGCACGTGATCGACGACAGCATCATCGGCATGCTCGACACGAATTGGCGCTACCTCGGGCCCATCTTCGTCGGTGACGAGTTGTCCTTCGACATGACGATCACAGGAAAACGGCGGACGTCCCACGGCGATCAGGGCGTCGTCGATCGGCACATCACGCTTCATGATTCCATCGGCCGGATCGTCCAGGAGGGAACGAGCGCCATGCTCGTCCACGCGCGAACTGACGGAGCCGCAGACGAGGCGCACCGTGCCTTCGGCTCCGTGCAGTGGGGTGAGCGCCTCATCGAACATCTGAGTGGCGACACAGAATTCGCCTCCTCCCTAGGCGGTTTCGAGGGAACTATTGCACTTCGCAGCGGCTCCGACGAGGTCGGGTTCAGCATCGGAACGGGCCGCACCGTCGAGGTCGCGGAGCAGACCCCCACCGGACCTGCCTTCACCCTGATCGGCAGCAAGCTGACGTGGACCCGACTGTTCACCGGACCACGCAACGATTTCGGCGAACGCGTGTCGGACGCGGACATCACCGTCTACGGGAACACCCTCGAATACGACCGGACGACCGAGGCACTGACCATCCTCGTCGATCACGGCCGCGCACTGGCCGACGAACTGTGAGAGCGCACCAGTGCCTTCACCTGCGCGTTCCCGGGTGACGTGAAGCGTTCATCCGGGAGCTCGGCGCCGGTGGGACCGCGGGTTTCCGGTGGAAGCGATCTACCGCGACTGCGGGGTCGGCGAAATCCACTCGGCGCCAGCGATAGCCAGAATTGAATCATCGCTCGCCTGCTCGGCCGGGATATCACCGGCTGACCATCACCGCGTGCTGCAGACACGTATCCCGTCGTCCGCAGCACGCGGATCCACCGACCCACTCAGAAACGGGAATATTTCATGAAAACGATCGCGATGGGCGCCGTTCTCGCCGCTGTGCTCGTGACGGCCTGTACGGCGAACGGCGCTCCTGCGCAGGACACCCCGTCGGCGCAGTCCGGTGAACCCGGCAGAACCGTCGAGGAGGTGACGTATTCGAACGTCGTCCTCGAAGTCGTAGCGGAGGGCGAAGGCACCCCTCTGGTATTGCTGCCGTCGGCCGGACGGGACTCGTACGACCTCGATTCGGTCGCGGAAGAATTTGCAAACCAGGGTTTTCGGGTACTCCGGCCCCAGCCGCGAGGCATCGGTTCCAGTACCGGCCCGACGGAGTCGATCACCCTGCACGACTACGCTGCCGACGTGGCAGCGGTGATCGAGCACGAGAAGGCCGGGCCTGCGATCGTCGTCGGCCATGCCTTCGGGCACTACGTGGCACGAATGCTCGACGCCGACCGACCGGATCTGGTCCGTGGAGTCGTTGTCGCAGCCGGCGCGGAGCGCGACTTCGCCCCGCACCTGCGCGCAGTCATTGCCGATTCCGCCAACCTGGAACTTCCCGAGGAAGAGCGTCTCACCGCGCTACGTGAGGGATTCTTCGCGCCGAACAGCGATCCGACGGCATGGCTCGACGGATGGCATTCCGACGTGAAGGTGCAGCAACTCGCGGCCTCCGATCAGACCGATAAAGACGAATGGTGGGCCGTTGCGCACGCGCCGATTCTGGATCTGCAAGCCGGTGCCGATCCGTTCCGTCCGGACGCGAGTAGGAACGAGCTGAAAGACCGGTTTCCCGAGTTGGTTACGGTGGCGGTGATACCCGATACCAGCCACGCGTTACTGCCGGAGAATCCAGGCGCGGTCGTCGAGGAGATCGTCACCTGGGCCGAAAGCCTGTAATCGGAGGTTCGGTCACGAGAGTAGACCAGCCTAACTCCGCGGTGACACCGATTGGCCTGTAACGCGCCATCAGCGGCTGGCCCGGCGCATATTCCGATCGTGGCTCGCCCTCCCGGGCGGCCTTGGCATAACCGGGCCGATAGCCAGTTAGCACCTCCCGGACCTGCTCATCACGCTCTCATACGCGGACGAATTGCCCTCATTACTGCGTGGTTGCGGTTTAGTGAGCGATTTTTATCCGATCATGCGGAACGTGTGTGTTCGCCGGGAAAATCGCCGCGGGTTCCCGGCTACGGTCGAACGGGCATATCCACCCGAGCGATGCAGGTCCTTCGATGCGTTGTCCACCCCCAACCAGCTCACCAGCACGGTCACTGTCGGTGATGGCAACTGTGAAGGACAAGCTGGACGACGGCAAGCAGATCGTGACCGCCTCGATCACCAAGGAGGCCCGTCGACGAGCTCGGTGTCGCGGCCGGAGTCGCAGCGACGGCGCTGGTCAAGTCCACCAAGGTCATGCTCGGGGTCGAATGGTCCCGCCGGCGACCGGGTCGGGCGCACCCCGGGTGCCGGCAATCGGGCGCAACCACAACCGATCTGGTTGAATGCGGCCGGTCGAGACGCTCATGCTGGTGTCGGTGTGTCGTAAAGCGGATCGAGCACTGGCATCTGGTGCAGCCAGTACCATCGGGGGCGGCAAGTGACCACACGCTGCGCTGACTATGAGGAGTGGGAATGGCACACATCTCGATCATTGGCACCGGCAACATGGGTCAGGCCATTTCCGGTGTCGTCACCCAAGGTGGCAGCACCGTCGAGCTCTTCTCCACCAGCGACACCGACAAGCCGGTCACGGGCGACATCGTCGTGCTCGCAGTGCCCTACACGGCGGTGAGCCTGGTTCTCGATCAGCGAGGTGACCAGCTCGACGGAAAGATCGTCGTCGACATCACCAATCCGCTGAACTTCGATACCTTCGACTCCCTCACGGTGCCGGCGGACAGCTCCGCGGCGGCAGAGATTGCCGCCAAGCTTCCCAACTCCCATGTGCTCAAGGCGTTCAACACGACTTTCGCCGGCACACTCGCCGCGGGAACCGTGGGCCCGTTGCCCACCACGGTGCTGATCGCTGGCGATGACTCCAACGCCAAGTCCGTCCTGACCGGCGTGCTCACCGCTGGCGGGCTCAAAGCCCTCGACGCCGGCTCGCTCAAGCGTGCCCGCGAGATGGAGGCGCTCGGCTTCTTGCAGCTCAGCCTGGCCGCCAGCGAGAAGATCTCGTGGACCGGTGGCTTCGGCATCGTCACCTGATCCCAGGCTTCAACGAAACGGACTGCCTTTCCGGTAGCGAGCACCGTGCGGTCCGCGGTTCCGGTGATGGTCAGGTCGAGGGTTCGGGTCAGCATGTCCGTCACCATCCCCTACCGGCCGCGTCTCGATCTGCCTGCTATGGCTGCGTGCGTCCTCCTGGGAGCCGGTGAGTTGGTCATGCCGCGGTGTTTGCCCCTCGGGCATGACCAGCTCGCATGACCTGGGCTCAGGCCCAGATGTACTCCTCGGTGATGGCGCCGTCGCGCCACTTGGCAACGGTGACCATGCGGCCACCGCCTTCGATCGCGTCGATGTGCGCCTGGACACCGCGGGTTGGTTCCTGGCCCTTCCAGTCGACCAACACGTCCTCGGTGTGGTGATGGGCGAGAAGCCCTGCCAGTTGCTGGCCCATGCTCGCGACCCGATCCCTGCAGCCCGGGCCGCGACCGGCGAGAGGATTCGGAGTACGTGCGGCACGGGACCTGCTCGATCTTCTGCTGGACCAGAGCCCCTGGCCGGCTGGCGGCGTGTCGATGCCCAGCCCCGGCGCACCAACATCGACTGGGCCGGCAAGACAAAGACCTTCTGTGCGTGGACTACCCCGACGCAGAGACAGTGGTGCTGGTGATGGACAACCTCGGGCACCCACGGCATCGGATCGCTCTACGAGGCCTTCGAGCCGGCCGAGGCGTTCGCGCTCGGCGCAGCGGCTCGAGATCCACCACACCCCCAAACACAGCTCGTGGCTCAACGTCGCCGAGATCGAACTCTTGGTGCTGACCCGCCAGTGTCTGGACCGGCGCATCGAGGACCTCGAGACCCTGGGCGCCGAACTCGCCGCCTGGCAACGACAGACCAACGCCGATCAACGCCAGGTCCAGTGGCATTTCACCATTGACGACGCCCGCATCAAACTCCGCCACCTATATCCCAATACTTAGCCGCGACGGTCTACGGGGGTAAAAGGCAAACCGTGCGACTTTCAGGCGCCGCCCGCTAAATCTCACAGCTCACTCGTGGTCGCGGATCCGGCGGGCGGGACGACTCATCATTCTCAGATCGTTGCAGCTTCCGGAGGAACCGCTTGGCGGCCTCAGCGTATCGCCGGGGACAGCACCAGCACGCCGAGGACGACGCCATCCTGGTCGACGGCCCGCCACAGACCGCCGTCGATCGTCAAGAACACCTCGCCGAGATGCCACCTGTCGCCGGGGCGCGCGCGTCGGCCGCGCAGCCGGTTGCGAAGGCTGACCGAACTCGGCGCACCAGCGCCGAACCGTCTCATCTCGGGCTCGGCAAATTTGTCGAGTACGTGAAAACTCGATCTCCAGGGGTCATCCGACTGCCCTTCGGGCTGGCGGGGAAGGCTCTTCCGTGTCTCGCCGGAAGGTCCGGCGGTACGAATCAGTCCGGTCCAGGTCGGCGCGGGGTTTCACCCGGGGGTGGGGCGACCCCTCGACGACCCGACAGTGTGTGAACGGTCGACGGCGAATGACACGGTGAGGGCGGCCCGTGGTGTCTCCGATGCGGCGCCGACAGGCCGCTCAGGGAAGGACCCGTGCGGTCGACGCTCCGCGCGGCGGAGTCGGGGTGGGCGCTTTCGCCGGTCCGCCTCGGTCGTGCCACCCCACACGCCATAGGGTTCACCCACCGCCAGCGCGTGATCGCGACACTGCACGAGCACTGGGCAGACCTCACAGATCTGCCGGGCCCGCGCTTCGCGCCGATCGCGGGCGTGGCGCCGTTCCCCGTCGGGTGAGAAGAACACCGACAGATCGGCGCCTCGGCACGCGGCACGCACCCGCCACTCACCGGAATCAACGGTGACCGTCGCCGGGGACGGCTCCCTCGAGATCGACGAAGGCGGATCGCTATCCATCGACACCGCCGGCGTCGCGGCGCGGCAGATGCGCTCTGGCACGGGGATACTGCCGCTCACAGCCACCGGGATCCGCAGACGGCCCGGACAGGACACGTACAGCTGCGGTGGTGACGCTAACGTGGCTGCGGCGGGCCAGATCGAGCAGAGCATCGAAGGCGGTGTCATGGCTGCAGGTACGTTGCTCGGCCAGGGCTGCAGCCGCTGCGGACAGCAACTGCGCGTCCGTAGCTTCTGGCGAAGGCCCTCGTCCGGATACTGCTGAGGTGTCGGTCGGCACGAGTGTCCTTTCGCTACATCGGGCGGTCCGGCGGTACAGATGACGTCGGCACGGGTGAGCGATGCCGCGGCCCTCACCGTCGACGCCACCGATCCGTCACTCCAGCCTCCATCAACGGACATCCAGAGAACACGGACCTTTCCCTAGTCCTACCTAGTAGACCGTCGTGGCTAAGTGTTGGGATAAAGGTGGTGGAGTTTGATGCGGGCGTCGTCGGTGGTGAAGTGCCACTGGACCTGGCGTCGATCGGCGTTGGTCTGTCGTTGCCAGGCGGCGAGTTCGGCGTTGGGTGTCTCGGCCCCGGGAGTATCCGTCGGACGCCGACCGCCTCCGCGCCTGGCGAGCCAGGCAGAAGGAGAAGGCCACCCCGGCCGCACCGGCAATCGCCGAGGCGCCGGCGGACCGGCCGAAGCTGCGGCCACACGCTCAGGTCCTGCCGTTGCTGCGGCAGGAAACCGGTGACGCCGTAGCGAAGCTTTCCGCAATTGCCACCCGGATCACCGGCGCCGTCGACCATCTCGGAGATCCCGCCGCCATCGATGCGCACCCTGCGCCGCACCCAGGTGGCCGCGGACGAGGTGCGAGCCGACGCCGGCGCCGAGCTCGAGCAGCTCCGCGGCCAACTCGATACAGTGCTCGACGACCGAACCAACGCCGACGACCGCCGCCCAAGCCGTCGAGCGGACAGCGGAGGAGTCCGCTGCGGAGTTGGTCAACGCCCGGCGTGAGCATGCTGAGACGGTGCGCGCCTTGACGGCCACCCACGACGAGGAGAAGGCCGAGCAGCATCGCCTCGTCGAATCCCTGCGTACCCGGGTCGCCGAGCGTGAGAACGAGATCGCCCTGGTCCCCAGGGAAGCGGACCGTGCGTCCGCAGCCGCCGCGGCGACGGTCAGTCGGTCGGTCAGAGTTCGCACCATTCTTCTATGCGCGGCTGCGAGTGTCGGCGAGATCGGCACGTAGTTCTTCGGCTCGTTCACGGGCGGCGGCTGCTTGCGCTGGGGCGGTCGCGAGATCAGCTTTGGTGGTGGCGAGTTCGTCGCAGATTTCGTCGAGGTCTAATTCGAGGCGGTCGAACCTGACGGCGCACCTGGACCCGACGCGCACAACAGGTGTTCCAGCGCGTCACACATCGTCGAAGCGCGGTACGTGCGTGCCCTGCTACCCCTTCCCCGCCGTCCGGGCCACCCGCGGGAAGATTCGTCCATTGGATGGAGCACCGGCCTAACATCGTCAAATGACGACGATGACGTCGCTACCGCTGAGCGCGCTGAGACTCGGCTACCGGATTGCGCGCCTTCCATTGCGGCTTGCGGAGGACGTCACCGCTTCCGAACACGTCGGGGTGTTCGCCTATCGGTGCGATCGTATCGCCGCCCGGGTGCTCCGGGACGAGAGTTTGCTGATCGTGGACCACGAGCAGTCGGGGGTGGTCCGGCTGCACGAGTACCGTGACCGACAACGTTGCCGCAGGAACTCAACGCAGTGAACGAACACCGGACCTCAATCTCCCTCGACGACAACGGCTGGACGGGTGCAGTCGAGTAGTGACGACGTGCAGTCGTCTTCTGAAACTGACAACCTGCACGCCGCACATCGTCGATGAACCGAACCGTCCGAGAACCTGACCTCGCCGCAGTTGCCTCGAGGTCGGCGAGGCCGCCGGGCCGCACCAACCCCCGCACACACCCGGCTGCGCCGCTCTACTTCCAATCAACCTGACAGTGCTTTCAGTCCTCCGGCATGGCGCCCAGGCGCGCCAATAACGGAACAGCCTCGGCGAGCTTGGCGGCGTCCGTGGGACTCATCCCGTCCAGAAGGCGTCGAACTCCCCGGATCCACATCTCGTCGATCACACGGTTGTTGCGCTGGGCCACGGCCGTCTGATGCAGCCGGTGCGAGCGACGGTCGCCGGGGTCGGCCCGCTTCTCGAGCAGACCGCGGTCCACCAGGCTGCGCACGGTGGTGCTCACGTTGCTGCTCTGCAGACCCAGGGACCGAGCAACGTCGGACACGGTGCATCCGGGGCGTTCCTCCACGGCGCGGAGCACTTCGATCTCCGACTGCGGAAGCCGCGTCAGGCCGGCCTCTCGCTCCCCGAACCGGCGCAGGGCCCACACCAGGGAGCGCGCGGTGTGGGCCAAACGTTGGACATCGGCATCGACTATCGGCGCGGCTTTGGACACCACGCCAGCTTACCCTTACTATATATCTAATAATAGATATACTTCTAGATATACCTTTGCGAAACTGGAAGGTCGATGTGAACCAGAACTCACACGAATACGGCAGCGCAGTGCACGATACGGACGGGGAATTCCGCACTCCCCCGGGCCAGGCACGCGTCGCGCCGCCGAACGCGAACCTGCGCGCGGATCGATCGCCCCGTCTCCCGGCCAAGTTGGTCGCCACGCTGGCGCTGCTGGCCGCGGTGGCACCGTTGGCAATCGACATGTACCTGCCGGCGTTCCCCGCCATGGCGGTCGAGTTCGACACCAGCGCGTCCGCAGTGCAGTTGACCCTGACGACCTTCCTGGTCGGTCTCGCCCTGGGGCAGCTGGTGTTCGGGCCGCTCTCGGACCGGTACGGTCGGCGGCCGCTGCTGCTCATCGGCACCCTGGCCTGCGCAGCGTTCAGTGCGGCGTGCGCGCTCGCCCCCAGCATCGAACTTCTGGCCGGCGCACGATTCGTACAGGGCTTCGCCGGGGCGGCGGGCATCGTGCTGGGCCGCGCCGTGATCAGCGACCTCGCCCGCGGCGGCGCCGCCGCGAAGCTGTTCGGCCTGCTGGTCGTCATCAACGCCATCGCCCCGGTCCTCGCCCCGCTGCTCGGCGGCGCGGTCGTCACCGGCTTCGGATGGCGCGGGGTGTTCTGGGTCCTGACCGTGCTGTCCGCGCTGATGTTCGTATGCGTGCTGACGGTGGTGGCCGAAACCCACCCCCGGGAACGACGCACCGCCGAGGGCACCGTCGCGATGCTGCGTGACGCCCGCACCGTCCTCCGCAACCGCCGGTACGTCGGGTACACCCTGGTGTACGCGTTCGCGTTCGGCGTCATGTTCGCCTACATCTCCGCGTCACCGTTCGTCCTGCAAACCGTCCACGGGCTGTCGACCGCCTGGTACAGCGTCGCGTTCACCGCCAACGCACTGGGCCTGGTCCTCTTCAGCGTTGCCAACGGTGCCGTGGTCGCCCGCTTCGGCGACCGCGCCACCCTGCGGATCGGCCTGACGCTGCTGGCCGTGTTCGCCGTCGTGATGCTGATCAACAGCCTCGCCGGACCCGTCCTGTGGATCACCCTGATCGCACTGTGGGCCACCATGGGCAGCCTCGGCCTGGTCATCGCCAACGCCACCACCTTGGCCCTCGGCGAGGCACGACAGGCGGCTGGTACCGGCTCGGCCGTCCTCGGAGCGCTGCAGTTCCTGCTCGCCGCCGCGATCTCCCCCCTCGTAGGCATCGGCGGCGAGCACACGGCCGTGCCCATGGCGCTCGCCATGATCATCAGCGCAGTCATCGGCTCGGCCGCACTCACCCTGACCAGACAACGCCCCGCCGCACGCACCGCATAAAGCCTCCCCGAACTCCCGCACCACCAAAGACACAATTTCAGGGCGACAGATCATCGAGCAGGTGCGCATCATCGACCGCGACCACCACTCCGGCACTGCCCGCCCCGTCCACCAACGCGGACGGGGCCCGCTGCATTACCCGTGACCGGTTCTGGCCCGTCACGTTCAGCACGCCCGCGAACGCGCCGAGCGGTAGTGCCCTCGCGGACGCCGTCGCCGGAATCCGCCTGTTCTGCGCTCCGCGGCGCGGAGCCGACGACAACGTCTCCCGTGCGAGTCGCGTCTTGCCCACGCCCGCCGCGGCCGCGGCCACAATCCCCGTGATCCATCTGTCCGGCGCATGGCACGTTCGACGAACCGCAGTTCCTCTTCCCGCCCGATCAGCGGCCACGCCGCACCCATGGGTGAATCCTAGAATCGCACCGATCGCACTCGAGGCCGATTCACCGGACACCGCCCACATCAGACGAGCGACTGGTCAAGTCCCTGCGCGTGGTGTGCGACGCCGTCGCGTGATTCTCGTGAGGTGGCTATGCGGTCAGCGCGGCGGGTGACACCTCCCGCGCGCGTAACCCGTCACCGGTGGAGTACCCGCGCGGAGTACCCACCGGCAGGAGGAGTACTCCAGTACTTCTCACCAGGTCGAGAGTGCTTCTCACCAGGTCGAGCCGACCCGCCACACTTCTTCCTGCACCCCGCACGGGGCGTCGCCCAGAACGGCACCGCAGCCCAGGAGCACTCACCATGACCACCACCGTTGCTCACCACGTCGACCCGCACCTGATCGGAATCATCCACGATGCCCTGCGCCGCGACCTCGGCCGCACCTTCGACACCTGAGCACTCGCACCCCGCTCGGCGGCCACCACCGCACCGCCCTCGCCAACCACCCGCGCCGAGCACCCACAGCCGATGGCTCCCGCGGCGGCCTCGGTGTCCGGGCCGGAGTGCACCTTGGCGGCGCGGGCGCCGGTGGCGTCGACCAGGACGGTCACCTGAGGTTCCCGAACGGTGGACACGGGGGGTGTCCCTATGGTTCCTGTCAAGCCGCTGAGGGGAGCGGCTCCCGGTAAAGTTCCTTGTTTTTCAGCATGGCATAGAGGACGTCGCAGCGGCGTCGGGCGAGGCAGATCAGGGCCGCGTTGTGCTTCACTTCTCGGCACGCTTTTGTCGTAGTAGGTGCGACTGGTGGGGTCGTGGAGGGCGGAGAACGCGGACAGGAACAGCGCTCGTTTGAGTTTTTTGTTGCCGGAGCGGGCGGGGTGCTCACCACGTATCGATGAGCCTGATTTTCGGGTGACCGGTGCGATGCCGGCGTAGGCCGCCAGGTGGGCGGCGGAGGGGAAGGCGGAGCCGTCGCCGACCTCGATCAGGATCCGGGCCGCTGCCGAAGACGCCGATGCCGGGCATCGAGGTCAGGACCCGGGAAAGAGGGTGTTCATCGAGGGCCCTCTCCACGTCCGCGGCGACCGCTTTGCGTTGTAACAGAGTCTCTTTCAGTGAATCCGCGAGTTTGGGGAGAACGGTTTCGGCGGCCGCGGTGCCGGGCACCACCACGGTCTGCTCATCGAGGGCGGCAAGGATGTCGGTGGCCAACCGGGCGCCCATGCGGGGTGCGTGCTTGACCGCGATCGCGGTGAGCTTGCGCTTGCCGGCCTGCCGGATTCCGGCCGGCCCGCCGCAGCGGGAGAGGACCTCGAGCACCGCCGGATGGGCGATGCGGGGGCCGAGGACCCGCTCGAGGGCGGGGTGGATGGAGGTGAGCAGACCGCGGATGCGGTTGCTGACCCGGGTGGCCTCGCCGGCAAGGTCGTCGTCGCATCCGACGAGGACCTCGAGTTCGGCGAGGGCCTCGTCGCCGGTATCGACCCGGCGCAGGGTGTGCGGCATGGTGCGGGCGGTATCGGCAATGATGAACGCGTCTCGGGCATCGGTTTTCGCCTGTCCGGGGTACAGGTCGGCGATGCGGCGCATCGCCAGTCCGGGCAGGTAGCCGACGTCGTGGCTGCAGGCGCGGGCCACGGTGACCGGTAGGGCGCCGATGGTATTGGGTTGGTCGACGACCACCAGCACCGATCCGTGGGTGGCCAGGCGGTCGAAGACCGCCCGCAGCTTCGTCTCGTCGTTCGGCAACGCCTTGTCGTAGATCTTCTTTCCGGCGGCGGTCAGTCCGACGGCGTGGTGCTCACCTTTGCCGACGTCGATTCCGCAGTACACCGCATAGTTCGAGTCCATTCAGGGGTCGTCCCTTGTGTCTCGGTCGGCCGGTCGCCGATCCGGCATCGACGCCCGGCACCCACGCCTGCAAAGAGACCTACACAATTTCGGTTGGCCGTGTCCCTATCAGCGGTCCGTCGACGCCACCACACCCGGCGACACCACCCCCCGGATCATGCGAGAGACAGGGGCAACGAGTCATACCGGGTCTGGCGACCGTAGCCCTTCTGCGAAGGACCATAAATAACGTAACGGGTTAGCGGAAGATCGGGGCAATAGCCACCGACGATGCTATCGGCCGCGGAGGTCGAGTGACGGACACCGTCGCTGGGGTTGTGGTCGCTGCACTAAATTGGATTCGCCCACAGTGCGGGACTTGGCGACCACGCCGTAGGCAAGTCAGCAGCTGCCGATCGGGTAGCAGTGAACCCCTTCTGCCAGCTCTCACGTATCGAAATGATTAGGGGATTTTTCGCTGGTGAGTTGGGTTATTGTGCTGTTCGCCTCCTTATGCCCACCACCCAGAACCTTCGCGAAATGTGTCTTGACTCACGTTCCCCGTGAACCTACACTTTCGATTATTGAATCGGTTGCTCGATTCAATAACGACCCAATGACTTCTTGATTCGGCGACCTTCATCGATGAGAGAACTGAACTGCGCCCCATTGGTCGGCCCACACGAGTCTCAGCACTGTCGAGGCTCGCGTGGGCCAGTGCTAGCGCCGGCTCGGCCGCGGACTCATTGCGCCCCGTGCCCGCCGACGCCTCGATCACCGTCCGTCAGCACCTACGAAAGGGTCGCCATGGCTGCCGAACCACAAATCAAACGACCGCCACTACACAGGTTCCAGGTAATGATCGTCCTGCTGTGCGCGCTTCTCAACGCGCTGGACGGCTACGACATCTTCATCATGGGATTCGCGATCCCGTACTTCCCGGATGACTTCGCCTCCAGCTCCATGCAGGGCTACCTGATCAGTGCCGCGTTGGCGGGAATGGGCATCGGGTCCGTTGCTTTTGCGCCGCTGGCAGACCGATACGGTCGTCGTCTCGTACTGGTGGCGGGACTCACCCTCAACGCTGTGGGTCTGACCGTTTCCGCTCTGGCGCCGAACTATTGGGTTCTCCTCGGCTCACGCGTCATTACGGGGATCGCGGTCGGAACGATCGCGACCGTCGTCGTGGTCCTCGCGCCCGAAGTGGTCCCCCGGGCCTGGCGAAGCTTTGCGGTCGGCACCGTGATGTGCGGATATCCGCTAGGCAGTACCATCGCTGGCTTCGCCGGTGCGGCGCTCCTCGCTGCGGTCGGGGGGTCCTGGCAGGGAATGTTCTGGGTAGGGCTGGTCCTGTGCGTCATCGCGCTGATCGCCACGGTCACGTTCATGCCGGAATCGACCGTCTTCCTCCTCAGTAAGGGCGACCCAGAATCGTTGCGGAAGGCGGCCGTCACGCAGAGTCGTCTCGGGTTGGAAGACGACGCGCCGGTGGTTCAGGCCGACGAAGACGAGGTGCGCAAGACTCCCGCGACCGTCCGGTTGCTTGGACGCGAACTCAGGACACTGACCTTGCTGCTCTGGACCACCTACACCGCGTTGTCGGCGTCCTTCTACTTCATCAGTTCGTGGACACCCAAGCTGATTACGGATGCGACATCCGACAAGGCAGAAGGAGCACTTGCCGGTCTCATGATCTCGTTCGGCACATTGGCCGGGGCCGCGTTGTACGCGATCGTCGGACATAAGCTCTCACCGCCTCGGTACGTCGTGGCCGGGTCGGTCGTCGCAGTGGTGTCGTTGATCGGATTCGCGTCCACGCTCAATGGGGTGTTCGCGCTCATGATGGCTGCCGTCATGGGGCTCACCGTGTACGGAGCGATGGCGGCCACGGTGACGAGCACGCTGGTTTATCCGGTGCTTGCGCGAACACGCGGCATGGGCACGATGATCGGAGTGGCACGAGTCGGTGCGATCATCGCACCCATCCTCGCCGGCTATGCCCTGTCCTTCATATCGATCCGTAGCCTGTACTTCTCGGTCGTGGTGCTTCTGATCCTCGCCCTTCTGACGGCCGTTTCCCTGCTCAGCCTCTCCCGGAAGCCTCAGCAGTCCAGCGAAGTTCACAGTCTGCAGACCAGTCGATGAGCTATTCCATAGGTGAATGGAGACGTACCGCATACGGACTGCAGTCGATGTGTGAGCGCGGGCACTGCCAGTGCCACCCTCATCGAACTGATCAGTTGAGCCACAGTACGAACCGATGTGCCCGGCCCCCGCCTTTTAGCGGGGACCGGGGCCATCGGTGTTCGACGGAGTAAAACGGCATCGTCGAACAGGCGTCGATTCACCCATAGCGGTCGGCAAAACGCAGGGCCTCATCGACGCAGGGACGCCCTGCACGACAATTACTTCGGACGCCTTTTGTGGGCGCCGAGTCGGCCATCCGCGGGCTGAACGACAACCTCGGCGGCTGACCAAGCACTGAGGAGCGGACATGCAATTCACCACGATCCGACACGAGGTCGAGGACGGAATCCTCACCGTCGTCCTCGATCGACCGGAGAAACTCAATGCCTTCACCGTCGAAATGGCCGACGAGCTCGAACGCACCTTCGTTGCCGTCAATGACGACGATTCCGTGCGGGCGGTGATCGTCACCGGCGAGGGTCGCGCATTCTGCGCCGGCATGGACCTGTCGAGCGAGGGCAACGTGTTCGGGCTCGACGGGTCGAAGACGCCGTCACTGGGCGACATGGCCGACCTCGACGAGCCGGAGTTGCGTCGCGTCCGTGACACGGGCGGCCGGGTGACACTCGCGATCTACCAGTGCCGCAAGCCGGTGATCGCCGCGATCAACGGTGCAGCCGTCGGGATCGGCGCGACGATGACGCTGGCCATGGACGCGCGCCTCATGTCGACTCAGGCTCGGTTCGGTCTGGCCTTCGGAAGACTGGGTATCGTCCCGGAGGCGTGTTCGACGTGGTTCCTTCCCCGGATCGTCGGTATGCCCACCGCGTTGGACCTGGTATATCGCGCCGACATCCTCGACCCGGACACCACATGTGAGACCGGGCTCGCACAGGCCGTATACGAACCCGACGCACTTCTCACCGAGGCGCGGGCGCTGGCGAACTCATGGACGCGGGAGCGATCCCCGGTGTCCGTCGCACTCATGCGTCAGATGCTCTACCGGAACTCCGCTGCGCCGCACCCCGTCGAGGCGCACCGGGTCGATTCGCTGGCCATGTTTTACACAAGCCTCGGTGACGGCGATGAGGGCGTACACGCTTTCCTCGAGAAGCGCGAACCGCGCTTCAATGGGCAGGCATCGGAAATGCCTCCGTTCTACCAAGAGTGGATTTGAGGCGAGACCCTTCAGACCCGGCGTCTGTAGGCGGATGGATGGTGTGATACTGGTTACACATGGAGCGATTGTTGTATCGCCGAGGGTTGAGAGGGAAATGCGCGGATGGCATTCGTGCGGAGTATGCCGGCAACCCTGGTTGGCCCCGCTCCGACTGCACAGCCACTTCTGGACTCGAATTTCCTGACCGCCACCGGCCGGGCTTCGCTGACTGTCGTGACGCCGGAGCAACCAGGTCGCGTCAGATGCTTATTCGCATTGCGCGCCCCGACAGCAACTTGATCAGAACTCAATCATCACGCATGAATTGTTCGGTCTTGCGGAGCGCTGCGCCGAAGATACCGATGACCATGCTCCAAGGAGAATGTGATGGCGGCGGATAACCAACTCGTTCCAAACGCCCACGGGTTTTCGTGCGAAGTGACGAGTTTCGTCGGACGCCGAAATGAAGTAGCCGCGATCAAGACGTGTCTGTCGGGCTCTCGGATAGTGACGCTCACCGGATTCGGTGGGGTAGGAAAGACCCGGTTGGCTTGCCGTGTGGCCTCGGAAGTACGCAGGAGCTACACCGATGGCATCTGGTTTGTGGACCTCGCCTCGATCTCCAATCTTGAACTTGTCACGACCGCAATCACCGAAGTGCTCGACATTCGGGAAGGGTCGAGTCCGGGCCATATTCACACTCTCTTCGAATTCCTCAGTGGAAGACACGCGCTCATCGTTTTGGACAACTGCGAGCACTTGATCGAGGCCTGCGGCACCGTCGCCGCCGAGATTGTTCGGCAGTCATCCGGCGTGCAGATCCTGGCAACCAGTCGGGAGCCTCTCGGTGTGCTGGGTGAAACCGTGTTCGAGGTCCCGCCCATGTCGGTTCTGGACGACGCGCAGTTGGTTGAGGGACGAGAAGGTAAGAGCTTCCACAGCGAGGCGGTCGATCTTTTCGAGCAACGTGCTGCGTCCGTCGTCCCTGGATACACCGTCGATGACGAGAGCCGCGTAGCGGTTGCCCGTCTCTGCCAGCGGCTGGACGGCATCCCTTTGGCTATCGAACTCGCCGCTGTTCGGATCAGATCACTTCCCCTCGACCGCGTCCTGTCACGGGAAGGTCCCCTCTTCGATCTTTTGACTCAAGGAAACCGTGGCGGCCCGGTGCGGCATCAAACGCTGCGGGGCGCCATCGATTGGAGCTTCAATCTGTGCTCGCCGGACGAACAGACCCTGTGGGCGCGACTGTCGGTATTTGCGGGCGGTTTCGATTTCGATGCAGTCGAAAGCGTGTGCACTGATCCGGAAATTGTTCCGGACGCCTTTGAAGTCATCTCCAGCCTTGCCGAAAAATCGATCGTTGTCACCGCCCACTCCGGATCCACGGTTCGATATAAATTACTGGAAAGCATCAAGGATTACGCGGCCGAGAAACTTGCCGAGCTGGGCGACGGGGAAACCTGGCATAGGAATCACCGGGATTACTTCCTGCGTTTGTCGGAACTCAGCGAGAGTCGGTCACTGGGATCAGGACAGCTGGAATGGAACCGTCGACTCCAGCACGAGCGTGCGAACCTGCGGTCAGCGCTGGAGTACAGCCTGTCCACCCCCGGCGAGGCCCGCACCGGGCTGCGGATGGCGAGTTCGCTGTGGTTCTTCTGGAATGCGAGCGGCCTGCTGCAGGATGGGCGGTACTGGCTGACCCGCGCCCTGGAGACCGACCGGCAACCGAGCAGGGAGAGAGCGAAAGCGCTCTGGGTGATCGGTTGGTACGCAATGGTTCAAGGCGACAACGCCACCGCCATGCGATATTTGCTCGAAAGCAGCGCCCTTGCGGAATCGATCGGTGATCGAACCGCCCAGGCGTTTGCGCTCCAGTTCCGGGGCACCGTAGAGCAGATCGACGGAAATCTCGACGTAGCGTTGGATCTTCTCAATGCCGCGATGAAACATCACGTCGAGTCAGGTGAGGTCAACTCCCTGACACTGCTGGGCGGCGCTCAACTGGCTTTCGTGCACTGCCTGTCCGGAAACCTGGAACAATCAATCGCTTCGGCGGAGGGAACCATCGCCCAGGGCAAGTCGCAGGGGGAGCGTTTCGCGACGTCGTGGGCGTTGTGGGCGCGCGGACTTGCCCTCTGGACCCAGCGCGAGTTCGCGCACGCATCGGACTCGTTGAAGGAAGCGATCGAACTGAAGCAGTCGTTGTGCGACTGGTTGGGCGTATCCGTATGCACCGAGATTCTGGCGTGGATCGCGATCGAGGAAGGAAACCCTGTTCGAAGCGCACGCCTGTTGGGGATCGGGCGGACGCTGTGCGGCGAAATGGGGAGCTCTCCGCTCTTCGGAAGCGACGCGTTGGTCCGGACACGGACTCGTTACGAAAAGCGCGCTCGTCAGTTGCTCAGTGGTGCTGTATTCGAAAGAGAATCCCGGGCCGGGGAAGGGCTCGAACACCACGAGTCGATCGAATTCGCTTTGCAGAAGCGCACGTCTGAGCCGACGACGCCCGCCCCTCCTTCTGCGGAGGTGAAACTCACACCGCGCGAGAGGGACGTCGCGAAGCTGGTGGCGGAGGGACTGACGAACAAGGAGATCGCGGAGAGGTTGGTCATCTCGCGCCGCACCGTAGAGGGACACGTGGACCGCATCCTCGCGAAGACCGGTCATAGGTCCCGCTCGCAGCTGGCCGCCTGGATTGCCCGTGATGAGAGCGTCGATTAGAACCTGTCACGCACCGAACTGGACGACTACCCGGCGCGGTCACACGAACGGGCCGCCGCCCACGCCCCGGAAACTGTGGTTCGGGTTTCCCGATCAGGACGACACTCCTGCCGCGTCCGCCGGCGACGACGAGATCGGGGTCCCGGTGATTCGGGTCGGCTAGTTCCGGCAGCCAACAGCAGCGACCACCGCACCGCACCGATGGTCCTGCGGTTTGGTCGCGCGATTACCTGTGAGTGACTTGGCCTCTGCTCCGGTCGGAGGCGCGAGCAGGGGTCGACTCAACGTTCCACGGACATACCTGCGTACGGAATACAGGTAGTGAAACAGGTATATCTCGCCCATCACACCCGGCCCGTAATTGAGATTCTCATCACTGGATGTGGCGGTGGCTCGGACTTTGTGTCAGCTATCGAACACAACGACTCGTCGGTAGCGAAATACGCGCCGCTCAGGTCCGCGACCGCCTCTTACCCCTACGAAGAGAAGCGAGAATGTGGTGACGACAAGTATCCCCGTGATGCCGGACGTCCTTTCGGATGATTTCGCCCGGGACCCGCACAAGTACTACAAGATCATGCGCGACCACTACCCCCTGCTCCACCACGAAGCCAGCGGTTACTACTTCGTCAGCCGGTTCGACGACGTGGCGCGGGTGTACCGCGATTCGGACGCCTTCAGCAACGAAAACTACGCCTTCCAGATGGAGCCCGTAATCGGGCGGACCGTCATCCAGATGTCCGGCCGCGAGCACACCATCAACCGGCAGCTGATCACTCCGGCTCTGCGCGGCACCTACCTCGATGCCCTGCTTCCGCAGGTCGATCAGCTCGCGACCGACATGATCGCGGCCCTGCCCGATTCCGGGCCGGTCGACGTCATCGAGAATTTCACGAAGTGGTTCCCGATCAACGTCATCGTCAAGATGCTGGATCTGCCCAAAGAGGACCTGTCCAAGTTTCACGAGTGGTACTCCTCGCTCATGGCGTTCCTGGCCAACCTCACCCAGGACCCGGAGATTCACGCGTGGGGCATGCGGACCCAGCAGGAGTACCCGGCATACATCTTGCCGATCATCGCCGAACGGCGCCGAAACCCGGGAAACGATCTGATCTCCCGGCTCTGCCAGGCAGAGCTGGAAGGTGAACAGCTCTCCGATGAGCAGATCAAAGCCTTGATCGGTCTCCTTCTCATCGCTGGCGGCGAGACGACCGACAAGGCGATCGCCAGCACCCTCAAGCACCTGCTGCAGCATCCCGACCAGCTCGAAGCGGTGCGCGCGAACCCGGCACTGGCCACCAACGCACTCGTGGAGAACCTGCGCTACCACCCTCCCGTTCAGATCATTCTCCGCACAGCCACTGCGGACGTCGAGGTTGCGGGCGGGATCATCCCGGCCAAGAGCGTCGTCGCGTGCGTGAACGGCGCCGCCAACCGGGACGAGCGCAGGTACGAAGATCCGGACAAGTTCGACATCTTCCGCGAGGACATCGCCATGGATCGCGCCTTCGCCGGCGCGGCCGACCACATCGCATTCGCACTCGGCCGGCATTTCTGTGTCGGTTCCCTTCTCGCGAAGCGCGAAGCGGAAACCGCACTCACCCAACTGTTCGAGAAGTACCCCAACCTGCGCTTCGCGGACGGCTTCGAACCGGTGGATGTTGGTTTGTTCACTCGTGGGCCGGAAAAGCTGCTCCTCGAACTCGGTCCGGAGCGCTGAGCGAGTCGATGGATCAAGCGAACAACACACGGAGGCGGACAGACCGATGACAACCACGGCGCAACCAAACACTCACGACAACTCCACCCTCGACTCGACGCACTACCAGATGTTCATCGACGGCGAATGGGTCGACAGCGATGAAAAGTACGACCTGACCGAGCCGGCCACCGAAGAGGTATTCGCCACCGCGGCCAAGGGCGGAACACAGCACGCCGACGCCGCGGTGCAGGCCGCGAAACGCACATTCGAGTCGGGGATCTGGCGAAACATCTCTCCCGGTGGGCGGGCTGAGATCCTCGACCGCGCTGCCGACGCATTGGAGGCCCGCGCGGAGGAGCTGACCACCCTCGGCACCCGCGAGGGCGGAGCCCCCCTCAACCTGTCCAACGCATTCAGTGTCGGCATGCCGGTATGCAACACCCGGTACTTCGCCGACATCCTCCGCAAGCATGAGTTCGAGCGGCCGGGACCTCTAGTCGGGCCCGTTATTTCAGGCGGCTTGGTTCGGCGCGAGCCGATCGGCGTCTGTGTGGCAATCGTGCCCTGGAACTTCCCCACGGCTCTGGCCGTGTGGAAGGTGATGCCGGCCCTGGCCGCGGGTAACTCGGTCGTGCTCAAGACGGACGAGAAGACCCCCATCGGAGCGCTCGAGCTCGCGAAAGAGTTGCAGGCCGCTGGTGTCCCCGACGGGGTATTCAACGTGGTCACCGGTGACGGTGAGGTCGTGGGAGCTCAACTCGCCGCCCACCCGGACGTCCGCAAGGTCTCCTTCACCGGATCCACCGCGATTGGTAAGGAGATCGTCCACGCCGGCGCCGGGAACCTCAAGAAGGTGACCCTCGAACTCGGCGGCAAGGGCGCCAACATCATCCTCGACGACGCCGACTTGCGGACGGCTGTCGACGGATCGATCTGGGCCTTCTTGATGCACGCCGGCCAGGCCTGCGAGTCGGGAACTCGACTGCTGGTTCCGTCCTCCCTTCACGACGAGTTCGTGGACCGGATGATCGTCCGACTGCGGACCCAGAAGATCGGCAACCCGCTCGAGCCGGATACCGACATCGGACCGCTCATCAATGCCGCACAGCGCGACAGGGTGCTCGGCTACATCGAATCGGCAAAGACCGACGGGGCCACGGTCGCCTACGGCGGCGGCGTCCCTGCGGGCGAACCGTACCGGCGCGGCTTCTGGGTCGAGCCCACCATCCTCACCAACGTCACCAACGACATGACGGTGGCACGCGAGGAAGTGTTCGGCCCCGTCCTTGCCGTGATCCGCTACGACTCGATCGAGGAAGCAGTCAAGATCGCCAACGACACCGAATACGGGTTGTCGGCCGGGGTGTGGAGCCAAGATCTCAACCAGGCACTCGCCGTGGCCCGCCAGCTCGAAGCCGGCTCGGTGTGGATCAACGACTGGCACATGGGCAACCAGGAATACCCATTCGGCGGATACAAGCAGAGCGGCGTCGGCCGGGAACTCAGCGCGCACGCCCTCGACGAGTACACCGAACAGAAATCGATCCAGATCTGCCTGGAACCGAAGCTCGAGAACCGGGCATACGGCCTGGTCCTGTCGGTTCCGCCGTCCGACTGACCCGTAGTCTCTCGGCGCTGTGCGCCTGACGCTGTTCAACGAAACGGAGTAAGCATGAAAACCAAAGCCGCAGTGCTCTACGAAGCGGGCAAGCCCTTCGAGATCGAAGAACTCGAAGTCGTCGCCCCCGACGAGAACGAAGTTCTCGTCCGGTACGACTACTCGGGGCTCTGTCACTCCGACCTGCACATGGTCAAGGGGCACCTGCCCTTCCGGGCTCCCATGGTGTTCGGTCACGAAGGCGCCGGAGAGGTTCTCGAAGTCGGCTCCAAGGTCACGAACGTCAAGCCCGGTGATCATTTCGTCGCATCGTTCTTCCCGGTCTGCGGTCGGTGCAGGTGGTGCGCGACCGGCAACTCCCGGCTGTGCGACATGGGTGCCAACGGACTCGAAGGCTTCCTGCCTGGTGGCCGGTTCCCGTTCCAAGGCAAGAACGGTGACTACGGGTCCATGATGACTGTCGGCACGTTCAGCCAGTATGCGACCGTCCATGAGAATTCGGTGATCCCGATCCACGATTGGATTCCTCTGGACAAGGCCGCCTTGGTCGGCTGCGGCGTCCCCACTGGTTGGGGATCCGCGGTCAACTCGGCGAGCGTGCGGGCGGGAGATACCGTCGTCGTCTACGGCATCGGCGGCATCGGCACCAACGCAGTGCAAGGAGCCGCGTATGCGGGCGCACAACACCTGATCGCAGTCGATCCGGTCCCGTTCAAGCGGGAGAACGCCAAACGTTTCGGGGCCACCCACACCGCGGAGTCCGCCGAAGAGGCTCTCGCCCTGGTGCAGGAACTGACGTGGGGTGTGGGTGCTGACAGCACCATCATCACCATCGATCAGCTGACCGCCCAATCGGTCTCGGACGCCGCCGAGGCCACATCGAAGGGCGGCACGATCGTCATCACCTCGATGGGCCAGTACGAGGATGACACGATTCAACTGTCCGGAGTGCAGCTCGCTCTGTGGGGCAAGCGAATTCAGGGATCACTCTACGGTGGTTGCAACCCTGTCTACGACATCCCGAAGCTGCTGAGCTTGTACCAGAGCGGCCACGTGAAGCTCGATGAGCTCATCACGCAGACCTACTCGCTCGAGCAGGTCAACCAGGGTTACGAAGATCTCGAACAACACAAGAACATCCGCGGCGTCATCGTTCACGAACACTGAACCGACTCCCCGCAGCTCTCCGCTAGGCCGGGCGCGTCATCGACGGACCGACCTTTATGAGGCCGACGACGCCCAGGGCTCGAAGTCACCAATCTCGACCCTGGGCGCCGATTGCCCTCGCCGGGCACCCACCCGCGTGGAGAACCGCGCGACATCAAGGAGAAAGAAAATGGCCTACGTCATCTCGGGCCCCTGCACGGACATCATGGACAAGAGCTGCATGGAAGTGTGCCCGGTTCATTGCATCTACGAAGGTGCCCGCAAGTTGTACATCCATCCCGACGAATGCATCGACTGCGGGGCCTGTGAACCGAATTGTCCGGTCGAGGCAATCACGTACGAAACCGAAGTACCTCCGGATCAGGAGCCGCACGTCGCCGACAATCGGGACTTCTTTTACTCTGTCCTGCCTGGGCGTGACGGCGAACTCGGACTGATCGGCGGTGCCCGAGATTTCGGTCCGGTCGGTGTCGATACCCCGCTCGTGGCTAGCCAGCCGCCTTGCCCGTCGAACCAGCTGTGACCGGCGCTGAGGACCTTCCCATGAGAAATGCCCGCATAGCAGTAATCGGCTCCGGCCCTGCCGGCCTGTTCGCCGCTGACGAGCTGGTCCGGCAACAGGACGTCGACGTCGAGGTCGACATCATCGACCGCGTTCCCGCCCCGTACGGGCTCGTCCGATACGGTGTTGCACCAGATCACCCCCGGATCAAGGCTGTCATCGGAAGCCTGCAACGCATCCTGGAAAATCCCAAGGTCCGATTCCTCGGAAACGTCGAATTCGGTACCGATATCGACCGCCCATTCCTCGACGCGCACTACACCGCGACGATCTACGCAACCGGCGCATCCCGCGACCGATCGATCGGAATAGCAGGAGAAGACCTGCTCGGCAGCCGCTCCGCGACCGCCTTCGTGTCCTGGTACAGCGGCCACCCCGACAGCCCGAACGATTTCTCCCTGCGCGAGGACACCGTCGCCGTGATCGGCGCCGGAAATGTCGCCCTCGACGTAGCACGAATCCTCGCGAAAACTGCCGCAGAGCTCGACAGTACCGACATGCCGCCGCATGTCCTGGACACGTTGCGCGACAGTCGCGTCCGTGACATCCACGTGATCTGCCGGCGTGGACCGGAATTCGCCAAGTTCACCACCAAAGAGCTACGCGAGCTCCGGAACCTGACCGACGCAGACATCATCGTCGATCCCGCCGAGCTCACCAGCTCACCACGCGAGGGCCTCGACAAGGCCACCCTCGCCAACCTCGCGGTCCTCGAGGAGTTCGCGTCCCGACCGCGTACCGACCGAACGCACCGAATTCACTTTCACTTCTGGCGAAATCCGATCGAGATCCTCGGCTACGAGCACGTCGACGGTCTTCGCATCGAGTGCACTGAACTCGCGCCGGATGGAACCGTGCACGGCACCGGCGAGATCGACACTCTTCCCACCCAGCTCATCCTCAGATCGGTCGGCTATCGCAGTGTTCCCCTCGACGGCCTGCCGTTCGACTCTGCCCGAGGCACTATTCCCAATCAGCTCGGCAGGGTCGTCGATGATGCCGGGCGCGTTGTCCCGGCCCAGTACGTCACCGGATGGCTCAAGCGTGGACCATCGGGGGTGATCGGAACCAACCGCGTTGACTCGGTCGAAACCGTCGCCAGCGTGATGGAGGACCTCGTGTCCAGTCCCGAACAGGGCACCAGCGTGTCCGCCGATGCCGTAGACGCCGCCCTGCGTACGCGCGGAGTCAAGGCGATCGGATACGACGGCTGGCTACGAATCAACGGTGACGAGATCGAACGGGGCCGGGTGTCGGGTAAGGATCGAACGAAGATCCCCGATTGGGAAACACTGCGTCGGCTCGGGCATGAGGTGCTCACCTCCGGGTGAGCGGGCTCGTCGCCTATTCGATCGCTCAGCGGACAGACCCATCAGTCGGTGTACACACGTAGGTCATCAGGGATGTGAAGTCTGCCGGACGTGAAGCAACAGTGTTCGCGGATGTGAAGGAGGCCGACGGTGTCTGTCACTGTCGAAGAAGAGCTGGCTCCGGAGATCAAGCTGCCGCAACAAGCGCATGCGCACGGCCTGCCGGTGCTCGAATCACAGGTCGACCAGGTCGTACGCTGCGAGCTCTCCCGGTTGTATCGTCGGTTGGCCTTGACCAATGAGGAACGCGACGTAGTCGAGGAAGCCGTGCAACGGGTCTGCCAGCTCGTGGTGCTGGTCCCGGTCGCGAAGTGGCGCGGCGATCCCGCCCTGGTGAAAGAACTCCTGTGCGAATGACCTACGGTGATGGGACATCGCGGCGTGCCTCGAATTGCTGCGTGGCGAACCAGAAGTGGCAACTTCCGCGTAAACCGACGCGACGGCCATGCGACCGCGCGTCGAGGTTAGATCGCAGGTCGATCGCTCCGGCACATCCCGAGATCGTCGTCGTTCTCACACACGAAAAGGTATGAACCATGTTCGCTGTTCAGTTCTATTCTCCTGGGGACATCGATATGCTCCAGCTGCGAGATATTCCAGTTCCCAGTCCGGGTGAGGGCGAAGTACTCATCGCCCTCGAGGCATCGGCGATCAACCCCGCGGACGTGAAAATTCGTAGCGGGATGATCACACCTCGTCAGGGAAGTGCGCCGTTCACGCTCGGGTACGACCTGGTGGGCACCGTCAAGGAGACGGGTCCGAAGGCCGGCCGGTTTCTGCCCGGTGCTCAGGTAATTGGTGTCTCGACGTTGGCCGTCACCGGTACCGGGACATGGTCGGAGTTCGTTTGCCTGCCGGAGGCGTCCCTTGCCCGTGCCCCCGAAGATGTCGACCCGGCGATCTTGGCCCAGTTGCCCCTCCCCGGCTTGACCGCGATGCAGGCCGTCGACGCTCTGCAGTTGGCTCAAGGATCTGAAGTTCTTGTCTCCGGAGCCGCCGGCGCGGTCGGACGTATCGCACTGCAGCTTCTCCACCTCCGCGGATACCGCGCCCACGCGTTGGTTCGGCGGGCCGAGCAGGCAGAGTTGTTGCCTGCCTGTGTAGCCGAGGAAGTACATATCGGCTCACTGCCGGTCTCCCGCGTCGACGGAGTGATCGATGCTGCTGGGATTGATCTGTCCGCCGCGTTACGGCCTGGGGGGCACTACGTGACCGTGGTCCCGGGAAGCCCGCCGCACAGCGTGTCGAAGGAGGCCGCGACGCTGGTGGTCGCTCACGAGTCCGGCGCGATGTTGCACGCACTCGCCGAACTCCTCACCGCTGGTGAGCTCGACCTTCCCGAGTCGACAACGTTCAAATTTTCTGAGATCGAGGCTGCTCACCGCGAGTACGACCGCCGGCTGGGACGCCGCATCACGCTCGTCGTCTGACCGGCTAGTCGGTCACCCGGGAACCCGCTAGCGCGTGCACCTCGCCGAGCCCTCCCCCTATCAACCTCACCAATCTCGCAGAAGGCCAGCAATGAACCCGTCACCAGTACAAGACCACACCCCCGCGCCCGCAACCGCGCCCGCAACCGCGCCCGCCGACTTTGTGCGGCTGAGGGTTTCGGAACGAATCGTCGAAGCGTCAGGCGTGGTCTCGCTGCGGTTGGTGCACCCGGAGGGCGAACAGGTGCCGACATGGGAGCCGGGTGCGCACATCGACGTCGAGGTCGCCGGGGTGACCCGTCAGTACTCGCTGAGCGATGCCGAACCGGCGCCGGGTTCCTGGCGTATCGCGGTGCTGCGGGAGCCCGCGAGCCGCGGAGGTTCTCGAGCGATCCATGACGCGGTGCATGCAGGGACGGAATTGGTCGTCGGCGCCCCCAGGAACCGCTTTCCGTTGCTTCCCGCGCAGAGGTACATCTTCGTTGCCGGTGGGATCGGCATCACGCCGATCCTGCCGATGATCGGCGAAGCAGAGAGGCGAGGCGCCGACTGGTCCTTGGTCTACGGCGGCCGCTCCCTGGACACGATGGCTTTCGCCGATGACCTCGCACGATACGGTGACCGCGTCACGCTCGTCCCGGAGGACACGAAGGGTCGGGTCGACTTCGCGAAGTATCTCCGGCAGGTGCACGATGACACCCTGATCTACGCCTGCGGTCCGGCCCCGTTGCTCGATGCCCTCGCGCAAGCATCCGACCACTGGCCGGCCGGCAGCCTGCACGTGGAACAATTCGTCGCACAGGATATCGATTCTGCCGGTGACGTCGAATTCGAAGTCGAGTTCGCGGCGAGCGGTGTCACGGCGATGATTCCACCGGATCGGTCGATTCTGGATGTGGCGAATGACCTCGGATTACCGACGCTCTCCTCGTGTGAGGAGGGGGTCTGCGGTACATGCCAGACCGCCGTGTTGAAGGGCACTGCGGACCACCGGGACGCGGTCATGACCGATGACGAGAAGGCATCCGCCTCGTCGATGTTCATCTGTGTGTCCCGGTCGAAAGCCGGCACTCGGTTGCAGCTCGACCTGTGAGGACAGGTACTGGCCATCAGCTCTCGCATCGGCGTTGCACCTGACGCGACCAGGCTTCCGATGCACGCCCCGACAATGCCACCCACCCGCATCCTCTGGCGTTTTCGAGGGACGCGTCCCCCGCTGACGTCGAATGCACGCCCTACGCCCCGGCGCATCCGAGGAGGGTACCGAAAATGAATTCCCCGCACTCGCTTTCGAAAAGCACAGTCGTTGCCGCCGTACCCGGCGATTGGAGGCTGCGCGCTGCGTGCCGGCGGAGCGACCCGTCGGTGTTCTTCGGCCCCGACGGTGAACGCAGCCGCGACTGTGCCCGTCGGGAATAGCGTGAACGGAAGATCTGTCAGGACTGCCCGGTCCTCGTGTCTTGCGAGCAACCATGCCCTGACGACGGGCGAACAACATACATGGACTCTGGGGCGGCATGACCGAGGGTGATCGCTGAAGCAGCCGCCGTCGGCAACGAATCAGGTGCCTACCGTTTGTTTCCCCACCCGCCGCCCGCACGGCCGGTGGGCACTCGTACTGACCGCCCGGAACACGTCCTTGGATCGACGCAATTACGCAGCGGGTTCCCAGAAGCAGACCGCGACAGACTCAGCCAACAGATCGGCGTCCCTCACCGGGGTTTCCGCCCAGCACCGCGCGTTGCTCTCATGCCGCTCCGGCTCGCGCAGCCATAGTTCTCGTCGAGCCGTCCTTGTCATGCTCACGCGGAGCACCGAGAGCCGACATCAGATACGTAGGCTTTTGCGCCGGGCCTCGACGTTGGCGGCTCGACCGCCCGCACCACTCTGGCAGTGACAGACAGCGGCGGGGAGAGGGGGCGGAAAGAGAGGGGGGGGGGGGTTTTCTTCTCTTGCCTGGGTTTTTCTCCCCCTCCCGCGCCAGGCTTGGGCTGGGGGTTTTTTTTTTTTTTTCCTTCTGCTTTTTTTTTTTTTT
>NZ_JBHVEY010000022.1:42858-145164 GCF_042802055.1 Rhodococcus sp. NPDC057529
AAGAAACAGAAGCAAACGGCTGTGTTTTTGTTTTTTGTCCCGGTTTCTCGATTTTTGGCCCCCCCCCCCCCCCCCCCTTTGGAAGGGAAAAAACAGCTCCTCCCCGCGGCCCGAAGGCCGTTGTTCCCGCCGCTTTACGCTCGATAACGGGGTTCCGCCGACCGCGTAGGCGCAGGTCGGAGTCGAGGTTTGCGTTTGCGCCGCACCTGGGGCTGTGGGTTGTCGCGGCGGAGTCCGGCTCAGCGTCGCGGTTCGATGAACAGACCTTTGGCCTCCACTGTTCGGGTGCCGTCGCACTCGATCCACGAGTTCACCCATACTTTGCGGCCCGAGGCCGAATCGGCGGTTGCATACAGGTTGAGCGGACGGTGCAGGGGGGTGGGTGCCAGATACGTGAGGTCGAGCTGGGCGGTGACACACGTTCGGCCCGTCGACTCGATCAACAGCCCGAGCATGCAGTCCATCAGCCATGCCCCCAGACCACCGTGTAGGCAGTCTCGAGGGCCTTCGGCGAGGGCGTCCGCTGTCACGGTCGCAGACGCCGTGGTGCCGTCGGAGGAAATTTCCAACGGGATCCAGGATGGGTTGTGAACGCCGATCCGCCGTGTGTGGGCGGTTGCGGTCGTTGCGGGGCTGGCGAACTCTCCGAGAAGCACGCCGGGTCTGAGCTCTTTTTCCACGAGTTCCGAGGCCTGCGCGACGAGGTCGGCTGACCGCCGGAGGTCTTCGATGTCTGCGCCTGTCGTGGCCGCCGCATGCATCAGCCGACGCACGGCTGTCACCAGATCGCGGTGGGTCTGCAGCCACTGTTCCGGGAGATCGGAAAGGTGGGTCCGTTCCTGGGTGAGGTCCTCGTCGATCTGCCGCATCGTGTCGTGCGTCATGGCTGCCGGGGATCGGCGAGAGCCGGCTCGAAGACGGGTATGCGGGTGTGGTTTCGGTTTTCGAAGCGCACCTGCAGTGCCATGCCGATCTCGAGGTCGGTCTCGGGGCAGTCGACCACGTTCGACATCATGGTGGGTCCTTCCGCGAGGCGGACCAAGGCGACCGTGTAGGGGGTCAATGCTTCGAATTCACCGGCGGCGCGGCGAACAACGCTGAAGGTCTCCAATGTGCCCGCACCGCTCGCCGCGCGCCACACCACGTCCAGGGAGGCGCAGTGGCTGCATAGAAAGCGCGGATAGAACTGCCATTGCTCGCAGGTGCGGCAGTACTGGATGAGCAGCTCGTCGCGTTCACAGGCGTTCCAGAACGTCGCCGCCGGATCCTCGTGAGAATCGACTGCCTCAAATGTTTCTTTCGGTGCCATCAGGCCCTCCCCAGGATCAGGAATCCGTTGTTGGCCAGCCAGCTTCCCTGGCCGTGTACCAGTCCGAGTTCGGCGCCCACGACCTGGCGCTCGCCGGCCTCACCTCGAAGCTGGGTCACCGCTTCGACGACCGAGTCGAGAGCAGCACCCATGCCGGGGTGCCGGAAGGCCAGGGTCCCGCCGTGGGTGTTCATCGGGAGCGCCCCGCCCAGTTTGATTCCGCCGTTTTCTACGAAGGCTCCGGCTTCACCCTTGTCACAAAAGCCCATGTCTTCGAGAAGGATCAACGGCACGATCGCCGCGGGATCGTAGACCTCGAGGAAGTCGATGTCCGCCAAGGTCACGTCCGCCCGCGTGAGTGCCTGCCGGGTAGCGACACCGATGTGGTCGAACTTGGCGACGTTCGGTGCCTGGCTCAAGCTCATGAACGCGGACGCTTCGCCGTACCCACGGATCTGTACGGCTCGGTCGTTGCGAGGTCGTTTGGTGACCAGGAACCCCTGTCCTCCGCCGGTGGAGATCAATGCCAGCATCGAGCGGGTCAGTGGGCTGCTGGTGACGGTATCGCTCAGCACGGACTCGACGGTGAGCTCACCCTTGACTTCGGTGTGGGGATTCAAGAGTCCGTGCTCACGGATGGTCACCGCCAGATGCGCCATCTGTTCGAGAGTCGTCCCGTAGTCGTGCATGTGGCGGGTGGCCATCAGGGCGAAGGCGGTCGGAATGATAGGACCGAAGGGGCGTTCGAAGGTTTTGTCGAAGCTCTTCATGTAGAGGTCGATCGCGCCGTCGATCCCCAGGGTGGTCGCGAAGTTGTCGGCGGACAGTACCAGGACGTTGGAGGCGAGCCCGGATTCGATGGCTGCTTCGGCCATGTGAATAACGTCGATTGCGGGCCGGCCACCGTACGGTGCCATCGTGGTGTACGTCGGAGTGATTCCGAGATACTCCGCGAGTTCGGCTGGATTGCACTCGAACGGTTGCGGAATCGACGAGGACAGCACCACACCGTCGACTTCCTTCAGATCGACCTGGGCGTCAGCCAGAGCGCCCAGTGCCGCGTCGACGAGAAGTTTCATGTACGACGGTGCTGGGCGGCCGCGGCCGACGATCTGCTGAGATACACCCGAGATGTAGGTCGGGGCTGCGTCTGTTTCGTTGGTTTTCATGTTTCCCACCTCCCTTGCTGGAAGACAACGCTTCCGGCGTCAGGCCTCCGAGTCCGTCATCGGGATCGGATTCCGTTTGGATTTTGATGCGTCTGACAATGCCGTGTGACGTCGGAGCTGGAAGCGGACGACGACGATCGCGGCCGTCGCGAGGAGCGCGAGCAGGGCGGCGACCCGGAAGGCACCCGGATAGCTCACGAGCCCGAACCGACCGAAGGCGCCGTCGGTGGAAGCATCGAAGACCAGGGCAAGCCCCGCAAGCCCCAGACCGCCGCCGATCTGTCCTGCCGAGTTGAACATCGCACCCCCGATTCCCGCGGAGTCGAGACCGACGAGCGTGACAACCAGGTCGCTTTGCGCGACGAAGGCGATGACCTGGCCGACGATCGCCAAGAAGAGTGCGGCGAGATACAGGACCGCGTGTGATCTCTCGGAGAGGTAGGAGGCCGCGATGGGTCCGAGTGCGCATACTGCTCCCCCGGCGATGATCAGGCTGTCTCGCGACTGTCCGCGCGATAGTGCTCTGGCGGCGACTCGGGATCCCAAAAGCGCTCCGACGGCCAGTGGAGCCAGCCACAGCGCTGCGGAGGTCATGCTCAACCCGACAAGTTCTTGGAGTGCGAGCGCGCCGAAGTAGTAACTGCCTGCCCATGCCGCGTAGAGCAGGCCGGTCGCGATCAGCACGCCGACAAGGCCCGGGACACGCCACAGGTGATGCGGAATCATCGGGCGCGTACTGCGGCGTTCGTGGACTGCAGCACCTACCCACAACGCTCCTGCGAGGGCCATCGTCGTCAAGGCGGTTACCTCTCCCCACCCGGTTTTCGACCCCAGCGCCAGCCACAATGCGAAAAGCAAGAGCGCCGTCGAGATGAGTATGGCCCCCCAATAGCTCGGGGCGGGTTTGTTCGGCGCTGCTATCGACGGTAGTCGCCAGGCCAGGAGGGTGAGGATCAGAACGACAACGCATTCGAAGACGAACACCGACCGCCAACCCCACGCGTCGGACAGGATGCCACCGGCGAGCGCTCCGGCTCCGAAGCCGATCGCGCCCGAGGCCGCGAAAGCGGCCAGGTTGCGCGACCGCCGGCGTGGATCGGTAGTCGAGACGGCCAGCCACGCCAGCCCGCCTGGGACCGCCAGTGCCGCACCGATGCCTTGGATAATCCTGCCGGCGATCAGCACCCACGCGGTCGGAGCCACGGCGGCCAACGCGGCACCGGCGGTGGAGATGGCGAAGCCTGTGATGAGGATCGGCCGGCTTCCCACCGCATCCGTCAGGCGTCCTCCCCACAGGACCAGTGCGCCGAAGACGATGGCGTAGGCCGACACCACCCATGACAGACTCGACGCGCCGCCACCCAGGGTGCCCGCGATATCCGGCACCAACAGGGGGCAGGCACCGATATTGATCGCGTTCATCAGCTGGGCGGCGCACGCGACCGCGACCGACACCCGCGCGCTCGGCTTCGACCGCGGTCGATACCGGTGGTTGTCCGCGCGACGCGACCGGCCCGGTAGCGCGGGACTCACTTGCGGGTCCGGGACCACTTGTGAATGTTGTTGCGTTGGATGGCGGACGAGCCGCCGATGATCGGCATGACGAGGACGTCGCGAACATAGCGTTCACAGTCGAAGTCCTTGACGTATCCGTATGCGCCCATGATTGTCTGGGCGTTCAGGACCACCGTTTTCGACGCCTCGGTGACGAACAGTTTGGCCATCGAGGTTTCGACGCCGCATTGGACGCCGCGACCGGCAAGCACAGCCGCGTCGTCCAGAACGAGCCGGGAGGCGTGCAGCTGAACCTGCATGTCGGCAAGCGTGTGGGCGATCGACTGGTGCTTGCTGATCGGCACTCCGAACTGCTCACGCTCCTCACAGTAGGCGAGCGCATCCTCGTAGGCGGCGGTGGCGATACCCAGCGACATGGCGGCCACTTCGAGTTTCTCGATATCGAGGCCGCTGCCGGTGATGAGTTCCCAGCCGCGGTTCCACGCCTCCTCACCACCCATGAGGTTGTCGACAGGGATCCGCACGTCCGTGAAGGAGACGTCGGTTGTGTGAGTCCCCTTCAACCCCATCGTGTCGATCGGAGTGATCGTCACGCCCTCGGCGTTCGACGGGATGACGATCGTCGAGAGGTTGTGGTACTTCGCGCCTTCGGGGTCAGACTTTGCGAGTGTGTAGATGTAGTCGCTCAGCCCGGCACCCGTACAGAACCGCTTGGAACCGTTGACCACGAGTTCATCGCCTTCGCGACGGACGGTGGTCTTCACGCTCGCGAGGTCGGCACCGACATCGGGTTCGGTCCATCCGTACGCGAAGATCATCCGTCCCTCGGCGATTTCGGGGAGCCAGCGCTTCTTCTGTTCCTCGGTGCCGCACTCGACGACGGTCATCCCCGCGTAGCAGCTCGCCATGATGTACGGGACTGCGACCGCCAGGCTTCGCTTGGAGAGCTCTTCGATCGTCATCAGCGTCGCCGGTATGTCTGCACCCGATCCGCCGTACTCCTCGGGGATCGCCAGGCCCATCACGCCCAATGTGGCCAGGCGATCGAACACCTCGCGGGGAAAGGTGTTGTTCTTGTCCCACTCGGCGACGACGGACCGGGGCATCTGTTCGGCGACGAATCGACGTACGACGCTCCGGAGTTCGAGGGCGTCCTCCGACAGGGCGCGTTGCGTGTTGCCGGCCATCACTTGCCCTGGAACTTCGGTGTCCGTCCTTCACGGAACGCGGCCACGGCTTCGGCGTGGTCGGCCGTGCGGTTGGACAGGCTTTCGTAGGCCATGGACGTGTCCATGATCGAGTGGGCCAGCTGCTTGAGACCAATGTTGGTCGAAATCTTGCTCCAGCGAATAGCTTTGGTGGCGCCGTTGCGCAGACGACCGGCGAATTCGTTGACGCGTTCGTCCAAGGCTTCGCTGGGCACGGCGTGGTTGATCAGGCCGATGTCCGCGGCGACGCTGGCCGGGATCAAGTCTCCGGTCAGCAGGTACTCCTTGGCACGGGCGTATCCGATCAACTGCGGCCAGATCACTGCGCCGCCGTCGCCGGCGACGAAGCCGACCGAGACGTGCGGATCGCCGATCTTCGCGGACTCGGCGGCGAAGATGACGTCGCAGAACAGAGCGAGGGTGGCACCGAGGCCGACAGCGTGACCGTTGACCTTCGCGATGATCGGCTTCTCCAGATCGAGCAGGGAGAAGATGATGCGCTTCGCCTCGCTGACTGTCTGTTCGAACGATTCCGGGTCATCGACGGCTTCCTGCATCCAGTCGATGTCTCCGCCCGCCGAGAATGCCCGGCCGGCGCCGGTGAGCACGACCACGTCGACGTCGGCATCGCGCTGGAGATCGTCGAAGATGGTGGACAGCTCGGTGTGGAGTCGAGCGTTGGCGACGTTGAGCTTGTCGGGCCGGTTCATGGTCACCGTTGCTACACGGTCGACGACGTCGACGATGAGGTACTGGTATTCGTTGTAAGACATGATGGTTCCTCCGGTCAGCGGGACTTGGCCGCGTCCTTGTAGGTTTCGCGGGCGATGATGATTTTCTGGATCTCACTGGTGCCGGCACCGATCTCGTGGTGCTTGGCATCCCGGTAGAGTCGCGCAGCCGGGTATTCCTCCATCAGGCCGTAGCCGCCGAGGACCTGCACCACCTCTCGGGAAGCCTCGACCGCGGCCTCCGAGCTGTACAGCTTGAGGATCGAGGCGGCACGGGTGACCTCTTCACCGCGTTCGAGGGCCCTGATCAGGTGGTAGAACATGACCCGGCTCATTTCGACACCGGTGGCCATTCGGGCGATCTTGTCCTGCGTCAGCTGGTACTCCGACAGGGCCTGGCCGAAGACCTTCCGCTCGCTCGAGTACGAGACGGCGAGGTCGAGGCAGGCCTGGGCGATTCCGGTGTTGGACGCGCCCTCGAAGACCCGTTCGAGGTCGAGGCCCTCGAGCATGTAATAGAAGCCCTTCTCGGCCTCGCCGAGAATCTGGTCGTCGGATACGCGCACGGAGTCGAAGAAGACCTCCGCGGTGGGGGAACTGCGCAATGACATCTTCTTGAGCGGGCTTCCGACCGTCAGTCCCGGAGTTCCGGCGTCGACGATGAAGCAGGTGCCGCCGTGTGCGCGGCGGTTTTCGCCGCTGGTGCGGGCGAAGACCAGGAAGTGGTCGGCGATCGGGGCGTTGGTGATGAAGGTCTTCGAGCCGTCGATGATCCAGTCGGACCCGTCGCGGCGGGCGGTGGTGCGCGGGCTCAGTGCGTCGGACCCACCGTGCGGTTCAGTCAGGCAGATCGATGCGGAGGCCGTGCCCTCGATCAGGGGTACCAGGTAACGCTGCTTCTGCGCCTCGGTACCTCGCTTGATCAGATGCCGTGCGACCAGGCTCATGTTGACGAAGAGTGTGGCGTCCAGGCCGGCGTCGGCGCGGGCGGTTTCCTCCGCGAAGATGGCACGGGTCATCAGGCTTCCGCCACCACCGCCGTACTCCTCGGGCGCGAACGAGCCGAGGAGGCCCTGCTCGCCCATCTTCTTCAACAGTTCCGCCGGCGGGCGGCCGTCACGCTCCATGTCCTCGACGATCGGCCGCACATGCTTGTCCATGAACTTCTGGACGACGTCCTGGAAGGCGCGCTCTTCCTCGGTAAGCAAGGAGTGAGCCACTGACTTGGTCTGCATGGTGAAAGTCCTTTCAAAACAAGGGGTTAGAGGTCAGAGACCGAAGAGGGAACGGACACGATCGGCGTCCTTGTCGGCGAATCGCTTGGTGTAGCCGGCACGGCTCGTGGGGAGGAGTCCGCCCTTGCTGGTGAGATCCACGCGCATCTCGAGGGTCTTGAGGCCGATGACCAGTGCGTCGAACACCGGCACGTCGAGGCCTGAGACCTGGGTGTACCCGGCCGCGGAGGCGATGGTGCTCAATCCCGCGCTGCCGAGGACGATGGCGGTGGCACCCTGGTCCACGAGTTTGTGGGCCTGTTTGTCGAGTTCGGCCACAACCTTTTCCGGATTGGTGAAGCCGTCCGTGAAGGCTTCCGCGGAGGGGATGTCGATGCGCTGCACGCCGGCGCAGCGGCCGAGCAGCCCGCTCTTGGCGACCAGACTGTGGCACACCTCGGCCCAGGCACGATCTTCAACCGTGATGACTCCGAAGCGGTATGCATACATCGAGGCCAAGTGCAGCGAGGCTTCCCACGGTCCCACCACCGGGACATCGACGAGGGTGCGTGCTTCGATCACGCCCGGGTCGCCGGTGCAGGCCACCATGCAGCCGTCGACACCGTCACGGCCGGCCTCGGAGATGTTGTGGACGACGTCGACGGCGTTGAGTGCATACGGGTAGGCGAACACCGTGTCGGCGGCGCGCTTGAGCTTGGCCCATCGGTGAACGATTTCGGTGTCCGGCCGCTTGTACTTGTCGAAGACTTCGTTGACCAGCTTCGTGTACGGCTCGGATCCCTGCTGGGAGTTGATGTGTACGACTGAGAGCTTCATGGATTCACCATTCTATCGAGCGACCGTTCGATTAGTGTAGTCACGGGAAGGCCGTGGAAACAAGGGTCGAGCGGGAGACAATCGGTTGTCAGTACCGAAACTGGGTCGGGATTCGGTTCGTATTCACTTCAAGGCTCCGACCGACAGGCCCCCGCAGGCGACGAGCGTCTGCCCGGTGATGTACCCCGCCCCGGGAGAGGCCAGAAACTTGACGCACGCGGCGATTTCTTCGGTCGTCCCGGCCCGGCCCATCGGAATCTTGGAGGTTTGTTGTTCACGGAACTCTGCGGGGGTGGACAGGAACATCCCTGTCGCGATGACCCCGGGCGAGACGCAGTTGACCGTGATTCCATGGCGGGCGAGTTCGATGGCGGCCGACCGCGTGAGACCTTCGATCCCGGCCTTCGCCGCGCTGTAACTGATGCCCGCCACTGTTCCGCGGGAGGCGATCGAACTGGTGTTGACGATGCGGCCGAATCCACGCTCCTTCATGCCGGGGGCGAAGGCGCGCAGGGTGTTCAGGGTCGATTTCAGGTGCGTGTCGAGGACGAGAGCGAAGTCCTCGTCGGTGATCTTCGACAGCACGGCGTTGCGCACCGCCCCTGCCAGGTTCACCAGCACGGTGGGGGCGGCGAACTGCTCGGTGACGTCGGCGGCGAGACCATCCACGTACTCGCGGCGGGAGACGTCACCGGCGTGGGCGGACGCGCTCAGTCCCGCGGCCGTCAGTTCCTTGGCCACCCGCTCGGCGCCGGAGGGGTCGATGTCGACCACGCATACGTGCGCGCCGGCGCTGGCCAGGGTGTGGCACACTGCCGCCCCGATGCCGCCGCCGCCGCCGGACACCAGCGCGACTCGATCGGACGAAGTCATAACGGTCTCCTTCATCGGCCCTGGTATTCGGGGGCTCGTCCCTCGAGGAATGCGGTGATTCCCTCACGGTGATCGGCGGTATCGAACAGTGCGGAGAAGATGTCCACCTCACGTCGATGTCCCTCGTCGAGCGAGTGACGAAGTCGGTGATTGGCCGAGCGTTTCGCGGCCTCCACGGCGAGCGGGCCGGCCTTGTTGATCCGCTCGGCGACCTCGAGGGCCGCCTCGACGACTGTTCCGGAGGGGCAGACCGAATCCACGAGACCGATCCGCTGTGCTTCCTCGGCGCTGATTCTGTCGCCGGTGAACAGCAACCGCTTCGCTGTTCCGGAGGGGAGGGCGGTGAAGAGCATCTGAGTGCCCCCGGCTCCTGGGATCAACCCCAGCTGCACTTCGGTGACGCCGATCTTGATGTGTTCCTCGGCGATCGCGAAGTCGCAGGCAAGCATGAGCTCTAGCCCGCCGCCGAGGGCGTGGCCGTTCAACGCGGCGATGACCGGCACTCGGAGGGAGAACAGTTTTTCCTGCATGGCCTGGACCCGCAGCGCCATCCGGGCTGCGCCGGCGCGGTCGATGCTGGTGAAGTACCGGATGTCGCCGCCGGCGACGAAACACTTGCCGAGTCCGGTGAGGATCATGGACCGGTAGGTGCGATCCTTCTCCACCTCGCCGGCGGCGCGGGCGATCGCGTCGGCGACATCCGGGTGCAAGGCATTGACCGGCGGATTGTCGATCGTTACTACCGCGGTCTCCCCGCATCTTTTCACTGACACGTATTGTTCGATCACGTTTTCACCTGCTTCGAATGGGGCTGTGAGGCCGTCCGGTCTGGGATTTTCAGAGAATGCGCTTGACGAGCGAATCGGGGGCGAACCGCAGCACGAATTCGAAGAAGGTCCACGGCCACCAGGGCACGCAGGCGTCCTCTACTTCGCGCTCGATTGCCCGGACGAGGGCGGTCGCACCGGCGGAGGCCTCGACCAGCAGGGGGTGCCGCTTTCCTGTCCGGTCCTGCATCTCCGACTCGATGTACCCGGGCCGGATTGTGCTGACCTTGATGGGCACCTGCTTGGCCTTGACGTCCGAGCGGATTCCCTCGGCCAAGTGCACGAGCGCGGCTTTCGTCGCCGCGTACACGTTCATCGGTCCGGGCAGGCCGCGTCCAGCGGTCACCGACGACATCACCACCAGATGGCCGGAGCCTTGACGGTAGAACAGCTCCATCGCCGCTTCGCACTGGGCGATGCCGGCAACGAAATTGGTCAGGGCGGTGTCCCGGTTGGCGGCGAACCGCCCGCTACCGACGCGACCGCCTTTGCCGATTCCGGCGTTGACGACGATGCGGTCGAGTCCCCCCATCTCCGCTGCCGACTTCGCGAACACCTCGAAGACGGCGTCGTGGTCGGTGACGTCGAGCTGGTGCATCAGCACGCGGCTGCCCGGTGACTGCTGCTCGATCTCGGCCTTGACCTTCTCGAGCAGTTCCAGGCGGCGAGCGGTCAGAACCAGATCACAGCCGCGCGCAGCGAACGCTTTCGCCATGCCGGCCCCCAGCCCGGAGCTGGCACCGGTGATCAGAACTCTCGTGTTCATGCATTCTCCTCGAGTCTGCGGTATCCGGGAGCCTCGCGCCCGATGGTCCGATCACCGAACGGGTGATTGATCGGGGCAGCTCGCTCGTCGACGACGATCTTTTGTCGCGGCGACCCGCCGCTCACAGCACCTCGACGATGGTGGCGTTCGCCATTCCGCCGCCTTCGCACATGGTCTGCAGGCCGTAGCGACCCCCGGTGGCTTCGAGGTGGTTGACGAGGGTGGCCAGCAGCCGTGTTCCGGATGCGCCCAGCGGGTGGCCCAGCGCGATCGCTCCGCCTCGCGGGTTGAGCTTGGCCGAATCCACGTCGAACTCGCGCTGCCAGGCCAGGGGTACCGGCGCGAATGCCTCGTTGACCTCGAAGGCATCGATGTCGCCGATGCTCAGACCGGAGCGCTTGAGTGCCAGTTCGGTCGCCGGGATCACGCCGGTCAGCATCAGCAGCGGATCCGATCCGGTGACGGCGAAGGTGTGGAAGCGGGCACGTGGTTTCAGACCGAGTGCCTGCGCCCGCTCTTCAGTCATGATCAGCGCCGCGGAGGCCCCATCGCTCAGTGGCGAGGAATTGCCCGGTGTGACGGACCAGCTGATCTCCGGGAACCGCTGTTCGAGGGAGGCGTCGAAGAAGGACGGGCGTAGCCCGGCGAGTCCTTCGGCGGTGGTGGAGGCGCGCACGGTTTCATCACGCAGGTGCTGGGTGGTCTGGCCGTCGTCCGTCGCAAGGTCGATGGGAACGATTTCGGTGTCGAAGGCACCGGAGGACGCGTGGGCGGCTGCCCGTTCGTGCGACCGCGCCGCGTAGTCGTCCAGTTCGGTGCGCGACATCTTCCACCGTGCGGCAATGATTTCCGCGCTCACGCCCTGGTTCACCAGTCCGTCGGGATAGCGGACGCTCAAGGGTGCGAGCGGATCGCCCCCGTGCATCCCGGAGAACATCGGGACACGGCTCATCGACTCGACGCCACCGGCAATGACGACGTCATAAGCACCCGCGAGCACACCCTGGGCAGCGAAGTGCACCGCTTGCTGACTGGAACCGCACTGCCGATCGATCGTCGTCGCCGGGACCGACTCGGCGAAGTCGGCGGCGAGTACTGCGGACCGGGCGACATTGACGCCCTGGTCCCCTACCTGCCCCACGCATCCGATGATGACGTCCTCGATCACACTCGAGTCCACACCGGTGCGGGCGAGCAGTTGCCGCATGGTGCTGGCCAGGAGGTTGACGGGGTGCACTGTCGACAGCGCTCCCCCGGGCTTTCCTTTCCCCGATGCGGTACGGACGATGTCGACGATCACTGCAGTTGGCATGTGTTCCTCACAGAGGTGGTAGGTGGTGCTGGCGTCCGGTGACGGCTGCCTGCGGTGGTTCTCGCACCCAGCCGATGCCGGGCGTCGATGGTGGCTGCCGCGGTCATCGTGATACTTCTTGCGAGATGAACCAGTCGACGGCGGTGCGGAGTTCCCGCCACTCCTCGAGCGGGGGACTGTCTCGATCTGCCGCGAGGAGATTGATCGCCACGTGGTCGGCGCCGGCCTCGAGTTGCGCGGCGACGCGGGAACGGATTCCCTCGACGCCCCATGCAAACAGTTCGTCGATCAGGCGGTCGCTGCCATTTCCCTCGAGATCGCTTTCCGTGAAACCGAGGCGTGCGAAGTGCTGCACGTAATTCGGCAGCTCAAGGTAGAACCGAAGGTAGGTACGCGCGATCTCCCGCGCCTCACCGTCGGTGTCGGCCATGATGGCCGGCTGGGTGACGGCGAGGAAGGAATGCGGGCCGAGCACGGCCCGGGCGCGCCGGGTGTGATCGACGGTGGCGTTGTAGGTGAGCGCGCCGCCCGCATCAGTCCTCGCGAGCTGCAACATCTTCGGGCCCAGGGCGCCGAGGATGGTCAGCGCCGAGTCGGGCACCTGCTGCCGTTCGGGCTGGCGCACGATATCAGTCAAGTACGACGTCATCGCCGGGATCGGGGGACCGAAACTTTGTCCTCGGCGCGCCACGAACGACTGGTGACTTACACCCAGCCCGAGCACGTAGCGGTCCCCGTACAACTCCCACAAGGCCCGGCGTCCGCTTGCCACCGAACGTGCGTCGCGTGCGTAGATGCTCGCGACCCCGGTTCCGATGGTCAATCGTTCTGTGGCCGCCAGATAGGACGAGGCAGCGACGAGTGCGTCACGGCCGGCATCTCCCGGTAGCCACAGCGCTCCAAAGCCCTGTTCTTCGATCTGGCGGGCAACCTCGAGTGCGCGTGGTACCGGCAGTGGGTCCAACGTCGCGGTCCAGATTCCGACGAGCCCACCCGCGAACCGCCGGCGCTGCCGGTGGTCCTCCTCGCGGGTGAGCGGTTCGCTCATCCGCCGACTCCTACCGTGCCGCCCTGTGCGAGCTGATCGGTCAGGACGAACTTCTTGATCTTCCCCGATGGGGTGCGCGGAAGGGATTGAGCGACGACCAGTTTCTGGGGCCAGAACTGCTTCGACATTCCCACCTTTTCCAGGTGCTTGACGAGGTCCTCGAGGGTCGGTGCGGGACCGGCGGGCACGACGACTGCGCACACACGCTCACCGAGTCGCTCATCCGGGTAGGCAACAACGGCAGCTTCCTGCACATTCTCATGACTGAACAGCGCGTTCTCGATCTCCACTGCGGAAATGTTTTGTCCGCCCCGGATGATGATGTCTTTCGTTCGTCCGTCGATGCGGATACCTCCGTCGGGGGTGACTCGGCCGAGATCGCCCGTGTCGAACCATCCGTCGGCGGTGAACGCCGCTGCAGTCAGCTCAGGCTGCTTGAAGTAGCCGGCGAAAACGCTGGGCCCGCGGACCTGCAAGTTTCCGGTGGCACCGGTGAGGACCGATTGACCGTGCTCGTCGACGATCCGGACATCCTGCCAGGGAACCCGGAATCCGTCGCTGGCCCCGAGGGTGGTCACATCGGCGCCGAGTTGGTGGATCGAGGCGATGCCGGTCTCCGAGCACCCCCAGAGCGAGACCAGGCTGGTCCCGAACAGCTCGTGCATGGACTCTGCCAACGGGGCGGGGATCGCCGCCCCACCGCAGGCGAACGCCCGGAAGGTCTGCTGAGTCCGGGGCGTCCGCTTCTGGGCCTCGATCATGTCGAGTGCGAAGGTGGTCGCCGACAGCGTCCAGGTGATGCCCTCGACGGCGATCGCGTCGAGCAATCCTTCGACGTCCCACACGTCTTGGTAGACGATCTTCTGCCCGGTCGACAGTGGAACCAGCATGCCGTGGATGAAACCGGTCAGATGGCCGAGCGTGGATGCCATGAAGGCGACGTCGTCCCCGGTGAGTTCGAGCGCACGGGTGACCACGCGATGATAGCCCGACCATGCCGTGTTGTAGGTGTGCATGGCGGCCTTGGGCGTGCCCGTGGTTCCGGAGGTGAACACCAGCATCGCGATGTCGTCGGGACCAGGACGGCGCCGATCCAGGGCATCACTCACATCGGCGGCGATCTGACCCGATGAGCCCAGGAAGGTCTCCTCGAAGGACGAACACCCAGGCGTCTCCCGCGACGCGTTGAGTACGAAAACGTGTTCCAGGGTAGGAGTTTCGGCTTTCAGACCCTGCGCCATGGTCGCATAGTCGTACCCGCGGAATTCCTCGGGCACGAACAGCACCTTGGTGCCGGCGTGGGCGAGCATGAACCGGAGTTCACGCTCGCGGTAGATGATGGGGATCGGGTTCGGCACGGCGCCCACGCGCATGGTCGCCAAGGCCAGGGCCGCACCTTCCCATCCGTTCGGGACCTGAATGGTGACGACATCGGCCGGCTGCACTCCGAGTTCGAGAAGCTGGGCCGCGAAGCGATCGACGAGTGCGCCGAGTTGTCCGTACGTCACCGTGCTCGGAAGCGCGGTGCCTTTGCTATACGAGACCACGGCCGCCTTGTCGGGATACCTACCGGCCGCGACCAGGAAGTCATCCAGGAAGGTTTCCTCACGCCAAAGGTTCTCTGCCTCGAATTTCGCCACCTCGTCCGCGTTGAACGGCCGCAGCGATGACTCGAAGACCGCACCCTTGTGCTGCCGCATCCGCATTTTTGCCTCCTCGAAGCATCTTCAGCGCACTCCGCCAATATTCGAGCGGGCGCTTGATTTAATAACTGTATGACGCCGGGGTGCTGCGGTCAAGGTCCTGGATCCGTCTCCGCCGGAGATCGGTACCTAGCCGATGCACGAAACCGGTCGTGTCGGTGGCGATCTGAAGTTCTCCCCTCGAGGAAGTGCACGCCGAGCCCGCGCCTGCGTCGGCTCTACGCGGGCCGAACGCCGGGTTTCGTACCTGAAACCCGGCGTTCGGCCTGTCATCACATCCTGGGGGAAGCGCCCGTCAGGTGGGGGTAGGAAGCCCCACCATGCGTCGCGCCAGTCGCACGAAGTCGGCGGTGATTTCCTCGAGTCCCAACGGCCCCTGGGGGTCGTACCAACTCGACAGTGCCGTGATCATCGAGAGCATCGAATTGCGGGTGATGGTCAGGTCGACGATGTCGAAGCGGTTGAGCAGGGTGCCGTCCCGGAGAATCTCGTGCAGTGTCGAATCGAATCGGTCACGGAGTTCGACGTAGGACTCGTGCCGGGCCCTCGACAGCGCCCGGGTCTCGATGGACGCGATGAAGGTCTCTTTGTGCCGCGCGATGTGCCACTTGACGAGAATCCGAACGAAGGTCTCGAGCCGGGACTCGACGTCATCGGGGTCGATCCCCCCCAAGCCCTGCTCGAGATCTGCGACGATCTCCTCGAGAAGGTCGATCAGCAGTCGATAGAGAAACTCTTCCTTACTGCGGAAGTAGTAGTAGAGCGACCCTGATTTCAACTCGGCCGCTTCGGCGAGCTGACGAGTGTTCATTGCCTCGTAGCCGTGCTCGAAGAGGAGTTCGACACCTGCCGACCGAACTCGTCTCCAGGTCTCGTCACGACTAGAGCCCGCCGTCCTCAAATCAAACCTCTTCTCATGTCCGCGTCCTCTCACGTCTAGGCCGCGCCCGACCGGCGGTTGCGCCGCAAGCGGCCGACCCCCACGTGCATTGCCGATGTGGTCGCCGAATTTCCTCAGTCTAGCGACAGCGTCGACGGCAGCAGATCGCCGTTGACGAGGGTCAGCGCAATTTTCGTCTCGATTCGGTGGTGATGGGGGTGGGTTCCTAGTCCCCCCGCGCCCGCACGGGGGGCGGCGTGATGAGAGCAAGGTTCATCGGCTCGGAGACGAACCATCGGCTGACCACCCGCTCGAGGAGTTTCCACTGCCCGTCTCGGCGTTCGCACTCGTCGTCGTACGTTGCGGCAACCAGGCAGGGGTCACCCTCGGCGGTAATGCAGATCGCGAAGGAATCGCTCACGGCTCGGGCGCGGTCTGGCAGGTCGAATTCGATGATGTGGTTCGTCGTCCAGTGGTGGGTGCTCACATAGCTTTTCGCGACGAAGTCGAGTGCGTTCGCCAACTCTGTCAGGCCATTGAACCGGCCGTTCTGGCGTCCCACGATGTACTCCGCGTCCTCGTGCCAGATCGACAGGAATGCGGAGGGGTCACGGCGATCGATACCCAGGCAGTATTTGGCACCGAGTTCCATAATCGCCGCGCGGCTGCGCAGCTCGTCGATCTGGCGCGCGAGTTCCGTCGAGTCCGTCATTCAAGTCCTCCCCGAGGCGCTGGAGTTCACTGCTTCGCGTGAAGCGGTGCCGGCGCCGGCGGCAGTGACCCGATCCAATTGGCGCCTGCGTTTCCCGATCCAGGATTTGCTCTGCACCGGAAGCAGATCGAATCGGTCTCCTTCGCCGAACTGGGCTAGCTCTTCTCGCGCGGTCACTGGCCAGGATGGGTTGATGAGCGCTTCGCGACCGAATGCCACCAGGTCGGCGGCAGCGGTGCGAATGACGTCGTCGGCTTGCTGGGCATCGGTGATGAGCCCGACCGCAAGGGTGGGAACTTCCGCGCGCCTCCGTAGTTCCGCGGCGAGTTGCACCTGGTAGCCGGGCCGGATCTCGTTGTAGTAGGCGCCGATTCCTCCTGAGGAGCAGTCGATCAGATCAACTCCGACCTCTTTCAACCGCCGCGCAAGTTCGATCGAGTCCTCGACGGTGATACCACCTTGCTCGCCGTCGATCACAGAGATACGCACCAGCAGTGGACGCTCGTCCGGCCACACCTCACGGACAGCCTCGGCAACGCGCAGGGGAAAGCGCATTCGTCCTTCGAGATCTCCACCGTATTTGTCCGTTCGGGTGTTGCTCAGAGGCGACAGGAATCTGTGGAGCAGATAACCGTGCGCTGCATGGATCTCGAGGACGTCGAACCCGGCTTCGGCCGCGCGCTTCGCTGCCGATGTCCATGCGTCGAGCTGCTGTTCCAGCTCGGCAGCGGTGAGCGCGGAGGGTCGTTGCCATCCCGCGGAATGCGGTTCCTCCGTTACCGAATAGATGTCCCACCGGCTGTCGGCCGGGCGTTCCTCCTCGGAAACCCATGGGGGAAGAGTGGCGGCCTTCGCGCCCGCATGGCCCAGCTGCAGTCCGATTCGGGCGCCGTACCCGTGTGCGAAGTCGACGACACGGCGCAACGACGGAATCTGAGAGTCATCCCATAGCCCCAGGTCACCATAGGTAAGTCGCCCCTCGGGGCTGATCGCCGTGGCCTCGACCATCACCAGACCGAACCCGCCGAGAGCGAAGCGGCCGAGATGGACAAGATGGTAATCATTGGCGATACCCTGGTCGGCCGAGTACTGACACATCGGCGACACGACAGTCCGGTTCCGGAAGGTGACGCCGCGAAGGGTCCACTGGTCGAAGAGCCGATCGGGCTTGCCTTGCATTTTCGGTTCCTTCCTCTCTTACACATCGAACAGCTAGATGGACGGGCTGTCACGCAGTTACGCCGCTTCCATTACATTAATCGATCGAATGCTTGATTTATTGGTAAGATATGCCGCAGCGCCCGGAAGGTCAACGGCGAATCCGCCGAGCCGACGCGTCGACGCGAACATCGCCACCCACTGACCGCTGGCACCGCGACCACACCGGCACCCCCGACCCAGCTGAGTACCGGCAGTTCCTGACCTCACGCGGACGCGGTCCGGTACTTGTGAGGCGATGCCTACCCACCAGCGCAGGAAGCCGAGAGATCGTGATTGCCGAGTCAGAAAACACGCAGACGCCCAGAACGCGCCCGACGATCGGTGTCGTTCGGGAGTCGAACGACGGTGAGCGTCGGGTGGCGTTGGTGCCGAAGATCGTGGCGTCGTTGATCGCCAAAGGCGTCGACGTGGTGGTCGAGTCGGGTGCCGGATTGGGCGCGCTGATCCCGGACGAGTTGTACAAATTGGCAGGAGCCGCCATCGCCGGCCCGTGGTCGGCGGACGTGATCGTGAAGGTCGCCCCGCCGTCGGACGAGGAAGTGGGCCGGTTGCATGCCGGGCAGACCCTCATCGGGTTCCTCGCCCCCCGCAACCAGGACAATCAGGTCGCCGCGCTGAAGTCGGCGGGCGTGCAGGCGTTCGCCGTCGAGGCGATCCCGCGTATTTCCCGCGCCCAGGTGATGGACGCGTTGTCGTCGCAGGCGAACGTGTCCGGCTACAAGTCGGTGCTGCTGGCGGCGTCGGAGTCGACCCGGTTCTTCCCGATGCTCACCACCGCCGCGGGCACGGTCAAGCCGGCCACGGTGCTGGTGCTCGGTGTCGGTGTCGCCGGCCTGCAGGCGATCCTGACGAACTGATGGCGAAGGCGATGAACCGGTCCATCCCGGCGATCGTGGCCGGCGGGTTCGGTGGCGGCGTCGCCGCGGCCGTCGGGGACGGCACCGCGAAGACGGCGAAGTCCACCTCGGCGGCGGACGCGGCGATCCAGATGGCGTACGCCAACCAGGTCATCGTGGTCCCCGGCTACGGGTTGGCCGTCGCGCAGGCCCAGCACGCGGTCAAGGACATGGCCAAGGTGCTCGAGTCGAAGGGCTCCGCCGCCAGCCTGCGTGCCGCGCTGCTCCGACTCTGGAACCTCTGACCTGGCTGTCGCTATGAAGCACACCGGGGACGTGACATATTCGCCGGTCAGGATGTTTTCTACGGGCGTTGTGGGCGAGGCCGGCACACGTGCTGACGGAGATGAGATCGGCTCGTCGCTGGGCTTGTCCGGCGAGATCCTGGACTTCCGACTCGATGCTGATCCCGCGGTCGGGCGGGTCCAGCGCTGTATTTCCTGCGCACCCGCGCCGAACTGCCATCGCCACCCCTCACCGATGTCGAGAAGGCGCTGACCGGCCTCGGGCATCCGGGCTCACGGGTTGCGGACCGGCCATTTCGTCCGCTCCCCCGGGCTCCGGACGGCGTTGGCGGGGCTGTGGGAACAAGCTCGCCGGTGTCAGTCGGCGCACCCGCCGTCCGAGTCGTCATCAGAGCTCCCGGCGGTTGTGTCCGGCCGGAAACGGCGTGGTGGGGGCCGGTAATGCTCGACGAGACCCCCACCGTCGGCGTCCGCCGCGGCAGGAGGCGATTCGGTCGTGCCGCGGTCGCGTTGCTCCGCGCGGACGTTGTGGTCCCAGTAGCTGCGGCTTCGTGGTGAGCGTGCGTTCTTCATCGGGTCCCCCATCTGGTGATCACGACCCGGGTCATCCCGCGCGGCGGCGAAGGACTCAGTGGCGGTCTTCGCACGCCCCGACCTAGGTGCGAAGACAGTCGCCGGTGGGCGAGTATGCCGAGATTCCGACATCACACTCGGGACTGATCGTCGCACCCGATCTGTGACCGTGTCGACCCCTGCACACCGACCGCACCGCCCTGCTCAAACTCACCACCGACGGAACCCCCGGCCTCACCCCCACCCGTCTGCCCACCGCACCGACGACCGGTGTTTCTTCGTCCGAAACCCGGCCGGAGACCCCCCGGCTACCCATCAGCTTCCGCATCTTTCTCCGCACAATGACCCACAGCCGCCCCTAACCTACTCGCCCACAACCGACACGAAAGATCACAGCCGGTTGAATCAGATTCCAGCAACCCAGCGGAACGATTACTGGAATCGTCTGCGGCGGAGTCGAACTCGGATACGCCCTGAGATCCGATGGATCGTGCTCGACGGATGTCACCGCCAGGTCCACACTCGTCGCAAGACACTCCGTTACGTCCGCCGCCAGGCAGCCCCGCAGCGGTTCGCCTTGACCCCGAGTGGCACGTTTCACAATTCATCTACCGCCCAGTAACCAACCCGGGTACGTCTACCGTCCCGGCCGTCCCCGGGAGAGCCGAAAGGAACGGAGGAGAAGGGGTTGCGGGCGATGTCCCGATTGTGGGTATCCCAGAGCGTGGGTCAGACTCCCGCCCGAGCGCGAAGCGCTGTCAACAGCCCACGTCGCTTGCCTGTGTCCGGATCGACCTGCGGACGCGGGTCGGTGAACTTGCGTTCCGACGCCGTCTCCGGCGCGTCGTCGGCGGTCGCCGTGAGGAACTTGTTCGGCAGCGCCAGCTTGGCGATGGTCCGCCACGACTGGAAGTACTGCGCCGGCAGCGAACCCGTGGTGTAGGGCAGGTCGTACTTCTGGGCCAGCGCCTGGACCCGCACGGAGATCTCACGCAGGCGGTTGCTCGGCAGGTCCGGGAACAGGTGATGCTCGATCTGGTAGCAGAGGTTGCCGCTCAGGAACTCCATGACCGGGCCCGCCTCGAAGTTCGCGCTACCGAGCATCTGCCGCAGGTACCACTGGCCCCGTGTCTCGTCCTCGAGTTCTTTCGTGGTGAATTTCTCGGCGCCGTCCGGGAAGTGACCGCAGAAGATCACGGCATTCGCCCATAAATTGCGGATCATGTTCGCCGCCAGGTTCGCGGTGAATGTCGTCAGGAACGCCGGCCCGGTGAGCGCCGGGTAGACGAGGTAGTCCTTGCCCACCTGACGGCCGACCTTCCCGGCCACCTCACGGCACCTGCGCTCGAACTCCTCACGGCCGACACCGCCCCCGGCCACCTTGCCGAGCTCGAGGTGCTGGAGAGCAACGCCGTACTCGAAGAACAACTGCAGCAACAGGTTGTAGACCGGGTTGCCGACGCTCAACGGCGTCCACTGCTGATCGCGAGTGACCCGCAGCATGCCGTAGCCCACGTCGTCATCCATCCCCAGCACATTCGTGTACTTGTGGTGAACGTAGTTGTGGGTCTGCTTCCAATGCTCCGACAGCCCGGCGATGTCCCACTCCCAGAACGACGAGTGGATCTCCGGATCGTTCATCCAATCCCACTGCCCATGCAACACGTTGTGACCGAGTTCCATGTTCTCGATAATCTTGGCGCTGCCGAGCATCGCGGTGCCCGCAAGCCACGCCGGTGGGAACAAGCTCGCGAACAACACGGCGCGCCCACCGATTTCGAGTGACCGCTGCAACCGGATCGCGTTTCTGATGTACCGGGCATCACTGTCCCCGCGCGAGGCTTCGACGTCGCGCCGGATCGCGTCGAACTCGATCCCGAGCGCTTCGACATCCGCCGCGGTCAGGTGGGTGTACGTCGTGACATCCGAGATCGCCATACGGCTACGCTAGCGTAGGTTACGCAACAGTAGGTTACGTCCAGGTGAGAAATGCGTTAGCGCGGAAACCGGACGTCGATGCCGACAAGAACGCTGCAGCCACGATGTCGTCACCGCACTCACCCACCGCCCTACCAGAAACGGCACCGCCGACCCACAATCCCATGCGACCCTCACTCCCAAGCCGACAGAGTTCGAGACGAGGAAGGCCCGCCGTGACCATCGACGACCTCCGCGAGCGCGTCACCCAACTGCGATCCGACCTGCACACCCTCGCGGAACGCATCAAGGAGCTGACCGACGCCTTCGACGCGTACGATCACACCACCGACACCCCGTCCCCAGCAGAGGTGATCGACAGCCTCAGCGATGCCCGACTGGACCTGAACACCGCCGACCGACACCTCGAGACCGCGATGCGGCACGCCGACCGACTGTCCACCGGATGAACATCTCGCCACCAGTTCCACCGGCCGCTGCGCGGCAGATGCAGCGCGGGATGATGCAACCGACGCCGAGGTCCACACGAGCACACCGACAGGCAGATACAGGTGGAAGATCGAACGCACCCTCGCCTGGCTCACCGGCTACCAGCGCCTGACCATCCGCTAGGAACGCCACGCGAACACTTCGCCGGATTCCTTTCACCTCGCCGCCGCACCCACCTGCTTCACGTAACTCCTCACGTGAGACATGCTCCTGACAGGCATCGTCAAGCTGCATCGGAAGAGACGGCCTTCACGAGTGAAGGATCCCAACGCCTCCGATGACCAGGTTTTCGGTGTTAGTGTCCGATCATGGCAGCCGCGTCAGTAGTTGGTAATCGTCTACTGTTCCGCAACGTACGCATCTTCGACGGCGAATCACCGTCACTGACCACAGGGGACGTGCTGGTCGACGGCAGCACGATCGCGGCAGTGTCGCAGTCCCCGATAGGCGACGATCCGAGTCGAGAGACCACTGCCATCGACGGCGGCAATCGAGTCCTGATGCCCGGAATGACGGACGCCCACGTGCATCTGGTCGGCAACGCGAATTCCTACCTCGACATGCTGACGGGCACCGAAGCACGGATCGCGCTCCACGGCCTCGCCGAGGCCAAGAACATGCTCCACCGAGGATTCACCACGGTCCGAGACATGGCCGGCGACACCAGCGCCATCAAATCCGTGATCGACCAGGGACTGTTCGAGGGGCCACGCATCTATCCCTCCCAGGCCGCGATTTCTCAGACCGCCGGGCACGGCGATTTCGGGTTCGTCTACCAATGCCCGACCGCTTTGGGCGGGCCGCCCAGTCGCGCCGAGGAGATCGGTTTCATGCGGGTCGCCGACGGACCGGACCGGGTCCTGGCCGCCGTTCGTGAACAGTTGAAGAAGGGCGCATCCCAAATAAAGATGATGGCCGGCGGCGGCGCCGCATCGCTGCACGACCCGCTCGACACCGTTCAGTTCACCGAACCGGAACTGCGCGCGGCGGTCGACGCCGCCACCGACTACGGCACCTATGTCGCCACCCACGTCTACAACGTCACCGGTATCCGCCGGGCCATCGATGCCGGCGTGAAATCCATCGAGCACGGCCACCTCGCCGACGAGGCCACCATCGCCCTGATCGCCGAGAAGGACATCTGGCTCTCCATGCAACCCTTCGCGGTGGGCGACCACCACTACCCGGACCCCGATCGCGCAAACAAGGACCGCGAGATCTGCACCAGGGTGGCCGATGTCTACCGCTGGGCCCGCAAACACGGCACGAAAACCGCCTGGGGAACGGACCTGCTACTCGAACCCCAGCTCGCCCCCCGACAAAGCGACATGGCCGCCCGCCTGGGCGATCACTACAGCAATGTCGACGCACTCCGGATGCTCACCTCCGGAAACGCCGCACTCTTCCGCCTCGCCGGCGAACGGGACCCCTACCGGCAAGCACCGCTCGGAACAATCACCGAAGGAGCGTGGGCCGACCTGCTTCTCGTCGACGGAAACCCACTCGAGGACCTCACCCTGCTCGCCGACCCGGCCCACCGGCTGTCCGTCATCGTCAAGAACGGCCGGATCGTCAAAAACACTCTGTGACAGATAGATGCAGCGTTCGAAGCCCTCGCGAGGATGACGCACGGGAGGCGTGCTTCGCACCGTTACCCACCGGCGCGGCACACCACACCGCGGGGAGCCGGGAGCCCACGTGGTGGACACATGTATCCGACAGGTGCGTAATGCCCGAAGCTCACACCGGCGAAATCCGTGATTCCGACCCCTCGCCGAATCCCCCGCGACCCCTGGGGGCGCACAGCGTTGCTACGCCCCGACCGCGGCCACTCCTTCCCGGCGTGCTCATCGTCAGGAACCGGCGAGAGTAGCGATCGTGCGCTTCGCGGACCGTTCGACCAGCAGTGGAATGAAATCGCGCACCCGCCCCGCGTCGAATGCCGCGTGCGCCTCGTGCACGATCTGCTCGACCCGCTGGTGCGGCAGGTCCGCGTGGACGCCGGCGAGCCGGTCGACGACCCGCTCGACCTGACGGTTTTCCTCGTCGATGGACAAATCGATCCCTTCCTGATCACTCCGGATACCCGCAATAGTGCCTATACCAACAGTTCCCGACTCGACCGGCGGAACTGCTCCGCGACCACCGGGAACCGGCGGCACAACTGGTCGACCTGCCGGTGCGCCTCGTACAGTTCGGCGCGCAGTGCGCAAGACCGCACCGGATGGGTGCGGTCCTCGCCGTGTTCGATCGACCTCGACAGTTCCGCGATCTCCGCCAGGAGATGCCCGAGAAAAACCTGCGCCTGACGCGTCTGCGCATCCTCGACCCTGTCGAACCACTCCACCTCGCCACCTCCGCGTCACCCGATATTCACACACCTGAAGTTGAAGTTTCAACTTACCGGGGTGTGAGATACGCGACCCCACACACCACCGGCGGACGCGCCTCGGCGCCGAGGAGCACCGCAGTCACCCTCTCGGCCTTAAGGACCGAGACGACCATCTCGCCCCCGACTGGACGTGGACAGGATCCGGGTCACCACATGCTCCTTCAGGGACGGTGCGTGCGGCACGGCGACCATGATCGGGACGAGCGGCGCCAGGCAGGAAAGACGTTGCACCGCAGGGCGGGTTCGCCGCCCGAAACGTAGTGTGACTTGTCCTGGCGACCCCAGAACATGGCAGCTCGGCCACCGAGTCCGCCATGCCATCGGAGGCGCCGGACTTGGCGTCCGTCGAGGCCGTCGCAGGGCACCGAGACCGAACCCGAACCGGGCGAATTCGATAACCACGAGGACCGCATGCCCGCTCGGCCCGAACGGCATGGAGGACATCAAGACGCCGCACCGTGCCTCCACCGAGTGCGGTGACCGTACACAGCGGTACGACGCGCCGACGATATCGGGCCGACGCGGATAGTTGAAGCTGCAAGTAAAGCTATGTTAAATTAGCCGAGCCTTACTGATCTGACGCGGCGGGCGGGGTGTTCTGCGCCCTGCCCTACGCGGGGCAGCTTCTTCACCACACTTTCCGAGGAGAATTCATGCGTTTCCGGGCCAGTCCGATCGTGCTTGCGGTCGCCGCCACCATAGGGCTCGCCGCCTGCTCATCAGAGGTTTCGGCGACGGCGACCGGCGCCGAAACGCTCTCGATCGCGCACGCGCAGGGGCAGAGCGAGGTGCCCGTCGATCCGCAGCGCGTGGTGGTCTTCGACCAGAGTGTCCTGCAGTCGATGATCGACCTCGACCTCCCGGATGCGGTCGGGGTCCCCGCCCTGACCCAGTGGCCCGCCAGCCTCGACCGCTACCGGGGTGAGGGCACCGTGAAGGTGGGGTCGCTGTTCGAGCCCGACTACGAGGCGGTCAACTCCCTCGACCCGGACCTGATCATCGTGGCCTCCCGCTCCGCCGCGGCGTACCCGCAGCTCAGCGAGATCGCCCCGACTGTCGATCTCACCGTCGACCCGAACAACTTCCTGGCGAGCTTCGAACAGCAGAACCGCACGCTCGCACAGATCTTCGGGGCCGATGCCGCAGCCGACACCGCGTTCGCGGACATCGAGACGCAGAAGGCTGCGGTCACCGCGGCCGCGGGCACCGCCGACCGGCGGGGGCTCATCCTGCGCGTCGAGGCCGCCGAAACGACCGCCTACGGGCCCGGTTCGCGGTACGGCATCATCCACGACCTCGGCATCAAGCCGGTCAACGACACCTTCGCCCAGGACGTCGCGCACGGTGACGCCGTCTCGTTCGAGTACATCGCGCAGGCGAACCCCGATCTGCTGTTCGTGCAGGACCGCGAGGCGAAGCTCGGCGACACCTCGGGACCGAACGCCGCACCGGTGCTGAACAACGAACTCGTCAACGGCACCAACGCCGCCAAGACCGGCAAGATCACCTACCTCGATCTCTACACCTGGTACATGGCCCCGAACGCGGTCAGCTCGGTCCAGGAACAGATCCGAGTCGTCGGAGACACCGTCGGCGCGTGATTCGTCCGGCCGTCCCAGACACCGCCGGAGCCCGCACCGCGCGTGCGGGCTCCGGCGGGGCGTTGCGTGCGGGGCACCTCGCCGTCGCGGTGCTCGTCCTTGCCGCCCTGTCGATCGTGTCCCTGTTCGTCGGCGTCGCCGACCTCACTCCACTCGATCTGGTCCGTGGTGACGCCGACACCGTCCGGGTCTTCGTGGTCTCCCGGGTGCCCCGGCTCGTCGCCATCCTGCTGGCCGGCGCGGCCCTCAGTGTGGCGGGTCTGATCATGCAGCACCTGACCCGCAACCGGTTCGTCGCACCCTCCACCGCGGGCACCGTCGAATGGGCGCTGCTCGGCATCCTGGTCGCCACCGTGTTCCTCGGGGGTTCGCTGCTGGGGAAGATGGGCGTGGCGATCGCGTCCGCGCTCGTCGGCACGTTCGCGTTTCTCTGGTTGCTGCGCCGGATCACGTTCAGCGACATGATCGTCGTACCGCTGGTCGGGATGATGTTCGGCGGTGTCGTCATGGCGGTCACCACCTTCTTCGCCTACCGGCTCGAGCTCCTGCAGGCGCTGAGCACCTGGACCGCGGGCGACTTCTCCGGGGTGCTCCGCGGGCGGTACGAGATCATCTGGCTCGTCGTCGCCGTCATGGTGGTCGCATACCTGTATGCCGACCGGTTCACCGTGGCCGGGATGGGAGAAGCCTTCGCACGCAACCTCGGTGTGCCCTACAACGTGGTGGTCGGCGTCGGCATGGTGGTCGTGGCCGTGACCACGGCCGTGGTCACGGTGATCGTCGGCGCGATACCGTTCCTGGGCTTGATCGTTCCCAACGTCGTGACCATGGTCCTCGGCGACAATCTGCGCCGCGTGCTGCCGACCACCGCCCTGGCGGGCGCCGGGTTCGTGCTCGTGTGCGACCTCGTCGGGCGAATCATCCGCTACCCCTACGAGATCCCGGTGGGAACGGTCGCCGGTGTCGTCGGCGCAGTCGTGTTCATTGTGCTGATCCTGCAGGCGAGGAGGGGCCGGTGACGTCGCTTCTCGCCCGGTCGAAGGCGACCCTCGCCTCACGCCCGGCCCGGGTGCTGACCCTCCTCGCCGCCGTCGCGGTCACGGCGGTGTGTTGTTACCTGTTCCTCGACGTCACCGGCTCGTGGACCTACGCCATGAAGATCCGCAGCCGACAGGTGACCTCGATGGTGCTCGTCGGGTACGCCACCGCCGTCGCCGCAGTCGTATTCCAGACCGTCACCAACAACCGGATCCTCACTCCGAGCGTCATGGGTTTCGACAGCCTCTTCGTGCTGATCCAAACCCTGATCGTGTTCTTCTTCGGTGCGGGCGCACTCGCGACGTTCGATCCGCGGATCAAGTTCGGCGTCGAAATCCTTGCCATGATCGGTTTCGCGCTCGCCCTGTACTGGTGGCTGTTCGGCAAGCGCGCCAAGGACCTCTACGTGCTGGTGCTCGTCGGAATCGTGCTCGGAACACTGTTCGCGTCGCTGTCGAGCCTCGCCTCCCGCCTGATCGACCCCAACGATTTCATCACCCTGCAGGACCTGCTTTTCGCGAGCTTCAACACCGTGCATGCCGACCTGCTCGGCATCTCCGTGGTTCTGGTCGTCGCCGCCACCGTCTACGCGCTTCCCCTGCTCCGTCAACTCGACGTGATCGCGCTCGGCCGTGACCACGCCGTCGGGCTCGGCATCGACCATCGCAGGGTGGTCAGCCGAGCGCTCGTGGTGATCGCGATCCTCGTCTCGGTATCGACGGCGCTGGTCGGACCGATCACGTTCCTCGGGTTGCTCGTCGCCAATCTCGGTCGGGAACTGGTCGGCACGTTCGTGCACCGGTGGACGATCCCGGCGGCAGCACTGGTAGCCGTCATCGCCCTCGTCGGCGGCCAGTTCGTCCTCGCCCGCCTGCTCGACTACAACTCGGCGCTGATCGTGGTGATCAACTTCTTCGGCGGCATCTACTTCATCTCCCTACTCGTCAGAGGGGCACGACTGTGATCACCATTCATGAGGTCTCCAAAAAGTACGGGGACAGCACAGTTCTCGACGGCGTCGATCTCGACCTGCACGCCGGCGGCCTCACCTCCATCATCGGCGCCAACGGCGCCGGCAAGTCGACCCTGTTGTCGATCGTGAGCCGACTGATCGAAGCCGACGCCGGAACGGTGAGCGTGGACGGTCTCGACCTCCGCAAAGCCAAGGGCGACGTCGCCGCCACAAAGCTGTCCGTGCTCCGCCAGGACAACAACACCGCCGTGCGACTCACGGTACGAGAACTGGTGGAGTTCGGGCGGTTTCCGCATTCGAAAGGCCGACTCTCCGCCATCGATCGCAACGTCGTCGACGAGGCGATCGACTACACCGGTCTGCACGGCTTCGAGGGCCGCTACCTCGATCAGCTCTCCGGCGGGCAACGGCAACGAGCCTTCGTGGCGATGGTGCTCGCCCAGGACACCGACTACGTTCTGCTCGACGAGCCGCTGAACAACCTCGACATGAAGCACTCCCAGCACATGATGCAGTTGCTGCGGCGCATGGCCCATGAGATGGGCAAGACCGTCATCCTGGTCATCCACGACATCAACTTCGCCTCCTTCCACTCCGATCGCATCGTCGCGATGAAGGACGGCGCCGTGATCGCCGACGGGACCGTCGATGCGATCGTGCGGCCCGATGTCCTACGCAAGGTCTACGACATGGACATCGCCGTGCACGAGGTCGACGGGCGCAAGGTGGCGATCTACTTCTAAGCTTGTGTTTTAAGTGCGCCACGAGCGCGTCTGAGAACTCCGGGATGAGTCACGCCGTGCGGCACCGTCGAGGTCGAGGCAGACGTGCTCCGGTGTCCAGACCTGGCGGGTCTGCACCGTGTTCGCGTGCCGGTGCCCCTCGTACGGGGTGGCGTCGAGGTGGTTCTCGGTGGACCCGTCCACCTCCTCGCCGTGGACTTCCTCGCCGCTCTCGCTGTCGAAGTAGCGTTCATCCTTGCTCAGCCACACCGCCCACCGGGCCGGGTCGGTCTCGGTGTGGGCGGTGGTGACCTCGCTGCCATCGGCGGTCACGCGAGCAGCCGTTGCGCGATGTAGCGGAACTGGTACCGGCCAGCGGTCATCAGCTTTACGACGGCCTCGGTGTCCCCCTCCACCTCGATTATGTGGACAACTACCGTAGGTCAAGCAGCCCGTGGTGCACTGGGTCCAGCTGCGGTCGGGCCCAAGCACAATCTGGCGCGGGCATTAATGGTCGTGTTGGCCCAGGGACAAGGTCGTTCTACTGGAGGAATAGCAAGAACCGGGCCTCGTGGCAATGTTGCCGTTCGCTGTCCTCAGATGTTGGAGGCGTCGGGTGGGAGATCTGCCGGCGGCAGTGGGGATCCACCGAGTTCGGTCGTGGTCGGGCAGGGAAGGTCGAGGGTGTAGGCGGTCATCGACAGTGAGCCGTAGGCGTAGCCGTCGACCAGGACATCGATGGCGGGTGTCGGTGCGGCCGCAGCGAGCCCGGCCAGATACAGGGCGGGGATGAAGTGGTCCGGAGTCGGTACCGCCTGGGTGAAGTCGCGGTGGGCGTCGAGGGCTGCGAACTCGGTCGGGTCGGTGAGCATGCGGGTTCTGGCGTCGTCGTTGAATCGCCTGGCCCATGCGTAGCCGTCGTCGGCGAGTGTCCAGTTCATGGCGCGGAGGTTGTGGACGACGTTGCCGCTGGCGACGACGAGGACGCCGCGCTCGCGCAGCGGGGCCAGCTTGGCGGCGAGTGCGAGGTGGTAGTCCAGGGGTTTGTCCGCGTTGATGCTCAGTTGGACGACGGGAATGGTGGCGTCGGGGAACGCGTGGACGAGTACCGACCAGGTGCCGTGATCGATTCCCCAGCTGTCGAGATCGGCACCGACCCAGGTGGGGTGGACGGTGTCGCTGATCTCGGTGGCGAGTTCGGGCAGTCCGGGTGCGGGGTAGTGCACGTCGAACAACTCGGGGGGGGAATCCGTAGAAGTCGTGGATGGTGCGCGGGCGCGGCATGGCGGTGACCGCGGTCGCGTTGATGTACCAGTGCGCGCTGACGACCAGGATCGCGCGGGGGCGGGGCACGGCCTGCCCGAACGCCTTCCAGGCGGCGGTGTAGCGGTTGACCTCGACTGCGTTCATCGGGTTGCCGTGTCCGATGAACGCCGCCGGCATAACGAGCTTGGAATTGCTGCCTGTCTCTGCGTTCACGGGTTCTCGCCCTTCTCCGGTCCGAGGCACTGTCATTGTCCTCGACTCTCTCGCATGGCGGTGACCGGCCACGCCGGCGCGATTCGACCTGCCGATCGGAGTCGTCTCATCGGGTTGTTCGTCGCCCGTCTGGCGTGTCCGTGCCGATTGCCGTTCCGGGCGTGCACCTGTGGCCGTGTGATGGTGGACGGGGGCATTGCTTGTGTGGGACCTGGTTCCGGGAACCGGGGTTGACGTACGCAGAGGAGTCTCCCGCCACCGTCAACGCGGGAGAACGGTGAGGACGCGATGAATGTGATTGCGGAACTCGGTCATGTAGTTGCGCAGGAATTCCTCGGTGGAGGCGTTGTGTACGGTGCCGTCGTCGCCGAATACCTCGGGGGTGTAGTGGATGTAGGCCTCCGGGGCGGTCATTTGCCGGGCGTTGCAGAAGCTGAGCACCGCCCGCAGGCTCTGTTGGCCGACGGCCGTGCCGATCGCGCCGATGGAGGCGCCGATCACGGCGGCGGGGATGTGGTCGAACGAGTTCTGCCCCCACGGACGTGACGCCCAGTCGATCGCGTTCTTCAGCGCCCCCGGGATGGAGCGGTTGTACTCGGGCGAGACGAACAGCACGGCATCGACCCCGGAAATGGCGTCCTTGAGCGCGGTGCCCTCCGGCGGATAGTGGGTGTCGTAGTCCTGACTGTAGAGCGGCAGGTCCCGGATCGGGATTTCGGCGAACTCGAGATCGTCGGGGGCCACCCGGATCAGCGCCGTCGCCAGGATCCGGTTGATCGAGGTGGACGAAAGACTGCCGATGAAGTATCCGACCTTGTAGCTCATGGTGGTTCCACCCTTCTACCGTTACTGATGTCCGACGATCGCACCTCGGCGCGTGTCACGTCGATCGGCACCGGTCCGTTGGTGGGATCGGCGACGGTCCGGCGTCCCAACGCCGCGCCGGCGGTGTCGCCGGGCACCGCGCACGGCAGGCCGGACGGGTGTTGCCTCCAATTCGGGTATCCGACATGCTGCGGCTCACGGTGTTGGCGCTGAACCCATCCGATCGTAGGCCCGCCGCCGGGGAGCATGGGGTGGTTCGATGAGATCACCGGGTTTCGCGGCTGACGCGGCTATCGTCCGAAGGGTGCCCGTGGTTGGCGCCCGAAGGGTGCCCGTGGTTGGCGCCGTGACCGGAGAGGATCAGTGTGATGGCGACCGTGTCCGCGTCGGTGCCGGACCTGTTTCGGGCGCTCGATCTGACCGGTGTGTTCGCCAACGCACTGCTCGGTGGCGCGGTCGCGCGCAGCCTCCGGTTCGACCCGGTCGGGTTCGCGGCGTTGGCGATCGTGTCGGGTCTGGGCGGCGGCATCATCCGTGACACGTTGTTGCAGCGGGGCACGCCGGTGGCGTTGACCGATTACGCGTACTTGACGACGGCGTTGATCGGTTCGGCCGTGGCGTTCGTAGTGCGGTTCGAGGGCCGCGGCTGGGATCGGGTGTTCCCGTTCGTGGACGCGGTCGCGTTGGGTTGCTGGGCTGCGGCCGGTGCGCAGAAGACCCTGACGGTGGGGTTGGGCTGGTTGCCGGCGGTGCTGTTGGGCACGGTGACCGCGGTCGGCGGCGGAGCGGTGCGGGACATCGCGGTGGGCCGGATCCCCAAGGTGTTCGGTGGGAACACCCTGTATGCGACGTGCGCGCTGATCGCCAGTGGCACACTGGTGCTCGTCCAGTATTCCGGGTACCCGCAGGCGGGGCTGGTCGCGGCCACGGCGGTCGGGGCTCTGTTGTGTCTGCTCGCACGCCGGCGGGGCTGGATGCTGCCGGAACAGATCACCTGGCGGCGGCCGGGCCGTGTCCGCCATCGCCGGCGGAGGGAGAAGTGATGGCCACGAATGCGCGTACCGAGGCGGTGTTGACGGGGCTGGCCGGCATCCGGGGGTGGCAGGAGGAGCTGTACCGGGACCTGCACCGGCATCCGGAACTCTCGCACCAGGAGCAGCGTACCGCCGGCATCGTCGCGGGAAGGCTACGGCAGGCGGGGTTCTCGGTGCACGAGGGGGTCGGCGGCACCGGGGTGGTCGGGGTGCTGGCCAACGGGGACGGTCCGGCCGTGTTGCTGCGGGCGGACATGGACGCCCTGCCCATCCGGGAGGCGACCGGTCTGCCGTACGCCAGCACCGTTACCACGGCCGATGCGGCCGGGAACGGGGTGCCGGTGATGCACGCGTGCGGCCACGACGTGCACGTCGCTTGCCTGCTCGGCGCCGCCCAGCTGTTTGCCGACGCCACCGAGCACTGGAGGGGCACCGTGGTCACCGTGTTTCAGCCGGCCGAGGAGGTCGGCGACGGTGCCCGGACAATGCTCGACGACCGTCTGGGTGAGCTGGTGCCGAAGGTTGATGTCGCGCTGGCCCAGCACGTGCTGCCCGCCCCGGCCGGTGTCGTCGGCACCCATCCGGGGCCGGTGCTGTCCGCGGCCGACAGCATGCGGATCACCGTCCACGGCCGCGGGGGGCACGGCTCCATGCCGCAGGCCACGGTCGACCCGGTGGTGTTGGCCGCGATGATCGTGATCCGGTTGCAGACCGTCATCTCCCGCGAGACCGCGCCGACCGAGGCGGCAGTCCTCACCGTCGGCAGTATCGCCGCCGGCACCAAGAGCAACGTCATTCCCGACCATGCGGTCATCCAGCTCAACGTCCGGACCTACAGCGACGCGACCCGCACCGCGATCCTGGGCGCCATCCGCCGGATCGTCGTCGCCGAGTGCCAGGCCTCGAGGTCGCCGAAAGATCCGGAGTTCGAGGTGTTCGACCGGTTCCCGCCCACCGTCAACGACCCCGACACCACCGCCCGGGTCGGGTCCGCGTTCACCGAACACTTCGGTGACCGACACCGGACGATGCCCCTGCAGACCGCGAGCGAGGACTTCAGCGACATCCCCACCACCCTCGGGGTGCCCTACACCTATTGGGGTGTCGGCGGCATCGACCCCGACACCTACCGCAAAGCCGAGCAGGCCGGGCGGGTATCGGAGGACATACCGGTCAACCACTCGGCGACCTTCGCCCCGGTGATCCACCCCACCCTCGACACAGGCACCGAGGCCCTCGTCGTCGCCGCCCTCGCCTGGCTGTGACACCGCAGGCACGTGAGCGAGGCAGGAATGCTCCGACCAAGGATTCGGTATCGATCGTGGAAGATGATGACCCACGGTGTGCGTGCGAGGTTGATCGACCAACACCGCACCACCACCTGACCGGACGACGATGGGTGCCCGCGACAGAGGACGGGTGGCCCCTCGCCCACCCACCGCATGCGCCCGCCACCCGGCGGTGGTGCGACCGAGTGCGGGGGTGCGGGGTGCGGGGTGCGGGGCAAGGGAATTCGGGGTGACCGATCGCGTGTCCGTAACCCGACCACGGAGGTCGCCGCCGACTGCACGTACCGGCCGCCACGTCCGGCTGTCGCGGTCACCGCGGCGAGACCGGGCGTGACTGTCGATGAGGGCAGTCCGGCGCCCGAAATGAACCTCAGGTATCGACGTCAGGAGCGACTCGACATCCGGTGCGGTGGCGGAGCGTCGAGGGTGTTGGTGGTGCGCCGCTGCCGGCGGTGATGCTTGCGCCGGTCGGTCTCGCTCATCCCACCCCAGGTGCCGTACGGTTCTGCCGCGGCCAGGGCGTAGTCGCGGCACTGCCCGAGTACCGGGCAGTCCGCACAGATCCGTTTGGCTTCGGCCTCCCGGCGGGTGCGGTCGCCGCCGCGCTCACCGTCCGGGGAGAAGAACACCGCCCTGGTCACGTTCCGGCACGCCGCCCTTTCCGCCCAGGTCGCGGTGAGCAGCCCGCCGGCGGCCACCGGATCGGGGAGGTGATCGGTCCGGGCCGGATCCGGCAGGCGCGGCGAGGAGGCCTCGCGGGACGCCTGCACGGACATGCCCGTGTCGGTCATCGAAGCGGATGTCTCGTTTCGTCTCACATGGTGCGTAGCGGTCACCGCGATACCCGGAAACGCCACCGTGCTCGACCGGCCACGGAGAACGCCCCCGCCGCCCGAAGCACCCGCAGCATGCTGGGGTCCGTGTGGGAGCCGACCGTACCGGTGGTGGCCGTGAGCGGTTCCACCTCGCGCCACCGCATCGCAGACAGCGCCGGTGACGGAGTTGGTGCCGGTAGGGACGGACGAGGGAAAAGCGCCAAGGGGTCCTCCCGGGTAGTGGGCCTTCCGGGGGAACCCGTACTCGATGGTGCGACCGCGAGTGTGGGTTCGTTGTCCCGGCGATAACTGGCCGATGTGTTCCGGGCTGCTTCTCAACCTCTACCCACGACGATAACCCAGGAACAACACCAGCCCCCGATGCCGGTCCGGTACCGAACGCTCGTGCTCGTCGCTGTCGGATTGATCCACTCGGTGGTGGGCCCCTGCGGAACGCGGAGGCCGCCGGTCCGCCGGTCATGGGCGTCCTTTCCGGTGGCGGAGTGGTAGCGGGATGCGTTCGAGTGACCCAGGTGCACCGCCAACCAGAGGGTGGCGGGCACCGTGTGAACCGGTACGGGTCCACAGGCACCAGGCACCGACCACGGCACCCCCGGGATCAGCAGCGGCAACAGCAGGAGTCCGGCACGATGTTCGTCGACGTACATCGTGTCGGTGCGCACCCACACGCCCCACAGGTCCGGCCGCTGCCGCACCTGCTCCTCGGTGATGTGTGCGCGCGGGTCGGTCTCGGCGTCCTCGGCGGTGGCGATGTACCGCCAGTGGATCTTCGAGTCATCGCGGTAGCCGGGGTCGCCGTCGAGCACGGTGAACCCGGCCTCGGCGCGCGGGGCGGTGCGTTCGGCGCGGGTGGCTTTCTCCTTCCGGTCCGCCCGCAGCATGCGGGCCTGGTAGTCGAAGGAGTGGCGCGGGCGCTGCGCCAATGCCTCCACGGCCTCGGTGTCGCCGTCCGCCTCAATTATGTGGACAACTTCGACGGTTCAAGCCCGGTCAGACTTCAGAGACTGTCAGGTACCGAGGCCGATGACCACACGACCACGGCTTACGTGCATTTTTCGATGAGCCTGGGGCGTATCTCAGGGTATGGCGACCGTAATCTGTCTCAGTTTCTCGACATCTTTTCAGCTGACATCACGATGGGATCGGACCGCGCCAGTGCCGTTCCGAGACGGTCGAACGGGAGCACGTGATACCGACATCAGGAGTGGTTAGCGCAGCCGCGTACGAACGCGTCCCGGCGTACTCGGAGGCGATGATCACATGGGCAATGATCGGATTGATGACCCGACGACTCGCCACGCACGCGGACGACGCCCCTGGCAGTCGACCCGCGCGGCGTGACACTTTCCCAAAATACTTTCTCAGATCTGCGGCAAGGCGACGCCCAACATGTCTCCGACGTTCACGATCTTGACTCGCGGGCGTCGGTTGGCTCGTCCGGCGGCCCGCTCGTGTTCGTCGATGCGGTGCCAGCCTGCGGCTGAGATGGAATGGGGCACAAGGTCGGGAACATCGTCGGGGTCGTGAGTCGGTGAGTTGAGACTGCCTGCTCGGAAGTCTTCCAGGATCTGGGCGACGGTTTCTTCGGCGCATTTCTTGTTGGTGCCGATCACACCCGAGGGCCCGCGTTTGATCCACCCTGCGACGTACATGCCCGGGATCGCCGAGTCGGACACGGGATCCACGACAACTCCGTTGCGGTTGGGGATGATTCCCCGGGTTTCGTCGAATGGTAGTCCCGGCACCGGGGCGCCGCGGAAGCCAATAGCGCGAAAAACCAGGTCACACGCAAGCTCCTCGGTCTCATCGGTCACCACAGCGCGCGCTCCGCCTGCCTCCGTGGCAACGAGTTCGGTCCGGCGCAGGCGGATTCCTTCGACGGCCGATCGACCGACAAGCTCGATGGGCTCGGCGAGGAACCGGAGCGTAATCTTCCGGTGGTCGGTATCGATACTGCCGGAAAGATCAGCAAGCAGATCCAGCTTGACATGAACCATCGAACCCTCCCGTCCACCCACCGATTCAGCGCTCACCGGGTCGAGGGTCAACTCCTCGGCAAGCTCTACCGAAATACCCGGCGTCTGAACCAGACCGAGGAGTTCCTTGGCCGAGAATGCGGCTTGGGCCGGTCCGCGCCTACCGATCACGGTCACTTCCTCGATGTTGCTGGCCGTCAGGGCTTCGAGGGCATGGTCGGCGATATCTGTTCGTGCCAGGCGCTCGGGGCCGCTGGTGAGGATCCGTGCCACATCCAGGGCCACATTGCCGTTGCCGACGATCACGGCGTGCCGGCCCGAGAGGTCGTAGGTGCGATCGACGTAGTCGGGGTGACCGTTGTACCAGGCGACGAACTCGGTCGCCGAATGGCTGCCCGGTAGGTCTTCGCCGGGCACCTCGAGCGCCCTGTCCTGCAGTGCGCCGACAGCGACGATGACGGCATCGTAACGCTCGGTGAGATCTCGAATCGACAGATCGCGTCCGATCTCCGTGTTCAGGAACATCCGCAATCCCCGGCGTTGCATCGTCTTCGCGAACGTGTCGCTCGCGCCCTTCGTGTCCTGGTGATCCGGCGCGACCCCGAAGCGGACCAAGCCGCCGGGAACGGGAAGCCGTTCGAACATGTCGACCGCGACGTCGAGGCCTCGCTGAGTGAGCAACTCGTCGGCCGCGTAGAAGGCGGCCGGACCGGAGCCGACGATCGCCACCCGTAGGCGGCCTCCGGGCCACCTCTGCGCCGTCAACGGCATCGGCGTGCGGCTGTAATCGGCACGGCCGGGAGGTTCGTACCACAGCGCGTTGATTGCGCGGTACGGCTCTTGCGCGGCGGTGAGGTCGAACTCGTGGGTGATGGCGGCGGCGGGGCACGCCGCGACGCATGCCCCGCAGTCGACGCAACCGGCGGGGTCGATGTAGAGCATCTCGGTCTTCCCGAAATCGGGTTCGTCGGGTGTCGGGTGAATGCAGTTGACCGGACAGACGGGGATGCACGATGCGTCGTTGCAGCAGGATCGGGTGTTTATGTGGGCCATGGGTGCTCGAATTCCGGTTGGTTCAGTCCGCAGCGCGGAAGGTGAGGTGGACGGCGGTGGGGATGCGGAAGCCGTAACTCAGCTTGGGTAGCAGGTCACTCTTCTCGTCGTCGAGACGGATGTCGGCCAGGCGATCGAGTAGCCGGTTCACCGTGATGTCGACCTGGAGCTTGGCCATCTCGGCACCGGCGCACCGATGCCTGCCACGGCCGAGCGTCAGGTGATCGCGCTCGATATTGGGGCGATCGATGTCGAAGGCGCCGGGCTCGGGGAACTCGCGCGGGTCGTGGTTGGCCGAGACCTGAACGATCAGGACGATGGCGCCGGCAGGGATCGGCACGCCCCCGAGCGTGGTGTCCTGGGCGCAGCGACGGAAGAGCCACGGTAGGGGGCTCTCGATGCGCAGTGCCTCGCTGGACAGCGCGCGTATCAGCGAGCGGTCTTCACGGAGCCGGTCCTGCAGTTTCGGTTCCCGGCCGAGCCGTGCGGCGATGTCGGCCAGGTGACCGCCCATCGCGTGATCGGCACCGAAGACGGTCGCGGCGAGATGCATGGTGAGAGCGTTGATGTCGAGCACGCCGTCCCGCACGACCTGCCGCTGAATGAGTTCGGAGACGTAGTCGCCCTCGATCGGTGCGGCATGTCGGACACGAAGCACATCGGCGATGAGCGTGAGAATGTCCATCCGCGCCGCACGGAGCTCGGTGACCATCTCGTCGGTCTGATGGGGGTTGTTGTCGTTGATTTCGAGTGCGGCTGATAACCGCTTGATCTTCGGGTCGGCGTCCTCGGGCAGGCCCATCACCTGGCGGACGACCTTCATCGGCATGACGTCGCTGAATTGTCCCCGGAAGTCGCAGCGTCCGGCGGCGATGAAGGAGTCGATCAGCAGGTCGACCTCGGCCGTGATGATCGGCCGCACGACGGACAGCCGGTCGCGGGTCACCAGCGGCATCACCCACGAGCGTTTGAGTTGGTGGTCGTCACCATCGGAGAAGAAGACGTTGGTCGCCTGGTAGAAGGTCGGGACGTCGGGGGCAACCAACGGTTCCCGAGTGGTCTCGAACGCCTCCGGCCCACCGTCGAGGTTGTTGGCGAAAACCTCGGGGCGCAGGAGGGCCTCGGCGCAGTCTTCCCACCGAGTCACGACGTACATTTCGGAACCGAAGGGACCCGGCTCGGGGAAACGATAGACCGGCGCACTCTCACGCAATGCCGCGAAGTAGTCGAACGGGCAGCGCACGGTCTCCTCGGTCGGGGGCCAGGCCGCAAAATCCTGCGACAACACCTGCACGTTCACCCTGAACCTCCATCCACGTTATGTACTGTGTACATAACGGTCACTTTAGAATCACATACGTACTCTTGGCAATGATCACTTTTGCGTCCGTGTCGAGCGGAGTGAGCGGGAAAGGTGCGCCCACATCGGTGGTGGAGCCCTGAGATATCGTCGGCGTCGCGATCGCCGCCTCGCGCTGGCCGCATGAAAAGGCGCATCAATGATGCTGTTCGGGAACGTTTTTCGCAGACACTCCGGCCGCATGCGCCACCGGTCGGGCTTCCGTCGCGCGCCCGATGCGCGGAACCGCTCCCGCGCCGAATTGCGGCCACCCGGTCGGCCGAGCTTTGCCAAGCTCGGCGCTGCATCCTGAACTAACTCTGCAGCACTCGAACGAACGTGGGCCGCGTCCGGTCGGCTGTGAGTTCGCGGCCGAACACCACCGCTTGCGCCAACAGTCCTTCGATCAGATCGGTCACAATGCGGGCAGCCTGCTCGTCCGTATAGCAGGCGATCAGGGTGTAGCACTCCTCGATCCACGCGGCAGCGGTCGGCTGGAGAGCCGGCCGCCGCCGTGCTGCGAGGAATATCTCGTAATCGAGGAGGAATTTCTCGCGGTCACGACCGGTCAGGATCTGCAGAAATTCGGCAATGGCGCCGGCCAGGTCATCCTCGGGCCGACAGTCGACAAAGGTCTGCTCCAGCGTGTTCGCGCTGCGCTCTTCCGCCAGTTCGATCGCGGCCAGCAGGAGTGCGTCCTTGTCGGCGAAATGGTAGGTCGTCGAACCTACCGGGACATCCGCTTGCGCAGCGACAGCACGATGGGTGAGCCCTTCCACGCCGTCCCGCGTCACCACCTGCAGCGCCGCCACTGCGATCCGGGCACGGCGTCCGGGGTCGTAACGCCGGGTCCGACGCGTCGTCGCCTCGGTCACGAGGACCTCCTCACAGTTGTGCAGACCTGCGCACACCTGAAATGTATCCGAACGGCAGTGAGCCGCCCCGACGAGTACGACCTCGGCGCAGTCGGCACGATCGACCAACCACCCGAGGCAACCGGCGCGAGCGGCGAAACACCGCGGACGCTCCCCGAGCGCTACGGACGCACACCCATTGACTACCCGGCACACGTGGTGGCATTATCTCCATCACGTAAGAATGAGCACTTGCTCAATAAAAGCTTCGGCCGTCCCGTGGACGGCCTGAACGCGGTGGACCACCCCACCGACAGCGCGGTCCGGACCTCGGTGACATACGCCCGGCCGGCCTGCATTGCCTCGAAAGGATGACCATGATGGATACGACGCCCGCCTTCACCGGCCGGAACTGGAGATATTGGACGGAGCCGACGATCCTCGACATCGACGGTGTGCCGACCGCGTACCGCAGGGGCGGAGCCGGTGAGACCCTGGTGTATCTGCACGGCGGCGGCCACACCCGCGCGTGGACCCCGCTGCACCGGGAACTTGCGCAGCACTTCGATGTCATCGCCCCCGAACACCCGGGATTCGGAGATTCCCCCCGGCCCGCGGAGATGGACAACTGGGAAGACTGGATCCTGCACTACGACGCCTTCTTCCGTGCGTTGGACTTGGATCACTTCCATCTCGTGGGGACCTCCCTGGGTGCGTGGCTGGCGGCGAACCTGGCCATCTACTACCCCGAGCGGTACCGCAGTCTGACCCTGATCACGCCGCTGGGTGTCCGGATCCCCGACGAACCGCTGTTCGACATCTTCCGGCTCTCCCCGGCAGAGGGTCTGGACAGGCTGCTCAACGGTCGGGCCACCCAGCACGAAGACCAGTTGGCCCAGGAGGACGATTTCGAGGACGGAATCCAGGCCTTCCGCGAGGACAGCACTGCGGCGCTGCTGATGTGGAACCCGCGTTACGACCTCAAGCTCGACCACCGGCTTTCTCGTATCACGGCGCCGACCCTCGTGCTTGCCGCCGAGGACGACCGCACGGTCGGCAACGAGCAGGCCCGCGGATTCGCCGACCGCATCCCGAGTGCCACCCTGACCGTGCTTGCAGGCCCAGGCGGAGAGCCTTCGAGCCACGGGATGGTGATCGACCAATCGGCGGAGGTGGCCGCCACGGTGGCCGCACACGTCGCCGCCGCGGTCGCCGAGCCCGCCGCCGTCTGAGCCCGCCGCGAAAGGAAACCAACACCATGCATGAGATCGAATTCTTCAGCTTCCTCGAATCCGGTTATCCCCGAATTCCCTACGCCGGGCAGCGTCCTAGCAAGGCCGTCTACATCGACCTGCCGAACTCGAATTACGACCCGATCGAGGGCCAGCGCGCCATCGAGAACCAGCTGGAGATGCTGGTCCGGATGGAGGACTTCGGCTTCGACGGTGTCTCCTTCTCCGAGCAGCACAACGGCCCCATCGGTTTGGGGCCGAACGCCATGCTGGTGGCGGCCTGGCTGGCGTCGAACACCAACCGGGTCAAGATCTGGGCCAACGGGCCGTTGATGAACGCCTACCAAACCCCCATCCGTCTCGCCGAGGAGATCGCCTGGGTCGATACCGTCTCGCGGGGACGGCTGATGGTCGGACTGCCGATGGGGCTCGGGGCGCAGTATCACTCGCTGAACATCAATCCCGCGCTCGCGCGTGAACGCCATGCCGAAGGCCACGATCTGTTGGTCAAAGCACTCGACGAGCCAGGGCCCTTCACCTGGCGGGGCAAGCACTTCAACCACAACTACGTCAACCTCTGGCCGCGCCCGGCGCACAAGATCGACTTCGTCCTGCCCGGCGGCGGCTCGATCGAGACGCTGGAACTGGCCGCCAAGCGCCGCTACACGTATCAGACGGTGCTCAACTACCGCCCGGCCATGATTCAGATCATCGACAAGTTCCGGAACCTGTGCCGCGAAGAAGGTTACGACGTCGACCCCAAACAGATCGCCACCGTCGTGGAGGTCCACGTGGCCGAAACCGACGCGATCGCCCGCCAGGAGTCCGAGGCGAGCATCCTGTGGAACTACCAGAATTACTTCCAACACCCCGAGCACGAGAGTTTCCCCGCCGGCTACTCCTCCGAGCGGTCCATGCGCTCGATCCGCACACAAGGGTTCGCGGTCGACACCAAGAAGATGAGCTTCGACGATCTGCGCAAGCACAACTGGATCATCGCCGGATCGCCCGAGACGGTGATCGAGGGACTCGAGCAGTTGATCGACGACACCGGAACCGGGCGCATCCTGTTGAACTTCTCCACCGGAGCCAAACCGCGCTGGCTCATCGAGAAGACGGCCGGGCTCTTCGCGGAGCAGGTCCTGCCCCACTTCCGCAGGCAGGCCGGTCAGGTCGTCGACACCACACCACCGGGTTTCGGGACCGCGTCCGAGTACGCCGTCCGCCGCAACGCAAGCGCCCCCAACCCGACCATCGTCCGCGAAGGCTACTTGCGGGACGTGCACCGTGACCGGTGGGATCCCGAGGGCGCGAAGATCGAACCGTGGCACGAGCCCGCCCCCGCAGGAGGTCGGTGACCGCCATGAGCGTATGGAACGCACTGCGCCACCCCGCGCCGCCCCACCCGTTCCCGCACTCGATAGCCGGTGACGATTGGGTCATCCTGAGCGGCGTCGCCGGATTCGACCCGGCGACCGCCACCATCTCCGATGACGCCGCCGAACAGACCCGCGCCGTCATCAACAATGCCGCGTGGGCCCTCGAAGCCGCCGGATCCAGCTGGGACGAAGTGGTCTACATCAAGCCCCACTTCAGTTCTCACGATGCCATCGTCGAGGCGGACCCGGTCATCCGGGAAATGCTCCCCGAACCCCGGCCGGCAAGCGGCGGTGTGATCGTGTGCGGACTGGCCGACGCCGCGATCCAAGTCGAATTCGACATCTGGGCCTACCGCGGAGCCCAACGGCGGCAAGCCGACTGAAAATGCCTGGCGGGCAGTATCAGATGTGTGTGGAACATCAGATGTGTGTGGAACGTCGTCGGCGGTCATATCTCGATCTGGCCGCCGACGCTCACAATCGCACCGGTCGGGTCCGAGATGACCTCACACCCCGCCAGGGATGGCCTCCCACAGAGAAAGGACGATTCCCATGACCTTGTCCCTCATGACACAGCCGTCGGACGCGCAGACGCTCCGTAAGGCCTTTGCGCACTACCCCTCGGGCATCACAGCCTTGGCCGCAACCGTGGACGGCAAGGACCACGTCTTGGTGTCCTCGTCGTTCATGGTCGGCATCTCCCTGGATCCCCCACTGGTCTCGTTCGCGGTGCAGAACAGTTCCCGGTCCTGGCCGGTGATGCGCCGGGCACAGCAGATCGGCGCATCGGTGGTGGCCGGGCACCAGGAGTCGCTGTGCCGTCAGTTGGCCGGAAACGATCGCGAACGCCGACTGGCCGGTGTCGGGATCCACCGCAACGACGATGCCATCTTCATCTCCGAAGCCGCGGCCTGGATGAGCTGCTCGGTCTACGCCGAGCACCCCGCCGGTGATCACTCGATCGTGGTCCTGGAAGTCACCGCCGTACACACCGATCCCAGCATCGATCCGCTGATCTTCCACCGATCCCGCTTCCGCCCACTTGGCTGACCGTCCCCATCGACCTCTCCCACCGGTTTAGTGGCGCACCCCATGCCAGACCCCTCACGCACCGCCGGCCGCCGCGTCCGCGAGCCGGGGGTCGATGCACCCGTCCGCCCCCTGACAACGTGGACGATCCTCGTCCTCATCGTCGGTGCGATGACGCCCCTCTCCGCGACGTCAGCACCGCCCGCATGAATTTCGCGTTCGGTGGACCCGCGCCGATCGCCGTCATCGGCTACGACGTTGCCCCGATCACCGTATTCACATCCAACTCGACTGTGGCCCAAGAAATGATCTGGATCGTGCTGGGCACGGGACTTCTCGGTACCGGTATGGACTCCGCCTCGAGCGCGGCCGCCACGGCGTCTACGCAGACCCCCGAGGCCGGAAACACCACCGCCGAAAGCCGAACTCCGAGCCGAGACGTCGCCCCGCCGCCACCATCGGCGGGACAACCCCCAGCAAACCTGGCAGCAGCGACGCCGAACCTGGAAGGAACAGGAACCACCCGATGATCATCACCGTGTTCTCTCGAACCGACGTCGATGTCGCCGAGCCGGACGTACTCACCCAATTCAAGGTCGACGTCGCCGGCCTCGAACTCCACGACGTCGCCCATGCCTTGGACCACGTGGGGGCCGGCACCCTGGAAGGCGGCGACCATGCCTGGATTCGTGTGGATTTCATCAAGAGGGCCGTCGGGCCACTCGCCGCGGACCCCGCATGGGTTACCTCCTTCGACGCCATGGTGCACTATGCCCGCTCCCAGGCCTGGATCAGCGACGACGGTGCCCGCATCCGCGGTCATCTCGACGGCCTGACGCGGGTCTCGAGCGGATCCGATACCGCCCGGACGGACCACCCCGAGCAGAACACGCAGCCCACCGGCGCCCGCGATGCCGTGGACGGCGCCATCGCATCCCCGGGCTACCGAGTCGTGATCGTCGGCCTCGGACACCACGGCGTCGGCATTGCGCGCCTGCTCCCCGCCCTCGGGCATCAGATCGTCGGCGGAGTGGATATCGGCGACAAAGTCGGCCGCCCGCTCTCCGAAATCGTCGGCCTCCCGGCCGGCCTGGACGTTACCGTCACCGGGTCGGTGCACGAGCTGCTCGACGCTCTCGAGACCCCACCCGATATCGCCGTGCTGACCGCCTCCGCCTCCGCGGACGTCGTCTTCGAGCAGGCCCGCCACTTCATCCGACACGGAATCAACGTCGTCACCTTGCACCAGGACGGACTCACACCCGACCCCGCATGGACGGGCGAGCTCCACCGGTTGTGCACCGAACACCGCGCGAGCTTTCTGGCCACCGGTGTACAGGACATCTGGTGGGTACAACTCCCGGCCCTGGTCGCCGCAGCATCCCAGAACATCCGCAAGATCACCTTCACCCACACCGTCGCCCTGGACTCGCTGTCCGACGCGGTGGCTCGGGAAATCGGCATCGGTTCCACCCCAGAGGAATTCGCTCGGGTGGCCGCGGCGGCGCAGGCCCACCCGAGCGTCCTGGGTGGCCCGATGCGCGAGGCCGCCCGCCGAATCGGCGCCACCGCAGCGGCAGTGCACGAGACCTACGAGCCCCAATTCAGCGACACCGAGGTGCGCTGGAACGGCGGCACGTCCGTCATCGCCGTCGGCGATGCCATCGGGACCAGGGAAACGGTCCGCTTTTCCACCGACCGAGGAATCGACTTCGAGGGCGTGATCCAAGTCGTTCCCATCGCCGTCGACGAGGCTGCCTCCGCCCTGACGATCACCGGCCAGCCCGACCTGCACCTGGAAATCCAGCCCTTCCCCGGCGACGATCTCACCAACACCGGTCTGATCAGCCGGATCCCCGACGTCGTCGAAGCCGCTCCCGGCGTGCTGTTTTCAGCGGATCTTCCGCCGGCGCGCCACCACTTCGCCGCCGCCCCCGGTGCGGCGCCCACCCCGCACTGAACAGGGCAGATATCCGCGTGGGGTGGGGACAGGGGTGATACCCCTGTCCCCACCCCACGCGGATTCCGCGCTACCTCGCCACCACCGGGGCGCCCGAGCCATGCCGGTGGAACGGGGTCGGCAGATCGACCGTCGAGACCACTCCCGCCGGTGCCGCCAGCACATCGGGGATGCGGTTGATCAGGGAAGCGTTGACCGTCGGCGGGCCGGGAGTCATGCGATGGGTCAATTCCACCGCCGGGAATCCGCCCAACACCGCGTGGAAGTCGTCCTGATCCATGAGCACCGAGGTGACCAGTTCGGCGACCAGATCGATGCCCTCGACGGTGTGCACGGTCACCACGTCGCGGCGCCCGATGGGCTCACCCGCGGTGATGGTGCGACCGAGGGTGATCGACTCCACCGGGGTATCGATCACGTACGGGCTCATCCGCCGGGACTGCCCGGTGACCGTCAGTCCCAGCTTGCGGGCGATCACCGGCAGGGTGGCGCCGAAGACCGATGGTGTCTTGGCCGCCTCCGTCGCGGCCGCCTCGAACTCCTGCGGGGTGGAACCGATGCCCACCCACGTCACGAATTCCTGCGGGTAGCCGTCTACCCCCAGGTGCTGCTCGAGCCGGATCGGGCCGAGTTGCAGTTGCAGTGCGGTGGCCTGGAGCACCAACCCGGTCCAGGCGGCATCTTGAACCCCGGTCGCGACGACGGTCTTTCCCGCGCGCTTGGCCGCGGCATCGAGGTCGCCGTAGAGCTCCGGTGCGAAACTGTGGAGGTCGAAGGCGTCTTCGACGATGGTCAGCACGTCGGCCCCGCGGGCGAGGGAATCCTTCAGCAGCGGTACCAGCGCCGCGATCGGCAGCTTGGCGGCCACGAGGATGACGTCGGCGGAGCCGTCCGGGGCGGGAAGGTCTGCCAACTCACCCGCCACCGTTCGCCCGGCCAGACCCGGAACATCGGTCACCGCTCCCAGATCCTGGCCGGCGTAGGCCGGATCCACCGCCCCGGCGACGACCATTCCGGCATCGTCGACCGCGCGAACGATGTCTTTGCCGTGCTCGCCGAGCCCGACCACGATCACTCGCAGTTGTTGCGTCATTCCTACCCCTTCATGAATGTGAGCGACTGCTCAAAATAAATCATGACGGAGAGGCACCCGGCGGTCAAGACGCCCTCCTCGCACCCGGATGCACACCGGTCCACGAACGGGTCCGGCCGCGTCAGCGGTCGGAATGCTCGAATTCCGCGAGTGCGGGGTGATCGACGAGCCAGGGCCGAAGCGCGAGACCGAGGAGCTCCTCCTGTCGCCGCGGCTGCCCATTGGGCGATCCGGTGACGTACTCGATCTGCAGCCCCACCGCCAACGCCACCAGCAGGTCGGCCAGATCCTCGGGAGCAATGTCAGCCCGCAGCGCGCCGTCCTCGACGGCCTCGCGGATGTGGCTCACCAGCATGTCCCGCCAGCGCGCTTCGGCCCGGCGCTGCACCTCGTGCAGCGGGTCGGCGATGGCCACCTGACCGTAGAAACTGAGCGAGACCCGCGCCTCCTGCTGCCCCACGGCGGACAGCGGAAGAACCTCCCGTAGAAGCACCCTCATCGCGGCGACGCCCCGCACGCCCCGGGCGATCTCGTCGATCCGGGAAGTGATGTCCGCGAAGTACAACTCGAAGGCCGCGATCGTCAGCGCCCGCGTGTCGTCGAAGTAATTCCACAGCGCGCCCGCCGCGATCCCCAACTCCTGGGCGAGACTGCGGGTGGTCACCCCCTCGACCCCGTGCTGCGCCACCATCTGCAGGTAGGCGCGGGCGATCTCGGTACGACGGGCTTGGCGGTCCACGATCTTGGGCATGGCCTCATTCTGTCCGAATTCCGGCCCGCCGACTCCCGTCGACCCTGGATTCGGCCGGGGCGCGGTCGCCTCGACGGTTCCGAAACCGCCCATCCGGTGCTAAAGTTGAGCGCACGCTCATTTTAAATCGTGGTTCGGAGAGGTTGCCGTGGCACCACACGACGGCCCCTCTGTCGCCGCAGCGCCGATTGGAGCGGCAGGCGCTGCGACGACCCGGCACAGCGCCTGGGCTCCGCGACGGAACGGATAGACCACAGCCCACCATCTGCCCGGCGAACCGCCGGTCGGATGATCGCCACCGCCAGGAGGAAGTCCCGTGACCGCTTCGACGACCCACCCCCACACGCAGAACATCGATCGCGCCCGCGGCGCCGTGGCCCGCGGTGAACTCGTGGTCGTGACAGATCCGTGGCGATCGGTGCTCATGCTCGGCGCCGAAACCGCGAGCACCGCAGCCCTGGCCGAGATGATTCGACTGACCTCGGGGTTCGTGCAGGTGGCGTTGCCTGCCGCGGCATGCGACCGGCTGATGATTCCGGAAGCCTCGGCGTTCTGGCGAGAACGCCGGTCCCCGACGTTCGGTCAGTGCGTCGCCGTGGATGCCGCCCACCAGGCCGGGACCGGCATCTCCGCTCACGACCGGGCACGGACCATCCGCACGCTGACCGCTCCGACGACCGTTCCCACGGATCTGACGCGGCCCGGACACGTGGTGCCCGTCCGGGTGCCCGACCGGTACGGGGAGGCGAATCCGTTCACGGCGGCCGTCCTCGATCTGACGATCGCCGCGGGCCTGCACCCCGGTGCTGCCTTCGCAGATCTCGTCTCACCGACCCATCAGCAGGACATGGCCTCACCCGGTGACGCGCGTGAGCTTGCCGACGTCCTCGGCATCGCGTTCGTCGAGGTACCCGGCGGCACCAGGGCCGCCGGTCGGTAATGCCGGCGGGGCAACCAGGTCCATCGGCCTCCCGATCGCCCCGGCGATCTCCACCGGTCGCCGCGCGAACGGAACGCCGTACTGACCTTCGGTTTCGCCGGGCGCGCGCCGCCACCCCGGATCGCCCCTCCGCGCGTGCGGGCACTGAGGTGTCGAGGACGTGCGAGGACACCCTGTGGCGGGTGATCGCCCCCGGCAACCGACTCCGCGGCGGTGACGCAGCGCTCGATGAGGGCGCCCACCGTCCCCGGACCGGCGCCCGCTGCACGTCGGCGGCCGATCCCGAACGCGTCGTCGGCGCATCGAGAAATAGGCAGCAGGAGCGGGCAGGATCCGGCGATGACGAGGACACCCCGACCGACGTCGGTCCGAGCCGGGGGCGTCGGTAAGGCGCACCGCCCGGCGCCTTCCGGGTCCGGGTGTCGGCGCGGAAGTGGGCGGCCTACCCGGTCTGCCCCCGCACCGCACCTCGGCCCGGAGAGGGACCCGGGACGAGGCGGCCGGCACATGCCCGGGGGAATCCGACCGCCGCCCGGCTCGGATCTGCCGGTCAGCTGCCGAGCAGTTCAGGTTGCTTCTCCCAGATCGCCTGCAGGCTTTCGCGTTCGGCCTCGATCGATTCCTTGTCGAACCGGAAGTAGGAGCGCGGCGGAAGCATCCCCCACACGTTGGAGGAGTGCCGGTCGTCCGGGTACTCGCGGGGGGTGTGGGTTTCGGCGAGCTGCTCGATGTCGCAGTAGAGTTCGATGAAGCAGTCGGCTTCGGGCAGACGAACGTAGCCCGCCAGGTTGCCGCCGATTCCATGCCGCACCGGACCCCACGGCATCACCCGGCCGTACTGGGCGAGGTGATCGAAGGACTGCCGGATCTGTCCCCAGTCCTGCATGTCGAACGCGATGTGGTGGAAGTGGGCCTGGCCGGTGTTGACGAAGGCCATCACGTGGTGATCGGCACCGAGGTGCAGGAAGGCGCCGGCGTCGGCTCCGAGCTTGTCGGCGAGTTTCATTCCCACGACGTTGAGGTAGAAGTCGAGCTGCTTGTCGAAGTTCGCGGTGAGGTAGTTGACGTGACCGAGCTTGCGGGGGGCACCGATTCGGTGGTTGCGCGTGGTGCTGCGCCATTCCCGCGGATACCGATCCTGATCCGTGACCGGCTTGTACTCCACGAACTGGATTCCGTTGCCTTCGAGGTCCGCAAAGGTGACGCCGAGCTCCGAGCGCGTGAACTCGACCCCCGCATCCGAGAGGTGCTTTTCCGCGTCGGCGAGTGTGACGTCGGGGGCGAGTTGATATGCGGTGTGGATGATTCCGGCGGCCGGGGCGGACCGCAGGATCAGCGCAGGGTCTTCGTAGTTACAGGCGAGGAATGACTCGCCTGGTTCACGGCCGACGACGGTCAGCCCGAATTCGTCCTGCCACTGGTGGGTGGATTCGTCGAGGTCCTCGACGCCCATCAGGACGTGGTCGATGTCATGCAGCTTGATCATGATGGGTGCTCCTTCGGGGGCGTAACGGGGGCGGACTGCCGGCAGCGGCCGAACGCGATCGTTTCTTTTGATGAACGCATATACTACTATAGTCAACAATCGCGAGGATGGCGATCCCCACAGAGATGAAGAGGACAATGATGCCCAGTACAGCCCTGGGGCCAGAATGTGCCCGGCCCGCCTTCGATGCCGACTACCTCGACCAGCTCCTGGCCCGCGACATCACGGTCGTGCGGATCATTCACTCCGACCTGTTCGGTCGCCAGCGCGGCAAGCAATATCCGGTCGACCGACTGCTGTCCTTGGCCAAGGGGATCGCATACTCGAAGATGTCCAATGCCGAGGATCTGCTGGGGGTGCCCGTCTCCGCCGACGAATTCCCGTCACTGGCCAAACACCCTGATCTACACGCCTTCCCGGATGTGGGCACCGCCTTCGTCCCGCCGTGGGAGCCGGACAGCCTGTGGGTTCTCGCCAGCCTGAGGGAAGGCTCGGCGCCGTCGGTGCTGTGCCCGCGCAGCCAACTGTCGGCAGCGGCCGACAAGCTGCATACGACCCTGAGCCTGACGGCCGTCGCGGCCGGCGAGCCCGAGTTCTATCTGTTCCGGACCGACGGCGACGGCAAAACCCCGTATGCGGCGAAAGGCGTGTCGTACACGATGGACCGCATCACCGACCCGCAGGGGTGCGTGGGGCGAATCCATCGCCAGCTGGTCGGCATGAACATCGGAGTGACCGCAGTCAACCGCGAGTTCTCGCCCGGGCAGTTCGAGATCAACCTCGATCACGGTCCGGTCCGCGATGCAGCGGATGCGGCGTTTCTCCTCGAGACCGGAGTGAAGGAACTGGCGGTACTCGAGCAGCTGGACGCGAACTTCATGGCGAAGCCGTGCTCAGGCGAGGAGGGCAGCAGTCTCCACGTCCACCTGTCGCTGTGGAACGAGGACACCAACGTATTTGCCACTTCGAACGGAGGCCTGACCGAGACAGCGCGCGCCGCCATCGCGGGTATCCAGGCGCACGCCGACGCCATCATGGCCTTTGCCGCGCCGACGGTGAACTCCTACAAGAGGTTGACCGGCGACGGCCTGAGCCCGCGCAGGAGCAACTGGGGAGAGGATGATCGCTTCGCCTTCGTGCGCGTCCCGGCCGAGCGCGGGAGGGCCACTCGCATCGAACTGCGCGCCGGCGATGCGAGCGCGAGCCCGCACCTTTTGATGGCCGCGATCCTGCACGCGGCACACGACGGCATCGCGCGCGGGCTCGTACCCGACCCGGACGGCCGCCCCCTGCCGCGGAGCCTCCGCGAGTCGCTGGGCGCCCTCGAGGCCGACGAGACATTCCGCGCCGGATTCGGGGAGGAACTGGTCACCGTGTACGCAGCGATCAAGCGGCGCGAGATCGACGCGTTCGAAACGACCGTCACCGACTGGGAATGGAATCTGTACGGCCCCCGGGTGTAGCCGCCCGCCGGGGAACAGTTGTCAGGTGTCGGTCAGCGACGCCGCGCGCGGGAAGGTATGCACGATCCACAACGACGCATCCCCGCCCATCGCCTGCCACCGGTGCGGGCGATCGGCGGGGTAGGTCACATAGTCGCCCTCTTCGGCAACGACCTCCTGACCGACCGGACCCACCTGAATCGAGCCGGATCGGACCAGCACGTGCTCGCGTGCCCCCGCGCCGTGCGAGGCCGATACCTCCGACTTCCCGTCCCGGAACACCTGGGCGTGCACCTCGAGCGTCCCCGGTCCGATCACCTGCTTACGCAGGATGTACCCGATCGAGGCGTCGTCGGAGATGTTCTGCCCGTCACCGGGCCGGACCACATCGACGACGGCGCGATCGGCGACCTTGATCAGATCCTGAACCGGCACCCCGAAGGTATCGGCGATCGCCACCATGGTCTCGAGGGTCGGATTCGTCCGTCCCCGTTCGACCTTGAACAAAGTCGCCTTGGCGACACCGGAGCGCTCCCCCAGTTGAGACAGCGAAAGTCCGTGCGTCTCACGCAAGTGCCGCACATTCGCGGCGAGCGCGTCGATATGGTCCGTCATGTCCCGATCCTCCCACGAGGGTGACCCCCGACCCCGCAGTCCCGCCGCCCATGTTGTCTATTTTACAATTACGCATATACTTGCAAAGTAACCAATTCGAACTCTTGGAGGGTTCATGACTCAGGCAATCCGCTTCACCACCCCCACCGGCGACGTTCGCCTCGGGCGGCTCGACGGCCCCACCATCACCGACGCCGGTGCGGCGCCCGCCGTGGGCTTCGACAGCTCCGAGTCGGCGTGGTCGATCATCGAGAACGCCTCCGGCGCAACGTTCGACGTCGACGACGTCACCGTCCTCTCGCCGGTCAACCCCGGCAAGGTGGTGGCAATCGGGTTGAACTACCGATCCCACGTCGAAGAGACCAAACTCGCCCACCCGGACGCCCCGGTTGTCTTCGCGAAGTTCCCCTCGTCGATCACCGGACCGAATGACGACATCGTCATCCCCCGGGAAGAGACACGCCCGGACTTCGAGGGAGAGGTCGGCATCGTCATCTCCCGGCGCGGTTACCGGGTCGGCAAGGGCGACGCATGGGCATATGTCGGCGGCTTCGTCGCCCTCAACGACGTCTCGGGTCGTCGGTCCCAGCTCGAGACCCCGATGCGGCAGTTCACCCTGGGCAAGAGCTTCGACACCTTCACCCCGCTCGGACCGGTCGTCGCCAGCGTCGACTCGGTCACCAAGGATGCCGTGGACGTGCGCACCGTCATCAACGGTGAAGTGATGCAGAAGGGCAACACCCGCGATCTGATCTTCGACATCCCCACGCTGATCGAATACCTGACCCGGGGTCTCACCCTCGAGCCCGGCGACGTGATCGCGACCGGCACCCCCGGAGGCGTCGGCGACGAGCGCACGCCTCCTCGCTACCTGCGGGACGGCGATGTCGTCGAGGTCACCGTCGCAGGCGTCGGCACCCTCCGCAACCACGTCAAGAACGAAGCATAGGAGTCCAGGGGGCGCCCGAGCGGCCTCGATTCCGTCAACCGCAAAGGTCGAAGCACTGATGAAACTGATCGACGAAGGCAACAAAGACTACGTCTACGGTGGCAAGTTCACCGGGCCGGTTCAACTCGAAATGCTGATCGAGGCGGCCGCGGAGACCAATCCGGACATCGCACGCGTTCACTTCTCCGACGGCGCGGTGACGAACTGGCACTCACATCCAGGCGGGCAACTTCTCTACCTGGTCAGCGGGTCCGGGCGCGTCGGTAATGACGCCGGCGTGCACGCAGGCATCACCCCGGGCACTTTGGTCGAAACTCCTGTTGACGAAAATCATTGGCACGGAGCCGATGACCGCGCCGACGCGGTATGGCTGGCAGTGACCTGGGGTGTGACCTGCTGGCACGATCACTCGCCCTTGGAGAGTCAGTGACCACGGACACACCACTCATCCTGGTCGTGGCGGACCGCAAGCCTGTCTCGAGCGGCGCCTGGGTCGACGTCCTGACCGACGGTCTCCCCACGACCTACCTGCGGGCGGTCGAGCGAGCAGGCGGATGTCCCATCCTCCTGCCGCCGTCCTCCGTGCACACTGCGATGGTCGAAAGGCTTCTCGAGTTCGCCGACGGCTTTCTCCTGGCCGGCGGGCGTGACATCGCCGCCGCTTCATACGGGCAGGAGTCGCATCCGCTCAATGACCCACCAGTGGTCGAACGGGACCGCCTCGAAGCTGCCCTCACCCGCAGTTGCTACAACTCAGGTATCCCAATCCTCGGGGCCTGCCGCGGCATGCAACTGATCAACACAGCGTTCGGCGGCACCCTCGAACAGCACGTGGGGGACCGATTGGACATGACCCCGCACCGCGACCGGGTGGGCACGTTCACCCAGCACAGCGTCGAGGTTCTGCCAGATACACGGTTACAGACGATTCTCGGGTCCGGACCGTTCGATATCGCCTCACATCATCATCAGGCCGTAGACCGCCTCGGGGCAGGGCTGCGCCCGAGCGCGGTTGCGCCCGACGGGTTGATCGAGGCACTCGAGTCCATCGACGCCAGGTATGTCGTCGGTGTGCAGTGGCATCCCGAGGAGCGCATGGACCCCGAGGGCGCCCAACTGCTGACATCGTTCATCGGGGCGGCCCGCGAGTATCACCAGCAGAAGCGTTCCCCCGCCGAAGGATTGCACCATGTCTGAAGTCTGCCTCTACCGTGTCCTCAATCCGGCGACCGGAACAGTGGAGGCGGAGTACCCGACGGCAACCGATGCCGAGGTCTCGGCTGCGGTCGAACGCGCGGACCGGGCCTACCGGCAATGGTCGCAGACACCGCCCGCGGAGCGCCGCCGCGTCCTCGCCGCGGCAGCGGACCTCTTCGAGAAACGAGCCGACGACCTCGGGACGATCATCACCCGGGAAATGGGCAAGCTGACTCGAGCGGCCACGGGGGAGGCCACCTTTTCCGGAGAGATCCTGCGCTTCTACGCCGACCGCGGCGAGCAGCTGCTGGCGGACCAGCAGCTCGACCGTGCCGCCGGCGGCACGGTCGTGGTACAGAAGCGGTCCATCGGAACGATTTTCGGTGTCATGCCGTGGAACTACCCGTACTACCAGGCGATCCGTTTCGCGGCACCGAATCTTCTCCTGGGGAACACGATCCTCCTCAAGCACGCGCCGTCGTGTCCGGAATCGGCGCTTGCCATCGGGCAAATCTTCACCGACGCAGGTCTTCCCGATGGCGCCTTCCAATCGATCTTCGCCTCCAACGCGCAGTCGGCGTCGATCATCGGCGATGACCGGATCCACGGGGTTTCGCTGACCGGATCCGAACGGGCCGGCGGCGCGGTCGGCGAAACCGCAGGGCGCCACCTCAAGAAGGTCGTCCTCGAGCTCGGAGGTTCGGATGCGGTGATCATCCGCCCGGACGCCGATCCGCTCACCACAGCCGAAGCGGTGGTGACGTCACGGTTGGCGAACTCTGGGCAAGCGTGCAATTCACCGAAACGGATCCTCGTCGCGGCCGAGATCTTCGACCGGTTCCTCGACCGGGTCGTCGAGTTCGTCCGCGGCATCGCTCCGGGCGATCCCTCCGACGAATCGACGATGCTCGCGCCCATGGCATCGCACGAGGCGGCCCGCGCCCTACGTGCTCAGGTTCTCGACGCCGTGCACCAGGGTGCGACCGTCCACGCCGGCGATCCGGACGCGATCATCGGAGCTGCCGGGTACGGCCCCGTCGTAATGTCCGGAATCACCCCCGCAATGCGCGCCTACCGCGAAGAACTGTTCGGACCGGTGATCGCGCTGTACCGCGTCGATGACGACGCCGAAGCGGTGCGCCTGGCGAACGACACCGCGTTCGGTCTCGGCGCAACCATCTTCACCGCCGACCACACCGCCGCCACCGCCCTGGCAGAACACCTGCAGGTCGGCATGGTCAACATCAATCGAATTCCGGACTCGGCGCCCGACGTCCCCTTCGGCGGAATCAAGAAGTCCGGTTTCGGCAGGGAACTGGGCGCCCTGGGCGTCGACGAGTTCGCGAACAAGAAGGTCCTCTGGAGCGCGGATAGCTGACACCAGGTGCACCGCTTCGGCTGATGCAGCGTGACTACGACGGCGGCGAGCCGGCCCGGGAAGATCCCGCGCCGGCTCGCCGCTGTCTGCGTACAAACGGCATCGACCCCGCCCGATCAGACCGTCAACGAGGCAGCGGAACAGTTGCCGGATGCCCGGCGCGGATCCACCACCATCGCCCGAGCGACCGCGTGCCGTCCCCTCCGGCCCCCGATCGTTCCGCCGTCGCGGAACCTCACTCGCCTACGCCCGCCGCCACCCGCAGCATCGGCGTTCCCCGCGCCAGCACTCCGAAGCCTCGGTTTCCCGGCCACGAGCTGTCCGCGGTGTCTTTTCGCGAGAGGCGAGCGCCGCCGCTTCTCGGAAGGAGCATGAACGGTCGGATTTGTGCACCTGTCGATCCGGCGGAATCGCCAGGTGGCGACCGTCATTTCGGTCCGGTTAATGTTCTCCGACCTAGTTGACAGTTACCCCCATCACACCTAATGTCGTGTTCATCTAAATAACCTTAGTCGTTCTTAAAGTGAACATCGGGTTGGCGCGCCCCCTCTGCGGTGGCCCGAGGACCCGGATCCCGAGCATCCTCGAACCGCCCGAGGCTCGCCGTGTCGGGGAACACGAAACCATTGATCGACGAAAGCAGGTAACCCACTGTGTCCGACCGGAACACGACACTTCCGTGTGCGCGATCGACAAGGAATCATCGATGAACACTGACCACCTCACCGGCGCGAGCCCGGCAGGTGCTCCCGGACCGCGGCGCACCCTGACCACCTCGAAGATCATCGTCCTGATCATCGCCGCACTGACCCCGCTGTCGGTGGTCGGCTCCACGATGCCGTTGGGGCTGGCGTTCGGGGGACCGACGACCCCGCTGATGTTCATCGTGGCCGGCTGCATCATCGGCCTGTTCTGCGTGGGCTACAGCCAAATGGTCCAGCGCATCACCAGGCCCGGGGCGTTCTACAACTACATCGCCCGTGGCCTCGGCCGACCGGCCGGCGTCGGAGCGGCCATGATCGCCGTCGTCGGATACCCCGCCGGCCTGACAGCGTCGTTCACCGCCTCCGCCTTCGTCGCACAGGAGACGCTGCACTCCCTGTTCGGGATCACCGTGGGATGGCCCTGGCTCGTTGCCGTCCAAATCGGGATCGCCACCCTGCTGTGTTACCGGCGGATCGACTTCAACGCCCGGGTCGTGATGGTCGTCGTCGCCTGCGAGGTGGCACTCATCGTCGCGCTCGTGGTGGCAATCGTCGCTGCCAAGGGACTGCAGGCCTTCCCGCTCTCGGTGTTCACCCCGCACGCGTTCACGATCGGCCAATGGACCGTCGCCTTCATCTTCGCGATTCTCTGCTACCAAGGATACGAAGCGGGCGCCTTGTACGCGCCGGAGGCGATCAACCCGGAGAAGACAGTCCCGCGCGCACTCTACGGCGCCCTCATCCTCCTCACCGCCCTCCTCGTCCTGATCTCGTGGACGCTGACCTCCGTCTCCGGTGTCGATCAGCAACCGGCAGTCGTCCAGGACGCCGGCATCGCAGGGTTCGTCTTCGGAACGGTGCAACAGCATCTCGGAGAAGTCGGGCTCTGGTGCTTCTCACTGCTGATCATGCTCGCCCAGACCGCATGCAACATCGCCATCGTCAACTTCATGTCGCGATACATCAACAGTCTCGCCAAGGAGCAACTGTTGCCCCGCTTCCTGGCACGCGAGAACCGATCAGACTCACCGGGTACCGCCGTCCTGGCACTGAACGGGTTCGCGCTGATCGTGATCTTCGGCCTGGCGATCGTCGGAATCGACCCCTACGCGCAGCTGTCCGCCGTCGGTTTCGGCATCGGCGCACTCGCGGCCACCGTGCTGCAAGCCCTCGCCTGCGCCTCCGTCGTGGCGTACTTCCTCCGGCTCCCCTCCTCCCAACGTCACTGGTGGAAGACCCTGGTCGCGCCGACACTCGGAACAGCCCTGCTCGTGATCGCCGTCGTCATCGAACTTCGCGGCTTCACGTGGATCACCGGCGCACCCATGCACGGCCTGGTCGCACTCCTGCCGTGGGCCGTCCCCATCGTGTTCACCATCGGCGTGACATTCGGACTGTGGCTCAAGCGGAACAAACCGGACGTCTACGCCACCTTGGCGGCCGGTGACACCGCCGAAGAGGCCGCACTCCTTCAGACACGGTCACCACGCCCCCACCGGCCAGTAAACCCGTCTGGTCCCGGCACACCGCCGAGAACCGAACTCGAGAAGTTGCCATAGACAACCATCAGTTCCTGCAAACCCACAATCACCACCATTACCCCGGCAGAGCACACGCTCGGCCGGGGTTACACATTCACACCTGTCCTGTGCGCGGGCCTCGCCCTGCGCACGCGCTGTCACAGCAGCCCAACGAAAGAACCCACTCCTGTCAAGAATGTGGATGGGTCGTCGTGGGATACGAGACGGCAAGGGTGAAGGAACCGCGCGTGAGCACGATCAGCGAGAGAGCATTCTCGGGTACGCGGAATCCATAGGCTCGGAGGATGGTCAGCCGCACCTTACGGTTCAGGATCGTCCTGCTGTTCAGGAGCATTCGGAAACTGTGGCATCCCCGCGCGAGGCGCCGGGTCATGAGACCGACCATGGCGATGAGAATGACGGCCTCGTGGTGGCCGGTCGACTCTCATAAGCGCGGAGACAACGGCGGTGCTTGTTGATCAAGACGTGGTGATCATGCACCGGCTACTCGCCCTGGCGCACGTACGCTCGACCACCCGAACCCGGGGCTCGCGCGTGGAATCCCGTCGAGCCCGGAGCGCTCTCCACTGATCTCAACCTGCAGAGCGAGAGTGCTTTTCGCCCATCCGGGCGTCGCCCCGGGTAGCCCCGTCACCCCCAACAGTCCCGGATGGCGGGCAAGCCACCCCGCAGTCCGGCCAGTAGCCCGTGCGCGGCATCGCGATCCTAAATGAAGGCGGCGGGCACGGGCCTTCGAGTCGACGATCGCCACCGTCGGGCACCGGTTGCCTCCGGCCGGTCTCGCGGCGCGTCGTGGATGCGCTGCCACACCCCGACACGGACCCAGTGGTCGAAGATCCCCTACACCGTCGACGCCGGCGGAAACTCCACCGACAACTGCCGCTACGCGACCCCACCGCGAACCACGTAAGAGAATCGCGAGCAACACCGCGAGTCTCCGAATGCTCGCGCGACCGGTTCGACGATGGTAGGCACCGCTCAGGGAGGCCGGTCCGGGACACGCAGCCGGCGTTAAGCGGTGAGTTGACCGCTCAACAGCGGGAATGCCAATCGAGTCAGGCCATCAGCCTTGGCGCTTCGGTCGACCGACGAGATCACGCTGTGGGGTTCGCCCGTCCGGGCTGGTGCTGTGCGCGCGATCGACACGTTCTCGGTCCGGCAGTGTCGGTCTTCGACTCACCTCTGGGCTCGCGCCCCATCCCGTTCCAAGAAGGGGAGTCAGGTGCCGAGGAAGAGGCTGCGGGGTTCCCGCCGGTGCTTACCGTGCCGTTCATGCTGACAGTGTCTTCAGCCACTGTGCAATTGCCTCGACCACCGCATCAGGTGCTTCGGGGATCTGGGCGTGGCGGGCGTCGGGGATCACGGCCACGGTGACGAGGTCACCGAACGCGTCCCGCAGATCATTCACGGTCTCCCGCGGCCGGAACGGATCCTGACCGGACTGCAGGTCGAGGATCGGCTGCTTCGCAACGGGCCACCAGTCGTTCTTTGTCCGTGGCGGTGGTGGCTGCGCGTTGGCTCCGCGTGACCTCCGGATACCAGCCGTCGAGCCAGTCGACGCATCGCCGCCAGGGGCGAAGAACAGTGTTTGCAGATACCCGAGGCGCTCTTGTTCCGGCAGGGCTGGGTCTGCGCTTTTCGTCACGAGGTCGGACAGGTGCGGCGGGTAGTTCCGGGCACCTGCTGCGGCGATGACCACACCGCGCACCAACTGTGGATGGTCCGCGGCCAGGGTTCGGGCGACGAAGTGGCCGTACGCGTGTCCGACCACGACGGCCGGGCCGTTGTCTTCGTGTTCGATCACCGCGGCCACGTCGTCCGCCAGATCGTGGAGTGTGATGCCCTGCATCGGTCCGGCGCTGTCGCCGATGCCGCGCGGCTCCGGTCGCAGCACCCGGAAGCCTTGCTCGGCAAGGCCTGCGGCGACGGGGGCGTACTCGTACGAGTCCCGTCCGCGGGACGGCAACCGGATCATCGAGGGGCCGTTGCCTTCCGCGGTTACCTCGATTTACACTTCCCCCGATCGGATGATCTCGACGGTTCGTGCACCCGATTGCTGCGCAGTCTCGACGTGGGCCTGTTCATCCTGCCCGGCGCAACCGGCCAGCACGGCCGCCGCTGTCACGACCGCGGGAACCCACTTCACCAGTCTCATCTGTGCACCCATCCGGAAGCCGCGTTAACGCGTGGGGGGCTCATCAGCGCTTCTCCTTCAAGGCGTGCGCCGGGATGCCGACGAGGAGCACTGCGCCGGCGATCACCACGAGGGCGGCACTGATCTGCAGGCCCAGTGAGAGGCTGCCGGTGTGTTCCTGGATGAAGCCGAGCAGTGCCGGGGACAGCGCGGCCGCGAAGGAGCCCATCGTGGTCACGAGCGCTATGCCGGTGGCGGTACCGCGACCGGAAAGGTAGATCGAGGGTATCGAGTAGAAGACGGTGAGACCGCTGTAGTGGGCTGCCGCGACTACCGCGAGGAGGATCACCACCATCTGGGGGTTGTTGGTGACGAAGGACAGTGCGACCAGGCCCGCCGATGCCACGAACCAGCTCCCCGCCGCGTGCCAGCGCCGTTCCAGCGTACGGTCCGAATGACGTCCGACGATCTGCATCACGATGATCCCTGCCAACGGCGGGATCGCCGAGAACAATCCGAGGTTGAGCACGTTGTCGACACCGGCGTTGTTGATGATGCGCGGCGTCCAGAACGACACCGCGTTGGCCAAGGTGTAGGCGCCGCAGGCACACAGGCCGAGAATCAGGACTCGGGGATCGCGCAGCGCGGCGAACAGGCCGTCGTGCCCCTCGGCGTCTTCGTCAGTACCCCGCTTGCGGGCGTCGTCGGCCGCGAGATCACCTTCCACGATGGCCTTTTCGTCGTCTGTGAGCCACTTCGCGTCGGCAGGTCGGTCGGCCAGGCAGAACCACACGGCGGCGGCGAGCAGGATCGGCGGGATGCCCTCGATCAGGAACAACCACTGCCAGTCGGCCAGACCCCCGACGCCGGTGAAGCTGCTCATGATCGCGCCCGACACCGCGGATCCGATGATTCCGGAGATGGGCACACCGATGAAGAAGGTGGCCGTCATCCGGGTTCGGCGCGCCGAGGGGAACCATTGCGCCAGGTAGAACAGTGCGCCGGGGAAGAAGCCGGCCTCGGTGACGCCGAGCAGGAAACGCATGACGTAGAACGATGTTTCGTCCCACACGAACATCGTGGCGATGGTGACCGCGCCCCAGCTGACCATGATGCGGGTCATGGTTGCCCGGGCACCGATGCGCTGGAGCAACGCGTTGCTCGGCACCTCGAACAGGATGAACCCGACGAAGAACAGGCCCACCCCGAGCCCGTACACCGCCGCACTGAAGCCCAGGTCGCGCTCCAGGCCGACCTGCGCGATCCCGATGTTGGTGCGGTCGATGAAGCTGACGATGTAGCAGATGACCAGCAGGGGCATCACCCGGAGGGCGATCTTGCGGTAGAGCCCGTCGCGTCGCACCTCCCCACTGTCCGGCGCGAGTTCGTCGGCGCCCGATGATGCGCGCACAGGGTTGGTATGAGTCACCGTTCGGCTCCTCTGTCTTTGTGATGAGTGTGAGTGGTCGTGGGCACCCGGTGGTGTCCGCAGGCGGCATTCGCTCTCGCGCAGCGGTGGTGACCGGGCTCACGTCGGATCGTTCAAGCAAAGTCTCGACCCAGACTGTTGTGTTTGTCAACACCTGGCGATCCGGATCGGCCCGATGGCAGGGGTGCGACCCGCCACTAGGATGAGCACGTGACCACCAACCCAGACGCAGCGACACCGGGGCCGCGCGCCGAGGCGAGCCCCCGGGCCTCGCTGTCCATCTCCGAACTGCTCTCCTACCGTCTGAGCCGGCTGGCCAATCTGATCTCCGGTTCCGCGGCCCTGCGCTACCGCCGCGAGTTCGACGTCAGCCTCGCCGAATGGCGTACCTTGGCCCTGATCGGCGAAGATCCTTCCTTCACGGTCAACAGGCTGGCCCGCCGGGCCGGCCTGGACAAGGCGCAGATGAGCCGCGTCGTCACCAAGCTCACCGAACGAGGCCTCCTCGCGCGCGAACTCGGCCCGGGCCGCACCACCCGATTGCGCCTCACCCGCAAGGGATCGGGGGTGTACCGCGGTCTGATCGCGGCCGCCAACGAGCGCGACGAGGCATTGCGCGTGTGCCTCACCGAGGAGGAGTCCGCGGCGCTCGAGTCCGCCCTACGCAAGCTCGACACCCTCGCCCGCGCCATGCGCCGCTCGGAAGAATAGCCCTGAACTGGTCAAACGACATCAACCCACACATCCACTGTTGACTTTGACAACACCTGGTGCTTTTCTGGTGCTACCGCCCCAGAGGAGAATCAATGGACGACACTGTTGTGATGTGCGAGTGTTTCGCGCGTGATGGACTGCAGCACGAAGAGGTCTTCGTGCCCACTGCCTCGAAGGTTGCTCTGCTCGAGTCGTTCGTGAGAGCGGGATTTACCCGCATCGAGGCCAGTAGCTACAGCCATCCGCGCCGTATCCCGGCATTCGCCGACGTCAGCGACGTTCTCGCCGCCGCTCCGCGGCGCAGCGGTGTGGCCTTCAAGGCGACGTGCCCCAACCCGAGGGCCGTCGAACGCGCCATCACCGATCAGGACGCCGGCCACGGGGCCGAGGAGTTGAGCCTGCTGGTCTCCGCGACCGAATCGCACACTCAGCGAAACCTGCGCACCACCCGCGCCGACCAATGGGCGAACGTCACCGAGATGGCGACCCTCGCCAAGGGCCGGTTCACGCTGGTCGGCGTCGTGTCCGTCGCCTTCGGCTGCCCGTTCGAAGGGCAGGTGCCCATGAGCCGTGTCGTCGAGGACGTCGAGCGGTTCGTCGACCTCGGCGTCGACATCATCACCCTGGGCGACACCACCGGCCAGGGCACCCCCCGCACGATTGCCCCGGTGTTCCGGCAGCTGACCACCGACCACCCCGACGTCGCGATGGTCGCACATTTCCACAACACGCGGGGAACCGCGCTGGCCAACTGCGTCGCCGCCCTCGACGCCGGATGCCGGCATTTCGACAGCGCCTTCGGTGGCGTCGGCGGGCACCCCGCCCAGATCGAATACGGCAGCGGGATGACCGGCAACGCCGCGACCGAGGATCTGGTCAGCCTCTTCGAGTCGATGGGTGTCGACACCGCCCTCGACCTCGGTGCCGTGATGGACGCCTCCCGCCTCTGCGAGGACGTTCTCGGCCGGCAGCTCCACAGCATGGTCGCCCGCGCCGGACTCGACACCGCCCGGACGACGACCCCCCAGACGAAGGAGACCGCAGATGCCTGACCCCACCGCCCTCGCTGATCCGGTCCCGGCCCCCGACCCCCGACCGTCCGTGCTGCTGAGCGACGACGACGGCGCGGTCCGGATTCTCCGGCTCAACCGGCCCGACAAGCGCAACGCACTCGACACCGCACTCACCGAGGCACTCCACGCAGCACTGCACTCTGCTGACGCCGATCCGTCCGTGCGGGCGGTTCTGCTCACCGGTGAGGGCCGCGGATTCTGTGCCGGCGCCGATCTGAAGGAATTCGCGCACCTCACGCCCACCGACCAGCCCGCGGTGATCCGCCGCGCCAAACTGACCGCCGACACCCAGGCGCTGCTGCGCCGCCTGTCCAAGCCCGTCGTGTCCGTCGTCCACGGCGCAGCCATCGGCGGCGGCGCGGGGCTGGCCCTGGGCAGCGACATGCTGGTCGTCGCCGACGACGCCACCCTCGGCTACCCCGAGATCAAGCACTCCATCGTCCCCGCGCTGGTCATGACCGGACTGCAACGCCAGATCGGCACCAAACTGGCCTTCGAGCTGATCAGCACCGGGCGGATCCTCACCGCCTCCGAACTCGGGGAGATCGGACTCGCCAACCGTGTCGTCACACCGCAAGACGCCTTCGCGGTCGGCCTCGACATCGCACACCAGTGGGCAGCGCAGAACCCATTGGCACTCGCGGCCATCAAGGAGCTCTTCTACCGGGTCGCCGACCTGCCGTACGACGCCGCGATGCGCGCCGGACAGGACGTCAACACCATCATGCGGGGGTTCCGCTCATGACCACCCCGGGCCTACTCTCCGGCATCACCGTCCTCGATTTCTCCCGCGTACTCGCCGGCCCGATGGCCACCCAGATCCTGGCCGAACTGGGGGCGACCGTGATCAAGGTCGAGCGCCCGGGACGGGGCGACGAGTCCCGAGAATTCCAGCCCACCCTCCCCCACGGTGAGAGCGCGTACTTCTTCGCGTTCAACCGCAGCAAGAAGTCGATCACCCTCGACCTCAAGCACGAGCGCGGCAGACAAATCGCCCGCGAACTCGCGAAGACCGCCGACGTGGTGGTGGAGAACTTTCTGCCCGGCCACATGCAGCGCATGGGCCTGGGCTATGACGCCCTCTCCGCCGACAACCCGGCCCTCGTGTACGTCTCCAACACCGGATTCGGGCAGACCGGGCCCAACAAGGACGTCAAGGGCTACGACACCATATTCCAGGCGATGTCCGGCATCATGGACCTGACCGGGCACCCCGACGCACCACCCGCGAAGGCCGGTATCCCCCTGTCCGACATGACATCCGGGTTGTGGATCGTGATCGGTGCGCTCGCCGGCCTGGCCTCCAAGGCGGCCACCGGGCGCGGCGCACACATCGACGTCGCGATGATGGACGTCCAGGTGAGCCTGCTCGCGCTGGCCGCGGCCCGGGTCTTCGCGAACAACGAGAGCCCGACACGGGTGGGCACCGAACACCTGGGCAGGGTTCCCTCGGCGGCCTTCGAGTGCCTCGACGGTGGATGGCTGCACATCAGCGGCAGCGACGCGCATTGGCTGCCGCTCTGCGAGGTCCTCGCACTCGACGACCTCGCCGCCGCCGAGGAACTGCGCGCCAATCTCGGGCGCGTGCGACACCGCGAACTGGTCATGACCGCCCTGCGGGCGGCCATCGGTGGACGCTACCGCGAAGAACTCGCCAAGGATCTGCGGGCCGCCGGGGTGCCCGTCGGCGAGATCCGCAGTGTGCGAGAGGTGCTGGACGACAACAACACCGAGTCACGCCGGATGATCGGCACGTTCGATCACCCCACCGAGGGCGAATTTCCCGCCATCCGCACCCCCCTGGCCGTCGCCACCGACCACGCGCACAGCATTCCACCGATGCAGGCCCCGCCGTTGCTCGGCGCCGACACCGACGACATCCTCCGCACTGTCCTCGAACTCGACGACAACGAGATCGCCGCGCTGCACAAGGAAAGGACCATCTGATGTCCTCGACAACAGCGGACCCCACGGCACGGACCGACAACCCGGTACTGACCGACATCACCGACGGCATCGCCCGGATCCGGCTCAACCGCCCGTACGCACGCAACGCGGTGAACCTCGCACTGTGCCACGCTCTTCGACGCACCTTCGAGGACCTCGACGGCGACCCGCGCGTGCGCGTGGTGCTGCTGAGCGGCGAGGGCAGCGCCTTCTGCGCGGGCGCAGACCTCAAGGAACGCGTCGACAAGGACGAGCGGTGGGTACGCCAACGCCGCCTGGCCTCCTTCGCCGCATACGAGGCGATCGAACGCTGCAGCAAACCGGTCGTCGCCTCGACACACGGCGCCGTCGTCGGATCCGGCGGCGAGATCGCCATGGCCTGCGATTTCATCCTCGCCGACCGGGACACCACCTTCCGGTTCCCGGAGCCGCACTGGGGCACCGTGGGTGCCACCCAGCGCCTGCAGCGCGTCATCGGCAAGCGTCGCGCCAAGGAGTTACTGTTCACGAACCGGTTGCTCGGCGCGCCGGAGGCCTACACGCTCGGTCTGGTCACTCGCCTCGTCGAACCCGGTGAGCTGCCGGCCTTCACCGACGAGGTGTGCCGGTCCATCGCCGCCGCGCCGGCGTTGGCGATCGAACTGACCAAACAGGCCATCGACCTCGGCGAGGAATCCGACCTCGATCGCGGTATTCGTATCGAGATGGCCGCGATCGAGCGATGCCTGGCCGACGGCGGGTGGCGCGAGGGCGTTACCCGATTCACCAACACTTCTCACAGCGCACCCGAAGGAGAGCGGCCGTGAAGCTCGAAGGCTTGTGCCCCCTGACCACCGCAGAGGCGCTGCGCCGGGCCGTGGCCATCGCACCGGACCTCGATGCCGTCGTCACCGAGCGCGACCGGATGACCTACGCCGAACTCGACGACGTAGTGCGCCGGCTGCGGTCGGCGCTCGCGGCGCGAGGCGTGCGCCGAGGTACCCGGGTGGGCCTCTGCCTCGGCAACGAGCCGACCTGGGTGGCCCTGTTCCTGGCCATCAGTTCCCTGGGCGCCGTGACCGTCCCGGTCAACACCCGCTTCCGGACCGACGAGTTCGCGCAGGTGCTGCGGCAGGCACGCGTGGAGGTGCTGTTCCTCACCGAGACCGTGCTGACGAACAACATGATGGGCATGCTCCGCCAGGTCTGTCCCGAGGTGGACACCGCGCTGCCCTCGCATGGCCTGCCCGACCTCGCCGCCGTGGTCGTTGTCGACGGGTCCGTGCCCGCGGCCGCGACGACGTGGACCGAGTTCCTGGCGGGTGCCGGAGCGGATGTTCCGCCCACCTGCACTCCCGACGATGTTGCGCTCATTCAAAGCACCTCCGGCACCACGTCCTACCCGAAGGGGGTGCTGCTGACCCACCGCAGCATGTGCGCGAACGCCTTCTTCTCCGGCGGTCGCATGGGCTTCCGCATCGGCGACCGCTTCCACAGCGCCCGCCCGTTCTTCCACGTCGCCGGCTCCACCCTGTCCGTGCTGTCCGCCCTCCAGCACGTCATCACGCTCGTGACAATGCCGAAATTCGACGCCGGTCAGGCCCTGGAACTGATGGAGCGCGAACGCTGCACCCACTTCTCCGGCAACGACACCATCGCCCTGCTGCTCCTGAACCACCCTGACCGTCCACACCGGAACCTGACGCTGCGCGGCGCCTGGGTCGCCGCATCGTCCGCCGTCATCGAGCGGGTCATCCGCGAACTCGGGGCCGCGGAGTGTGTTGCTGGATACGGACTCTCCGAATCCTCCCCCAACGTCGCCCAATCCGCGTGGTGGGAGGACGAGGCCACACGAATCGCCGCGAAGATGCGGATCGAGCCGGGCCTCGAGGTGCGCATCCGCGCCCTCGACACCGACGCCGACTGCCCGCCCGGTGACAACGGGGAGATCCTGGTCCGCGGATGGTCACTGATGCAGGGCTACGACGACATGCCTGACGAGACCGCACACGCGATCGACGCCGCCGGCTGGTTACACACCGGCGACCTCGGCAACCTCGACGAGGATGGACGGCTGAGCTTCGTGGGCCGCGCCAAGGAAATCATCCGGGTCGGCGGAGAGAACGTCTCCCCGGCCGAAGTCGAGGACGCATTGCACCGCCACCCCGCCATCAAACAAGCCGTCGTGGTCGGCGTGCCCGACCCGCGACTGATCGAAGTACCCTTCGCCTTCGTCGTCCTCAACGACGGACAGACCCTCGAGTCGGACGATATCCTCGACTGGCTGCGCCCCCGGATCGCCGGTTTCAAGGTTCCCAAGTACGCGCAAGTCGTGGACGGATTCGACGGCATCGGCATGACCGCCAGCAGCAAGATCCAGAAACGGCACCTGGCGACCCACGCCGAAACGCTGCTCAGCGAAAGGGTCAGCGAATGAGACTGGAAACCGCCGCGACTCGCCTGCTGCACATCGATGTCCCCGTCGTGCAGGCAGGGATGTCCTGGGCCTCGTCATCGCCGGATCTGCCGATCGCGGTGTCCGAGGCCGGTGGACTCGGGGTGCTGGCCGCCGGACCGATGCGGATCCCGGACCTGCGCGAGGCCATTCTCACCATCCAACGCAGCACCGACCGCCCGTTCGCCGTCAACCTTCCCCTGTACCGCAAGGGCATCGACGAGGCGATGGAGCTCTTGCTCGACCTTCGCCCACCGGTACTGATCGCCTCGCAGGGCGGCCCCCAGTGCTACCTCACCCAGTTCCACGACGTCGGCACCACCTGTCTGCACGTGGTGGCGAGCGAGGAACACGCCCTCAAGGCCGCCGAATCCGGGGTGGACGGCCTGGTGGTCGTGGGCGGTGAGGCCGGCGGGCACCCACCGGCATCGCTGGTGTCCACACTGGTGCTGGTCCGCGCCGTCGTCCGCGCCGTCCCCGAGATCCCGATCATCGCGTCGGGCGGCTTCGTCGACGGTGCCGGACTGGCCGCCGCCCTCTCTCTCGGGGCGGCCGCCGCCCAATTCGGCACACGCTTCCTCGCCAGCGACGAATCCGCCGTCCACCCGAACTACAAGCAAGCGGTCCTCGCCGCCGGCATCGGCGACACCCGGACCGTCGGGCGCGGGCTCGGAATGATCCGGGCACTGACCAACACCTTCACCGACCGCATCACCAAACTCGAGGACTCCGCGACCGACATCGAACAACGCAGAACCGAGTTCCACGCCTCCACACTCAAGCATGCCGCCGTCGACGGTGACATAGTGAATGGCAAGGTCGAGGCCGGGCAGACGGCGGGCCTGATCACTGCACTGCTGCCTGCCGCGGACATCGTGACCTCCATCGTGCAGGAGTACCAGGACGCGACGTCCCAACTGCCGCGCGTGCAGTAGGACATGCTCACCCGGGCAGGTGCGCGGTTCATCCGTGATCACGTGGTGACGCGGTCGGGCTGTTCCAGCGTGAAGCTGCAGCCGCCGTGATTTTGATGCTTTCGCGGAGGAACGGTGAAGAGCGGCGACGTCCTCGTCCGGGACGCGAAGCCCCGGGTACGTCCGCCGCGTTTATGTGCCCCGTTGCCTTATCGCGAGTCACCCCAGCCGGACTGGAGCGGTTCGTAGCTGCAAGGTCCTTCTCGGCTTCCCCGACGATGAGGTGCAGGTCGGCGGCGCTGTTTTGTCTGGTCATGTCGACCACCCCGGTGTCCGTTGCGTTTCGGAGACGTCATAGGCGCTCTCAAGGCGGGCGCACGACGCGTCCGCTCGGCGGCGGACGCGTCGGCGAGCACGGCAGTGGCGGGCAAGGTGACACTTGTGGACAACGAACGACTTGCGGTCATAAAAGGGCAGGCGACTCTTCGCTCAGAAAGTGTTTGAAAGTGTCACGCCGCGCGGGTCGACTGCCAGCGGAGTCGTCACCCTGCCGGGGGGCGAGTCGTCAGGTCACCAATCCGATCATTGCCCGTCTGATCATCGCCTCCGCGTGCGCCGGGAGACGTTCATAGTCGTGGTCGAGTCGACGGCAACGCACGTCCACGCCAGGGTCCGTTCGATCAGCCAGCGGTGTGCAGCACACTGAATCTATACTTTCCCTTGGGTCTTCGCACTATTGTCGAGCGTCATCCGGCAATGCTCCGCGACCCATCCGACGAGACGTCCGTCGTAGCCACCGTCCGCCCACACCAACACCATCGACGGCATCACCGTCTTCGCCCGGGACAATGCCAGGCGCCCGCGGTCGCGGTCTTGCATGCTCGCCGCGGTCACCATCCGCGACCACCAACAGGCCCAGCGAGTCCGTGACCACGTGTCGCTTCCTGCCGTTGACCCGTTTCCCGCCGTCCCCTCCGCGGGTATCCGTGCCGACCGTGTCGGCGCCCTTGACCGCCTGCGCGTCGACCATCCCCGCCGACGCCATCGGATCCCGGCCGCTACGGTCACGAAGCTTCGCCCGCAGCGCGTCGTGGATGCGGTCGGTCACCCCGGACTCAGAACATCCTGACTTCCGGGCAGGAGGCGCCTCGATTCGAGGAAGCACTTTGACCCTGGGCCGGCTATCGGAGCTGTTGTTGCACCATCGCGGCTGCGGTGTGGAGGGCGTCGACATAGCGATCGAGTTTGTCTTGGCCGAAGCGTGGGCTGGGAATGGCAAGGGTGAGCGCCGCGATCGGCCGTCCGGTGTCGTCGCGCACGCATACACCGACTCCGCACACGCCGCTTTCCGTTTCCTCGACATTGATTCCGTATCCGATTCGGTGCACCCCGGCGAGATGGGTCTTCAAGGATGTGAGGTCGGTGATGCGCGCGGTGCGCCAGGGTGGCAGTCCGCGGTGATAGATCCGGTCGATCTCGTCGTCGCCGAGTTCAGCGAGCAACGCCTTACCCCCCGCGGAGCAGTACGCCGGCATGCGCTCACCCGTGCGCGCGGTGACCCTGAGGACGCCGCCTGATTCGACGCCGTCGATGAACTCGATGTTCCCTCCTTTGAGCACCATCAGCTGGGAGGTCTCCTCCATGGTGTCGGTGAGCCACTCGAGAGCGCGCCGGGCGGCCTTGCGCACTGCGGCCAGGGACTGACTCGAGTCGGTGAGTACGGCGATTTCGGGGCCTGCCTGGTATAGCCGGCCGGCGTTCTGTACCGCGAAGCCACGGGCGCACAGCGCCCCGAGCAGGCGATGTGCGGTGGATGGAACAACCCCCAGATGCTGTGCTGCCGCGGTGACGCTCACGGGTCCACCGTCTCGCAACAACACGAGCAGTTGCAGGGCCCGGTCCACGGATTCGAGACGGGAAACACCCACGTTATTTCGCACAAGAGAATTATGCCACGCTTGGATTGCTGCCTGGCAAAAGTACGGCTAGTTTCTGGTGAGTGATCGGAGCCACATTCCGATCGAGATGTGGCAGAGGAAGCAGGGCGGCGTCCGGGTCGCGGACGTTCCCTCTCCTCCACGAATGCCCACCAGAAAGGTGCCTTCAGCATGGATTTCGACCTCGAAGAACTCGCCGCCATCATCGAACAACTCGACAAGACCGAGTTCACCGAGTTCCGCTTCGAGCAGGGCGACGTGCGCATCGCAGTCCGCCGCGGCTCGGCCGGCCCGGAGCTGGATCGCATCCCGTTATCGACGCCGGCCACTGCTCCTGCTTCAGCGGCGGCTCCCGCGACCGTCCCCTCCGACGTGGCGGTCGACCGCACCCCTGTGCCGGCAGACCCACCGACCACTGCCGCCGATCCGGGTGACATCGTGGTCACCGCCCCGATGCTCGGCACCTTCTACCGTTCACCCAAGCCTGGCGAACCGACGTTCGTCGAGGTCGGCGACAAGGTCGAGGCCGACGAGGTCGTGTGCATCGTCGAGGTCATGAAGCTCATGAACTCGGTGCCCGCCGGCGCCCAGGGTGAAATCACCGCAGTGTTCGCCGCCGACGGGGACCTCGTCGAATTCGGGCAGCCCCTGTTCGCGATCCGGCCGATCGGATGAGCACTCGAGTTTTCGTCGCGAACCGCGGGGAGATCGCCGTCCGCATCATCGAGGCCTGCGATCGACTCGGATTCGAGACCGTCCTCGGCGTCTCGACCGCCGACCGAACCACCTTGGCGGCACGCCGCGCCGGACGTGTGATCACCCTCGGCGGACCCCGCGCGACCGACAGTTACCTGAACATGAACGCGGTGGCCCAGGCGGCGGTGTCGACCGGCTGCACCGCCGTCCACCCCGGGTACGGTTTCCTCTCCGAACGGCCTGCCTTCGCCCGGCTCTGCGCCGAGAACGGCCTGACGTTCGTCGGCCCGGCACCGGAGGCTCTCGAGGCTCTCGGCGACAAGCTCAGCGCCCGCAAGCTCGCCGAATCCGTCGGTGTGCCCGTGTCCGCGGGCGGGACCGCCGAAACCCTCGACGCGGTGACGGAGCTGGCCGCGACCCTCGGTTACCCGCTGCTGATCAAGGCGGCGCATGGCGGCGGCGGTCGCGGGATGAAGCGCGTACGCAACGCGGCGGAACTCGCCGACGCGTGGGATGTCGCCTCCGCCGAGGCCGAAGCGTCCTTCGGTGACGGAAACGTCTTCCTCGAACGCTTCGTCGAGAACGCCAAGCACGTCGAGGTGCAGATCCTCGGCGACCGGCACGGCAACCGCGTCCACCTCGGTGAGCGCGAATGTTCGGTGCAGTACCGGTACCAGAAGGTGGTCGAGGAATCCCCGTGCGCGGCACTTCCGGATGGCACCCGCGACCTGCTGCACACGAGCGCACTCAAGATCGCCGACGCGCTCGACTACGTGGGCCTGGGCACGGTCGAGTTCCTCTACGACGTCACACGCGACACCCTGGCGTTCCTCGAGGTCAATCCGCGGCTGCAGGTCGAACACCCGGTCACCGAAGGTGTCACCGGTCTCGACCTGGTTCGCGAGCAGCTGCTCGTCGCCCTGGGCGAGCCGCTCTCGTTCCGGCAGGACGAGGTGTCGATCACCGGGCACGCCGTCGAATGCCGGATCACCGCGCAGGATCCCGCACGACAGCTGGCGCCGTCGCCGGGACGCGTCAAGCGCTGGCGCCCACCGGTCGGTGGCGGGATCCGGCTCGATTCGCATATCTACGAGGGTTACCACTTCCCACCGTTCTACGACGCGCTGATGGGCAAACTCATCACCTGGGGTGAGGATCGCGACGCCGCGATCACCCGGATGATCAGCGCACTGGATGGCTTCGAGGTCGGCGGTGTGACCACGTCACTTCCCCTGCTCCAGCGCATCGTCGACCACCCCGACTACCGGGAGAACTCCGTGACCACGCGGTGGCTGGAAACCACACTCGAGAGTGAGGACAACTGATGGCCGAGATCTCCCTCGTCGACGTCACCCTCCGTGACGGCAACCAGAGCATCTGGGGCGCCACCGGTGTCACCACCCGGATGGTCGAAGGTGTCACACCGGCACTCGACCGGGTCGGCTATCGGGCACTCGAACTGGTCTCGAGCACACTGATGGCGACCGCGGTGCGGTACCACCGGGAGGACCCGTGGCAGCGCCTCCGGGCCGCCCGCGACAGGACACCGAACACGAAACTCGGATTCCTCACCACCGGGAAACGTTTCATCACCTTCCACCGCACCCCGGACGCGGTGTTCGAGTTGGCGTTCTCCCTGCTGGTCCGCAACGGCGTCACCCGGCTGTGGGTGATCGACCCGATGCACGACATGGAGGGCGCGAAGCGCACCGCCGCGATGGCCAAACGTGTCGGCTTCGACGAGGTCGTCGGGGGCATCTGCTACACCACCAGCCCGGTGCACACGGACGGGCACTTCGCGTCCAAGGTCGCCGAACTCGACAACTGCGACGACATCGACTCGGTCTACCTCAAGGATCCGTCCGGGCTGCTCACCCCCGACCGCGTGCGTTCCCTGGTGCCGCTGTTGCAACAAAGCCTGTCGACCGTGCAGCTCGAGGAGATCCACTCGCACAGCACCACCGGTCTGTCGCCGATCACCGTTCTCGACGCCGCCGATCTCGGCGTGCACACCATCCACTGCGCCCTGCCGCCGCTCGCCAACGGCGGCTCGCACCCCGAGGCGCAGCGGTTGGTTGCGAACCTGCGCGCCCGCGGCCACACCGTGAATGTCGATCTCGAGGCGATGGCGGAGGCCTCGGCCTATCTTCAGCGGCAGGGGAAGCTGAAGAATCTGCCGGTCGCGACGGTCAACGAGTACGACGAGGCCTACTACCGCCACACCATCCCCGGGGGCGTGCAATCGACCACCCGGCGTCAGTTGACCGAAATCCGCCGACCGGACCTGTTCGACGCGGTGATCGAGGAGTCCGTGCAGGTGCGCGAGGACCTCGGCTGGCCGATCGTGATGACGCCGTTCGCGCAGTACATCGTCGCCCAGGCCACCCTCAACGTGATCTCCGGCGACCGCTACTCGCAGATCTCCGACGAGGTCGTCGACCTGCTCCGCGGCGATTTCGGCCCGCTGCCCGGGCCCGTCAACCCGGACCTGCTCGATCGTGCGCTCAGCACCAAGCGTGGACAGCAATCGCACGCCGACGCCAACGATGTCACCGTCGAGGACCTGCGCAGGCGCTTCGGCCACACCCTCTCCGACGAGGAACTGCTGCTGCGGGCGGTCATGCCCGCAGCACAGGTCGACGCCATGGCCGCCGCGGCCACCTCACCGGCGAACACGCTCAGGTCGCTGCTCGGATCGATCGGCGCGGGCTCCGGCGTCACCCACATCGACGTCTCGTCCGGCGACACCCGACTCTCCCTGACCCGTGAACCTGGGAAAGCGAGCTCCCGATGAGCGAGATCCTCACCCGCACCCGCGCCTGGGTGCTCGACGTCGACGGGTGCCTGATGCAGACCGCACGCGCCGGGGGCGCCGGCGGCCGCGCGATGCCGAGAGCCGGCGAGTTCGTCGCGGCCCTCCGCGGCGCCGGTCATCAGGTCGTGCTGTGCACCAACGCATCCCAGCAACCACCCGGCCGGTACGCGGCGCACCTGCGGCAGCACGGCATCGACATCGACGACGCGGACGTCGTCACCGCCGGCAGCGCCGCGGCCGACTTCATCGCCGCCCACCACGACGGTGCACGCGTCCTCGCGATCGGCGATGCCGGGATCGTCGAACCGCTTCGCGCCCACGGCGTCGACCTGCTCGACCCGGCGACCGATTCCCCGCCCGCGGACGTCGTCGTCGTCGCGGCCGCCGACGACTACACCACCACCGTGATCAACGCCGGCTGCCTCGCGGTCGACGCCGGCGCACCGCTGTACACCACCGTCGCGAGCCCCTGGTTCCACGGCGGACTCGGGAAATCGGTCGCCGTGTCTACCGCGATGGCCCACGCGATCGGCTGGGTCACCCGCACCGAGCCGACCGTGCTCGGCAAACCGTCGCCGCAACTCGGGCAGACCCTGATCCGCCGATTCGGAATCGACCCGAGCCAGATCGCCGTGGTCGGCGATGCCGCCGCCGAGATCGACCTCGCCCGCGCGGTGGGCGCGGGAAGCGTCCTCGTCCTGTCCGGCGCCACCGACGAGACCGCCCTCGGCGCGCTGCCCGAGGGCCGCCGCCCGGACGTCGTCGCCACCGACGTCGCCGAACTCCTCGACCTGCTCACCCCTCATCTCGCCACTCAAGGAGCACGGGCATGACAACCCAGCCTGAGATCGACTCCCGCCCCGACCTCACCGATTCGACCGAGGCCGCCGCCCGGACCCGGTTCGACTTCTTCGACGAAGCCGCCACCCCGGCAGGTGCCGAGGGGTGGGAGTCGATGTACCCCTACTTCCTGGTGCCGAGCGAGGAGACTCGCGACGAGGAGAACTCCCGCTTCTGGTTCGCCGACACCATGCACTGGTCCCGCGGCTGCCACCCGTTCGACTCGATCGGAGCCGAAGCGGTGTACCTGGGGGCGGGCCAGTTCAGCACCCGCATCTTCGCCCTGCCGGTCTCCCTCGGTCTCGATGTCCGCATCGTCAACGGTTACGTCTACATCTCCCCGATCGCGGTCGACGACCCCGCTCGGATCCAGGAACGCGCCGGGCACTTCCGGGAGCGCGCCGGCTACTACTACGCGAACTGGGACGAGCTGTACGCGAAGTGGAAGACGAAGATGGAAGGCGTCATCGCCTCCATGAGCAGCATCTCGTTCCCGGCTCTCGGTGAGTACGACCCCGTCGAAGTGGTGACCGAGGCACGCGGTCGATCCACCTCCTGGAACATCATCGAGAACTACCACCGCCTGATCGACGAGTTCTTCCTGGCATGGCAGTACCACTTCGAGTTCCTGAATCTGGGCTACGGCGGCTACATCACCTTCTTCCAGTTCTGCAAGCAGGCGTTCCCGCTGATCAGCGAGCAGTCGATCTCCCGGATGGTCGCCGGCGTCGACATCCTGGCATTCCGGCCCGACGAGGAACTCCGCAAGCTGGCGTCCAGCGCACACGAACTCGGTCTCGCGGACATCATCTGCGCGGAACGGCCGCACGAGGAGGTCTTCGCTGCTCTCCGCGAGACGGGGACCGGCCGCACGTGGCTCGCGCAGTACGACGAGTCGAAGGATCCGTGGTTCAACTATTTTGCGGAGTACGGCTTCACGCACGATCAGGACACGTGGGCGTCGAACCCGAGTATCCCGCTCAAGGGCATCGCCCGGTACGCGAAGAAGATCGCCGACGGCGCGGACATCTCGCGTCCGGTGGAGCGGCTGCGCACCGAGCGCGACGAAATCGTCGACGGATACCGGGAACTGTTGACCGATGCCGAGGCGCAGCAGTTCGACGAACTGCTCGCCCTGGCCCGCAACGTGTTCCCCTACATCGAGGAGCACAACATCTACGTCGAGCACTGGACCCACAACGTGTTCTGGCACAAGACGTGGGAGCTCGCCGACTTCCTGCTCGCGTCCGGGTTCACCTCGCACCGCGACGACATGTTCTACCTCAACCGTTTCGAGCTGGACCAAGTGTTGTTCGACGTGGTCGAGTCGTGGGCCATCGGCGTGCAGCCGCGCGGAAGAACCCGCTGGCAGGCCGAAATCGTCCGGCGCCGAGGCATTGTCGCCGCACTGCAGGCGCAGACCGCGCCGCCCGCCTACGGCATCCCGCCGGCGCAGGTCACCGACCCATTCGCGGTCATGAACTACGGCGTCACCACCGAACGCGTCGCCGACTGGCTCGGCTCCACCCAGGGCACCGACCTCAACGGCGTCCCCGGCTCGATCGGCATCGTCGAGGGTCCGGTCCGCGTGCTGCGCAACGAGAAGGATCTGAACCTGCTCGAACCCGGCGAGATCCTCGTCGCGCCCATCACCGCCCCGTCCTGGGCCGCCGCGTTCGCTGTCGCGACCGGCGTCGTCACCGACATCGGCGGGATGATGAGCCACGCCGCGATCGTGTGCCGGGAGTACGGCATTCCCGCCGTCGTGGGCACCGGCTTCGCCACCGCCCGCCTGGTCACCGGTCAGCGCGTCCGCATCGACGGCCAGGCCGGCACCGTCACGGTCCTCGAGGCCGTGGCCGAGTGACCGCCGAGACCACCCTGATGAGAACTGAGGTAGCAGCGATGTACACACTCGACTTCGAATCCGATCAGTGCCGCGACGTCCGCGCAACCGGCGGCAAGGCCGCGAGCCTGGCCGAGATGGTCGCGGCCGCTCTGCCGGTGGCGCCGGGCTTCGCCGTCACCGCGGCCGCGTACCGCACGTTCCTGGACCAGGGCGATCTGCGGACCCGGCTGTCCGCCGCGCTCGGCCGACTCGACGGCACCGGCGACCAGGCGAAGTTCGACGACGCCGATCGCGAGATTTCGGCGCTGTTCGAATCGGTGTCCCTGCCCGACGAGGTCGCCGCCGCGATCCGCGAATCGTACGCCGCGCTGTGTGCGAGCACCGGAGTCGAGAACGTCGCGGTCGCCGTGCGGTCGAGTGCGACGGCGGAGGACTCCGTGGGCGCCAGCTTCGCCGGTGAATTCGAGACATGGGTCGACGTTGCCGGCGCCGACGACGTGCTGGCGTACGTGCACAAGTGCTACGTCAGCGTCTACGCCGGCCGGGTGCTGTCGTATCTGTGCGAGAAGGACATTGATCCCGGCGACATCGAAATGGCCGTCGTCGTCCAGAAGACGGTGCGCGCACGGGCGGCAGGGGTGATGTTCACCCTGAGCCCGACGAGCGGGGATCGCTCGAAGATCGCGCTCGAGGCCAGCTGGGGGCTGGGACTGTCGGTGGTCGGAGGTGAGGTGACACCCGATCTGTTCCTCGTCGACAAGATCGGCATGACGATCGTCGAGCGCACACTCGGCGACAAGCGCATCGAGTACCGACGCGGCGACGCCCCACAGCCGGTACCCGACGACCGACGCGAACTGCTGTGCCTGCACGACGACGAGATCCTCGCGCTTGCCGCGCTTGGTAAGAAGCTCGAGAAACTCCACGGTGCCCCCCAGGACATCGAGTTCGCGGTCGACGAGGAGCTGGCGGCCGGCCACAATCTTCTCCTGCTCCAGTGCCGCCCGGAAACCGTGTGGTCCAGCGTCCGGCGCACACCCGCATTCGACACGTCGGCGGGGTTGCTGGGCTGGGTCACCGGCAGCATCTCCGGCACCGCCCCCGCCGCACCCGCGGGAGCCCACGACCTCGCACACAAGCACTGACCGAACGTGGGGCACCTGCACTGCCGTGCGCCGAGCACCGGTGATCGGGCTGACCACGCAAATCGCCTCCAGGTCGCCGTCGCCGGCATTCGCATCCTGGGCATCGGGCCCGCCATGGACGGTGGATATCTCACCAGGTATGCGCGCCAGCCGCACCGAAGCCGGATATGCCTGCAATTGATGTCGACTCACCGATAGGACCGTGCTGATCACCGGCGCTGCAACCGGCATCGGCCGCGCCCCTGCCCTCTCCTTCGCAGCCCGTGGTGCGGCGGTCGTGATCGGTGACGTCGATGCGCGCGCCGAACAGAAAGTCTCGGAGATTGCGGAGGCCGGTGGGCAGGCCACCTTCGTACGGGCCGATGTGAGTCGGGCCGACCAGGTCGAGGCCCTCGTCGCACGCACGGCCGACACATACGTCTCCCTCGACGTCGCCTTCAACAATACCGGCGTGCTGCCGCCCACCGCAGCACTGGCGGAGCAGACCGTGGCGGACTGGGACCGCGTTCTCGGCGTCGATGTCACCGGGGTGTTCCTCTGCCTCGAGTACGAACTCACGCACATGGTGGCTGCCGGGGCAGGCTCGATCGTCAACACCGCATCGGTCGCCGGGTTGATCGCGGACCCGGGAATGGCTCCGTATGTCGCCGCCACGCATGCCGTCGTCGGGCTGACGAAGGCGGCCGCGCTGGGGCTACGCCGCGTCCGGCATCCGCATCAACGCCGTGGCACCCGGAACTCGTGCGCACCCCGATGACCCAGCGCTGGCTCGACGACCCCCAGATGCGGAGCGCGGTCCTCGCCGATTCCCCCATCGGAAGGGCCGCATAACCCGACGAGATCGCCGGGACCGTGCTGTTCCTCGCCTCGACCCTCGCCGGCGCCGTGTACACGGTCGACGGCGCACGCACCACCTACTGAACACCCACCGAGCGCCTGTGTCCTTCGCCAACCGAACCCGCCGGGCGCGTCCGCAATCCTCGGCGCGCTCCCGTGTGTTTTTCGCCTAGCAGAATCTATAGTCGCGAAGATTGCGAACAAGAGAAATCGGAACTACCGTTCATCGAGTGATGTAGGTCGCATCTGCGCTCGGAAGTGTCGAGGAACCCGCTCTCGGCCGCCTCCACCGGTCGCGACTTCGTTCAGCGCCCGAGCGCTGCCCCGAACACATTCCGCACCGAAAGTGACCGACTATGACGACGACCGAGCCCGGCACCCTGCTTCGTCCCGCCCCACCCAAGACCGAGTGGAACCGCAGCCGCATCGGGCGATTCCTGATCGGAGTCGAGCGGCGGACAGGCCGCGACTTTCGTACCTACGAGGACGCGTGGCGCTGGTCCGTCGACAATCTCGACGACTTCTGGGCCGCGATCGCCGACGAGTTCGACATCCGTTTTCACACCCCCGCCACCGCGGTCCTCGGGACGCGCACGATGCCCGGAGCGCAGTGGTTCCCGGGGGGCACGCTGAACTACACCGAGCACGTGGTCCGCGAGTGGTCCGGCCGCGGGCATGACATCGCGATCCGGTCCCGCAGCCAAACCGACGGCAGCGTCGACTGGACCGGTGAGCGTCTACTCGAGGAGATCGGCCGGATCCAGCGCGGCCTGATTCGTCTCGGCGTGAAGAACGGCGACCGCGTGGCCGGCTACCTGCCTAACATCCCGCAGGCTGTTGCCGCCTACCTCGCCGCAGCCGGCCTGGGCGCGCTGTGGTGCTCGGTTCCGCCGGAGATGGGGGCCACCGCAATCCTCGACCGCATCGGCCAGTTGGCGCCGGCGGTGGTGATCGCGGTGGACGGCTACCGCTGGGGCGTGAAGGACATCTCCCGCGACGTCGAACTGGCCGCCATCCGGGCGGCATTGCCGGACGCGAGCTTCGTGCTCCTGCCCTACCTCGACGCAGGGGCGACCGTACCCGCCGGCGTCCTGCCCTACGCGGAGTTCACCGCGGAGCGAGGAGAGGTGATCGGCGAGCCGGTTCCGTTCGCGCACCCGCTCGTGGTGCTGTTCTCCTCCGGCACCACCGGCAAACCGAAGGCCATCGTGCACTGCCATGGCGGCTTCCTCATCGAACATCTCAAAGCCGTTGGTTTGCAGCAGGATCTGGGTCGCGAGGATACCGCGTTCTACTACACCACCACCGGCTGGATGGTGTGGAACCTGATGGTGTCCTCGCTGCTGGTCGGCACGGCTGTGGTGCTCGTCGACGGCGACCCGGCGTGGCCGACGCTCGACGGCGAATGGTCGCAGTGGGCGATCGCCGCCGAGACCGGGGCCACCTTCCTCGGGACCAGTGCCGGCTACCTCGCCACCTGGGCCCACTGCGGGCTTCGTCCGGCGGACCGCTGGGACATGAGCCGACTTCGGGAGATCACCTCGTCGGGCTCCGCGCTGGCAGCGGACGTGCACGCGTGGATCTACCACGCGGTCACCTCCGATCTGCTGATGGCACCGACCTCCGGCGGCACCGACATCTGCACCGCCTTCGTCGGCGGCGCCCCGATCGTCGCGGTCCACGCCGGTGAGATGTCCTGCCGCCCACTCGGTGTCGACGTCGATTCCCTCGACCCACACGGAGCCCCGCTCAGCGACGCCCCCGGCGAACTCGTCGCCCGGCAGCCGATCCCTTCCATGCCCGTGTTCTTCTGGGGCGACGACGATTTCGCGCGTTACACGGCCAGCTACTTCGACGCCTACCCCGGCATGTGGCGGCACGGGGACTGGCTCACCCACACCGAACGAGGCACCTGGGTCATCACCGGCCGCTCCGACGCGACACTCAACCGCGGAGGTGTCCGGCTCGGCACCGCAGAATTCTACGCCGTACTCGACGCGATACCGGACATCACCGACAGCATGGTCCTGCACTTCGAGGACGGCACCGGGATGGGCCGGCTCGTCCTGGCAATCTCCCTCGCCGACTCCGCTGACGCCGCCGACTCCGCCCTCACAAACCTCGAGGCCCGGGTTCGCACCGCCATCCGCACCCAGCTGTCCCCGCGGCACTCACCGGATCACGTCGTGATCATCCCCAGCGTGCCCCGCAACCGGACCGGCAAGCGCCTCGAGATCCCCCTCAAGCGCATCATCAAGGGCGAAGACGTCACCGACGTGATCGACCTCGGCATCGTGATCGACCCGGACGGAGTCGCCGAAGCCGTGAAACGCATCAGCACCGTCCTGCACGCGGTTCCGGCATAGCCGCGCGTACTCGCCAGTGCCGACTACCCGAAAACAGGGAACCTCATGGACCTCTTGCACGACATCCGCCAAGCACCGATGACCCGATTTCAGGTCGTCACCATTGCCATCGCCCTCGCGCTGATCATCCTCGACGGCATCGACGTCGCCGTCATGGCCTACGCAGCACCCGTGCTGTCGAGGGAATGGGACATCGACGGAGTAGCCCTCGGGTTGCTCCTGAGCGCCAGCCTGTTCGGCATGGCCGCCGGATCGATCTTCCTGACCCCCCTTGCAGACAAGATCGGCAGGCGTGCCCTGACGATCGTCGCCTTGTCCCTCGCCGGCACCGGCATGATCTTGTCCATCTTCGCGACCGGCCCGACCGACCTGATGATCTACCGCATCATCACCGGCCTCGGCGTCGGCGGGATGATGGCCAACCTCATAGTCTTAGTCTCGGAATACTGCTCCGACAAGCGACGCGGGGCAATCCTCGGCGTGTACTCCGCCGGCTACCCGATCGGCGCCACCCTCGGCGGCATGATCGTCGGGCCGCTGCTGCCCGCGTTCGGCTGGCGGTCGGTGTTCGTCGTCGGTGCGGCACTGACCGTCCTGCTGTTGCTCCTCAGCATCCGCGCACTGCCCGAGTCCCTGGACTTCCTGCTCACCAAGCGCCCCACGAACGCACTGAACAGGATCAACGCCATCCTCGCGAAGATGAAACGACCGGCGCTGACGGAACTGCCCGACGTCCACCATCCCCGCGCGGACAGTGTGGTGCGCGAAATCCTCACCCCACCCATTCGCTTCCGCACACTCATGCTGTGGATCGGTTACGCCTGCCTGGTGGCTGCCTACTACTTCGTCAACACCTGGACACCCAAGATCATCGCCACCTCGTCCGGCAACGATTCGCTCGGCGTGACAGTCGGCGTCATCGCCAACGCCGGCGGCATCATCGGCTGCCTCATCTTCGGCGCCCTCGCACTGCGCTTCCACACCCGGCTCCTGCTGGTGGCAGCACTCACGCTCTCCGCACTCACCTACATCGGATTCGGGCTGATGTTCCAAACCCTGTCAGTGGCCATCGCCATCGCGCTGCTACTCGGCATCCTCACCACGGCCGCAATCGCCGGGTTCTACTCCTCCACACCCGAGGTCTATTCGGCCCGGTCCCGGGCCACCGGGATGGGCTGGATGATCGGGGTCGGACGCCTGATGTCGATCGTGGCCCCGATCCTCGTCGGCGTCCTCCTCGACGGCGGGCTGAAGCCCGAAAACGTCTTCTACCTCTTCGCGATACCCCTCGCAGTGGCCGCACTGTGCGTCCTCGCGCTCGGGGTATCGGTACGACGCGGCGACCGGTCGGTGACCGGCAGCGCCCCCACCGCACCGGTGCCCCCCGGTGACCGCCGATCCACCGTAGACGCACAAGGGAATCAATAGTTCATGCGTAAGGTTCTCGTCACCGCCGGCGTCCATGGCATCGGACTGGCCATCACGACGTACTCGCTGCGCACGGTGACCGCGTCCGCATCGCAGATGTCGACCAGGTCGTCTCTCATTTCGCCGAGCCATCCAAACTCGCCGACCTGGTTCCATTTCTCGCGAACCCGGCAAGCCGATCGACTACCGGCCAGACGGTCCCGATCGATGGCGAGACAAATGCCGGCCAGTGAACGACATCATTTTCCGACCACACCACCCTCGAAAAGGAGTGCCGCGTGAGCAGGTACGAGTACGGCATCGACTTCGACAAGATCGACGCCATCGACATCCACACCCACGTCGAGATCGACGGCTGCGGACACCGGTCCCTCGACGACGAACTGATGGCCGCATCCGAAAAGTACTTCAAGTCCGGCGAGGAACGCACCCCGTCCATCGACGCGATCGCCGACCACTACCGGGCCCGCAACATGGCCGCAGTCGTTTTCACCGTCGACGCCGCCTCCGCCAGCGGACACGCCGCGAACTCCGTCGAAGAGATCGCCGAAGGCGCCGCCCGCCACAACGACGTCCTCATCCCGTTCGGCTCCGTCGACCCCTGGCAGGGCAAGGCCGCCGTCCGCCGCGTCCACCGCCTCGTCGACGACTACGGCGTCAAGGGCTTCAAATTCCACCCCAGCATGCAGGGATTCGAGCCCAACGACCGCCGCTTCTACCCGCTCTACGACGCCATCACCGAGGCCGGGGTCCCCGCCCTCTTCCACACCGGCCAGACCGGCATCGGCGCCGGCCTGCCCGGCGGCCACGGCATCAAACTGCGCTACTCCGACCCCATGCTCCTCGACGACGTCGCCGCCGACTTCCCCGACCTCACCGTGATCATGGCCCACCCCGCCGTCCCGTGGGTCGACGCACAGATCTCCATCGCCACCCACAAGGCCAACGTCTACATCGACCTGTCCGGATGGTCGCCGAAATACTTCCCGCCGCAGCTGGTCAAGGCCGCCAACAGCATGCTCCGCGGCAAGGTGCTCTTCGGATCCGACTTCCCCGTCATCCAGGTCGACCGCTGGATCAAAGACTTCGAGAACCTCGACATCAAACCGGAGGTCGCGCCGCTGATCTTCAAACAGAACGCGCTGCGCGTCCTCGGTCGGGGTTGACAAACCGCCCTGGGTGGGGACGCGATCGGACCCGCCCAGGCGAGTACCCGAGGGTCGAGCGTCGGTACGTTGCGGCGCTACCGGCCTCGCACGGCCGGCCGACAGCACGACGGTCGGTGTGGTCCGATTACGTTGCTGGGGAACGCAATTACGCGTGCAGGTGCGCGGTCAATCGTCCCTCCGGATCGACCCTGCCCAAGATGGCGTCGCCTATCGTAGCCAGCTGGTCGAGCTGTTCGGGTGTCAGTGCGTCGATGACGTGCTGCCGGACGTTGGCGACGTGGCCCGGTGAGGCGTCACGGACCTTGTCCCAGCCGGTTGGAGTCAGCCGTACGTTGGTGGCACGGGCGTCCTCCGGGCACGCGGAACGCTCCACCAGTTCGCGGTTCGCCAGCCGTTGTACGACGTGCGACAGCCGTGGCAGGGTTGCATTGGTTTGCGCCGCCAGCGCCGTCATCCGCAATGTGCGGGCGGGCGCCTCCGAGAGCATCGCCAGCGCGAAGTACTCGAAGTATGTCAGCGTGGCATCCCGGCGCAACTGCGAGTCCAGCACACCGGGCACGAGTTCGAGTATCGCCGCCAGCCGGACCCACGCCGCCCGCTCCTCCTCGTTCAACCATTGCGCCCGCACGGACACATCCTCCCAGAAAAAGGTTGTCGCAACAACCTTCGTGGGCGTACAGTGATAGTTGAAGCATCAACTATCGGCAGGTGAACGGGGAGCACTCCATGACACACATCAGCATCATCGGCACCGGACTGATGGGCCAGGCCATCGCCGGCGTCGTCGCCAAAGGCGGCACCACCGTCGAACTGTTCGACACAAGAGACACAACGAAGCAGGTGAGCGGGGATATCGTCGTCCTCGCCGTCCCCTACCCGGCAGTGGCCGAGATACTGACCCAGCGCAGTGACCAGTTCGCGGGAAAGGTCGTGGTCGACATCACCAACCCGCTGAACTTCGAGACGTTCGACTCACTGACGGTTCCTGCCGACAGTTCGGCTACCGCCGAGATCGCTGCTGCGCTGCCGCAGTCGCGGATCCTGAAGGCCTTCAACACCACCTTCGCCGGCACGCTTGCGGCAGGCACGGTCGGCACCGTGCCCACCACCGTCCTCATCGCCGGTGACGACGCGGACGCGAAGTCGCTGCTCGCCGGGGTAGTCACCGCAGGCGGACTCCGCGCCATCGACGCCGGCTCGCTCGCACGAGCCCGTGAACTCGAGGCCGTCGGCTTCCTCCAATTGACCCTCGCCGCCAGCGAGAAGGTCTCCTGGACCGGTGGTTTCGCCGTGATCCCGTGACCGCTGTCCGGCGCTCGCCGTTCCGATACGACCGGTAACACCCCACCTACACACTCGAGGGAGATTCAATGACACAGCGCGTACTCGTCACCGCAGGTGCGGGCGGAATCGGGCTGGCGATCGCCAAGGCATTCGCCGCCACAGGTGCCCGCGTTCACATCGCCGACGTCAACGCCGAGGCCGTTGCGGCCATCACCGCCGAAAACAGCACGATCAGCGGTTCGGCCGCAGACATCAGCACCGCCGACGACCTCGACGTATTGTTCCGAAACATCGCAGACCATCTCGGCGGACTGGACGTCCTGGTCAACAACGCCGGCATCGCCGGTGCCACAGTTCCGGTGGCGGACTATCCGGTCGACACCTGGAACGCCGTGCTCGGGGTCAACCTCACCGGCACCTTTCTGGTCACCCAGCGCGCGATCCCGTTGTTGAAGGAATCCGACGCCGGTTCGATCATCGTGATGTCATCACTCGCCGGCCGCTTCGGCTACCCGAACCGCGTCGCCTACTCGACTACCAAGTGGGGTCTGGTCGGCTTCACCAAAACCCTTGCCCTGGAACTGGGCGAGGCCGGCATCACCGCCAACTCCATCCACCCCGGCGCGGTCGCCGGACCGCGGATCGAGAGCGTTCTTGCCGGCCGAGCCGAATCGAACGGCACCACGCTCGAAGCCGAGACCGCCACGGCACTGGACAATCAGTCGGTGCGCACGTTCATCGACCCGGACGACATCGCACAACTGGCTGTCTTCCTCGCCGGACCGCACGCACGCACCATCTCGGGCCAGATGTTCCCGATCGACGGCGACTCGAAGCACGCCTGACGGGGCGAGGAAGTCACACCATTATGACAGTCTCTCCCGACCCCACCTCCGTCCCAGGCGGCTCTGCAGCGGGGGCGGCGACCACCGCCCGCCCCGGCCTGTGGAGGGGCCGCATCCTGATCATCCTCGGTCTCCTCTTGCTGGGAATCGGACTACGCTACGCCGTCACCGGCCTCTCACCTCTGCTGACCACTGTCACCTCCGAACTCGGGATCGGCACCGCGGGAGCAACTATCATCGGCATGTTGCCCACGCTGAGCTTCGGCATCGGCGGCTTCGTTGCACCGCTGATCGTGCGCCGGATCGGCCCGGAAGGTACCGCGCTCGTCGCCGTGACGATGGCCGCATTCGGATCGCTATTGCGCCCGTTCATCGACAGCCCCGCACTCTTCATGGGGCTGACATTCCTCGCGTTGCTGGGCATGGGCTTCGGCAACGTCGTCGGCGCGCCACTGGTCAAGAAGCACTTCCCGGACCGGCAAGCCACCATGGTGTCGGCGTTCACCCTGTTGATGCAGGCCGGCGCGACGTTGCCCGCGATCACCGCCGTGCCGGTCTCCGACACGGCCGGCTGGCGGGCTTCGCTCGCCTCGTGGGGGTTGATCTCACTCCTGGCGATACTGCCGTGGACGCTGATCCTACTTCGGAATCGGCCGAACCCCAACGATTCCCCCACCGGGACGACCCGTGCATCCGCGGGAGGCCCGCAATTGGGGCTCGCTCAGATACTCAGGAGCCCCGTCGCACTGGGTACCGCCCTGTTCTACGCCATGGCGTCGCTCAACATCTACGCGATGCTCGCGTGGATGCCGACCATCCTCGAGGACGGCTTCGGACTGGACAAGAGCGGTGCCGCATCCGCTTTCTCCGTCTACACCTTCATGACCCTGCCGATGGCGGTGATCACTCCCATCCTCGCCAACAAGCTCCGTAATCCGACCCTTCTCGCCGTGCTCATGGCAGCCGTCGGCCCGCTCGGGTATCTGGCCATGATCTTCGGAGTCGGACCGCTCTGGGGGGCGGCGCTGATAGCAGGCCTGGCCGGAGGTGCGTTCCCTCTGGCGATTGCGATGTTCAACCTGCGCAGTCGCACCCCGTCAGGTTCGGCAGCCGTGGCCGGGTTCGCAATGGGCGTCGGATATCTGTTCGGCACCCTCGGTCCGCTTCTCGGGGGCTGGCTCTTCTCCGCAACCGGCGACTGGACCGTCCCGCTGTGGGTTTATGCAGCAACGGTTTTCCCCATGACCGTCGGCGCCGTATCGATGGCCAAGCCGGGTCGGTACATCGAGGACGTACTCGACACCATCCATCGAGGATGAGGCCGCGATGCCACCCCGCACCGGACCCGATCCGACGGTCAGGTCGGTTCGCGCAGCACCACCTCACGCAGGTTGTGTACCTCACACGACAACACGGCCGGCAGCGCGGGAAGCGGGGCCCGGTGTGCGTCCGTGCCGGACCGCATCGGCAAGAGCGTGCAAAACGCTACACAGTTCGGTGTTCACTGGTGTCGACTGCGCCGCAGGATCGACACCGCCGGACTCCCGTTCGGTGCGCCAGCATTCGGCGAGTGCACGGTACGCCATCCGTTGCGCCGCGGCCGTCGTCTGCGTCAGCCGCAGCGCGGACCGCTGCACATCGCGTCGGGCCGCCCTGGCGGCAGGGATGCTGACCGCGGCGGGGCTCAACAACGCGGTGGTGGTGGCGACCGCCTCGATGGTGTCGACTCCCGTTCTGCACGTGCAGGCCCGTGCCGACGGCACACACCAACGCGAACTGATACGCCCCGGGTGGACAACGCATTCATCACCGAGTGGGTCTGGTCAGCGGACAGACGTGCGCGGCCGCGGGAGCCATAGTTATCTCACATCGGAAACAACTGGACCCAACCCCAAACATCCACTCCGACAGGAAGGTTCCCTATGGAAACCGCCACAAACGCCAACAGCACCGACGGCGACGAGACCGTAACCAAGGGCACCCGCCGACGCCGCTACGTCCACTACGCAGCGGTGCCCATCGCAGGCCTCGCCGCCGTCGGTATCGCTTTCGGCGCAACGGGCATCGCCAGCGCCGGCACCTTGCCCAGCACTGGACTGTCGATCATCGGTGTCGATGCCTTCGCCGACACGTCTTCCCTCTGACTTGCCAGCTCGTCGAGCACGACGAGCTGGAACGGAAGATGCCGCGGGAACGCGCGGGTGTTGGAACAGTCCAGGCAGGTCAGGAAGGTTTGCCGTCAGGTCGTTCCGCCGTCATGCGGTGAGTGGTCGAAATCGGTGCAGGCTCCAGGCTCCGATCACGGTGTCGTGGTCAGTTCCCAGCAACGCCAGCGCCTCCACGTGCATCCTTCGCCGCTTACGTACATCGGCGACCTGATCATCGAGCACCTCCCGGATGATCTGTGTAACCCTCCTCCAGGCTAATCCGAACCGCCGCGTCCACGACGCACACCGTTCAACAGGCGCCGGAGACCCGCTGGTCCTCCGGCGCCCGCCGTCGAGGCCAGTCCGACCGCCAGCAGCAGCGCAATGCCGTTGAAGAGACCGGGAATCCAGAACGGTGCACCTGCCAGCTGAAGGCCCGTGACACCGACCGCGAGGACGTAGACCGCCACCACGGTGCCCCACACGTTGAATCGCCCGAACTTGAACTGGGTCGAACCGAGGAACACCGCCGAGAACGCGGGTAACAGGTAGGATCCACCGATCGTCGGGTCGCCGGTACCGAGTCGCGATGCCAACAGCACGCCGACCAGTGCGGTGATCGCACCGCATGCCACCAACGATCCGACCAGCACCAGCGAGGTCCGGACGCCGGCGAGTCGCGCCGCGGTTGCGTTGCCCCCGGTCGCATAGATGCGCCGGCCGACCGGCGTCTTCTCCAACACGTACCAGACGACGACGGCAACGAGCAGCATGATCCACACGGAGTTCGTCAGCCCCAAGAACTTCTGGGTGGCGAAGGACGCGAACCCGATGGGCAGATTCAAGATCTGTGATCCGTCGGAGAGCCAGCTGGTGAGCGCCGCGGCTACCGAGCTCATACCCAGAGTCGCGATGAACGAGTCGATCCGGAAGATTGTAATGGCGATACCGCTCGCGAGTCCGAGAGCTGCACCGATCGCGATGGTCACCGGAACCGCGATCCATGGGGGCATTCCCGCGTGCATCAGTAGCCATGACACGAGAATGGTCCCGAAACCGACCTGGGCGGCCACGGCCAGATCGAAGGCGCCCGCCGCGACCGGTATGAGCAGACCGATGGCCGCCAACGCTGTTAGTGCCTGGGTGTCGATCAGCGAGCTCCATGTGCTCGAGGTCAGGAAGGTCTCCGGTGTCACGATGGAGAACACCACCAGCAGTACGACCAATATGTATGCGGCGCTGGACCGCCGGAACGAGAGCGGACCGTGCCGCCGCGGACCTGGTTCGACAGGCCGTTCCGTCTCCGTCTGCACCGAAGTGGTGAGATCTGTGGTCATTGTTGGCTCCTACGGGTTGATGGACAGCTGCGCGGCACCGATGCCGAGGCTTTCGTGGGTCAGTCGGTGGTCGGAGATCTCGTCTCCGGTGAGTTCGGCCACCACGTGGCCGTCCCGGAGCACCATGACGCGGGTGCACATACTTGTGAGGTCAGCGTTGTCCGAGGTGGAGACCAGGACGGCGGCACCCTCCGAGGCTGCGTCGAGGATGAGCTGCCTGATGACGTCGGCCGCCCCCACATCGACCCCTTGGGTCGGCTCTTCGACGAGGAAGACCGCCGGTCCGGTACGTAGCCACCGTCCGAGCGCGACCTTCTGCTGGTTTCCGCCACTGAACAGACCGAGAGGCCGCTCGATGAGCATGGGGCGCAGTTGAAGATCCCCGCACAATTCGCCGACGATGCTGCGGATGCGCCGACCGTCGAGATGGATACCGGCCCTGGTGAAGTGCGGCAGATCGGCCAGCACGATGTTCTCCGACACAGTGTGGTCCATCACCGCTCCGTGGGTGCGACGTTCGGCGGGGACGTAACAGATGCCCGCCGTCAGCGCGGCACGTGGCGACTCCCCTATCGGAGTGCCCCCCACCGCCACCTCGCCCGCGCTGCGCGGGACAGCACCGTAGACGAGACTCGCGATCTGTTCACGACCCGACCCGAGACCGCCTGCCACCCCGACGATCTCGCCGGACCGTAGCGTCAAGTCCAGCGACCTCAGGGACCCGCCCGCGAGACCACGTACGGTCAGCGCCGCGTCACCTGCTGGACCCGGTTGGTTGTCGGCGGTGGTCTTTCGGGCACCTCGGTCGACGCGCTTTCCGGTGATCATCTCGGCCAGGTCCTCGGTGCCGAGACCCTCGGTCGGGTGATCGGCCACCAGCCGACCGTCTCGCAGGACCACCACTCGAGAGGCGAGTTCGACGACCTCTTCGAGCCGGTGGGAGATGAACAGCACACCGGCCCCAGCTTGCGTCACGCTGCGGATCGCGGTGAACAGTTGAAGTACTTCCCCGCCGTGCAGCGCGGCGGTCGGTTCGTCCAGCACCAGCACGTTGCCTGTCGGATCGTCCCAGCCGCGCAATGCGCGCGCGATCGCCACGATCGTCCGCTGCGCCGCGGTCAGCGTCGCGATCGGCACGTCGACATCGAACTCGACGCCGAAGTCGGCCAGCGCGGCGCGTGCCGCACGCTGTTCCCTTGCCTTCCGAACCGGGCCGAGCCCGGCCCAGCCCCGGCCCTCGTCGAGCCCGAGATTGTCCACCGCGGTCAGGCTGTCGATGAGGCCGAGATCCTGATGGATGAAGTGCAGATGCGATCCGTGTATCCGGCCCTCGTCCGGAAGGTAGATGCCCGCGAGGATCTTGACCAGGGTCGACTTCCCCGAACCGTTCTGCCCGAGCAGTGCCACGATCTCGCCGGCCCGCACGGTCAGGCTGACGTCGGACAGCGCCCGCACACCGGGGAAGCTCTTGCTCACCCCGTCGACCTCCAGGAGAACCGGCATCGTGCCGTCGCCGGTCATGACGCGTTCCCGGCCGACCACAACGCGGTGAAACGCTGCTGATAGTCGGGGTAGGCCGACCAGTTGTCGGTCGAACCGGACTGCATGTCCGACGGGCTCAGGATCTGCATGGTCATCTCGTCGTTGCGCTCCATGCCGGTCAGTTCCTGGCCGGTTCCCAGACGCGCCGCCATGTCGACGAACTGCCAACCCGTGACGGGGAAGTCGAAGGCCACTGCGCCCGCGAAGTCCTCCTTCCGCAGCGAGTTGAGCGTGCCTGCGTCGCTTCCGAACCCATTGATGTCGACCTCGAGGTTCGCCACCTTCATGGCCGCGGGCAGCCCGGTGGCCGATTCGAGGCTGGTGAAGATGGCCGTCTCGGTTTCCGGATGGGATCGCAGGTCGTTCACGACTTGCTGAGGTGCGGCATTGCCGATGGAGGCCACCGGGATGTTCTGTTGGCGCACCTCACACGCCGGGCACAGTTCCTTCATCCGAGTGAGGTACCCATCGGTCATGAGCGAGGTGAAGGACAGTTCGGGGATCGTGTAGACAACCGATGGAGCGCCGCCGTTGGTGGCGACAGCCCAGTCCGCCAGCAACGCGCCAATCCGCGTCGAGGAGGCGTCACCGTTGACCACACCTCGTATCGCCGGGAATCGTGACGCACCCGATCCGCCCACCACCGGGATGTTCATCGCCGCGAGCTCGTCCATCTGCGATTTGAACTGGGCCGGATCGACGCCGGCGACCAGCACCGCACTCGGCTTCATCGCGATGATCGAGTCCATCGCCTGCTGCAACTCCTGTGCCGAGGCGCCCGCCTTGACGGACTGGAACTGCACGCCCAGCGCCTTGCTTGCGTCCTCGAACATCGGCCGCAGCTGTGCGCAGACTGGCGTCGAGCACTCCAGGTACGCGATCACCTCGCTCGCCGAGGGCCGCTTCACGAGAGGATCCTCGGTCGGGAAGCCGTTGGGCTGCCCGGTGTACGGCGCGATCGACGCCTCGGCCTCGGCCATGGCCGCTGACGAGACTGCTGCATCGATGTCACCAGAAACACCGCCGCCGCTGCAGGCCGCCAGTGCAAAGGTGAGTGCAGTGAGCAGAACACCACATGATTTGTTTCGTAGAGACAACATCCGATGATCCTTTGATCGTGAGGCCCAGCAACGTGACCGCGCCGGGCCGGAAGTCCGCGTGTCGCCGCCTGCGGTGTCGCTGCGGTCGGTACACAACTCCGAACGTGGGGTGTCGCGTTGCGAAGCGATACGTTCGAGCTGTGTGTGAAGCATCTCCGGTATCGGATCTGCTGCCATCACGTGTGAATGCCAGTCCATCCCGGATGTGTGCCATCTCTCACGTCGCTGCATCCATGCCTCGAGTCACGAAGTCCTGTGACGCGCGGAGTCGCTGCGACGACGGGCGTCGGTCGCGCCGCACAAACGTGAACGACCGGACACCCAGGAGGTGTCCGGTCGTCGCTGTGGCGCGGTCGGTCAGACCCCGGCGGGCGCCAGCACGATGTCGAACCGTGCCTGTGCCCACTTCCTGTCGCCGACGTCGCGGCCGTCCGGGGTCGGTGTGCCCGCGGGTTTGTCGACAAATTCGGTGATCAGGGAGTCCTTCACACCGAACACGCTGTCCCCGGCGGCCAGCTGCGGGTCCCCGCTGACGAACGTGTGGGTGACCAGGGTACGCAGACCGTCTGCCGACACCATGAAATGCAGGTGCGCCACCCGAAATGGCGAGCGGCCGGTGGCCGCCAGCATCCGTCCTACCGGACCGTCGTGCGGAATCGGATAGGGAACCGGTTTGAGACCCCAGAAGCGATATCGCCCGTCGACATCGGTGAACAGGTGCGCTCGGCCTGCGGAACGGTCGTCGCCGTACTGGACGTCGTAGTAGCCGTCCTCGTCGCACTCCCACACCTCGATGCGGGCTCCCGGCACCGGGTTCCCATCGGTGTCGGTAACGGTTCCCTCCACCCAGCACGGGGTGCCGCCGGCACCCCGTGCGATGTCTCCGCCCAGGGGGATCTGCGGCGAGCCTTCGACGAAGAAGGGCCCGAATATCGTGGCCGCCGTCGCGCCCCGGTAGGCCTGGTTGTTGACGGCGATCGTCTGCATCGTCGCGCCCAGGACATCGGACAGCAGGACGAACTCCTGGCGCTTGTCGTCGGTGATGTTTCCTGCAGCGGTGAGAAATTCGATGGCCTTCTGCCATTCCTCCTCCGTCAGCCGGACCTCCCGGATGAGCGCGTGCAGGTGCCGTACGATCGCCCGCATGACCTGCCTGAGCCTGGGGTCGGGTGTGCCGCCGAAGGAGGCGAGGACCTCGTCCAGAAGTTTCTGCTCGGCCCGCTGCTGATCATCGGTCGCTGTCGTGGATCGACCACGAATGGTGCGTTGGTTCATGGTGTCGACCCCGAATGTGCCGCGCGCAGCAACGACTCGATGTCGGACTGCGACACCGGCCGCGGGTTCGACGGCGGCGCCACGGCCGCAATCGATCGTGCCGCCTCACCGATGTCGGCCTCGTCGAATCCGTGGTCTTTCAGGGCGCGGGGCGCGTCCAGGGTCCGCCGCAATGCGTCCAGACCCGCCACGGCTGAGTCGGCGCCGAAGGCGGTTGCGATCCTGCGCTCGGCCTCCGGCGCGGCCGGCGCGTTGAATGCGAGGACATACGGCAGGACCGTGGCATGGGTCTGGGCGTGGGGCAGATCGTAGGCCCCTCCCAGCACGTGACAGATCTTGTGGTGCAGACCGGAACCTGCGGACGCGAAGGCGACCGCGGAGAGGTAGGCGCCGTAGAGGGTCTGTTCACGCCCGGCCAGATCGGCGGGATCGGTACGCACCGTGGGCAGGCCGCTCGCGAGCACGCGGATTCCCTCGGCGGCCAGAGCCTGGTTGATCGGGTCGGTCTTGGGCGCCCACATCGAGTCGATACAGTGCGCGAGACCGTTGAGTCCGGAAGCCACCGACAGGTCCACGGGCAGCGACACGATCAGCTCGGCATCGTAGACGACGGTCACCGGCAATACCCGGTCGTCGAAGCCGGTGGCCTTACGGGCCGCCTCGGTCAGGCCCCACATGTTCGTGGCCTCTGATCCGGCATAGGTGGTCGGCACCGCGACGATCGGCAGGCCCGAGGTCAACGCGACCGCCTTGGCCAGGCCGGTGGTGGACCCGCCTCCAACCGCGATCACCAGGTCGACCTGCTCGTCCGCCGCGATCCGACGGGCGCGCTCGGCCGTGTCGGTCGGAACGTGTGGGCGGACATCGTCGTGCCACACGGACACGTCGATGTCCGCGGTGATCGTGCGGGCGATGTCGTGTTCGTCCCGGGCGGCGATCACCATCACCTGTCGTGCCGACAACCTCTCCACTTCGGCCGTGAGGTATGCCAGCGATCGGCCGGCGCCGAACAGCACGCGTTGGCCCAGCGTCCTGTGTTCGAATTCCCATCCCATGTGGTCACATTCCCTTCTGCCAGGGTGTCCGGACCGGTGGCGAGCCACCGGTCCGGACGTATGAGGACTGTCCTCAGAACTGTTCGCCGAGTTCGGTGTCGCCCACCTTCACCGGGTTCGCGTCGACCAGAACGAATGCCATCACACAGGGCACGTCGAGCGGGTTGTTCCAGCCGTGGATGGTGCCGCGCTGTACGACCACCTCACCCCTGCGCACCCGTGTCGTGGACCCATCGTCGAGGACCAGGTCGATCTCGCCGTCCAGCACGATCCCGTAGTCCAGTGACACAGTGCGGTGTGCAGGAGATTCCGAATGCGGAGCCATGTTGGTGATCATGAAGACGGTGCCCCCCGGCGAGACCAGGCCGACGCCGGGCTTGGCGCCGTCGGTCTCGTCGTTGTTGTCGGAGGGGAAGACGTCGGTCGACCAGAGCAGGACGGATTGTGCGGTGGGAGAGAGCTCCTGACTCGGCAGCTGGTCGTCGGTGCGGACAACGGCCTGCCCGTTCCCGTCGTGCGAGGTGACGATGCGTCGGACCGAGAAATCGGACATGTGATTCTTCCTTCTGTTCGTGAGGTGGGTGCGCCGTTGGTGTGGTCAGACAACCGCGGCGTGGTGGGACGTGACGAAACCCGAGTATCCGGATTCGATTTCGGCTGCCAGGAATTGCTGATAGGCAGAGATGCCGCCGAGGAACACCGCGTAGTTCTCGTACCTGGCCTTGCCGTCGACATTGGAACCGTTCCACCAGGACTCCGTGTGGGGCAGCAGAGTGCTGTTGTAGATCTGCTGCACCCGTGCGGTCCACGCAGACTCTGCGGTCTCGTCGGCCTCGGCTGCGACGATGTCGTTGCGTCGCAGGTGATCGATGAATCCGGTGATGAAGTCGACGTTGACCTCGACCCCACAGATGTAGCTGGTCGCCACACCCGGTGACATCGGCCCCTGCACCGGGAACATGTTGGGGAAACCGTTGGTGTTCACGCCGAGATAGGACCGCACCCGCGCCCCCCCATCCCAGGCTTCCTTCAGGCTGGCACCTCCACGGCCCCGGATGTCCATGTTGAACAGGCCGCCGGTGACACCGTCGTATCCGGTGGCGAAGACGATGACGTCGAGTTCGTGCTCCGTGCCGTCGGCAGTGCGGATTCCCTTCGGGGTGAACTCGTGAATCGGGGTCGCCTTCACGTCGACGAGATGCACGTTGTCGCGGTTGAAGGCCTCGTAGTAGCCGTCCGCGATGACGGGCCGGCGGGTCTTGAAATAGTAGTTCGGGATGAGCTTCTCGGCGGTCCTGGGATCCTCGACGGTGGCCCGGATCTTGCCCTTGACGAAGTCGGCGACGATCTCGTTGGCTGCCTTGTCGATGGCGATGTCGTTGTAGCTGGCATCGGTGATCGCCTGGGCGCCGGACTCCCAGGCTTCCTCGAACACCCGGAGACGTTCGTCGGGTGAGTCGTCGTGCACCGACTTCTCGGCGGTCGTCCCGAGCGCGCAGAAGGCGGTCGATCGCATCCGCTCACGCAGTTCGGGCAGCGTGGACTTCCACACCTGCACCTCGGCGTCGCTGAGCCTGCGCTGCCTGGCCGGGGTGACGTACTGGGCGGTCCGCTGGAACACCCTGAGCTCGCCCACGGCCGGCGACAGCGCGCACACCAACTGTACGCCGGACGAACCGGTACCGATGACTCCGACGCGTCGCCCGGTCAGATCGATCTGTTCCGCAGGCCAATTCGCGGTGTGGTAGATGGAACCTTCGAAGTTCTCCATTCCGGGCATCTGGGGGATGTTGAGTTCGCAGAGAATCCCCACGGCGGGCAGGAAGTAGGTGGCGGTGACCACGTCGCCGTCGTCGAGGGTGAGTCGCCAGACGGCGCGAGTCTCGTCATAGTGCGCGGATACGATCGACGTGCCGAACGCGATGTCGTCGCGCAGGTCCAACGTGTCGGCGACATATCGGGCGTACTCGAGGATCTCCGCCTGGGGGGCGAAGCGGGACGACCACCTCCAGCCGTTGAACATCTCCTGGTCGAAGTTGAAGCTGTAGGACTGGGTTTCGATGTCACAGTGCAGTCCTGGGTAACGGTTCCAGTACCAGGTACCGCCGACGTCGTCGCCACGCTCGTAGGCGCGCACCTTCAAACCGAGTTCACGCAACTTGTGCAGTGCGTAGAGGCCGCCGAAGCCGGCCCCCACGACCACCGCATCGAGGTGGGCGGTGGTGTCGATGTCCGCCGGGTGGTGGTGTTGGGTACTGGGGTGCATGCTCGATCCTTTCTGTCGCGGACGATCGGGGTTGCTCACCCCGTCGGCCGTCGTGTCCGCCGGTGCCGTACCGCGTGTGTCGCGTGTCACGGCGTTGAGATGAGCATTCCCTCTGCGGTGGTGATTGCCATCACGTGCCGATGCCAGTCGATCCGGAATGCGCGCCAGCTGGTCTATGTCTCGAATAGTGTTCTACGGGAGAGATGTTCGTGATCGTCGGCGGCGAGGGCGGAAGCCAGCCAGTCGCGGATACAGCCGACGATCAGCGGTACGTTCCGTTCGAAGACGAGGCCGTGCCCGTCACCGGTGATGTCGTGCTCGCCCAATCGGAGGTGGGCTGCCGGCACGGCGGCACCCCGAAGGAAGTCGACTGTGCGACAGTCATCTTCTTCTCGACCGGAGGCAGACCCGCTCACCACGAGTGTCGGTACCCGGGCAAGGCCGGGCAGGGTCCGTTCGGATTGTCTCGAATGCCACCGCAATGGCGGACAGGCGATGCCATTCGTCAACGCGCCTCGCGCCCCCATCTCCTTGTATGGTGGCCCCAGTGGCTCGATGGCCACAACTGCCGCAACGGAATCCGGATCCGCATCGGCGGCCAGCCAACCGGCCGGCGCGCCCGCGGAATGCGTCATGACGATGGCGCGCCCGATCCTGCCGAGAAGGTCGAGCAGACGTGCTGCATCGAGTTCCTGCAGCCGCGGAGTGTCGATGGCGAGACCCGCCGACCCGGCGACCATGGCAGCCAGCGGTGTCGAGCCGCCCAGGTCGATGCCGGCCCAGTCGTTGTGATCATCCACCGAGCTCTCGCCGAGCGGTCGGGCGAACAGGCCCTCCACCCCGGACCGGTCCGGCCAGGGGGTGCGGGCACCGAGTCGAGCCGGATCCCACGGCGAGCGCCCGTGTCCGGGCCGATCGAGCAGATACACGGGATGTCCGGCGTCGACGAGTGCACCGGCCCAACTCGGTCCGGTGCCGTACACCCCCATCCAGTCGGTGGACTGCCCTCCGCCGCCGTGCACCAACACCACGGGAAGATCCGTGGGTGTGGCGGGCGCCTCGAACTCCACCCACGCGGGACCGAGTTGCCCGGTCCCGTCGTCCGATGTGTCGCCGGGGAGGAAGAATCCGCCGCGCCGCCGTGTTGTCGGTGCCACCTGCTCATGTGGGGGTTGATGTGCGGTTGGATCAGCCGCCGGCGATCCGGGGTTTCGGTGGTTCACCGGTCTCCATCCAGTTCAGGCGGGTGCGGATGCCGCGGAGCGCTTGATCCGCGTGCGGCAGAACGAAGAATCGTTCGGTGCGGATCGCGTCGATTACCTGATCGGCGACGTCGAGGGCGTCGAGTCCTTCTTCGTCGTGCCTCACCCGGAACGCCTCCATCGCCGCGCGGCGCTCGGGATCTTCGTTGAGCAGCAGCCCTTCCGGGGCGTTGCGTTCGGCATCGATCATGTTGGTCTTGACCATGCCGGGGGCGAGCAGGGAGACGCGCACCGGCTTGCCCAGGGTCCGCAGCTCGCTGTCCAGGCATTCCGAGAGTCCGTCGATGGCCATCTTCGACGCGCAGTAGGGGGCCATGAAGGGAGCACCCGACGAGAACGCCGCGACCGAGGCGGTGTTGACGATGTGCGCTTCATCGCGCTCGAGGAGCAACGGCAGGAAGGTGCGGCAACCGTTGAGGACGCCGAAGAAGTTGACTTCCATGACCCACCGCCAGGCCGCCGCGTCGATGTCCAGGAACCGGCCGCCGGTCTCCACACCTGCGTTGTTGCACACGATGTCGACCCTGCCGAATTCGTCGAGCGTTCGATCCGCGAGGGCTTGCACTGACGATTCGACGCGCACGTCTGTGCGGATACCGATCACGGACCGTCCCGGACGGGCCTCGGTCTGCAGTTGCCCGACGGCCGCCTGGAGGGCAATGTCCTCGATGTCGGCAACGACCACCGACGACCCGCCCTGCAACAACCGGGAGGCCAGTGCGTACCCGATCCCGCTGGCGCCGCCCGTGACGACTGCGACCTTGTCCTCGATCGTCTTCATCCCCAGGTCCCCAGCAGTGACGGCGTCTCCAGTCTCTTGGTGGCAAGGCAGCGTTGCACCAGCCCCTTCTCGTCGGCGACCGCGTTCTTCAGGTTCGACCAGGTGAGTTCGTAGTCCCGGGGAAGGGAACCACGGAAGATCAGGTCCTTGTTGCGGATGGCAGTCGGGCTGGTGATGCCGTCGAACACCGTCTTGCGTTCGTCGGCGTAGCGATCGAGGATGTCGTCGTCGGCGCGGCCCTGCACGACTGCGGCCAGCGCCTCGCTGAGCAGGAACGAGTCGAGCATGCCGGTGGTCAGACCGAGTCCGCCGGTCGGATTCGTGGAGTGCGCGGCGTCCCCGGCCAACAGCACATTGTCGCGGCGATATGTGACCGCCGAGCGCTGATGCATCCGGTACGGGCTGTGCGCGATGAGCTCGAACCTCTCGCTCTCCGGCAGAACCGCCGCCAGATATGCCGGCATCCTGTCGAGGATGCCTTCCTCAGGAAGTGACATCGGCTCGGAGTAGGTGAACCGCCACATCCCGCCGCGGTCGTCGTTGTTGATCTTGACGATGATGGTTCCGTACGTACCGTCGCACACGAACGTGGTCTGGCTGATGTTGTGCGCCTCGAACGGGTAGTACGCGTTGGTGGCGACAAATCTTTCCGGCCAGGTGAATCCGGCGAATTCGATACCGAGTTGGTAGCGAATGGCACTTCCGGCACCGTCAGCGGCCACCACCCACGGCGCCTCGTAGGTTTCCGGGCCGTTCGGGCCGTCGGCGGCTATCGTGACGCGACCGTTCTCCTGCGTGATCCCGGTCGCGCGCCGCCCCCACTGCACCTGCACCGGAAGGTGGTCCCGGTCGATGGCACGTAGGACGATCTCGACGAGGGCATCCTGACCGAGGTGAATCGCATAGGGGAACTTGACGATTCCCTCCAGGCAATCGAGTCCGTACCGGATCTCCTCGCCGGTGTCGTGCCGGGTGAAGCAATAGTCCTGCCGGAGAAGCCCGGCCTCCTTGACGTCCTCGATCACACCGAGCCGCTCGAGGTTCTCCAGCACCGGCCAGTGATAGACCATCGCTCGTGGGGATCGCATGATGTCGTCCTGGGCTTCCAGGATTGTCACCGGGACACCAGTTCGGGCGATGCCCAAGGCGGTGAGCATGCCGACCGGACCGCCTCCGACGACGATGACCGCCGCATCGGTATTTCCGTGAGACACGTTTACTCCCTTCGTTCGCGGTCGGTCACTTCGCGGTGTCGGCGACCGTGTAGCGCAGGCCCCGATGGGTCGGGGACTCGAGTTCGTCCAGTGCGGCGACGGCGAAGGTGGCGAACGTGACGTGGTCACCCACCGGCGCGTCGGCGCCGAGCACGTAGTCCGACGGCGCGCCGACGACGAAGCTCGGAGCCGGGGCGAGCATCGTCCACGTGACACCCGAGCTCTGGCGATAGGCATCGAGCACCGACCGCATCGCGCCGGCCTCCGGCTTGAGCCGGTCGGCGAAATCCGGGCGGTCCATCAGGGCCACACCGTCGATCTCGAGTGCACCCGCCCCGCCGACCACGAACACCGGCAGCGACGGCTCAGCGTCGATCAGCGCACGGTGCGCCTCGACGATGGCCTCGCGCGAACCACCGGTGCGGTCGGGCGGGATCGACACGACCAGGACATCGGCTCCCCCCAGGTTGGCGAGCACCTTGTCGGTGTCACCGAACTCTGCAGACCGCGACGTTGCGCCCTCGACCGCGGTCCCGCGCCGGCTCACGGCAACGACGTCGTGTCCGCGGCGGACGGCTTCGGTGGCGATGGCGGATCCGGCGCGCCCGGAGGCGCCGTAGATGACGATTTTCATGGGTTCTTGCCCTCACTTGTTGTCCAGACCCCGGCGGTCGCCGATCGGTCCGGGGCGTAACTGTGCTGTCGTGGAAGCATCGCTCCGAACGGTGGCGCCTGCCATCACGCCTCGGTGCCAGCCGATACCGGATTCGCGCCAGACCTCCTTCCGGCCGGGGGCGTGAGGTGCATGCTGACCGGGTGCATACTGTGACGATGACCACTCGCCGTGGAGCCGCGCTCACCGAGCGCCAGGCGCGCAGGTTCTCGGATTTCCGGGACCTCGTTCGCGATTCTCTCTTCGACGCACGCCTCGACACGGCCTCCAGCGGCACCTTCGCCGGCAACGTGCGGGTGCTGAGCTGCGACGGAACAAATTTTGTGGACCTCTCGTCGAGCGCCCATGGCATGACCTTCACCGCCCCTTCCGTGCCCGGGGACGATGGGCATGACTTCGTGGTGTGCCTGAATTTCTCCGGCGAGACGGAGGTACGCCAACACGGCCGCTCGATGATGCTCACTCCCGGCGATTTCACCGTCTACGACCTGGGCGAGGGGGTTGTTGAAGCTACCACGATCACCCCGACCCTGCATGCTCTCAACATCAGGATGAACGCCACCGACCTCGGGCTTCCGGTCGAAGACCTCCAGGAGCTGACCTGCACCACCATCGAGTCACGAGATGGGCTTCCCAGCGCCGTCGCCGCCCTGCTGACCCACTTCATTTCGACGAGCGTGCTGACCAACGCTGCATCGAGCCAACCGGGACGACGGCAAGCCGTCCGCCAGGCCGCGCGGCAGTCGACGATGCTGATCCGCACGATGCTGATGGACCAACTGGTTGCCCGCGGTGCCGGATCGGATCCAACCGCCACCGCGTTGCAGCAACGAGAAGCGGTGACGATGTTCATCGACGACAACTTGCCTAATCCGGATCTGAGCCCGACGACCATCGCGAACGCACATTTCATCTCGCTGCGTCAGCTGCATCGGCTCTTCGAGAACACCGGGGAGACGGTGTCGTCCAGAATTCGCTCGGGCAGAATCGAGCGCTGCAAGGAGGATCTCACCGACCCACTCAAGCCGTTCACGCCGGTCGGTGCCATCGGGTTGCGGTGGGGATTCCGGTCTGCAACCCAGTTCGGCTCGGCATTCAAGGACGCGACAGGCATGACGCCCAATGATTTCCGCACCGCTGCGATCGACATCGCCTGAACGGATCGATCTGCGGCAGAATCCCGATCGCTTTGCCGGCAGGGGTGACGGCTGCCAGTGATACCGCGGTGATCGACGACCACCGCGATGTGCTCGCAGCGCCGAGAGATCTGCTCTGAATGCCACATGCGGCGCGCTCCGATCCTTTTCATCCCGGCGGCCCGCACGATGTTGGGGTGTGGTGGCCGTCGGCCCCACGCCAACCATCACCGGTTCCGGCTAGAAGGCAGGGAAGCATCATGACTGGACGTGTTGAGGGCAAGGTCGCCTTGATCACCGGCGCCGCACGCGGCGTCGGTCGAGCGAGTGCGGTTCGACTGGCGCAAGAAGGCGCCGACATCATCGCCGTGGACCTCGCCGAACCCGTTCCCACAGCGGCATACGGGGTCTCGTCGGTCTCCGATCTCGAGACCACCGCCGAACTCGTCGCGCAGGCGGGCCGCACGTGTGTCGTCCGCCACGCCGACGTGCGGGACTTCGCTACTCTCCGGGCAGCCGTCGACGACGGAGTCGGCCGCCTCGGCCGACTCGACATCGTCGCAGCCAATGCGGCGATCATCGCCCTCGGGTCGGTGGTTGACATGCCCGAGACCCGTTGGCACGACGTCCTCGACGTGAACCTGACTGGTGCCTGGCACACGTGCAAGGCTGCGATCCCGCACATCGTAGACGCCGGACGCGGCGGCTCCATTACCATCACGAGCTCCGTCGCGGGCCTCGAGGCGCAACCGAACAGCGGCGCCTATGCGTCCTCCAAACACGGCGTGGTGGGTCTGATGCGCACACTTGCATTGGAACTTGGGCCACATTCGATCCGGGCCAACACGATTCACCCCACCACTATCGAGACTCCGATGGCGGCGAATCCGGAGACGTTCAAGCTGTTCCGGCCGGATCTCGAGAACCCGACCCTCGAGGAGTTCTACGAGGGCGCCCAGCAGCTGCACGCGTTGCCCGTCCCATGGGTCCAGCCCGAGGACATCGCCAACGCGCTCCTCTTCCTCGCCTCCGACGAGGCGCGGTACATCACCGGTGCGACGCTCCCCGTTGATGCGGGATCGATCGTGAAATAGGCTGGGGGTTCGTCACCAGTCGCCAGATCAGCGCTGACCGGGGGGCGGCAAACCGGACACATCCCCCGCGATTCGAACGACGACGCGGAGGGCGCGATGCCTGTCATTGCATCCTCTTCGACAACCGACAAGCAAACGGCGGGATCAACCTGGCCCTGCAGCGTTGGGTCGAGCGCCATCTGAGGGAGGCATGGACCGAGTGCTCGCCCCTGCGACAGCGATCCGCCACCAGAGTGAGCTTCCGACTTATGTTCGTAAGAGCGGTCCGTGGTCAACCTCGAAGACATCTCCGCGCCCCGCTGCTTCGAGATCGAACAGCGCGATATCGAAGCGGTGGACTGCCCGGTCATGCACGACGATCAGCACGGCACCGCGATCGTCGTCCTGGCCGCGTTGAAGGGTGCGGTCAAGGTCCAGGACCGGGACCTCCGTGGGTTGCGCGTGGTGATCTCCGGTGTCGGCGCCGCCGGTGTGGCCTGCGCGAACATCCTGATCGCCGCCGGGATCGCGGACGTGACGGTGCTCGATTCGAAGGGCATCGTCTCCGTGGATCGTCGGGATTTGAACGCGGTGAAGGTGGATCTGGCCGCCCGCACCAACCCGGCCGCCCGCCGCGGCGGCATCGTCGAAGCACTCGACGGTGCGGACGTGTTCCTCGGCGTCTCCGCGGGCACCGTCCCGGAGGAGCTGATCGCGACCATGGCGGAGAACTCCATCGTGTTCGCGCTGTCGAACCCGGACCCGGAGATCCACCCCGGAGTCGGGCAGAACCGGGTGTCCAACATCGAGCATGGCGACCTCGAGCGTGTGCAGATTGATACGTTGCGCCGGTATGTCGAAGCCGTGGGCGGCGCGCTGCGCGTCGAGGTCGAACTCGGCGACGAGCGCTTCCAGATCGCCTACTGATATTTCGGTAATAGGGCGTGTCGATACACGTGATTCGCGCCGCGCTGCTTGATCATTGACGAGTGGCAGGAAAGAAGACCAACTCCGGC
>NZ_JBHVEY010000023.1:0-129593 GCF_042802055.1 Rhodococcus sp. NPDC057529
GAGACGGGGCGAGTCGCTGCGCTCCCCGCCAGGGAGCCGCTGCGCGGCTCGCAGTGGGTCGGTTCCCGTTGCCGTCAACCGAGTCGCTTCGCTCCTCTTGGCTTCCGAGATTAGGTTTTCAGCTGCGTATTTGATCAGTACGGCGAGCGGCGTTCCCGACCGAGACACGAAGCTGGGGACTCGCGGCTGTGTTCCGGACTCGTCGCCCGCTCCCCCGCCCGACACCTTCACCGTCATACCCACAGCCTACCACGCACTCCGAGTTGCACCAAGCTATCAAATAATCTGGTCACATCTAAATATGTTGTACAGCAACATATTTGATAAATTTAGCGATCTGCTATGTGCAGATATATTCAAAAATGTTGACTATCAATTGATTATCTAATCATATTGATAAGCAACAACTTTCAAATCGGATGCCGAAACGGGCGAAACCGACACTCCACACCCCGGCGCCGGTGCCGGTGCCGGCGCCCACACCAACAGGTCGCCGGCACCCTTCACTCCACCCATACATCACACAACAGAACACCAGGTCACAGCCCCATCGCACACGGGCGGCCCGCACCCGGGCACCAGGATGCAGACCGCCCACCGTGAACAAGGATCAGCTCAGCTGGTGAGGACCTTCTCCAGGGTGCTCACCACGGAGGCGTCGAGCTTGTCGAAGCGGCCCGAAATCGCACCCTCCTGATTCCGCTCCGCCCGCGAGGCACCCTTCACCGACTGCTTGTGATGCGCCCACGTGTTCACCGCCTGCACCACCCCGAACGCGGTCCTCCGCCAGGTGCTCGCCCGCACATCACGGCGGTACATCTCCACCAGCTCCTCCCGCACCCGGGTCGCGATCGTGCGCGCACGACCCACCTCCTCCGGCACCGGATGCCAGGCGTCCAGGAACTCAAACCACTGCCGATCCGTCACCGTCGTCGACGACAGGTGACGCAGCATCTCGGTGACAATCAGCTCTTCAGAAACCCGCGACGCCGTCCGCCCACCAGAAACCGACCAATTCCCGCAAAATTCGCTTGCGCTGCTCGGCATACTGGGCAAGTGGGAAGGACCAGCCGTGACAAGGCCCTGCGTCGGTCCGGCGTTCGCCTGCCGACGGAGAAGGAAGCCGAGAGGGCCTCGTTGAAGGCCAATCGGCGGGCTCGACGTGTCGGTGACACAATTGAAGAGTTTGAGCGCGTCGCAGCACACAGCCCTGAGCGGCTGGCAGAGACGCTTATCTCGCGCTACACGATCCGCATGGACAATTTGCCGACGCTTCCGACTTGGTACCGCGCGAATGCCCTTGAGTCGATAGTTCCGACGATCGCACTCGACATGGTTCACCGGCGGCTGGGCGTTCCAGTCGACCGCCTGCCCACGAATTTTCACGGTGGTTGGCTCAACCAATTGGTGTGGGGCGTAGACAGCGCGGTCGCGAGCTGTCGCCTTCTTCTAGTGGGCCAAATTCCTGCTGCCGCCGTTGTCGCCCGACAACAACTCGAGCGGTGGACACTCCTATCCGCATCCATCGCTGGCATAGAGCGCGGCGACGACGAGTCAGTGCAGGAATTCATCGCGAGAACGTGGACGGGCTTCGTCCAGCGCGGACATACCGACTATCGACCTAACGCGTCCGACGAAGCTCCAGAAGTGCCTACTTCGTTTGGCGACGGAGTGGTGGAGACAGACGAGCCGGAGCAGGCACATGAGCATGTCCATCTCTCCGATGGAACAGAGATTTGCCCGTCGCTGGTGTACGGGGTGCTGAGCGAGATCATTCACGCTAACTTATGCCAGGATTCTCTCGCCTGGGAGGTGATATACCGACTTGGAAATGGCGGGCTCGCTGATGATGTCGCGACTGCCTGCGATTTCGTCGGCCAGGCGATAACCCTTTCCATCCTCCAGATCAAATTGATGACAGCGGCAGTTGCATTGCGCCGTGGCGAAGCCGCTATTGCGCACATCGCCACGGCCGCCCCGGACAGGTTCTCGGCGAAGTCAGAGGATCAGCCGATGGATACTCAGCACCCACTGGCCGCTCTTGGTTTCGAACCTGCGCCTGATTCGAGCACCGTGGTCACTCCTCCGCCGGCGTCTCTCATGCCGTTGATGCCGAACGAAGGCCTTCGACCTGCCGTGCTAGGTGGGTTGGCGGACATGACAGCGGTCTACGAAAAGGCAGTGTTGGCCGGCAAGCGGCCTGCTGGTCGGCTCTACCGGGATGACGAGTTGACGTCCCTGGTATTTGCTGCCCACAGGAACGTCAGTGCCGCAGCGGCTCAGTCGGCCTTGAAGAACGAGCAACGGATGCGCAGTTCCTCATTCGACGTGGAAGGGCTGACTTGGCGCGGAACGTCGTACATACTGGTCTCCGAGCTAGCTGGAATGTGCGCACGTTGGAGTCAGAGCGATCCGAATGTCGCCGCCGCAGCTTCTGCCGTTTCATCCTCACTTCGTTCGGCCTTCTGGCTGTGGTTGGAGGACGATGATCGTGCAATGGCGATACTCCGGTGCACATTGGAACAGACAGCAAGAGTTCGCGTGTGGCATCGGAAGCGCAGCAAGGCGGAACGCCTGGAATCGAGTCCTGCAACGACACCCCGGGACTGGATCGACGCCGCCAGTTGGCGCCGGCTGGCGGCACTCAACCGAGCGTTTGGCGAATTTGCGCACGCACACCACAATCCTCGGTGGGACGGAGCGCGAATGTTACTTACTGCACTCCAGCTTGATCCCGATTCGAGCACCGCGCCGTTTACAGCGAGAGGAGCGGCACTCGACTTCGTCTCTACCCTCGCAGCACGCGTGATGACCGACCTCATCGAAGAGAATCACTCTGCGGTGGTCGGAAGTACCGCAAGAACGCTGCTCGCTGATCACTGCGGATTCGACATGACTCCAGGCGAGACGACCCTTGACCGAGCACTCAACCATATGTGGCAACACCGCTCCACCCCGCTCGAACGAACCCCGTTCCCAATGGCTTGGCCATCTCCCTGACCATGGATACCATCGGGATGGTCGAGGTCGATGCCTCCGTCGACAATCCCGAGGAATCGCCCGCCGAGCCCGTGGTGTGATCCCAGACGTCCGGGCAATTGATGGCTCTTCCCGTTTCAGAGTGCGTTGACCCGCTCCTGAAGCTGCCCGGAGTGGATCAACGACCGCAAGATGTAGTGGTCGAGATTCCGGAACCCGAGCGCGATGCCACACAGATGCTCGAGACGGCCGTTGATCGCCTTCACCGGACCGTTCGACACCCCGACATCGAAGTAGGCAAGGATCCCACTACGGCGTTTCCACAGACTGCGGCCGAGTTGCGCCAACTCCTCCAACCCTGCGGGTAGACCGGTTCGGATCCGATTGAGGCACTTGAACATCGCCAACTTCCCGGCACGCTTGTCGGTGTCGGCGTAGGCGGCGATCAGGTCCTGATAGCACCACGCGGTGACCTCCACCTGCAGGTGCGCATCATCGCGGTCGAGTGCGGTGGCGAGTTTGTCCCTCTGCTTGTCGGTGAGCAGGTCGGTGCGGATGAGCAGCAGGATCCGCCGGATCCCGTACAGCGGGTCCCCGACTCGACCGCGATGCCCACAGGTGGCCTGCTGGATCCGTTGCCGACAGGCTGTGAGCTTCTCCGCCGCCAGGTGCACTACGTGGAAGGGGTCCATCACCGCCCGCGCTGCGGGTAGCGCTTCGGCGGTGGTGGTGCGGTAGCCAGCGAACCCATCCATGGCGACGACCTGCACACGGCTGCGGAAGTTGTTGTCCCGCTAGCCGAGCCACTGGGCCAGTGCGGTCTTCGATCGGCCGGCGACCATGTCCAGTAGCCGGGCCGGGCTGGTCCCGTCGATCACCGGCGTCAGGTCCACGATCACGGTGACGACGCCCGGGTCACCCCGCCCGCGGCGGTGCTTCCACTTGCGCTCGTCCACGCCGAGGTAGCGGACTCCGTCGAGGTGACCAGGCTGGTCGCCACCAGCTCACGGGCCACCGAGGCGGCGAGGGTGTTGACGGTGTTCCAGCCGACCCCGAGTGCCCTCGCGACCGCGGCGACGGACATCTTGTCGTTCGCCAACCGCCCAAGGATCCAGCGTGAAACACCTCCGGGTGGTCGACGCCTTCGGAGCCGCGACCGTGTCGATGCGCTGTCGGAAGATCGTCACCTCGCACGCGTCGTCGGTGCAGGTGAACCGCGGAATTCGGACCCGAAGTCGGGTTGGGTGCCCCACCACCGGCAGATCGGTCAGAATCCGGTCGACGTGAGTGGGGCGACGTGCCAGATCGAGCGCACGACCCGGCGAGCCCGCCAACCTCGTGCTGATCGATGTCGCGCAACCGCCCGGGCTGCAAACAGGTCGGACAGCGCGGATCGTGCTCGACGTGCCTGCATTCGATGTGAGTGAAGATTCTCGGCGACGGTGGCACCGGTGATGGTGAGCCCGAGTTCGACGGTTCGGCAGATGGTGTCGGCGACGAGGCCGGTAATGTCGGTCATGAGTCCTGTGGTTGTGCGATGGGTGGTGTAGGAACCTTCATTCTCACACCACAGGTCTCACCTACATCTTGTGCCTCACTCCATCAGCCCAGAACCGGCATTATGTACTTCCGATTGGGAAGAGCCGGTTTATGTGATACTGGAAAATCTTTCGGCGAACAAGACACCCAAAATTCGTTCCTGGGCGGTGGAAAAAACGTCGAAACTGTGTTTCACGCCGACCAGGCGTCCTGGGCGAACCCGATCGAGGCCCAGTTCGGGCCGTTGCGCACCGTCGTGATGGGCGATTCGAACCACGCCAACCACACCGTTCTGGCCCGGCGCCTGCAGGACTATCTGCGCTGGCGCAACGTCAACGCCCGCTACCGGGCCGGAGGTGGTATTCGTAAATAACTCAACCACAATATGTTTCACACTTTTTGTCACTACGACGAGCGAGTTGCTCCGCCAGCGGTTCCCAACGAGGGAGTGCCTCGGTGCTGAGACGCTCCGTGCGCCTCCACATCCGGGAGGATGGAGAGACACCACGGCACACCGTCGTGAATCACAACCCCCAGTTACTGTCGGGTGCTGCTACGATCCGTCGTCGATGAACGGGCACAAAATACTTGACGAGAGTTAGTTGACACCCCCGGCGGCGAGCATCGCTCGCACCGGACGGGGGAAGAGGGCGTCGAGCCCCATGGATTGAGATAGCCTCGCCAATGTGGCCCAAAACTGAGATCGGACCTCCGCTGGAGTCACCTCGTATGCTTCAGCGACTGAAACCTCCACATCGGATGTCCAACCAGGTTGTCGAAGACCACGTCCGCCTCGATTGCCGGCCGGGTGGTCGGTCTCGGGCAGCAACCGGGTCAGCGGAACACCCGCATTGCGGAGGCGACGGCAGTCCATGCTTCGGTTCACTGAGAAGTGGCAGCCGAGCTGCAGTGCGCGACCTGTTTGTTCGGCCGTGCCAAGCCACCAGTGCAAGATGACACCTGCCGCATCGTATTCCGCTATCAAGTCGAGGACCTGCCCTGTGGCACTTTTACTATGGACCGAAACCAGACGAGGGGTCTGCGCTGCCAGCGCAAGGATCGAACTAAAGGTCTCCGTCTGGGTCTGTATGTCAGTGCGCGCGGCCCCATCGAGCCCTATCTCGCCGAGGTAGGGTGTGCGCTGCATCAACTGGGTGAAGCGCGCGATGCTGAACTCAGACAGCGCCGAGGCCACACCCGGATGGCAGCCCAGGCCCCATACGGTCACCTGGTCGGTGCGAGTCAGAGTGCGTTCGAAATCATCGGCAGACCGTGTGGCTACAAACACCACAGCCCCTAGCTGCTCGAGCGCGCGCGGCGCGATCCCGGTTTCGATGTGCGCGTGCAGGTCCAGTGGCGGAAGCTCTCGTCTCATGAGAGGAAGCTCCGTAGTTCGCTGATGCCGCGCTGGCACACCTCGAGCGCGTCTTTCGCCGGGTAGTCAGGTGGCAAGGACATGGCCATGATGTCTCGTGCGCGGATCCCACGGCCTGCGAAGTCGCGCATGGGCTCGATGATCGACTTGGTCTGCACGAAGTCCGAGAACTGACCCGTGGTGTCATCACAGAGGTACTCGGTGCCATCCGGTATGTCCGCTGCGGCGAAGGAAGACCTCCGGACTAGGCAGCCAAAGCAGACACCACAGGAACTCGCCGGCGGGGCCCCAATGTAGCGGGCATCGGTGTGCGAACAGGAGTTGGTAGCGCTGAGGTAGTCCGATGCCGCGCCTCGGCCGACGCGCTCCCTGAGCTGAGCGAACATCTCGCCCTTGGTCAGGCGTTCGAACGGATTCCTGATCTGTCCGTGGCCGCCGATTCGCTCGACGAGTGCCTGGAGGTCACGCAGGAATCGAGGATGCGTAGTGTGGGTTGAGAGCGCACCGCGGCGGTCGGCCCCGAGAGGCGGATTGAGTGAGGCGAAGCCGTTCTCGGGAATCCATAGTGGCGTGGCAGCGCGTTGGGCCACCGCAAGGCCGAGTGCCAGAAACAGCAGCGATCGGGAACGTGTCGACGTCTCGTTGCGGAACGTTGTGCCGTGGAGGCGTCGGGTGCCACGATTGAGGTGGAACTGGTGGTGGGCCAGGCGGATCTTGAGTGCGTGGCCGGTGATCATTTTCACAAGTGCCTGTTGGATCGGTGAGAGTGCCGTCGAACTGTACTGCGAGACAAGAGCTTGCGAGGTATCTTCTGTCAAATCGAGCGCGGAGATAAGCGCGCCGGTTGCGGAGTCCGCGCCACCGCTGAGGAGAATTGTTCGGTCGAAGTCAGGATCCTCCGTTTGCCGGGGATCGATGTCGTCGGCCGCTGCCTGCGTGAACTCAAAGGTCCAGTAGTCACCGGTCAGGAAGCCGACCAAGGTCGCGAGGTTGCTCGCCTCCCGCGCCCAGGCCTGTGCGTCCCCTACCTGGACATGCAGCTCGAAGCTGCGGGTGTTCCAGGAGGCTCCGCCGCCCTCCCGCAGCACGGACCGGTCCGCTGCCAGGACGCCGAGAGCGATACGCACGAGGTCGACATTTCGTGGATTGACCTCGCCGAGGCTCTCCAGATACGGGCTGAGGGTGCCAGTGAACGTCGACCTGGCAGATCGTGACCAGAGGAAAACCTCGTCAAACGTGCCGGCGGTCATGGCGTCGTCGGCGGCCTGCTCCGAAATCGCAAGTAGACAGCGGGTCATGGTGTGACCCCGTAGATGATGCCGAGGTCCCGGACGCCGGTCTCGATGGCGGTCGCCATCTCCTTGTCGGTGGCTCCGGTAGGTGTCAGCGTTGCCTGATTCGCCATCTCGGCCGCGAGGTCACGGATCGTCTGCTCAGTCTCGCGGCGCCGCTCGGGAGTTGCGCCGGTTTCATGGATGCGGGCAGCAACTTCGGTCAGGGTGACCTCGGCGATAGTGATCTCGATCGACTTGCGCACCACGTCCTCTAGGCTGGGCACCTGACCGTCAGGGTGTTCGAGGATCCATTCCACGACGCCAGCCACGATGTCGCGCGATTCCGAGTCATCGATGGTGCTGTCGGACTGTGTGTCGAAGGCAGCCTCGACGATCCTGATTCCGACCGATACCGGGTCACCGAGAGCCCGTAACTCGTCGTAGTTGAGCCCCGCCCGGGACAGTGTTTCACGATCCCCAGCGGAGTACGCCACGGCGAGCCGTCCACCACGACCGGCCGCACGTGAGACACGACCGACTGAGCGGCTGACTCCTCCGGACGAACGACCGCCACCACCGCCACCGGCGGCTCCCCCACCGCCGCCGCTCGGGCCGTCCGCGCGGCCGACACCGCTACGCGACCGCAGCAGCACCCGCAACGCTGGCGTCAGGTCGATCTGGTGAGGGGCCGCCGGATCTAGACGTTCCCCACCCGGGCCGGCTTCCGCCGGATTGCCGTCAACCGCTGCGTCGGTCAGCTCTCCAGCCTCGTCGAGACCGTCGATCCAGTCTGCAATCGAGTCTCGAAGGTCGGCGGCATCGCGACCACCGCTGCCGCCGAAGGATCCACTAGTTCCCACTGGCCGACAACCAGCCTGTACGCACAACCTGGATGGTTCTTGCGAGGTCCTCGCCCGGCTGACCCGCCTCCCAAGTGTCGAGCACCGGTTTGTAGGAGGTGGCGTCGAGGGGGCGCAGTTTCATCGCCGTGACGGGCTCGACGTCTACTACCGGAATGGCTTGCAGTGCGGTGACGACCCCCGGCTGCGTGCCTGGGTGGGCGCGAGCGATGCGGAGCATGCTCTCGATCGTAAATTTTTGGATGCTCGGCTGGTCCCGTGTACGTCGGCCGAGGTGGCTTATCAAGGTCTGGGCATCGGACTCGGGCAGACCGCACAGTACCTGGTCGCTGATACCGGCACGATCCAGTTTCAGGCTCGAGCTGAGGGCGGCGGCAAGGTCGCGGAGCCGCTCTGGCAGTCCGGTGTCGATGACCTCGATCTTGGCGAACGATGCTGCCAGATAGAGATAGCCGGAGATGGTGGTTGCATCGAGTGTCGGCGGGAGCTTGGCCCATCGAATGAGTGTGTCGCTGAAAGCTTCTTCCGTGGCGACCGGGGCGCTTCGCTCCGAGGAGTCCTCCCCGTCTTGCTCGCCGACGGTATCCGTGTGGGTTTCCGGGGCCGCGAGTGGTGCCTGGTTGGCGAGAGCGTCGAGGGCTTCCAGACGGTCCCGCAGATGGTTCGTCGCCAGCCAGTCGATGACCCGCTTGAAATCGTTCTCGAGCAGGCGCTCCAGCACCATGAGCTTGGCGATGGCATCGGACTCGAGTGCGATGCCACGCCGGCCAGCGACCGCCTGGCGGACGTTCAGATCGTTGAGGAAACGCTTGATCCGGCGAGGGTTGCCGTGAAACTTCTCGTACAGGATCGGGGTCAGCCGGGCTGCCGTGGCTAGATGCTGCGTCAGGTCTGATCCCGGAGGCAGCGTGAGGTCGTCGATACTGTCGCCGGAACGGCGGAGGTCATCACACTGCTCGATGAGAGCAGTGAAGGCGTCCTCCGATTCGAGCTCGCTCCTCACCAGGAGTAGGAATAGGTAGGCATGCGTGTCGAAGCGGCTGAGTCCGGGCAGCGGGATGGTCGTCTGCACGATCTTGTGAAGGTACAACTTGGCCGGCGACTCGTGCTCCTCGGCGACGGCATCCGATGTCTTGAACTTCTGTTGGATCGCCTCGGCAACCCGGTCCTCGTCGGCCGCGATGACGAACGACATGCCCTTGGCCGAGAGGAAGAGCCGAATTGCCTCCAAAGTCTCGACCACAGTGTCGGGCAGGCAACGGTCCAGGTCATCGACCAACACAACAGTGCGCTCAACATGCGCGAGCGCTGGGTCCGACAACAACTTCGCGAAGTCTTCGCGGAAGCCGGCCATCCCCTTATCGCCGTCGAGGGTGTCGGGATCATCACTGACCAGCCCAAGAACATCGTCGAGTTTCGGGATCTGCATGGTGACTGCGGTCTTGGTGGCGAGTTTGACCGCCTTCGACCAGTTCACCTTGCGTATGAGCTTCTTTATTCCGTCGAGTGCGGCTTTGCCTGCCGGATCCGTCTCGGAGAACTCCTTACTCAGCGCGCCGAGCACCTCAGCGATCAAGCTTTCCTTGGGTCCGACCGCTGGGTCATACAGCCACGGCTGGGTGGGGATGACCAGGACTTCAAATCCTGCTTCCTGCGAGCGCTGCTCGATCTCTGCCTTGACGAGCTCAAGGACGCTGGTCTTCCCACTCCCCCACGCTCCTGACAGTCCGATCGCTACCGGGTCCAGGCCATCGTCGAAGAGCGCATCGGCAACCGTGGCGGCGACGGCTTTGAATGACAACAGATCCTGGACAGCGGGCTCATCCGACCAGAGCGGGAACGTCAACGGTATTGCTTGACTCACCACGAGCCTCCGACCAGCAGGTGCGATCGACGGGTACCAGAACACGCACCCCGCGTCCTGCCAATGCGTTTGAACACGTGCTGTTCCGCATCCGGACACGCCGGTAGCCCCACCTTCGGACACCCGGACACAAACGGAGACATCAACGAACTTCACCTTCAATCGGAATGGACGAGCCGAACGGCGTCACCCCCAGATCGGCACGGAGAGACCGTTCGTTACGAACAGCTTTCACGTTCCCATGGGTCACAGACACTTGATCAGGAGTGCTCCTCCTGCAGGAGTGCCATACCGGGCTCCGACAGCGCCGGCTGTGCGCGCAACCAGGGCTCGACAGTGGCACAGGGCGCGCGGTTTTCGTCGCTGTGCGCAGCAACCTCCGGCACCCTTGGGTAATCTGCCGCTCCTTCGCGCGGACCGAACGTGGTGGCCGCAGCCCGCTCCTTGTTGGTCGAGAAGCAACGCAGCCTCTGTCTGTTCTCGCAGGTACGGCACAACCGTACCGATGGGTCGGTTATGGTCCGTTTGTTCGCGCCAGTAACCGCCGATTCGAAGAGGTACACATGCCGACCACTCTGCCGAGCCTTCTCCGCCGCACATCAACCGTCCTGACCATGACCGCCGCGACATTCGCCCTGGTGGCCACCACCGCCGGTGCCGCCCCGGCATACTCCTACGCGGTCGCCGCGACCACGCCGGTCGGCGCGGCGCCGTCGCAGGTCGCCGTCTCCCCCGACGGCGCCGCCGCGTATGTCACCAACGCCCAGAGCAACGACGTCTCGATCCTCAACACCACCACCAACACAGTCACCGGCACCGTTCCCGTCGGCGAAGCACCCGGCGGGATCGCCATCACCCCCGACGGTTCGGGGCTCTACGTCGTCAACGCGACCAGCAAGACCGTCTCCGTCATCGATACCACCACGAAAACGGTGACCGCCAGTGTCCCGATTACCGGTAGCGCGTCCTGGGGAGCCGCCGCCTCCGCGGATGGTGCGCACATCTATGTGCCGACCGGAGATGCGATCTCGGTGATCGACACCGCCACCAACACGATCTCGGCCACGATCCCGGTGGGGTCGTTCCCGATTCTTGCCGCGACGAACTCGACACATCTGTACGTCACCAATGCCGGCGACTACACCGTCTCGGTCATCGACACCGCGGCGAACACCGTCGTTGCGACCATCCCGGTCCCGGCCGCCGGCCGCCCCGTCGCGGTCACCGCCACCGACCAGGCCGCGTACGTCCGCAGCGGCACCGAGGTGTTCGTGATCGATGCCGTCACCAACACGGTCAGCACAACCTTTCCCGTGAAGGGCACCCTCGGCGGAGTTTCCGTCACCGGCGACGGAAACACGCTGTACGTCATCGACTCCGAAGGCGGCGCGGTCGCGGTCTTCGACACCGCCACCAACACCGAGGTCACCTATCTTCCCGTCGGCGCGATCACCGGCGGCGTCGCCGTCTCCCCCGACGGCAGCAAGGCCTACGTCACCAGCTCCGACAACATCGTTGCCACCATCACCCACGGCGGTGCGAACGCAACCTGCACCGGATCATTGTGCCTACCCACACCAGGACGCTGATCTGAACGAAGTGGGTGAGGGCGGACCCGATCGGTTCCGCCCTCACCCATTCCAGAGCCCACCGCTCGCAGGGCGCGCAAAAAGTTGTCGCCCCGGTGGCTCTCGCGCGCTCGGACGTCGGGACGGTTGCTGGGTAACCGCTGCCGCGAACGTCCGGACCATCCAAGCAACGGACACTGCGATGACCTACAGCCCGCGCGACAGGCCCGCCTCGGCTACTTCTTCGCAGCGCGCACTACCTCCCCGAACGCGCGGGCCGAGTAGCCGAAGTTGTTCTCCACGGCCTTCTGCTGCGTAGCAGCACTCAACCCGAGCTCCTGCATGAGCACCAGATGAAGCAAGGCCTTGGTGAGGTAGGTGAGCCGGTACCGGGCCTGCTCGGGGACCTTCGCCTCCAACTCGCCAGTATTGAGGTGGCCAAGTGCGTTACGGGCATCCTTCAACCATTTCGCCCACATATCTACGTCGGTCAGCAGCTTCTCCACCGCCGTCTGATCCGGGATTTCCGCAATCTCCAGGATCCTCTGCTTCAGCCCGGGCCGGTTGTCACCCGTGCGGCCCCGGATCCAATCACGAGCCGCTGGATTCTCGGGGAACAGGGCGCGGGCTGTGGTCTTCACCTCTTGGTACAGCTCGTCCGGGATCCCGATTGACTCGGGACGCAACGCGGCATGGAAACCCTCGGTGGCGGAGGCCGCGTTGAAAATTTGGTTCTGATAGAAGTCGCCCCGGTTGTAGTCGAGGCTGAACAGCACGTCGAGCGGCAGTCCCACTTTCTTGCGGAGCGCCACCCAGGCCGGCAGCAGCATGCCCCAGTCCACATCATCCAGCGTGAAGATGATGTCGTGCGGAGAGACGGCGCGCTCGTCGCCGGAGCCCGCATCGAAGTACAGCCCGACTGGATAGTCTCGAGTGCCCTCGCCCTTCTCGGCCTCCCGCACGAGGAGAGTCTTCTTTCCTACTCGGCAGCCAACCTGCGTGGCCAAAGTGACCAGGTCCCGCACCGCGGACACCGTTTCGTTGAACCCGCGCCATGTCCTTTTCTCATCGGCCCGAACGGTCACCGTTGCGAGTTCCTTAACGGTGAAGGCCCGCTCCCACGCTTCCGTGGCCGTGTTCCACTTCAGAGTCCACCCCAGCGTCGCCGTCTCACCTGCGTCTTCTAATCGGGCAAGAACCTTCTCCAACACGCTAGGCTCCACCACGACCCGGGCGAATGTGAGCTTATCCGAACCATCCTCGGATCCCTTGAAGACGTCCGTCCGGTTGATGCCGGACCGCCGTGTCCACGCCGTGAGGTTCGCCATCTCCACCTCGAGCCCATCGAACGCTTCATCCTCAGCGGACTCGAGGTGTATGCCGACAAGCACGACCCGTGGCTGGACCACCTCCACAACCGTGTGCTCTTGGCCCATGGTGATCTTCCCACCATTCGCCGGCTGGCACTCCAACAGCGTCACTTGCCGGCCGTCGGCAGCCCCATGCACCACCTGCGCGTCCATGTTGCCGAGGAGCGAATCAGTCAGCTCCAGACGACTGCGCCCATTCGCATCGATTTCCAGTACCCCACCGACCGGCGCTGTCGGCGCTGTTGGAAGCCACCACTTACCCACCATCCGAAGCTCATCCACGAGCAGAGTTTCGCATAACGGACACCACGGCGCGACGTGACACCAAGGTGCACGAACCCGAGATACGAAGCCGTGGGGAACCCAGGAAATTCTGGTGCGGCAACCACCGAACCCGTTTTACACCAGGATCATTCACACAAATGACACTGCATCCCGCAAGGAATCAGGCGGGAATGGCCGCCGACTGCGACGCATCACGATGTGGCCGAATCCGACGGTCGACGGCGGATCCCCTCGACCAGCTGACAGCCATCAGGAAAGAAGCCCAGTCACCCAGGGTGCCGCTAACTGCTGTCCGCATGACATGGGGCTGGATCACGGTCCGAGTGCGGCGTTGTGCGGGGTGAGGATCGCACCCAACAGGTAGTGCCCGTCGGCGGAGTCGAGCGCGATCACCCCTCCGACGGCGGTGACGGCGGGGTGAGTGTGTGTGGCCGGGTCATCGGCCAGCATCCAGGCCAGGGTGTTCTCGTCGTGCCGCGGCCGGAATTGCACGCCATCGACATCGGGGTTCGCGGCGAGGATCGCGGCGACCCACCGGCGGGTGTGCAGATACCCGGAGGGGTCGCACTTGGACAACCAGACGCCGGCGTTGATCCGGGACGCCCCGGTCCCGGTCAGATCCACGACCTTCACCGTGCGGGTGGTCCGCAGTTCACTCAGGACCCGGTCGGTGATCGTCGCCCGCGGGATCAGCCGCGGGGACTGGTCGACCGGCAGGTTGCGGCAGAGCGTCTCGGCGACCGCCGCGGCCGGACTGTCACCGAGATACAGGTATCCGTAGGAGCCGTCGAGACTGTCGAACCGGCCCCCGGCCCGGGCCCTCGGCCGGGCGGTGGGGTTCAACTCCGCGGCGCCGCGGGTGGCGCTGTGGATGCGCCACAGCGAGGTATCGGCGGGGATGGTGGTGATCAGGGCAGGCGGCAGCGGGGTGGGTGGATCCGGGTAGGTCACGGTTGGTTCAGTCCTGCGTGAGGTCGTCGGCCATGTCCCGCAGGTCCTGCTCGTGCCCGCCGTCGGCGGCGAGTGCGGCCGGGGATCGTGGGTCGTCGGCGAAGTCGGTCGGGTTCAGCCACCAGGACGCCGCACCCCATGGGTCGTCTTTCGCGCCGAGGGCCCGGTTGATCTCGGCGACGATCGGGCGGACCTGCCGGCGTTCGGGATCGAACTGGAAGGCGGGGTAGAGCTTGTGTCCCGAGACCGGCAGCGCGATCACCGTGCCGGCCGCCGACAGGCGGCTGGCGGTGTTGCGGCTGGTGGCCGCCTTCCCCAGGACACGGCTGACGGCGGTGGAGTCGAGCATCTCGTGCTGGTCGACGATCGAGTTCAGCACGGACGCGACGATCCGCGTGCGGGCCACCGCCGCGGCGGCCGGGTTGGCGACCGCACGCTCCTGCTGACGCGCCAGCGCCGGGCTCATCGACAGCAACGCTGTCACGTCGTCGCGGACGGGACGCAGCGTCGGCCGGCGGGAGACCTCCTCGACCAACAACTCGACGAGGTCCGGATCCGACAAGGCATGGATCGAGTCACGGGCCCGATCCCGGTCGACGAGCATTCCCATCACCTCCACTTGTGCCAGTATTGTACCGCGTACCATCCGTGTCAGGATAGAGGGTTAGAGGGATGCAATACAGGCGCCCTGAGGATGGTGTGCGTATTTCCGTCACGGCGTGTCGAAAGCGACGTTCGGTTATCTCGATGCCTTCGCCTGGCATCGGGTCACCCAATGGCTGCTCAAACGGCACAAACGGATCACGTGGGCGGATCTCTACCGGCGGTTCCTGACCGGCAGGCCAGGTAATCGTCCGCAAGAGAACGGGATCATCATGTTCGACACCACCACCGTCCCGATCACTCGGTATCGGTGGCGGGCGAGCAACATCCCCACACCGTGGACCAGCAGAGCAGAGACCTTGGTCCCTGCCTAGCAGTGGCAGTCCGTGGAGCGCCGGATGCGATGAGAGTCGCACGTCCGGTCGGAGGGCGGGCCGGGGAAACGGACCGGGAGTAATCCCGGCACCGCGCCCCGGTCCGACCCCTACATCATCGGGACCGGCCGATCCGCGATCGGCACGCTCGTCGAGCGCAGCAGCAGATCCACGATCCTCGTGCACCTGCCTCGACTGGAGGGCTGGGGCGAAAAGCCACCCGTGAAGAACGGTCCGTCCCTCGGCGGCTACGGCGCCGTCGCGATGAACGCCGCGCTGACGACATCGATGACCATGCTCCCCGAGCAGCTCCGCAAGACCCTCACCTGGGACCGCGGGAAGGAGCTCTCCGGTCATGCCCAGTTCGCCCTCGATACCGGCACGAGAGTGTTCTTCGCCGACCCGCACTCGCCCTGGCAACGACCGACGAACGAGAACACGAACGGCATACTGCGCCAGTACTTCCCGAAGGGCACCGATCTGTCCAGGTGGTCCGCCGAGGACCTCGAAGCCGTCGCCCTGGCGATCAACAACCGGCCCCGCAAGATCCACGACTGGCGAACCCCGGCCGAGGTCTTCGCCGAGCAGCTACGCTCACTGCAACAGCCAGGTGTTGCGACGACCGATTGAATCCGCCTTGAGAGCCCGCATCCGAGTGGTGAATAGTCCTCTCGCGCAACGGATTGCCTTGCATCGACCGCAGCATGCAGGCGTGATTCACCGCCCGCTCTACGAACGCGGTTTCCTTCGACGTCGACACCTCCCAACCGACGATCGTGCCGGCGAACGCATCGATCACGAACGCGGTGTACGCGAAGCAGGGCACCATCCGCACGTACGTGAAGTCGGCGACATAGAGCGCATCGGGCCGGTCGACCCGGAAGTTCCGATCGACCAGGTCCGGTGGCCGCGGCGCCGACGGCTCCGCGATGGTGGTGCGGACCCTCTTCGTCCGGGTGGTGCCGCGCCACTCGTTCACGCGCATCAGTCGCTCCACGGTGCAGCGGGCCACCTCGATGCCCTGACGTTGCAGGTGGGCCCACATCTTCAGCGAGCCGTACAACGACTCCGGTTTGCGTCTGCCGTGCTCGTCCCGCTCGACGTAGTACGAGGCCAGCACCGCGGTGATGGTGGCGTCCCACAGGGCGCGCTTCGACAGCGGGCGCGCCAGCCAGGCGTAGAAGGTTCTCGGGGCGATCGTGCACCCGTGCTCGGTGAGCACGCGGCAGATCGGTACGACCCCGAACTGATCGCGGTGTTCGGCGATGAATCGGCAGATCACTTGCGTGGCGGGTCGCACTCCCGCGCGAAGAAAGATGTTGCGGCTTTGAGTATTTCGATGGTCTTCTCGAGCTCGGCGTTCTTCCGGCGCAATGCCCGCAGTTCGATCTCCGCCTCGGACGCCGACGCGGCATGGGTGCCATCACCCGCCGCTTCGGCCTTGCGGACCCACACCCGTACGGTCTCCGTCTTCAGTGACATCCGTTCGGCGATTGTGCGGATCGCCTCGTATTCCGAGGCGTAGTCACCACGGTGCTCGAGGACCAGGCGCACGGCCTTCTCTCGCACCTCGGCTGGATAGACATTCGGCATAAGGATTACCTTCCCAAGAAAGAAGGTGCGCATCAAACCCGGGACGATTCAGCCAGCAACCCATCGAGGACCTCGGCACGCTGCCTGATCACCCACCCACGGTCGGTGCGCGCCGCGAACCCCATGGACGGAGTTGGCTCAAGCTACAAACTCATCGCCGTCTCACGGCAAGACTGGCGTTGACCGGGCGATGACGTCAAGCCACTGTTTCGGCTTGCCACAGGGGCATGGGAACCCGCCCGCGCGACCGGCCCCGGGCATCCAGCAGTCTGCCCGCCCTCTTATAGTGGCGCACCGTAGCCTCCCGGGAGACGACGGTGCATTCAGGCGCCCGACGGCCGAGCTCCAGTTCCAGGTCGTGGACCTCGGAGAAGTCATGTACCCACAGCGTCACCAGCAGGTTCGCTGGCCCCAAAAGCCCGGCGTTCAGGCGGCACCCAGGCAGGCCGGCCACATACGCCCCGATGGCGTCCACAGACGCTGCCGGAGCGGTGAGCAGCAACGTGACCTCACGTTGACCGGCACCAATCTCCATCGCGGCATCGCAGCGCAACGACAAGTAGCCTGCCGTGAGAATCCGCTCGATCCGACGCTTGGCAGTCTGCGCGGACACTCCGCACTCTGCCCCGAGGTGTGCCCAGGAAGCCCGACCATCGTCGGCGAGCGCGGCTACCAATCGGGTGTCCACGGCATCCGGGGCGTGCCCACCGACGGCTCTCGCGCCGACCGGCGCCGTCAGCTGGCGCACCTGACCCGGTTCCAGAGTCCCGCTGCGCCAGGCGTCGACGCCTCGGTGGATTGCCGTTGCGAACACAACCTCCCGGTGCACCAGCCCCGGCAGGTTGGCGAACGACTCGGTCATCGTGTGCAGCAGCTTGTCGTAGGACGAGGCGTAGCAGTCCACCACCAGATCATGGGGCCCGGAAACCAACATGACAGTTGCGAAGGCGGGGTTCAGGCACAAACGCTCCACGAGCTCCTCCTGGAGCGAGGGGGTGGAGGTCAGGTAGACGAAAGCCGACCATCCGGCATCGAGGTACCGAGGCCCCGGACTCGGCGTCACCCACGCGATGCCGGCGTCGCGCATGGCGTCCCAATGCCGGGCAAGCGTCGGCGCGGAGACACCTAGTACCGAAGCCAAGGTCCCCCAATCCACGCGCGGTGAGATTTGTAGGGCATGGATGATTTTAAGATCCAGTTCGGAGATCATGGCTGTTTCCTTCAACAGATCGATCCCAAGTGAGATTTTACCGGGATTTCTCAAGCAGAAATACTAGGCGCTCACACTTAGTGATGCACCCCACATCGGGCGCCGAAACCCCGTCCCCACTCGACAAGGGAATGTCCATGCCCACTACCTCCCCGCCTACGGCACCGGCCGTTCGCCGGACCATCACCGGCATGATCCTGGTAATGGCCCTCATCGAGGCGCTCAGCGGCGTCACCCAGGGATACCTGACCCCGATCCTCCCGGCCATGGGGCCCGACCTGCACATCGACGATCCCACGATCAACGGAATCTTCCTGATCTCCAATGTGTCGTTCGCCGTGATGACCCCGATCATTTCCCGCCTCGGCGATAGCTTCGGTTACCGGCTTGTGCTGCGCATCTCCACCATCGCCGTGGCCGCCGGCGTGCTGCTGATGGCTCTGGTGCCGACGCTGCTCACGGTGAGCATCGGGGTCGTCATGCTCACCTGCGTCGTCGGCTTCATGCCCCTGATGATGGGCATCCTCCGGGTGACCAGCTCCGCTGACACCCGCCGCGGGGTCAGCGTCATGATCGGCACTCTGATGATCACCATCGGTTTCGGCGGCCTGCTCGCGGGCCTTGTCGGCGCCCACGATCCGGCTCGGGGCCTCTGGGTCGGGGTCCCGTTCGCGGTCCTGGCCCTGGCCATGACCTTCCTGCTGCCCGATGCCGGCGTTCCCACCAGGGAGACGATCTCGGTGCTGCCGATGCTGTGCTGCTCGCTGGGCCTAGTCGGGCTGATCACGGCACTGTCGATGGGCCCGGACTGGGGCTGGGCCTCTCCCAGCACGCTGTTGTCCGGAATGTTGGGCGTGGCCCTGCTGGCATGGTGGGTCCGCATCGACAGGCGCGCCGACAAGCAGTTCGTCAGCCTGCGTCTGCTCGCCGTGCCCCGCGTGCGCCGCGTTTCGCTGGCCACGTTCCTGTTCGGCTTCGCCTCGTTCAGCTACTTCGGCACCAACGGAATCTTCCTGCACGCCGACCCTTCCGTCACCGGGTACGGCTTCAACCTGAATCCACTGGCCATCGCCGTCGTGCTGGCCCTGACTTCGCTGCTCTCACTGGGTGCCTCGCTGGTTACGACCCGTGCGCTGTCGGCGTTCGGCGAGCGGGCCACGCTCATGCTGGCCGGGACGGTCCTTATGGCTGGGTTCGCGGTGATGGCGCTGGGCCACGGGTCGTTCGCCGTGTACTGCCTCGGCTTCGCGGCGTTCAATGTGGCGCTGGGCATCTCCCAGTCCGCCGTGCGTGCCCTGTCGGTCGAGGGGGTCCCGCTTCGGGAGACCGCCAGAGCCGCCGGGTTGAACGAGCTCTCCCTCACAGTAGGCATTGCGTTCGGCGCGGCCGTCGTGAAGATGCTCTCCTCGACCTTTGCCGCCGACGGGCACATCACGACGGCCGGACTTTCCGCCATCTGGATCGCCCTTGCCGGGGCCGCCCTGATCGCGATCCTGGTCAGCCGCGGCTACACGCCAGCACCGGCAACCGCCGGTACCGAGGTCGAAGCATGAACACGCAACACCCTTTATACCTTGATGATTCACCCGTCTTGCGTCGTTGCCACCAGCCTCGACGCTCCCTCCCGCGCATGCCTGCCAGGCCATCGGCGGTGCGGGGTTCCTGAACTAGGCGCGAGCCGGAAAGGGCGTCCTGCCAGTGAAACGCCCCCCGCCCGAGAGAGAGAAGGGCAGCGCAACCCAACCGGCAGCTTCCATACATTCTCCACCAGCCAGTCACATGAAACATCTTGCTAATGCGCAGAACTGGAGCATCTTCAAACTTGACCGACCGCACATCGAGTGAACGTGAGGTCAACTGCTCCTTGCCCACTGCCATCTGTGCATCCATTGCCTCAACTATGTGGCCGCAGTATGCCACCCGCTGCATGAATCAGGAAGGACTCGCATGTCCCTCGCTCAAACCTATGCCCGCCATGCACTTGCACCGATTGCGCTCTCTCCGGAGCGCAACCAATGGATACGCGCACTGCTCTATGACTACCTGGCCGTTACCCTCGGGGGCACCGAACGCGAATCCGCGCAGTCGGCCCGAGAGGCATACGCTCCACTGTCGCTATCGGAGTCACCGGCATCCGTCGTGGGGGGCAGCTTCCGACTTTCCGCTGAGGATGCCGCGCTGGTCAATGGCATCACTGCACATGGACTCGAGCTTGACGACACCTTCGAGGAAGCATCGCTGCACCCCGGCGTCGTTATTTTCCCCGCACTCCTCGCGGTTGCCGAAGAGCACGGTGCCGAACTGGGAGCCCTGCTCGATGCCGCCACCGTCGGATACGACATCATGTGCCACGTCGGGGTCGTTCTCGGCGCGGCCGAATGCTATGGGCGAGGGTTTCACCCGACGGGTGTCGCCGGGGTTATCGGGGCAAGCGCCGCCGTGGCCCGACTTCGTGGATTGACCGAAGAGCAGACGGCAAATGCGATCGGGGTTGCTGCCACCATGGCAGCGGGATCTCTGGAATTCCTTTCGGACGGCTCGTGGACAAAACGCCTCAATGCCGGTCACGCCGCAGCTGTCGGCGTGCGGGCCGTTCGCTTGGCAGGAGCCGGATTCATCGCTCCGCAGGCTGCGCTCGAAGGACGCGATGGATTCCTCTACAACTTTGGAGAGGGATTCATTCCCGACCGTGTCGCGCCCCTGGAAGCCGGTGCGTACGCCTGGCGAACGAGCATCAAGCTCTACCCATGCTGTCGATACATGCACGGCAATCTTGATCTCCTGCTCGATATCGCGACTGAACGGCCCTGTCTCACCTCTGACGACATTCACGACGTCGAGATCGCGGTCATCGAAGCCGGAGCACGCCTCGTGAGCCAGCCCGCCGAAGCCAAGTTCCAGGTCGAGTCCGCTGTCGACGCCCAGTTCAACATGTTCTTCGCTGCCGCGCTCGCCCTGACCACGGGCACGGCGACCGTCGACCAGTTCGACCATGCGGCCGAACTTGCTCCCGGACTACTGCCACTGATGCGCAAGGTTCGCTGCGTCACTTCGCCCACGGTAGAAACGACGTTCCCCACTGCTTGGACGGCCGAAGCTCGCGTCACGCTTGTCGACGGCACAGTCCTTACGTCCAACACGAAGGCCTTTCGGGGATCGCCCGGCGCCCGGGCCACACGCGATGATCTCGTAGCGAAAGCGACGGGGCTGATCGGTGCCGACCGGGCGGAAAGGCTGCTCGATGTCTTCGAACGCCCACGAACGGATTCGGCTCGGTTGCTTCGAGACCACCACATGAACCCGGTGGGACTCCACCAGACCTTGACCACGTAGGGGTCGTCGAGATCATGACCAACCATCCCCAACGACAGACGTTGGATCGAACACGAAAAAGGAAGCATCCCATGAACACGCTGGTGACAACATGACCAGTCCGGAACTCAGGATCCGATGGCGCTCGGGCGCACCATCACAATTCTCCCCGTCGCCCCCTGCGATCCAGGTCCATACTGTCGCGCCGAACACGATCATTCTGAGGCAGAGCATTTCGGACCATTTCGAAGCCCCATTTCTCTACCTGTTGCTGGGTGAAGATCGCGCCCTGCTCCTTGACACCGGCGCAACGGCGGACAGCTCGAGGTTCCCACTGAGAAAGACGGTCGATTCCCTCTTGGAGTCGTGGCTGCTCGAGCATCCCAAAGACGGCTATGAACTTATCGTTGCCCACTCCCACGCCCACCATGACCACATAGCGGCGGACTGGCAATTTCTCGAAAGACCCATGACTCGGATCGTGGGCCACAATCCTGACGACGTTGCGGAATTCTTCGGACTCAGCTCCTGGCCGCACGGAACAGCGAAACTCGACCTTGGATGTCGCCTCCTCGAGATCATACCTACCCCAGGGCACCACCCCTCAGCCATCACCTTCTACGACTACACGACCGGCCTGCTGCTGACCGGCGACACGATTTACCCGGGGCGACTCTACGCGTTCGACTTTCCAGCATTCGTAGAGTCACTGCAAAAACTCTGCACCTTCAGCCAGTCGAACAAGGTGGAAGCCGTTCTTGGAGCACATATCGAGATGTCGACGAAACCACACAAGGACTATCCACGCGGCTCAACATGGCACCCCAATGAAACTCAACTCCACCTCACCGTTCAGGACCTGCACGCGATCAGGGATGCGGCAGTCCAGGTCGCTCCTAAACCTGGGGCTCATCGATTCGAGAACTTCATCATCTGGAACGGACCATGCCGGTGGGAGGCTGCCGTCCATCGTGTTCGGCTACTTGCGGTGACTACACGAAAAACATTGTCAATTCGAGCTTTTAGGAGAGCAAGAGCATGACGACCCGAGACGCGCTGCCCCTCGAGGGCATTACCGTCGTCAGTGTCGAGCAGGCAGTCGCGGCGCCGTTCGCGACGCGGCAGCTCGCCGACCTCGGGGCCCGGGTGATCAAAATCGAGCGGCCGGACACCGGTGACTTCGCACGGCGTTACGACGAAACCGTCAACGGTGAGTCGAGCTACTTCGTGTGGCTCAACCGGTCCAAGGAGTCGGTGACGCTCGACCTCAAGTCCTCTGCGGGGCGGGAGATCCTGGAGAAGCTGTTGGCGACGGCCGACGTCTTCGTGCAAAATCTCGCTCCCGGCGCCGCGGCCCGGATGAATCTCGACGCAACGTCGCTGCAGGAGCGTTATCCCTCCCTCATCCCCTGCGATGTGTCGGGATACGGCAACACGGGCCCGTGGTCGGACCGCAAGGCCTACGACATGCTGGTGCAGGGCGAGTCAGGGGTCATGGCACTGACCGGCCCGCAGTCGTGCCCATCCCGAGTCGGCATCTCGATCGCCGACATCGCCGCCGGAATGTACGCCTACAGCGGCATCTTGGCCGCCTTGTTCACCCGCGCCACGACCGGACAGGCCCGGGCAGTCGAGGTGGCCCTGTTCGAGGCGCTGGGCGAGTGGATGGGCTCGCCCGCGTATTACACCGAGTACGGCGGCCAGCAACCGCGCCGGGTCGGCGCCGAACACGCCACCATCGCCCCCTACGGCGCCTTCCCCACCTCCGACGGCACGGTGCTGTTGTCGGTGCAGAACGATCGGGAGTGGTCGGCATTCTGCACGGAGCTGCTCGGTGATCCGGCGGTCGAGGCCGATCCACGCTTCTGCCGCAACTCGGCGCGGGTCGCGCATCGCGAGGAATGCAACGCACTGATCGCCGAACAAACCCGCCAGATGACCACCGAGGACGCGCTCGCACTGCTCGCGAAGATCGGCATCGCCAACGGCCGGCTCAGCTCGGTGCCCGATTTCCTCGCTCATCCCTCCCTCACCGGCCGCAACCGCTGGCGGGAGGTCGACACCCCCGGTGGCCCGGTCAGGGCGCTGCTGCCGCCCGCGAACCTCGCCGGAGTCGAGCCACGATTCGACCCGGTCCCCGCCCTCGGCGTACACACCACGTCAGTGCTGCGTGAACTCGGCTACACCGCAGCCGCCATCGATAAATTGCGCGCCGCCCACACCGTATGAGGCGTCTGTTCACAGCCGATTTCGATGCGGATTCTGCAGTCCATCGTCCAGGTGAGAGGTATCCGCGAGAGCGACCACCGCCCCTGTCACGCCAAGTAGTCGTCGAGCCGCAAATGGGTCACCGCCCCGGGCCTGGTCGCGATCACGGTCCGCCATCAGCTCCCGCACACGCGCTTGCACCCGTGTCGCGACCTCGCGTCGAAATCCGCGCCCGGGACCGGTCCCCGGTGATCGAGCCGATTAGCATCCGACGCCGGAATCTGCTGACCGGACAGCCACGCGTTCGGTCGCCCCTCGGCCTCCCCGAAACTGATCACCCGCAACCGCGCATCCACCCGCACCTCAGCACCCAGCGCGTCGGCAAGGATTCCCGCAGTCTCCGCACAGCATGCGAGATCGAACGACGTAATCCGCAGCGGCCGCCCCACCACCTCGCGGCGACGACACAGCTCCCGCGCAACCAACCCCGGCATCACGACGTCCCCGCGGTGTCAGCCCCGCGTCGAACCAGCCGCCCACCAGATCACGCACGGTGTGCTCAGCAGGCGGATGCGTGACCACAACAGCTCATGCATGAACGGCATCATATTCATTCTTAGATCCGGAGATGCCATCACAACAGGGGCACGGACGATTGCCACCGAGGGGGGGTACAGGTCCCCCAAATCGGGTGCAACCGATGTTCCGGCACATCCGTCGCGAGATACTCAAAGGGCACCGGGCGGAACTCCGCGCCGAGGGGGCTCGCCGAAGGAGAGATGAACAGTGTTCGAGCGATTCAGTGACCAGGCACGCCACGCCATCGTCCTCGCCTCCGACGCCGCCCGCACCCACCACCACGATCACCTCGGCACCGAACACCTCCTCGCCGGCATCCACGCCGCCGGCGGCCCCGCCGCTGCCACCCTGACCTCCTGGGGAGTCACCACCGGCCGACTCGACACCGCCCTCGACGAAATACCCTCACCACCGGACTTCGACGAAGCCCGGCACATCCCCTTCACCCCGAAGGCCAAGAAGGTCCTCGAACAGGGCATGCAGGAGACCTCACTGCTCGGTCACGAGAACATCGGCACCGAACACCTACTACTCGGCCTCCTCGCGAACACCAGATCCACCGGCACCCAGCTCCTCACCCGGCTCACCGACATGAGCGCAGCCGACATGCGCGAACGCCTCCACCACCAACTCACCGAGAACCCCGGACACGGGCCCACCCACATCACCCCCATCCGGCTCACCGACACCGAACACGCCCTCTGCACCGCCGCCGCCCACAAAGCCGGTCAACGCCTCGACACCTGGATGCACGACCGCCTCGTCGCCGCGGCACACGCCGAACAACAGCAATAGTCGCGTCGGCGACATCAGCCCGCCCCGGGGCGTAGCTGCGCAGAGAGCCGGTACGACCGGGGCGGTCAGGGGCGCCGGCAAGACCACCGAGACTGGGGGCAACCCCAACCTGCGGTGGCATGGTCTACACGGCGCCAGTCGGTGAGCACCCGCGGCGCCGCGCCCCACTGTCAGTTTCGGAACTCGACTGCACGCCGAACTGGGCTTCGTATGAGCGGTGCACACATCTTCTGACACAAACTTGCTAGAAGAGACCTGCACGATGATCGCCACGCTGATTTCCTGCTCCACGCCGACGCGGCCACCTGCGAGCGCCCGGTGCGCGCCGCTACAGACAGTAGTGGCGCATCACCTCGATGTTGTGTCGGAGGACTTCAACCGGACCACGGGGGATGCGGTCGGCGTAGGAGACGACCGAACGCCGGAAGGCGTCACCGATCTGCTGCAGACACGCCGGGGAGGGCACCGGCAACCCGCGATGGCGCAGGACAGTCGTCGAGCAAATGAGATCATTCGTGGGGTCGTTCCGTTCGACGTGCAGGCGACGTCGAGTGACTGCAAGGACGGCCGGAACGCCATGCCCGCGACGAGGCCCTGAGCGCGATGGTCACCGACACGGATACTCGTCACACTGTGTACCCGCGGGGCGGGTCCAACCGTTGGTCGGTGAACGTGACCAATAGGACGGAGGAATGAGCCTTATGCTGCTTGAGTCCTCAGCGCACCCGACCTGTGGCCATTCCGTCGACCTTTCGCACGCACAAGCTCGGTGGAGTATCCGTAACGCCGCTCACAGAGGCATGCGCTCGAAGCCAAAGGGTGACTGGCTCACACGTAGCGGTGTGGCGGTCGGTGTGAGCAGCGCAAGAACCGATGCGTAGACCGAGACGCAGTCGAGCTTCCTCGGTCTACGGCCGTGATCTCACCCAAACGGAACCCAGCGGCGACCGAAAGCGGTTTCGGATACTGAGCGAACAAGGTGATCAGCGGAACTTTCGCAACCCCCCTGAATCGTGTTCTTCGCTTTCCCTTTTTGCTCGGCACCGTCGATCAAGATGCAGCGAACATGATTCAGTCCGGCCAGGTAATCGGATCCTGTACGCATGGGCTCTCCTCCTGATTGCGACTCACGCCACATCGCGATGCTCATCACACAGTATCTTACCTAAATTAGTTACGTAACTAGCTCGTCGATTTTGTTGGCGGTCAACACTTGTGACCGTTCTCGACCGACAGTTCCTCAACCTCGAGTCGCCTCCAAATTGGTTTCCGGACACCGGATTCGAGTCCGAAGAGCCCGTCACCGACCCCTTGCCGACTGCGCCGACCGTCCCAGATCTGCAACCATGCGGGTCATGCGTATTGCTCAGCACGTCACCGAACTCATCGGCAACACTCCGTTGGTCAAGCTTTCCTCCGTTGTCGGCGACAACGCGGCGACGGTTGCTGCCAAGATCGAATACCTCAACCCGGGCGGCTCGTCCAAGGACCGCATCGCCCTGAAGATGATCGACGCCGCCGAGGCGTCCGGGGAGCTGAAACCCGGCGGAACCATCGTCGAGCCGACATCCGGCAACACCGGCGTCGGACTGGCGCTCGTGGCGCAGCAACGCGGATACAAGTGCGTCTTCGTGTGCCCCGACAAGGTCGGCGAGGAGAAGCGCAACGTGCTCCGCGCGTACGGTGCCGAGATCGTCGTCTGCCCGACTGCCGTCGCGCCCGAGGATCCCAACAGCTATTACAGCGTCTCCGACCGTCTCGTCCGCGAGATCGAGGGAGCGTGGAAGCCGAACCAGTACGCCAACCCCGCCGGCCCCCAGAGCCACTACGAGACCACCGGTCCCGAGATCTGGGCGGACACGGACGGCAGGATCACCCACTTCGTCGCAGGCGTCGGAACCGGCGGCACCATCTGCGGCACCGGCAAGTACCTGAAGGAAATCTCCGGCGGCAAGGTCAAGGTCATCGGCGCCGACCCGGAAGGCTCGGTGTACTCCGGCGGCACAGGGCGTCCCTACCTTGTCGAGGGCGTCGGCGAGGACTTCTGGCCGAGCGCCTACGACCCGTCGATTCCCGACGAGATCATCGCGGTGTCCGACGCCGACTCGTTCGACATGACGCGTCGTCTGGCGCGTGAAGAAGGGCTCCTCGTCGGTGGGTCGTGCGGAATGGCAGCGGTCGCGGCCATCCGGGTGGCCGAGCGCGAAGGACCCGACGCCCTGGTCATCGTTCTCCTGCCCGACGGCGGCCGCGGCTACCTCGCCAAGATCTTCAACGACGACTGGATGGCGTCCTACGGATTCCTGCGCTCGCGCCTGGACGACAAGACCGACGAGCCATCAGTCGGGGAGGTGCTGCGCGGAAAGTCCGGCGCGCTGCCCGACTTCGTGCACACGCACCCGTCCGAGACCGTGCGTGATGCCATCGAGATCATGCGCGAATACGGTGTCTCGCAGATGCCGGTCGTCGGCGCCGAGCCGCCCGTCACGGCCGGTGAGGTCGCAGGCAGCGTCACCGAACGTGACCTGTTGAGCGCGGTGTTCGAGGGCCGCGCGACCCTCGCCGATCCCGTCGCCAAGCACGTGAGCTCGCCGCTCCCGCTCATCGGTGCAGGCGAGAACGTCTACGGCGCCACCAAGGCCCTGGGCGAGACCGACGCGCTCATGGTTGTCGAGGAGGGTAAGCCCGCGGGCGTCATCACCCGGCACGACCTCCTCGGTTTTCTCAGCCGAAGCAAGTGATCCGCAGCGCGCGCGTGCGCTTGCTAACGACCGCTACGCTCGAAACGGTTTACGCGTCCGTACTTTTCGATGAATCTTCCTGGTGGTCCGATTCGTAAGCAGTTTCGGCGGAGAGGTCGTCTCGTCTGGCTGTTACCCGCCGCACCCGCGATGGTATTGAGGTCGACGTACATGCGCAGAGACCGATCTCGGTGACGTCGTTTCCGACGAGGGGTGCGTGTTCGCGTGACGGCTCGACCATCGCGGGGGTGCCCGGTCTGCCGCATGATGGCGTGTGCGTCGGTGCCGTTGAGGAACGCCCGGGTGACGAACCCTGCGCGCAGCGAGTGCCCACCAAGTTGGCTACGACGACGTTGTCGTCGTAGCCGGACGCGGCGGCGCCGGAGAGGTTGCCGTTCTTGGCGATCGAAGGGAACAACGGGCCCGCATCCGCGGCAACGCTGATCGGCAGACATGGGCCATCGAACGGTGGTGCGGTGCGCAGCAACCCGGATCACCCCGGGGCGGCCGGCAAGATCGTATGCGGCGACGACCTGCGCCCACCGCACGTATGCGCATGGGGGCAGCTGTGATGGTGGGTGGTGAACGGTACCGCCCACCGTGCCGGTGCCGTCCTGGTCAGTCTTGGACCTCCGCAACCGCACGTGCACCCCGTGGATCCGGTGCACGGTCACATCCGCGCAGGTGAGGGCGACGAGTTCGCCGCGCCGGAACGCACCGGCGAACCCCATCAATATCAGAGCTGTGTCGCGGCGTTCGTGCACCCCGGCGGCCCCGCCGGTAACAGCCCGCCGGGCGGCTCCGACGATGGTGACGACGTCATCGACCAGCAACCGTGCCCGCGGCGTCCGTGCCGGTCGCCCGCGGGGCGTAGTCACGGCGGATCCGGACAGGGTCGAGGAAACTAGTTCCTCCCTGCCGGATTCGGCAGGCCCGCGATCCGGTCGTGTCTAGCAGCATCGACTCCAGGAACCATGAGTGACACCGGCCAAGCTGCCAGGCCCACCGCTTGACCGCGGCCGATCGCATGCAGCGCCCCAGCACGGTCTCGGCCGACAAAGCCACAGATGATCTCGATCAACGACTCTTCCCCGGCCGATGTCCTCGGCTCCGCCGACCGGATAGGCAACGTCACCGACTCCCCGGCGAGGGGCAACGCCTCCCTTCCACCAGGGTCTGCCGTGATCGCCGCTGGATCGTCAACGCCGTACTCAGCAAGATATAAGTAGGTTATTTACAGAAGTAACTTACGCAATGTACTGTGTGTTCATCGTCGCGGTGTGGCGCACGTCGCACCGTCGAGTTGCAATCAGAGGAGACACAAATGCGTAGTGGAGCTGACTATCTCGCAGGGCTGAACGACGGCCGCTGCATTCTCATCGACGGCAAGCCGGTCGAGAACGTCCTCGACCATCCGGCGACAGCGCCCATCGCACGGACGGTGGCGAAGATCTACGACTTCGTCGCCGACCCGGAGAACGACATGATCTACGTGGCTCCGGAAACCGGGCGTGAGGCGAACAAGGCGTTCCTGACGCCGCGTTCGGCCGAGGACCTCAAGACCCGGCGCGAAGCGCACACCAAGTTGGCCGGCTTGACCTGTGGCTTTGTCGGCCGCAGCCCGGATCACGTGCCGTCGACCATTTCCGCGATGGCCGCGCACCGCCACGTCTTCGACGAGCAGGGTACGCAGTTCGGCGACAACATCGAGCGCTTCTACCAGCGCGTCCTCGACGAGTCGCTGTTCCTCGCGTACGTGATCATCCCGCCGCAGGTCTCGCGGGACACGATCGCCAGCGGGTGGGGTGAGGACTTCCTCCAGCTGGGCGTGGTCGACTCCAACGAGGAGGGCATCACCGTCCGGGGTTCGGCGATGCTGGCCACCTCCGGCGCTGTCGCCGACGAGCTGTTCGTCTCGTGCATCAAGCCCCTGAAGGCCGAGGACAAGGACTTCGCCGTCAGTTTCGCCATCCCGATGGCCACGTCCGGGCTCAAGCTGCTCGAGCGGCGACCCTACGCGCCGGCGGCGACCAGCGTGTACGACTACCCGCTGACCACGCAGTTCGACGAGACCGACGCCTTCGCCATCTTCGACAACGTGTTCGTGCCGTGGGACCGGGTGTTCGTCGACCGCAACCCCGAGGTGCTTAACCGCAGCTTCCAGGCGACCGGTGCGCACGTCTTCGCCAACTGGCAGGCACAGGCCCGGTTGTCGGTCAAGCTCGACTTCATCCTGGGCATCGCCCATCAGATCGCGTCGATGAACAAGGTCGACAAGTTTCCCGGCGTCATCGAGAAGCTCGGTGAGCTGGCCAGCCTGGCGGCCTCGGTCACGGCGAGCCTGCACGCCGCCGAGTACGACGCCATCGTCGATGACCACGGGTTCGCCGTCCCGAGCCGTCCGGCCGTGTACGGGCAGGTCGCAAGGCAGGCCGACCTCTACCCACGGGTGATCAACATCGTTCGCGACCTGTGCGGCGGCGGTGCGCTGCAGGTGCCGTCCGGTGTGGCCGACATGCGCAGCGAGATCACTCGCCCGATGATCGACAAGTACATCGTCTCGCCCGGCGTGCCCGCCGAGGACCGGATCAAGCTGTTCAAGCTGGCGTGGGATGTGGTCGGCTCGGAGTTCGCCGGCCGCCATCAGCAGTACGAGATGTTCTACAACGGCGCTCCCTTCCTGACCAAGATGTGGGCGTACCAGCAGTACGACTACACCTCCTCGATCAAACGTGTCGACGACTTCCTCGCGGAATACGACCTCGAGACCGCGGTCACCACTTCCATCGAACCGACCTTGGCGGTGTAGTCATGACCACGATCGAGAAGCCCCCGAAGCTGAGCGACGCGCAGCCCAGCGACCTGCGCCGCGCGATGGGTCGATTCCTCACGGGAGTGGGAATCGTGATGACCGAAACCGAGGCCGGCGGTCCGCACGGAGCCACGATCAATTCGCTGACCTGGGTGTCGCTCGAGCCTCCGCTGGTGCTGGTCAGCCTGGCGACCACCAGCCGTGTCGCCGAGGACGTACGAGCGGCCGGCGCCTATTCGGTCAGCATCCTCGGTGCCCATCAGCAGCGGATCGCCTCGGCGTTCGCCAGACCGGGTGACGGCAAGTTCGACGGCCTCGAGATCCACCGCGGTGCAACGGGTCTGCCGGTGGCTCCGGGGGCGTTGTCCACACTCGAATGCTCGGTGGAACGCGAGATCGAAGCCGGTGATCACATGATCCTGCTCGGGCGGGTGCACCACGCGTGGCACCGTGCCGGCGAGCCGCTGGCGTTCTTCTCCGGTCGATTCGGATCGTTCGTCGACCCGGACGGCGAACTCGACATCTGGCTGTGAGGCCCCGGCCTCACCACGAACTCCGCCGCTCGTTCACCCCCGGAGGACACCCCCATGTCACACAACAGACGGAACGCGCCGACCCCCGCACGTACCGCTGCACAGCCCCCGAAGTCCAAGGTCCGGCTCGCGTTCGCCGCCCTGATCGGCACGACAATCGAATACTACGATTTCTTCCTCTACGGCACGGCCGCCGCGCTGGTGTTCAACGTCGCGTTCTTTCCCAGCGAAGACCCCTTCGTCTCAACACTGTTGGCGTTCTCGACGCTGACGGTGGGGTTCTTCGCACGACCGATCGGCGCGGCCGTGTTCGGGCACTTCGGGGACCGGCTCGGCCGGAAACGGACACTGGTCGCCAGTCTGATGTTGATGGGCGGTTCGACCTTCCTCATCGCGTTCCTGCCGACCTTCGACGCGATCGGCGTGGCCGCCCCGATCACGCTGATCGTGTTGCGGCTGATCCAGGGATTCGCCATGGGCGGTGAATGGGGTGGGGCGACGCTGTTGCTGACCGAGAACGTCGACGCCCGGCGCCGCGGCTTCTGGGCGAGTTTCCCGCAGATCGGACCGGCACTCGGAAATCTCATCGCCGCAGGCGTTCTGGCGATCTTCTCGGTGGTCCTCACCGACGATCAGTTCCTCGATTGGGGATGGCGGATTCCGTTCGCGCTCTCGGCGCTGTTGCTCGCCCTGGGCCTGTGGGTGCGCCTGCAGATCGGTGAAACCGACGAATTCCTCGAGCAGAAGGCCAAGCGCGAGGAGCAGAGCCAGCACACTCCTGCCAAGATCCCGCTCGTCACGCTGCTCACCCGGTACCGGAAGCCGTTGCTGCTCGCGGTGGGTTTCCGTCTCGGTGAGAGCGCGGCCTACTACATCACCACGGTCTACATCCTGCAGTACGCGACCAGCGTGGGTGAGATGTCGCGGAGCCTGGTTCTCGCAGCCGTGCTGTTCGCGGTCGCCGTCGAAGCGGTCCTGGTCCCGGTGTTCGGCGCCCTGACCGACCGCATCGGCCGGCGCCCCGTCTACGCCGGCGCAGCGATCGCGGTCATCCCGTACATCTTCCTGTTGTTCGGGGTCGTCGACGCCGGACAGACCGTCGGAGTGATCCTGGTCGTACTGGTCGGTGGCATCATCCACGCGGCCTTCGCCGGCACCCACGGTGCGTACTTCTCGGAACTGTTCGACACCGAAGTGCGGTACTCGGGCGTCTCGCTGGGATTCAACCTGGGGGCGGTCCTCGGCGGTGGCCTGACCCCGATCATCGGGCTCTCGCTGTACCAGGTCTTCGGCAGTTCGGTGGCCTTCTCGGCCTACGTCTCGGTCCTCGCCCTCCTCACCTTGACGGCAACCCTGATTGCCGGCGAAACGCTTCCGCGGCTGGCCAACCGAGCGTCAACCGTCAACGGGCCGCAGCCCGTCACACCCGCACAGTAAGAAAGGACGCGCGTTCATCATGTCCGTAGCGATCATCAACATCGGAAACTCAGTCCTCGGCACCGGGGACGGTGCACCCCTGCCCGGTGATGCCATTGTCACCGACAACGGCACCATCAGCTGGATCGGAGACACCACCCAGGTCGACCGGGGGGCACACGAGCAGGTCATCGACGTCGCGGGAGCGACCGTCGTTCCCGGCCTGATCGACTCCCACGTGCACTCGACGTTCGGCGACTACACGCCCCGCCAGAACACCATCGGCTTCCTCGAGAGCTACGTGCACGGCGGAACCACCTCGGTGATCTCGGCCAGCGAGGTGCACGTCCCCGGCCGCCCGACCGACGTCGCCGGCGTGAAGGCCCTGGCCGTGGCCGCCAACCACTGCTACCAGAACTACCGGCCCGGCGGCATGCGCGTGCACGCCGGCTCGATCATCTTGGAGCCGGGCCTGACCGACGCCGACTTCCGGGAGATCAACGATCAGGGCGTCTGGCTCGCCAAGGCCGGATTCGGGGCCTTCGCCTCGCCGGAGGCATACGCACCGGTCGTGGCCGCGGCCAAGCGCAACGGCATCAAGGTCATGTTCCACACCGGTGGCGGCAGCATCGCCGGCAGCCTCAGCAAGATCACGGTGGACGCCCTGCTCGAGGTCCGCCCCAACATCTCCGGACACTGCAACGGCGGTCCGACCTCCCTCACCCGCGACGAGAACCGCCGGCTGGTGACCGAAGGTCTCGACATCGCGCTGCAGCTGGTGCACGCGGGCAACCTGCGGTCGTCGATCCACTACGCGGAGCTGGCACTCGAGCACGACCAGTTCCACCGGATCCTCATTGCCACCGATACCCCGACGGGAACGGGTGTGATTCCGCTCGGAATGCTCCGCCAGATCGCGGAAATGGCCTCCCTGGGGCCGATCACCGCGCGGCAGGGCATCATCGCCTCCACGGGCAACGTCGCCGACGTGTATGAACTCAACGCCGGCAAGCTCGAGGTCGGCCGCGACGCCGACCTGGTGGTCCTCGACGCACCGGTCGGGTCGAGCGCCGATGACGCGCTCGACGCGCTCGACATCGGCGACATCCCCGGCGTCGCCTGCGTCATCACCGACGGCGTCGTGCGCCTGACCAAGAGCCGCAACACCCCCACCCCCAAGCGTGCGGTCACGCTCACGCACCGGGCCTCCGAGGCGGTCACGGTATGACCACCACCGCCCGCCTCCGGCACACCGACCCGTCCTCCATCGAGGCCCGATGGGGGGTGCGCAAGATCGTCGTGCAGGCCGAGGAAATCCTGTCCGAACACGGGGCACCGGTCGCCGGTGCCACCCGTGTCACCGCGGCCGCGGTGGTGCGCAACCCCTGGATCGGAAACCCGGTCGACTCCGATCTGGTCACACCGGTCCGCGAGATCGCACCTCGCCTGGCGAAACTGCTCACCGACCGCGTCCTCGACCGCATCGGCGGCCCCGACCGTGTCGAGGCGTTCGGTAAGGGCGCCATCATCGGCGTCGCCGGCGAACTCGAACACGGTGCAGCGCTCATCCACACCCCCTACTACGCGAACCTGGTTCGCGAGTTCCTGGCCGGTGACACCGTCATCGCGTTCGCCGACGACCGCGGCGACGCCGGAACCGCCCTGACCGTTCCGCTCGGCCGCAAGGACGCCGGACCGACCCGCAACCACTTCCAGACCGTGGTCGCACGCATCCCCGATGCACCCGCTGCCGACGAGATCGTCATCGTCGCCGCCGCATCCTCGGGCACCCGCCCGTTCCCCCGCTCCGGAGACCGCACAACCGATCAACCCGTGGTCTCCGCCGATCTCGAAGGAGTCTTCCTGTGAACATCCGCAAAATCGTCACCATCATCGACGAGGTACTCATCGAGGGCGGCCGCGCCGTCGAACCCGTCGCCCGCGTAGCCGTGGTGGCCGCCGTCATCGACAACCCTTGGTCCGGTCAGGGTTTCGTCGAGAACCTGGGGCCTGGCATCGACGACAACGCGTCGAGCCTCGGTGAGCTGCTCGCACCGCGGGTCGTCGCCGCCCTCGGCGTGACCCCCGAGGCCTACGGCAAGGCCGCGATCGTCGGCCTGAACGGTGAAATCGAGCACGGCTCGGGCCTGATCCACACGCTCAAGTTCGGGGATCACTTCCGCAACGCGGCCAACGCGACCACTCTGCTGCCGGCGGTCGAAAAGCGCGCGGCGGCGGGCACCGTGTTCGACATCCCGCTCAAGCACATCACCGACGCCACGATCCGCTCGCACCACCAGAGCTTCGAGGTCCGGCTGCCGGATGCACCGCACCCGGACGAGATCGTCATCGCGCTGGCGGCGGCCGCCCAGGGTCGGCCTCAGCAGCGTCTGGCCTCCCTTACGACCGAACAGTAGGCCCGATGATCGAGCGAAAGGCTATCGATGACTGACGCAGCCACCTCCGTACACATACAGGCACCGACCGACGAGGTTCAACACTGGATCTCGGGACGTGCCGTTCCTTCGCTGACCGGTGAGCACCGACGCGGAGTCGACCCGGCCACCGGCGGTGAGGGCGCCGATGTCGCCCTCGGCACCCCTGCCGACGTCGATGCCGCCGTCCGCTCGGCCCACGCGGCCGCCTGGGGATGGCGCAAGGTCGGCTCTGCCGACCGCGCCCGCATCTTGTGGCAGGTCGGGCAGCTGATCCGCCGCGACCTGCAGCAGCTGGCCGAACTCGAAGTCCTCGACACCGGCAAGCCGCTCAAGACCGCCACGGCTGAGGTGCGCGGTGCCGCAGAGTATTTCGAGTACTACGCCGGTTTGGTCAACCTGCCGGCCGGCGATGTCATCGACGTCGTCCCGAACCAGCACGTCTACACCCTGCGGGAGCCCTACGGGGTGATCGGTGTGATCACCCCGTGGAATCTGCCGATCAACCAGGCCGCCCGGGCGGCCGCGCCGGCACTCGCGGCGGGCAACGTGATCGTCGCGAAGCCGGCCGAGGCCACCTCCCGCACCACGTTCGCCCTGGCACGCCTGGCCACCGAGGCCGGCCTGCCCGACGGAGTGTTCAATGTCGTCTGCGGGTCGGGCGGGGTGGTGGGTACGGAGATCGTCTCCCACCCACTCGTGCGTAAGGTCGTGTTCACCGGGTCGGTCGGGGTCGGCAAGCTGATCGGCCACATCGCGGCCGACCGCATTCTGCCGCTCACCCTGGAACTGGGCGGCAAGTCGGCGAACATCGTGTTCGACGACGCTGACCTCGACTTCGCCGCGACCGAAGCGGTCCGCGCGTTCACCACCAACGCAGGGCAGGTGTGTTCCTCCGGTACGCGGCTGCTGGTCCAGCGCAGCATCCACGACGAGTTCGTCAAGTCAGTCGTGGCGGTCGCAGAGAAGCTGCGGGTCGGCGAGGACGTCGGGCCGATGATCACTGCGGATCAGTACTCCACCGTGCTGGAGTACTTCGACATCGCGCGAACCGAGGGCGCCACCGCGGTCCTCGGTGGCGACCGCCCCACCACCGAATCGCTGAGCGGCGGCTTCTACGTCAACCCCACGATCTACACGCAGGTCGACAACTCGATGCGCATCGCGCGCGAAGAGATCTTCGGCCCCGTGCTCGTCGTGATCGCGTTCGACACCGAGGAGGAGGCCATCGCAATTGCCAACGACTCCGACTTCGGACTGGTCAGCGGTGTGTGGACCGAGGACATCTCGCGGGCCCTGCGGGTGTCCGAAGCCATCGAGGCGGGCCAGATCTACGTGAACACGTGGTCGACCGCAGCCGTGCAGGCGTCCTTCGGTGGCCAGAAGGCCAGCGGATACGGCCGCGAGAAGGGCATCGAAGCGCTCAACCACTACACCCAGCTCAAGAGTGTGACGGTTGCGCTGAGGCCTAGCCCGACCGCCCTGCGCGACTGAGTACACCATTGTTTGCACGGCTCTGACGAAGGCTCTGATATGGCTACACCCCAGACACAGTCCATCACCGGCACCAACCCCCTGCGGTCGCGCGCGCTGGTCCATCTCGGCGCGGACAAACCCCTCGAAGAGTGGATCGTCGACCTCGAGCCGCCCCGACGCGACGAGGTGCTCGTGACCATCGTTGCCAGTGGCGTCTGCCATTCCGATCTCCATGCGCGCCGCGGTGAGTGGGGTATCACCGAGCCCACCGTGCTGGGCCACGAAGGTGCGGGAATTGTGGAACGGGTCGGTGACGGAGTGACCACCCTCAAACCCGGTGACCACGTGGTCTTGTCGTGGGTGGCGCCGTGTCGGCGCTGCCGTCAGTGCCAGGTCGGGAGGGGCTGGGCCTGCACACAGCAGCGGACCGAAGAGCACCTGCTCGCGGATGGGACCACCCGATTGTCGAAGGACGGCAAGCCGATCAGGCAGATGCTCGGACTCGGCACCTTCAGTGAGCGCGTCGTGGTACCCGAATCCGCCGCCGTCCGAGTGTCGAATGACCTTCCATTCGACGTCGGAGCGCTCATCGGCTGCGGCGTCGCCACCGGTGCGGGGGCGGTGTTCAACAACGCCCGGGTCCAACCCGGATACTCGGTGGCTGTTCTGGGCTGCGGAGGGGTCGGACTGTCGGTGGTGATGGCGGCCGCCGCCGCGGGAGCCCATCCGATCATCGCCGTCGACCTGGAGTTCCACCGCCTCCAACTGGCATGGCAGCTCGGTGCGACACACACGGTGAGCAGCGGGCAGGACACCGCGCGAGTGGCGCGTGCCGTGCGCGCGGCGGCGGACGGCAGGCGCGTCGAGTACGTGTTCGATGCCGTCGGCAGGCCGGAGACGCTCGATCTCATGACAGAGGTCCTGGTCGCCGGTGGCACCGGAGTGGTCGTGGGGATCGGATCGTCCACGCCGCGGGTGCAGATCGACCCGATCTCCGGGCACCGAATCATCGGCTGCAACTACGGCGCCTCGGTTCCCGAAGTGGACTTCCCCCGGCTCGAAGCGCTCTACCTGGCGGGCCGTCTTCCCATCGACTCCCTTGTCACGCATCGCATTGCGCTCGACGGCGTCGAGGAAGCCCTCGGTGCGATGGAGCGGCGCGAACGTGCTCGCTCGATCATCGAGTTCGCAGGCAACCACATCCCCCCGTCAGACGAGGCATACCTACCATGACCACATCTCTTCGTGAGCGTCTTCGCGACGCGCTGAGCGCTCCGACCCTCAACTGGATCGACGGACAACCGCTGTCCCTTCTCATCGACGGCCGGTCCCAACCCGGTCACGCCGAGGAGATCGTCGATGTAATCGACCCAGGCAGTGGCCTGACGATCGCGTCCGCCCCCGCAGCGCGAGCGGACGATGTCGATGCCGCGGTGGGGGCGGCCCGCACCGCGTTCGATGACGGACGATGGTCCGAGAAAGACGCCGACGAACGAGAAGCTGTTCTTCACACTCTCGTCGGCCTCATGCAACGTCACCATCGCACGCTCACCGAACTCGAGTCCCTCGATACCGGCAAACCCCTCGATCAGGCATCCGAAGACGTCGACGAGGCCATCGCGGTGTTGGGCTACTTCGCGGGGTGGGCCAACAAGGCCGAGGGCACCGTGGTGCCCGCGCCGAGACGATTCTTCGCCGCTACCGTCCGAGAGCCGATCGGTGTGTGCGCGGCCATCACTCCGTGGAACTACCCGCTTCCCATCCTGATGTACAAGCTCGCCCCCGCGTTGGCGTTCGGGAACACGACCGTCATCAAACCATCCGAGCTCGCGAGCCTGTCGACGGTGTACCTGGCCAATCTCGTCGCCGAGGCCGGCGTACCCGACGGTGTCGTCAACGTGGTCATCGGTGGAGGAACAGTAGGCCAGCACCTGGCCGGCCATCCGGACGTCGACAAGATCGGGTTCACCGGCTCGACGCGCACCGGCCAGTCGATCATGCGGTCCGCGGCCGACTCGCTCAAGAAACTCGGCCTCGAACTCGGCGGCAAGAGTGCGCACATCGTGTTCTCCGACGCCGACCTCACGTCCGCGGCCGACGCCGTGCTCGGCGGGATCTGGACCAACAGCGGGCAGCTGTGCGTCGCCGGAAGCCGCCTGCTCGTGCAGGACACCATTCACGACGAGTTCGTCGCCGAACTCGCCCGCCGAACCGGGGATCTCGTGATCGGGCACGGAATGCTCGACCAACCCGACATCGGACCCGTCATATCCCGGGACCAAAGGGACCGAATCGAGTCTCTGCTGGCGACTGCCGTCTTCCAAGGTGCAGAACCGATCACAGGCCCACCGATCCCGCAGAACAATGGCTTCTACGTGTCGCCGACCATCCTCACCGACGTGCGTCGTGGATCGACCATCGCCCAGGAAGAAGTGTTCGGCCCAGTTCTGAGCGTGCTGCCCTTCACCGACGAGCGCGACGCCATCGCGGTCGCGAACGACACCAGTTTCGGTCTGGCCGCGGGAGTGTGGTCACGGGACATCGGCCGCATCCATCGTGTTGCGCGTCGCGTCCAGGCCGGAACGGTGTGGGCCAACACCTACGGCATCTTCCACCACACCGTTCCGTTCGGCGGCATGAAATCGTCGGGCCTGGGCCGCGAACTAGGATCGGCGGCGGTGGAGCACTACACCCAGCTCAAGAGCCTGGTGCTCGACATCTCCAACGACCATGCAGCAGCAGAGACAGAACCGGGCGACAAGTGACTACGTACCAAGACGACCAACCCGTGGGGTACACCGTGAAGCTGGCACCGGCAAGTTCCGAAGCCTTTCCACTGGCAGCGGGACAGACGCTGTCCGTCATCCTCGACGACGGGCCCCAAGTCCTCGACATGCTCGTCTTCGGAACGGAGCGGCACGGTGAACGGTTCTCCGCGTCGCACACTCGGATGCGGCACGGCACCAGGCTGACGACCGGACATCAACTGATCTCCAACTCGCCGCACGAGCGGGCGCTGCTCACCATCACACTCGACACCCTGCACGAACGTGACTACGACAGTGACCGGTCGTTGCACGGGCACGACATCCTCTATCCGCCCTGCAGTCGCCCATACCGAAGCCGCCGGTACGGGCTCGACTCGAACGGATGCTTCGAGAACCTGACCGCGGCCATCGTCGCGTACGGATTCAGTGAACGTGACGTCCACGATCCCTTCAACCTGTTCATGCGCACCGGAATCGATGCGCACGGCGCGCTGGGATTCGCGCCGTCGGCCGCGGTCACAGGCGACCGGATCACCTTCCTGGCCGAAGAACCCTGCTTGGTGGCGGTGTCGACCTGCCCGAGCGCAAGCAGTGGGGATCCCCGCAGCGTTTCGGTCCACACCGGTCTGCAGACGCCGCCGAAGGGGTCGACATCATGACGACGTTCCTGCTGCAGTTCGCCTACGACAGACGCGATCTGCGCCCCACGTTTCGAGACCCTCACATCGAGTACATCGCGAATCTCCACAAGCAGGGAAAGGTCGTGATGGGCGGACCCTTCACCGACGCGACCGGCGGCGTCATCATCTTTCGCGCACCCGACGAAGCCGCCGCCTGGCAGCTCGTCCACGCAGATCCCTACGTGATCGAAAACGTCATCGGAGACCTACGACTGCGCGAATGGTCGGTCACAGTGCCGTCGGACGAATGAGTGTGAGGAAGCCCCATGCCGAGTAACGACCCCATCGTCGAGTTGTCCGCGACCGATCTCGCGACGCACATCACACACGGCGCTCTGTCGGCGACAGAGGTCATGGACGCGCATCTCGCGCGAATCGAAGAACTCAACCCTGCCCTCAACGCGATCATTCGCCTCGACCCCGCGGCCCGGGAGAACGCGCGGGTGGCGGATGCGGCTCTGCGCGACGGCTCGGCCACCGGACCGCTTCACGGTGTGCCCTTCACGGTCAAGGACAGCTTCGACACCGCCGGCCTGTCGACGACTCGCGGCTCGAAACTCTTCGCGGAGCACGTCCCGGACACCGACTCCACCGCGGTCCAGCGCATGCGAGATGCGGGTGCGATCCTGCTGGGAAAGACCAATCTTCCGGAGTTCACCCTGTGGACCGAGACCGAGAATCTGCTCTTCGGATCGACACGGAATCCGCACGATCTCTCGCTGAGCCCGGGCGGCTCGAGCGGCGGCGAAGCGGCCGCCATCGCAGCGCACCTCTCACCCCTGGGACTCGCCAGCGACCTCAGCGGCTCCATCCGGCTCCCCGCCCACTACTGCGGGATTGTCGGATTCAAACCGACGCACGGCACAGTCCCGCTCACCGGGCACTGGCCTCGTACGTTGGACAGATTCGCACACGTCGGTCCCATGGCCCGCACCGTGTCCGATGCGCGGCTGGCGTTCGAGGTGATACGCGGACCGGACGGACTCGACTGGTACGCCGAGGTCCCGGTCGCACACGAAGCACCGACGCCCGCGACGGGCCGACTGTCCGTGGGCGTGCTGGGACCGCAGCAGTTCGGTGGCACCGACGTCGAGACCGACGCGGCCCTGCACAGTGCAGCCGAGATGTTCACTGCGCGGGGCCACACCGTCAGCGATCTGCAGATCCCCGAACTCGCCCTCATCGACTGGGACGAGATGACCGAGATCCTGTACAGCGTCGAAGGATCCGCCTACTTCCGCGCTGTGATCGCGGGACATCAGCACCAACTCCACCCGGTCCTGCGTGCGCGGCTCACCGCAGCCGACAACTGGGATCTCGCCCGCTATGTCGAGGTGAACGACCTCGTCGAACGACTCCGCCGCGCGGTGACTGCAGCCATCGCCCCCTTCCACGTTCTCCTGGCCCCCGTCGCACCGACTGCCGCTCGGCCGCCGGGTTCCCCATCCTTCGATGTCGGTGGCCAGCAGCGCCGCGCACGTTCCGCTCTTCGGGCCACGCTGCCGTTCGACCTGTTGGGGATGCCGGCGATCAGCATCCCGATCGCCAGCACGATCACCGGGCTTCCGATCGGCGCACAGCTCGTCGGGCGCAAGTTCGACGATCTGCGGCTGCTCAGCGCTGCAGCCGCCATCGAGGTATTCCCGCTGCGATCGTCGCACGCTACGCCCCGCTGACGCGCATCCGAGGAGTTCGTGGCTCCCATCCGTAGGCTGCGCGAGAACACCCGGCGCCGGGATCGACCTGACCGGTGAACGCGCCCGGCACCGGCATCGGCGAGGACGCCCTGATCGACGCCCTGATCAGGGTGTCCTCGAGCCGCGAAGAGGGACACTCGGTCGATACGGGACGCGGTCGAGGCGCTCATCGTCGGCGAACGCGACCCTCGACGGCTCGCCGGGCGGGCCGGCCGCGCGGGGAAGATGCGACCCGAGTGCGCCGCCCTGGTGATTGACCGGCCGATTCGACGGCCACCACGCCGCGCCCGCGCGAATGCTGCTCGACCAGATCGACGCGGTGACCGCACCGGTCGGCATATTCACCACCCGTATCGAGCAGCCCCTGGTGGCCCTACCCGAGGCGAACCGCCGGACGCAGATGCAGGTTCCCGATTCGCATCCTCGATCGACCGCAGCGAAGGATCCACGGCCAAATGTGCGGTGCTCACCCGCTCGGCGGGGCCGCGAATGCCACCGCCGAGACCGACGCCTTCCCCGGTGAATGCTGCCGGCGCTTCCTCGAACGGGGCAGGGAGCTCGTCGCGGTCGCCCCCGCTCGCATCCTCGTCATCGTCTGGCACCTGCTCGCCGACCCGGTGCCCGCTTCCGCCGGCCTGGGTCCCGACCACCACGTCATACGGCGCCGCGACGAACGCACGATCGGCAATCACGCTGCGCCCACTCGCCGCGCGTAGCTGCCGCGTCGCGCGAGAACCCGCCGCCTGGCTCAGGCCCACCTGCCACCACGCAACCCGGTGCACCACTGCACCTCGGCTCGGCCGGGGGCGTCGCCTGCCTCCACGGCCGAACAGGCCGCTCCTGGTCGTCGCCGAGGCCACGCACGAGCCGCACTTTCCGGTCAGTCCGACGCGCCACCTTTACAGCCCGGTGGTGATCCATATAACATCACTACGTAAATTACTTACATATCTCAGGTGCGTAAGTAACTTCCCTAAAATCTGTTACCCGAGAAAGTTCGCGACAGCGCGAAGACGCGCCTCCACCGACCTGCCGGAAGCCCGGGCTGCGAGTCACCCTCGCATCCCTCCGCCGATCTCGGCAGACCATTCCCCCTTCCCCAATCTCTATGCCGAACGGAGCGCTGATGACCAGTCCCCTGACCTCCGGGCCCGATCAACCCGAGACCGCGACACCCAAGTCGCGCCTTGTTGTTGCGAGCTTGATGGGCACCACCATCGAGTACTACGACTTCTTCCTCTACGGAACGGCCGCAGCACTGGTGTTCAACACGCAGTTCTTTCCGAGCGACAACGCCTTCATCTCCACCTTGATGGCGTTCTCGACCTTTGCGGTGGGGTTCTTGACCCGACCGATCGGCGCCGCCGTGTTCGGCCACTACGGTGACCGGCTGGGCCGCAAGCAAACACTGGTCGTGGCCCTGACGCTGATGGGGTTGTCGACCTTTCTCATCGCCCTGCTGCCCACCTACGGTGCAGTCGGCGTCCTGGCGCCGGTCCTCCTGGTGCTGCTCCGCGTGGTCCAGGGTTTCGCGATGGGCGGCGAATGGGGCGGCGCCATCCTGCTGATGACCGAGAATGTCGATCCGCGCCGGCGTGGATTCTGGGCGAGCTTTCCCCAGCTCGGACCCCCGTTGGGCAATCTGCTCGCCGCCGGGATGTTGGCGATCTTCTCCGGGGTCCTGTCCGAAGAGCAGTTCCTGTCCTGGGGATGGCGCATCCCGTTCGCCTTCTCGGCGATTCTGCTGATCATCGGCCTGTGGATCCGTTTGAAGATCGGTGAGACCAAGGCATTCGAGCAGCAGCAGCAGGCCAACGCCGGTGCCGTGCGGAAGTTGCCCTTCACGATCCTGATGACCAAATACCGGCGCGAACTGCTCATTGCGGCCGGCTTCCGCGTCGGATCCAGTGCCGGATACTACGTCTTTGCGATCTACATCCTGCAGTATGCGACCGACGTCGGTGGTATGGAGACCGGCCTCATACTTGTTGCGTTGCTCTTCAACTCGGTCGTCGAGGCCTTCGTCGTACCCTTCTCCGGTTGGCTCTCGGACAAGGTGGGACGGCGCCCGATCTTCTGCGCGGCCGCGATCGTCACGGTCCCCTACGTATTCTTCATGTTCGCGATGGTCGATGGCCACCACACCGCCGGCGTCGTCGTGGCCGTCGTCTTCGCCGGGGCGATCCACGGGGCCTTCTCCGGCGTCGAGGGTGCGTACTTCTCCGAACTCTTCGACACCGAGGTCCGCTACTCCGGTATCGCCATCGGTTTCAACATCGGAGCGGTTCTCGGTGGCGGCCTGACCCCGATGATCGGCGTGATGCTCTATGCAGCATTCGGAACCTCGCATGCGATCTCGATCTACGTCAGCGTGCTCGCGATGCTGACACTCGTTGCCGCGCTCGCCGCCGGCGAAACGGTCCAACGCTCCGTGACTCCCCCGACGCGGACCCGAGCGGTGGAGTTGACGTGATGCCCGATCAACACACACCCACGGCGAGCGTCGACTCCCCGGACACGGTGACAACCCGCGGCCCCGGACCGCGCCGAACCATCGGAACGCTCGAGCTCGCCTTCTTCGTCGTGGCCGCGGCAGGCCCCCTGCTCGTCGTCGCAGGAATCGCCCCGCTGGGAATCGCGTTCGGAGGAATCTCGGCGCCTCTCGCTCAGCTGATTGCCGGCATCGTGCTCGTCATCTTTGCGGTCGGCTTCACCAGGCTGGCCGTCACCGTCAAGCTTCCCGGCGGCTTCTACGCCTACATCGGGAAGGCGCTCGGGCGTCCACTGGGCGGTGGTGCTGCGCTTCTGGCGACCGTGATGTACAGCTGCTCCACGATTTCCCAGGCCGGGATCTTCGGCGCCTTCGCCGACGCCGCAGTCCAGCGCTGGACGGGGGCGGACCTTCCCTGGTACCTGTACTCCTTCGCCATCGTCGCGCTCGTCGGCTTGCTCGGATACCGGCAGATCAGCCTCAGCGCGAAGGTCCTCGGTGTCGCACTGATCGCCGAGATCGGTGTGCTGCTGGTGCTCGCCGTTCCGGTCATCCTCACCGGTGGCGGCCCGGACGGCCTGACCGTCGACCCGTTCGAACCCTCGAACCTGGTAACCAGCGCTGGAATCGGCGCCATGCTCGTCATCGCCTTCAGCGGGTTCATCGGCTTCGAATCCACGACGATCTACGCCGAAGAGACGAAGAACCCCACCCGAACCATCCCCCGAGCAACACTCATCGCGGTGGGCTTCCTGGCAGTGTTCTATGCCTTCATGATCTGGGTGGGCGTGGTCGCCTTCGGTGCGGCAGGCGCCATCGACGTCGCGACCAACAGCCCGACCGAAATGATGTTCATCGCCACCGAGCAGTACGCGGGCAAGCCAGCTGCCGAAGCGATGGAAGCGCTTCTACTCACCAGCACCCTCGCCGCGATCCTGTCGTTTCACAACGCGGCGGCGCGCTACTACGCGACCATGGGGCGGGAAAGGCTGCTTCCGGCACGCCTGGCGGCCCGCCACCCTCGGCACGGGTCGCCGACCGCGGCCAGTCTCCTGCTGACCGGACTGTCCGTCGTGGTGGTCGTCGTCTTCGCCGTAGCAGGCCTCGACCCCTACCTGAACCTGTTCCTGTGGGTGGGCGGCTGGCCGATCCTCTCCGTCACCCTGCTGCAAGCGCTGTGCTCGGTCGCCGTCATCGTCTACTACCGGCGCTGGCCGAGCGCCAAAACATCACTGTGGAGCAGTTTGATCGCGCCGACCATCGCAGCGACCGCCCTCGGCATCGCCGCGGTACTCATGGTCGAGAACTTCGACATCCTCACTGCCGCCTCGTCCACCGTGAACGCCGTCATCCTGTCGGTCATCCCCGCCACCTTCCTCGGAGGTGTGGTTATCACCCTTGTGATGCGCACACGACACCCTGAGCGGTACGCGGCGATGCTGCAGGATCAACACCACGGCGCCCCGGGCGAGGACTGAGCGCAGCCTTCATCCGTGCCACGCCGGGAAATTCGCCCGGGGCGCACCCGGTCGAAATGTGTCAACGTCTTACGTAAGCTTGTGAGTGATTCCGGATCGTGGGTACCCGCGAACGGAAGCTTGCCGTGATTACCAGAGCAGTTGATTACCAGACAGTGAGGGCGCGCGAATGAAGGCTCAGGAGAGAGTGAAACCCCAGAAGATGCGGGTCGACACGCCGGCAGACCGACCTGCACCAGATTCTCAGCCCGAGCACGCACCGCTGACCATCAACCGAGAGGAACTCCTGCGAGACGGTAGTGACCTCAAGTTTCGGGAACTCGTTCACGGGCTGATGGCGCTCAGTGCCCGACACCAGCAAGTCCGAGCAGGACACGCCCGGGTGATCGGATTGACACCGTCGAACTACACCGTCCTGGTTGCGGCCGCGCACCTGGGTCGCCGATACGGACAGATCCTCATCCGAGAGATCGCCGAACATCTGCAGGTGACGCCGACCCACGTGTCGGTTGAAACCAACTCGCTGAGCAAGCTCGGGCTCCTGCGGAAAGAGCGCAGCGCCGAGGACTCCCGTGTCGCCGCCATCACCATCACAGATAAAGGTTGGGAAGCGCTGGCAAGCCTCGCCCCCATCCAGTCCCGCGTGAATGACATTCAGTTCGGGGGTATTTCGGCTCAGGAGTTCGACGACCTCCACCGGCTGGTTCAGCAACTCGTGCGCAACAGCGACATGGCCGTCGAGCTACAGCGGCACATCGTTGCGATGGAGGGGCAGGAACGGACGGCCGCAGACACAGACCGAAAGACCGCCTCGACCCACAAGTGAGAGGGCAGCCGGCCCCGCACGAACCCGCGCATCCCTTACGGCACAACGACTGCGCTGCGGATTCCTACAGGTTCGTGAGGATCACGCGTGCTGCATGACCAGGAAGACTGCGACAACAGGTCGTCATCCTGTGTGTATCAGATCGGTTGAGCCAGGCCCGACGAGGTCGGCGAGGTCAATCAGATTTCCGGCGCCGGCGCGCGAACCCGGTCGCCTGAAGCCTGTAGTGCGCGGCAGGTCCGGTCAGGCCCGGCGCTCGGTGATGCGGTCGCCTGGCGAGGCCACGGTGGAGAGGAAGGCGGGCACCTCGGACGCGGGCAGGGCAGGGCGGCGGTGTAGGTGTCGGCGATCTTGAGGATTCGAAGACCGGGTAGCTGGTGAGATGGGCGAGGGAGCTGGGGTTCCGAAGTCGTCGCGCAGGATCGCGATTCCGGCCGCGCGCAGTGCGGAGAGGATACCGGCGGCCCACACCGATCGGCGATCTCGAAACCCAGCCGATTCGGCGGGAAGTCCGGCGGCGGCGAGGATCTCGGTGACCTCGTTGGCGAACGCCGGGTCGTGCAGTTGCTGTGAGCTGATATTGACCCCGCAGTCACCGGGGTGCGGACGGGCCAACCCGCGGCCTGCGCGGCGGCGGTCCGCAGCACCCACAGGCCCAGTAATCCGATCAGGCCGGTGGGTTCGGCGACCCCGATGAACTCGGCCGGTGCGATGGGGCGTGGGATGCTGCCAGCGTGCCACCGCCTCGATGGCGACGACGTCGCTACCGAGGCCAACCCGGCGCCGGCCCGTCACGGACTTTTCCGTCCCCACCTGCACAGAATCCACGGTCCAGGCACTGCAACGATCCTTTGCAGAGCAAAAGTATGCTGACCTCGAGGTTTGAGCGAGACGTTGCGTAAATGTTTTTCACAGCAGTCAGCTCGCAGACCGGCAGCGACCTACGGGCTCCTCGCCGGCGGAGGTGGGCAGATCCTCCGGTGCGGACAGTGCCGGTGAGGCACTCGCTCCACTCCCCTGCCGACACTGCGTCCACCGGAGCGATGCGCAGCGATCAGCTCCGCTAGCTGCTCGGTGAGCGCCTCTGGTCGAAGATCTCCGCCAGATCCATCCGCACAGGCATAAGTCGACGGCGGGGGCGTCGGTGATCGAGTCGGTGCGCGACGGCGCCCTGCGGGCCCTGACCCCGTTGCTTTCGTTCTGTGCATTTCGTAGGCTCTAACCCTACGAAATGCACACACAGAGGAGGTGGGGTCATGGCAGTCGCGCACAGCACCGCCGTACCCACAGCGCTGGCCCGCCGCCCCTTGCGCACCTTCCGTCCCCAAGACGCCACCGACGTCTACGCCCACCCCCGCCCCGAACTCGCCCGCCTGGTCACACGCGGCGTCCTGCACCGCGCCGCCCCCGGCTACTACATCGTGGTCCCCCCGGAACAGGCCGGGCGCCCGTGGATCCCGAACCTGGAGGCCACCGCCGCCGGAATCGCCGCCGCGATCTACGGACCCGATCACGCGATCGTGATGGGCATCAGCGCCGCCCGCCTCCACCACGTGATCCCCCGGGCGTTGGCCACCGCGGTCGTCGCCGTCCCCCGCCGACACCGGACCATCACCCTCACCGACCGGACCGCCACCATCCGGTTCCTCCGCCGCGACACCCCCGAACTCGACGCCGAACGGGTGGACACCCCGCTCGGGCCGGCGCTGGTGACCACCCCGGAACAGACCGTTCTCGACCTGGCACGGTGGCCGGCCCTCGGCGATGCCGAGAACGAAATCCCCGCCGCCATCACCCGCCTTTACCGGCGCAGCGACCACGGACGCCTCAGCACTCTGGCCGCCGAGCAGGGGCTGACCGCAGCCCTCAGCCGCGCCGAAACGTGGGTGCAGGCAGCCTCGTGAACCTCGACGAACGCGATAGTGTTGCCGACCTGTTCGGCGTCGCCCCCGAACAGGTCGAGCGAGACCACCTCATCTCCCTGCTCCTGGGCTACCTCAGTGATCATTTCGCCGACCGGCTCCACTTCATCGGCGGCACCGCCCTCGCCCGCACCCACCTCCCCGACGGAAGATTGAGTGAGGACATCGACCTCATCGCCCTCGACCCACGACGCAGCACCCTGGCCGCCGACCTCGACAAAGCGCTCCCGAGAGCGGTGCAACGCGCGTACGGTCGCCTCGAATGGGCGCCCCCGCTCAGCGCCGGGTCGAGTGTGGACGCCGCCACCCTGCGCACCAGCGGCGGGCTCGCGGTGAAAATCCAACTCCTCGCCTCCACCGACCGCACCCTCTGGCCCACCGAACCGCGTACCCTCATCCAGCGCTACAGCGACGCCCCACCCGCCCGGCTGCTCGTGCCGACCCTGCGGCGTTCGCCGCATCCAAAACCGCCACCTGGTGCGACCGCGCCGCCGCCCGCGACCTCTGGGACCTGTGGGCCCTGACCAACATCGGTGCGATCAACCCCGAGACCGCCGCACTGTTCCGCAAACACGGGCCGACCGGGAAAAACCCCGGCGCCTACGTCTTCACCCGACCGCCCAGCGACAACGAATGGCACACACAACTCGCCGGCCAAACCCGACTCACCATCACCGCACCCGATGCCCTCCGCACCGTCCGCACGGCATGGGCCCACCTCACACCCCCACCCTGACAATCCCGAACTCCAAGCAACGGCGCCGTCGGGCACCTGCTGTGCAGCCGAGCCGACCTCGCCCCATCCCGGTGCCGGACGCCGAACACACCCTGGCCGACCTCGGGCACCCCAACCCTCGGCTCCGGGTCGACCACCGGATCGCCTCCCCCAACCTGCGGACGGCGTTGCTCGGGCTCTGGAACCTCTGAACCACCGCGGACAATATGCACTGTGACCAGTGGGAACGACACGTCCCCACATGATCGGCGCACCGCCACCACCGGCGGACGATGCATTACCGGCAGTACCGCTGTTTCGGCTTCCTCCGGTGGCCGCCGCCAGCCCCGGCTCACCCGGGCGGGGCCACGCCAGAGCCAGCACGCGGCAGCGTGCCTCCAGGTAGCGGGCGAGAAGGTCGAGCTTCTCGGCTTCCGGGTGCGCGCGTTCGGGAAGGTCCTTCCCGGTGATGATCACCTGGTCGAGTGCGGCGACCTGCTGGCGGCATTCGCCGAGTGCCTCCGGCGTCACCGTCGCGGCATCGAGCCGGTCGGTGAAATACCGAATCGACTGACCCAGACCCAATCCCGGGTTCCGGGCGGCGTGGCCGGCCCGCCGGGTTTCGACCACCTGCCACCGCTTCTTCAGCTCGGCCAGCACCCGGGGAACGGCGACCGGGACAATGCAAGGGCGGCGCCGGCCGCGAACAACGTCCTCATACGGCGTAGTCAAGCAGACCCTGCGCGCCTATTCGTCGCCCGAGCGGACTGATGATTCCGACCCTACAGTTGAGCAGTTCTGTCATTACTTTGCGTGAATGAATTTGCTACGCAGCCTATATGCTCTTCCCAATCTCGTCAGATCGGCAACGACTCGGGGCTCGGAGCGGCGGTTCACACCCGACCCGGCCAGATCCGTTTACCGAGTGACCTGGACGCGGTCGCGATTGTGCGATAACGACGTTCACGGATGTCGCACAGCACCGCCCACACGAACACGCCGACGAGCGTGAACATCACCACGCCGTAGGGCCGCATGCCGTCCTCGGCCACGAACACCCAGCCTCCCGCAGGAGACCACAACGAGAGATAGATCCCGATCAGGATCTTCGATCCTCAGTTGTTTTCTTCCTACGCGCGGTGTGGCCGCCTTCCACTGAAGATGAGCGCCGTATCCGGTAGCGGCACAGAACAAGCCGGCGGCACCGACAAACAAAACCCCGAGGACGGCGCCCCAGCTCGAGCCGTACCACCCGATCAACACCGCGATCTCCGCCAGCAGCACGGCAACGAGCACTGCGGACAACGGCGACGGCCCGCCCGCCGGCGGCGACGGCCGATCGACCTTCTTCGACGGGAGAGTGCTTGAGACAGCAGTCACGGTCTCGCTCGGATACTCCTGAGCGGCCAACTCCTCCACCAGACGTCCCACCGGGTTCGCTGCGGCGATGTTGCCCAGCACGTCGTAGGTGAACAGGGCGATACCCACGGTGTCTGCGTAGGCCACCGCCTGCCGGGAGTACCCTGCCGCGGAGAAGAACAACAGGTCGCGGGAACGATCGTCACCGCGGGCACCGTACAGCCGCTGCAGCGCGGGCCGGCCTGTTTGGTAGCTCTCCTGCTTGACCTGCGCCACCGCACGATCGGACATGACATCCATACCGTCATCGGCGCCGCGGCCGGTCACTCGCGCATCGGTGTAGCCGAACTCGCGCATGCGGGCAGCGGCAACCGTGTCCGCCGCTTCCGGAGTCGTGATGTATTCCATCACACACCTCGCTCCTCACATATTGCTGATCGAATCGTAGTCAGCCAGTCGCACTGCCCTGAGCGTTTTGTGGTCTCCGGGCAAGGTCTGACAGCGCCTCGGGGTTGCTTTGTCGGTTGTTCGATCGACAATGCAGTGCCCCGCTGGCGGTTTGATATCAATCATCTACGCGTTCACGCAGTGCCGGGCACCATGAGCTGCGAAGCTCACATCCACGGCCTGCAATGGGTCGACGCGCTGTTCAACTGAAGGGGGCACTGGTATGGCCAGGCGACGGGGATTCTTCGCGGAGATGCAACACCAGGCGCGGCTCGCTGAGCAACGCAAGCGCCAGCAGCAGCGGGCGACCGCCCAGGCGCATGCGCGTGCTGTCCGCGAAGCGGAGCGCGCGCAACGGGAATGGGAACGTGCCCAGGCTGCGAGTGCCCGGCAGGCGGCGGCGGAGTCCGCGTATGCGGCGAAGGAACGCGCCCGGCTGCACGAACAGGCCCGGATCGCGGAAGTGGAACGGCTCAACACCGAATTGGCGGAGTACGCCGAGGCCATCGACGGTCTGTTGTCGGCGACGTTGGCGGTCGACGACTACGTCGACCTGGCGACGCTGCGCCAGCAGATCGCACACCCGCCGTTCGACCGCCCGGACCTGACCACCCCGACCCCGCGCCCCGACCCGCTGCCCTACCCGCCCGAACCCGTCTACACCGAACCCCCGGCACCGACCGGGCTCGGGGCGGCGCTCGGCGGCAAGAAGAAGCATGCGGCCGCGATCTCCGACGCCCAGGCGCTGTTCTGGCAGCAGCACCATCATTGGCAGCAGCTGCTCGCCGACCGCAACCGGGTCGAGGCGGAGAACGAGCACACATATGCGCGGCTCAAGGCCGAGCGTGCGCAGAAACTGCAGGCCGCGCAGGAGCAGTACGAGCGCGAATGCCACGAGCGCCGGGAAGCGGTGCTGTCGGCGAATGTGAACCTCGAGCGGCTGATGGTCGCGTTGCAGGAGCGCGAGCCCTGGGCTCTCGAGGAGTACGTGTCCATCGTCCTGGGCAACTCGGTGTACCCGGACTGCTTCCCCGTCGAACACGACTTCGCGTTCGACCCGGCGGATCGGGAACTGCGGCTGACCGTCACCGTCCCAGACCCGGCTGCCCTCCCGGCGGAGAAGGCGTTCAAGTACGTCAAGGCCAGTGACTCGATCACCAGCACCCCGCTGACGGCGAAGGCCCGCAAGGACCGCTACGCCAAAGCGGTCTCCGAAGTGGCCATCCGATCGGTGCACGAGATCTTCGAGGCCGACCGAGACGGCATCATCGCGACGATCTCGATGGAACTCGGCACCAGAGCGATCGACCCCGGCACCGGGCACGACACCACCATCACCCTGGTGCAGTTGGCCACCGACCGTGACACCTTCACCCGCCTCGATCTTTCTCGGGTCGAGGCCCGCGCCACCCTGGACCACCTGCGTGCCGGGGTGTCCAAGAATCCGCACGACCTGGTTCCGGTCGCCCACACCCGCGGCGTCCGCGGCTAACCGACGGAAAGGGTTTATCCGATGACCAGTCCGGATCCCAGCGTCACCATCAAAGCTTTACGCGAGATGCTCGTTGTCAAAGAACGCGAGGCCAATACCCTGCTCGACCGGATCGCCGGCCTCGAACGCGACCTCGCGCAGGCGACCGAGAACGCCCACCGCGCCGGCGCGCAGCCCGTCCGCGGCCTCGCGCCCACGGGCGGCGGTACCGATCCGGGCATCGTGGAGACCGACGATCGCCTGGTGCTGCAGGAAGTCGGCATCTACACCTACCATCACCCTCTCGAGAACGCCGCCCAGTACCGCGACCAACTCACCGACATACAGACCGCGATCAAGGAGGCAGTCATCAGCGGTGAGGCGATCGCCTCCTCGAACATGTTCAGCTTCAACAACTCCCTCGCCAAGGGCCGCAAGATGACCGCGGACCTGTCGAAGCTGATGTTGCGTGCCTACAACGCGGAAGCCGACATCTGCGTGCGCACCATCCGCGCCGGCAACCTCGCCACCGCGATCAAACGCCTCGACAAAGCAGCAACGACGATCGCGAAGCTCGGCGACATGATGGAAATGCACGTCGCCGACGCCTATCACGCCCTGCGGATCCGTGAGCTCGAACTGACCGCGGACTACATGATGAAGGTGCAGGAAGAGAAGGAAGCCCAGCGTGCCGAACGCGAACGCCTCCGGGAAGAACGCAAAGTCGAACAAGAACTCGCCGCCCAACGCGAGAAACTCGACAAAGAACGCGCCCACTACCAGAACGTGCTCACCTCCCTCGACGCCGCCGACCCGCAGGAGAAGCAGCGGATCCTCGACAAGCTCGCCGACCTGGACCGGGCGATCGAGGACAACGACTACCGGCAAGCCAACATCCGCGCCGGCTACGTCTACGTCATCAGCAACCAAGGAGCCTTCGGCCCCAACGTCGTCAAGATCGGCATGACCCGGCGCCTCGACCCCACCGACCGGGTCCGCGAACTCGGCAGCGCCTCAGTGCCCTTCCCCTTCGACACCCACGCCCTCTACTTCTCCGACGACGCCATCACACTCGAAAACGCACTGCACACCGCGTTCACCGGGCAGCGCCTCAACCACGCCAACCTGCGCCGCGAATTCTTCTTCGCCACCCCCGCCCAAGTCCGCGACGTCCTCGCCGCCCACGTCGGCAACCTCCTCGAATACACCGACCAACCCGAAGCCACCCAATACTTCCAGAGCAGAAACAACTGGCCGGCAGACGCCGCAACCGGGCCGGCAATCGCGCCGACGTGACAGTGCGCGTGCAACTCGTACCGTGATCCCCACCCGGGCTGTTCCCCGGACCCGGCCCCGCGAACGACCCGTTCGCGCAGCCGCCGCCGGAACAGGGCGGGCACCGGGACCTTCGCGCACGTCCGGCCGGATACGGCGGACGCCCAGAGTCGTGACGCGATCACGGGAACGGCTTCGCTGTACCGGCCGCCGCGATCCGGCATTCCTGCAGACGCAGGGAACACCACAATCCCTTTTCCGACTGTGCCATTCACGTAAATGAACATCAGGCACCCGCGGCCTGCGCACACCGCAATCCGCCCTACGATCGGCGCCGAGGGGTGCCGTCGCCTCCCACATTGCGACCGGAGGTGACCGATGAGCAGCTTCCCCGTCGAACGTGACCGTGCCGCTCACACACGGATCGGTGGCCGATGACCGTCGACCTGTCCAAGGCGGCCGACACCGTCGCCGAACCATGCCCCGATCAACCCGTACGCGGTCATCGCTCTCGTCGCCGCACTGCTCGGGTTGTTCCCCGTGGCGATCGTCTTCGGCATTCTCGCGTTCTGGCGACCGGCCGGGCGGACCATCGCGGTCGCGGCACTCATCCTGGGGATCCTGGAGGCACTTGCCGCCGGGACGATCCTGCATTCGGCTGGGGCCTCCCTCTCGGACGCGGTCACGGACTCGTCGCCGGCCACCAGCTATTCCCTCCCCTCGGCGCAGGCCCAGGACCTCACGCCGGCGTCCGCGGTCCCGCCCGCCCTCGTTCCCCCCCGCTGCGGCAACCACCACCGAACCCGAGCCCGAAGCCACCACCACCGTCGACGAGCCCGAGCCCACCACATCCCCCACGGTCACCGGGGACTGCGACACATCCGTCGACAACCACGCCACCTCCGCCGACGGCACCTTCCTCAAATGCACCTACGCCGGATCCACCCGCCCACACTGGGTGAGGTCCGTGCCGATCATCGGCCAAGCCGCCGAAGGGCAGAGCTGCAACCCCGCCGCCACCGGGATCGCGATCTCCCCCGAAGGTCAGGATCTGTTCTGCGTCAGCAACGGTCGCACCGGGACCGGTACCTGGGCACCCGGACCCTGACAACGCACGGCGCCGGCAGCCTGTGCCGGACCGGTCCCCTGGCCGAGCACCAACACACCAACGACAGGAGCGTGCCCGGTGGTCGCAGTCGACGACACGGATCTCCGCATCGACACGGTCGAACGCACCAACCTGTGCGCGATCGTCGCACTGTTCTGCGCCCTGACGGGCCTGTTCATTCCAGCCCTGGTATTCGGTGCGATCGGCTACGTCGAGACCGGCGGACGCGAATACGAAACCGGATCGTCTCTCGCCGTTGCCGCACTGATCCTCGGTGCCATCGAACTCACCGCCGTCGTGGTGGTAGCCGTTGTAGTTCTTGTGTCCCTGCACTGAACCGAATGCCCGGCTGGTCAACGTAAGTCGACGCCTGGGTGAGCGCTCCCCGACGCGCCGGGCAGCGTCACCTCCTCTCACGGAACAGTCATCCCAGTGGTGCAGCCCACACGGCGAATCAGACCCATCTCGCGGCGTCGCGACGACCCTGCAGTGTTCGGCCACACCGACGACTGCAGTACGAACTGCGAGACCTCACCCCACCACTCGACGACAGCCCTGTGTCCAGGCCTTTCCTCGCGCGCGCTCGGCGCCTCGGCGCATGCCCCGACCCTGGCGGCACGGGCCGGTGGCTATCGTCCTTCGACCAGTTTGCCCTCGACACGCCGCGAGACCAACGGCTCGGCGCCGAGTCTGCGGTCGATGTGGATGAGGGTGACCTGTGTGATCGCCGCTGCGAGCGTACTTTCGAACGCCGCGCGGGCGTGGGCTGCGCACCGGCTCACCGGACCGTTTTCGTAGAGCCGTGCGATCGCCGCGGGCGGGGTGAACCTGCCACCCATCCGGTCCTGCCCGCTGATCCCCCGGAGCCGGCCCTCCCACCACCGACGCACCGCCTGCTCATGGGCGATCGACGCCGGTACTTCGACGTCGACGATGCGCACGTCGGTGTAGTCGTGCTCACTGAGCTGGGCCATGAGGATGTCCCCGAGCGGACCCCATTGCAGGGTGCCTTCGATGACGACGTTCTCGCGTCGTTGCAGGCACACCTCGCGGACGTCGTCGATGACTTCGGTGGATTCGGCGTGGACCAGGGCCGCGAGCTCCCGGGGAGCTATGGGGTGCGCATCGGCGAGCGTCGTCGACAGCAGGTCCGCGTAGTGACCGTCCGCGATGGCGCGGCGCAGGAGTTCGTCCTTGACGATGTCCGCGTCCAGATATCGGTAGCTGGTATCGACCAGGTGACGCTCACGCAGCGCCGTCGACTTGCCGGCCCCCGGTGGCCCCGCAGAAATTACCGCGGCGCAGTGCCCGTCGCGATCGGGCTCCGCGAGGTCGAGGTACCACTCGATGACCTCCTGCAGCGTCCGGTCTCGCCGGCGATCATTCGCGTACAGGTCGAGGGTGCTCCGGCCACTGTCAGGGTGCAGCGGCTGCCCGTGCTCCCCCAGGTGCACCAATTGCCGAGAAACCACCTCGCGCAGTGGTTCTCCCGCCACGCTCACCGCCGGGCCGCAGCGCGCTGCGCCTGCCGTGCGGTGCGGGTGGCATCGAACAGGACGTCCCACTCGTCGTCGGCGAGCAAACCCCGCCGATACGCCCGCCGCACCTCGTCCCAGCTGCCCTTGGCGTACGCGTCCACCCGCTGGTCGCCTTCGGTGGGGACATAGCCGTAGGTGTAGTTCCAGTGCACCAGCGTGTCCATCATCTCGTCATCGGTGATCACCCCGGCCGAGCGCTGGTAAATCACCTCCTGCGGGGTTCGCTCGAGTTCGCCGGGCTGCTGCAGGACCCGTTGCGCGAGCCGGTGGACCTGCGTTGCCGAGATTTCCAGGAGATCAGCGATCTGGCGCAGCGTGAAACCCTCGTTCTGCGCCTTGCCGATCAGCCGCAGTCGGTCCAGCCGCAGGAGGTGCTCTCGCGCGGAATTGGCAGCGAGAGCACTTCTGATATCGGTGACGGTCATACCCACCCCTTCCCGAACTCTTGTCCCAAATTGTAACACCAATATGGGAAATCTGACCTGCTGTGATCAGAGCGGCACCCGCCCGGTCCGATTCGGACCGCACCGGCTCGCCACACGGTTCTCCCGCGTCGGCGGCGGATAGCCCGGCCGACCGGGACGCGTCCGCGATGCGGCACGCAGCCTTCTCCGATCTGCCCCTCCAGACGACCCTGACCACCTATGCCTCGCCGCCGATCCACCGCGAGCCGACGGCGAACAGGACCAGACTGGGGACGCGCAGAGAAGGACAGTTCGCGCATCGCCGGGCGCGCCAAGCACATCGAGTTCAGCATCTGGTTCTCCGTCGCGACGACCTGCTGGGTGCCCCAGACACATGTAAAGTGTTACCGATAACATGCCATGTCGGGTAGCCTGAAGCCTTGGGAGTGGTCGCTCTTGCCCATAAGCTTCGAAAGGTCACCGTGATCCATCTCGACGCACAGTCGATTTCCACGCTGGTAGACACACCCACTGCTGTCCGCCACATTGGCGCAGTCCTCCGTTCAGGTTATGACCCGGAACGCGACAGCGCTCGACTGTTCAGTTCGCTACCTGACGGAGAATTCCTGATCATGCCCACCGCTGCGGGGCGGTACTGCGGGACGAAGGTGCTCACACTCGCACCGTCGAACCCTTCTCGGGGCCTTCCGAAGATTCAGGGTATGTATGTTCTGTTCGATGCGGATACCCTCGCCCCGCTCGCTACGTTGGACGGGGTCGAACTGACCTTGATCCGAACCCCGTCGGTCACCACACTTGCCGTCTCACACCTGCTGGAACGGCGCCGACCGCATCGCGATGGCAGGTCGTCAGTCGGGCGCCTCGTGGTGTTCGGCACGGGTCCGCAGGCTCACCGTCATATTGATGCATTCGCAGCAGTTTTCACACTCGAGGACATAGTCGTCGTCGGACGCACCCAGGACAAGGCTCATCGGTTCATCGATGCACGACCCGAGGGTGGTCGCATTCGAGCCGGTTCAGCCTCTGACGTTGCGGGAGCCGACCTAGTTCTGTGTGCCACCTCCTCAGCAACTCCGCTCTTCAGCAGTGACCTCGTGTCGGACGAGACGGTCGTCGCTGCCATCGGATCTCATGGGTTCGACGCCCGCGAACTCGATCCGACTCTCGTCCGGCGCTCGCACGTCTATGTCGAAGCCCGCGCGTCGGCTCTCCGGGAGGGCGGAAATCTCATACCCGCCAGAACAATCGACGAGTGGAAGTCACGCCCGCTCCCCAATATTGCCGATCTCGTGAATGGAGACGCCTTCATCCCTGAGGTCGGACCGCTCGTCTACAACGGGATTGGAATGTCCTGGGAAGACGTCGTCGTCGCATCGCACTGTTTCGAGGTGGCATCGAGCCGTACCCCGTCGACGCTGTAGAGCGTCGATCAAACACCCCACCGTGAAAAGGAATCGTCTTGCCGGTCGCTGTTAATGTCCGCTCAGATCGATGGTGGCGAGTTGCGACGTTTGTCGGCTTCATGGGCATTGGCGTCGTTGCCTCCTCGTGGGTCGTCCGTACTCCCGCTATTCGCACCGCCCTGGATGTGTCGACTTTCGGCATGGGTGTTGTCATCCTGTGCCTGTCGATCGGCTCGATGACTGGACTTTTCCTCGCCGGCCGTTTGGTAGCGCGACTGGGGGGCAGAAGTTCCATCGTCGTCTCGGTGATCGCGATGTGTCTTGGCATGGCGTTGCTCGGCGTGGGCACGGCAGTGTCCTCCGAACCTCTTGCGGCAGGCGGGCTCGCCCTCTTGGGGGCGGGCTCCGGGATTGGGGAAGTGGCACTCAACGTCGAAGGATCCGCGCTGGAGAAGCGCCGCAACCGCAGCTTCCTTCCACTGTTACACGGTGCGTTCAGCCTCGGCACGTTGCTCGGAGCGGCTCTCGGAGCCCTCGCCGAATTCTTGGATGTTCCGCTTGTGTGGCACTTCTGCGTGATCGCAGTGTCGGTAGCCAGCTGCAGTTTGGGCGTGGTTCGATTCTTCCCTCCCCATACCGGAAAAGTCGCCACCGCCGCCAGCAAGTCGGCAAGCAGCGGTGTTGCGGTATGGAAGAACCCACAGATCCTCCTTATCGGTCTCATCGCGCTCGGCATGGCCTTTGTGGAGGGGACGGCCAATGACTGGCTGACCTTGTCGATAGTGGACGGCTATTCGGTCTCCCCCACGGCCGCGTCGGCGTGCTACATCGTGTTCGTCGCATCGATGACGGTCACCCGCCTCCTCGGCGGAGGCTTCGTGGACCGCTTCGGACGCGTCGCGTGCATTCGAACCTCGGCCGGGATCGCGACAGTCGGTGTACTGCTCGTCGTGTTGTCGAGTGATGCGCCCCTTGTCGCACTCGTTGCTGGTTGCGCGTTGTGGGGTACTGGTGTGGCGCTCGGGTTTCCCCTCGCTATTTCCGCTGCGGCCGCGACGGACGGCGCCGCCGCAGAGCAGGTAGGCGCGGTCTCGATCCTCGGCTACACGGCATTTCTCGTCGGCCCGCCATTTCTGGGTCTTCTCGGCGAACACTTGGGGCTGCTCAACTCGTTCTACGCAGTCGTGGGCGCCGCGGTACTGGCAGTGCTTGCCTCGGGCGCCGCGGCACGTACGCCACGCAGCGCCGGGAGATAGTTCCCGGAGACCGGCACGGCGAAGACGGAGGAGGCCTCGCGGATCGTCGACTACACCCGCACCCGGATCGAGCGATGGATCATCAAGGTACGTTTTGCCCTTCCGAGAGGATCTGCCGCGGCGTTTACCACCACGTGCGCGCAGCCCAAGTGCCCGTCGGGGAAGTCCTGCGCCCATCCGTCGATGCTGAGGCGTGCCCACGCCTATCAAACCGCCGGACGTCCTCGGCGCCGGCTGCCGGCGCAGCGCAGTGAGTCCGCGCCCTCTCTGGGGCCACGGCGGCGTGGACGCACCCGTCGGCGGAGCCGGGCGCTGAACGTTGGGCCGGACCGTTTCCGTCATGCGGGTATGCGATCGCCAAACTGCGTATCTCCTCGGGGCGGCAGTTATAGCTTCGGGGAGTACCTGCCACAAACGCTCGACGAATCGGCTCGTCGTCATGCCGAAGTGGACGAGAATGTCCTCCTCGGTTGCTCCTCCATATGGCGCCCATACACTGGCGAACTCGATGAGGAGCTCCGCTTCGACGTCAGAATGGCGGCGCTTACGGTTGGCTTCGGCAAGAGCGGCGCGACGCCTGTCGAGCCATCGGTGATACTCGTAAGTGTTCATGGGATTTCACATATCCAGGAAGGTCGGGGACGGTTCGGCTTTGTGGTGCCGCTTGTCGCAGCGATGCCTTGCGGGGACTTCTCGCTCGCGCTGACCGGCGGGTACGTATGCCACCGCAACTCATTCCCCGGTAGCTCGTCCGACGTTCCACGCAATCTCCTCCCCGGCTACTGATGAGAATGGCTCGCGGTGCAGTCTGTCTATGCCTCAGTGCGGATCCATGTTGTTTCGCGTTCGGGCTCGGCCGGAGCCGGGATGGACGGGTCGCTCGATGTGAGCAGCACGCGCATCTGTTCGTACTTCTCCGGCGATCGGCTACGGAGCCACAGCGCGTATCCGACACCGAGGAGGGCGCTGGCCGGTACCAAGCCGACCAGAATCGTGGTGAGCGCACCTGAGGTCCCGAGGAGAAGTTCGACGCTACTTACTGCCACGATGAAGACGGCCAGCATGCCGAGGATCGCCAGGGTGGGCGCGATCTTGGTATGCCACAGTCGTGTGTCGACTTTGGTGCGTCGGAAGAACACGAGGATCGCGACGGCCGCTATGGTCTGCGCTCCGATGATTCCGAGAGTGCCGATGCCCGCCAGCCAGGTGAACAGCGTTGTGTACGGGTCGAGGCCGATCACCGCGAATGCGAGCACGACGATGGCGGCGCTGATGGTCTGGGTGATCGCTGCGACGTGGGGGGTCTTGTTCACGCGGCTTGTGTGACCGAGTCGCTTCCACACCAGTCCCTGCCGTCCGATGGCGTACAGGTATCGCGCGAGGTTGTTGTGGAAGGTGACGATCGCAGCGAAGATCGCGGTGACGATCAGCACCTGGAAAAGGTGGGCAGCCCACGGTCCGAGGGCCTGACCACTGACGAAGAAGATCAGATTGCCGGACTCGGACTGTGCGACGCTCTTCGCGTCGGCTGTGCCTGTCGCGTTGACGATCAGGAACGATGTCACGGCGTAGACAGCGGCCATGAAGACAACGGCGAAGTAGGTGGCCCGCGGAATGGTGCGCCGCGGGTTCTTCGCCTCTTCGCAGTAGATCGCGCTGCCTTCGAAGCCGATGAACGTCGTCAGCGCGAACATGACCGACACGCCAACTCCCGATGCGAACAGTGCAGAGGTGCTGAACGGCTGGAGGGTGAGGCCGTCGGCGGCCTGGGTGTCAGGGCTGAACACGATGCCGGCGCCGAGCACGATCAGCATCAGGCATTCGAGCGTGATGAGCACCCCCAGAATGATCCCGCCAGCGTGTGCACCGCGCAGACCGAGACCGAGACACAGCACCATCGCAAGCACCGCGCACGCCCACCATGGCACGTCGATTCCAGTGGCGTTGTGGACCAGGCTACTGAGGTAGTACCCGAAGCCACCGTACAGCGAGAACTGAATGCAGCTGTAGGAGAACACGGTCAGCGACGCCGATCCCAGGCCCGTGACCCGGCCCAGTCCGCACGTGACATAGGAATACAGGGCGCCCGCGTTGGTGACATGGCGGCCCATGGCGAGATATCCCACGGCAAAGAGCACGAGGATTCCGGCGGCGACGACGAAACTGGCGGGCGTGCCGGCACCGTTGCCGAGGCCGATCATGATCGGGACGATGGCGACGACACCGGTCAGCGGTGATGCCGCGGCGATGATGTAGAACACGATCGCCGAGACGCCAAGTGAGTTCCTCTTCAACCCGTGGTTGGCGGACGCGCCGTCACGGGGGACGGCGCCGGATTGCTGTGGATTCTCGTTCTGAGTGATCGCCATCGTCGCTCGATTCTTTCCGTGATGTGTGATCGGTAACATATTACGGACGGCACGAAGACGTCAAGGGTCGCGATGAGGATTTACAACGGGTTCACGAGAGTTCGCGGGCCATTGCCGACCGGCGAGGGGATCGTCGCGCCGCAACGGCACGAAAAGGCGATGAGAGATAGCTGCCGGTGCGGGCCTTCGCGCGCATAGTGAGCGCCTGGAACACGTCGAAGCCTCCATGGCTTCCCCGCAGTTCAGCCGTGATCGCCGTGCTGTTCGCCGGCGATCACGCCCCGCTGCCGTCCTTGTGCTCGAGCCGAGGAGGGTGACGCTGCTGCCCGCTTCAGGGCGTGGCACCCGCGGTCGACCTGTGCATTCGCGAACGAGGAGAATCCGGCGCGGGCGGCCGCACACCTGCGCCACGTCGCTCACCGCCTTGGCACCGACTGGCGTATGCCGCTCCGGCAATGGTTCCAAGTCGTGTCGGCCCTCGCATTGCACACCGCATCCGCGGGCAAGAGCATTTCCACTCGACGAAGCGAATGAAATGCCAAAGGGTGTGGGATCGGCGGCAATCCGCCGATCCCACACCCACCCGCCACCATGTGACCCGCCGCGGTAGTGCCGTCGAATGTCACGATCCGCCGCTCAATCACTACCGTGGACGATGCCTCAGCACGCACCGCGGGCAACCTGATAGCCGCCTGGGTGCGACAGCCGGATCGGCCCGGCCCAGTAGGATCGACGCCCCTTCCCTACCGGACCGTCACTTGGCCGGAGGTGCGACGAAGATGGGCCCGCGTTCGATCACCGGGTCGAGAATGCCGGATTCGATCTCGTCAGCAGCATCCATGGCGCCGGCGGGATTGCGGTGAGGGTGCGGGTACTGCAGTTTTGCCTCGACCTCGGGCGAGTACAGATAGACGCCCACCACGAGTAACGAGAGCGGGTAGAAGGTCTCCGGGGAGGTCGTGTCCAGCGCTTTCAGTGATGTGAACAGTTCCTCGTCGGCGACGTCCTGCAACGATTCGAGTGCCACCGCGATGGTGTCGAAATGTGGGTCGAGGACCGCAAGAGCCTCATCCACGAGGTCCTCGAACGTTCCGATCCGATCGGCCGCGATGTGCCCGGGCGCCTCGGGTATCAGGGCGGCAGCGATCCGGCGAAGGTTCTGCATCTCGGCGTCGGTGAGTTTGCGGCGTGCGGTCTTGCGGACTGTCGGCGCAGAAAGCCTCTGGAGACTCGGGGTGGCAACCGTGGTGGGTTGAGTCATTTCGCGCCTTCCTTGATTTCATCGGCCAGATCGCGCGCGATCCGCAATGCGAGCGCGGCAATCGTGCTTGTGGGATTGGCCGATCCGCTGGTGACGAAGATGCTGCCGTCGGCGATCCGGAGGTTGGGGACGTCATGACAGCGGCCCGTGGGGTCGACCACGGAGGTGGCGGGATCGACACCCATTCGAGCCGTCCCGAGCAGATGGCCTGGTTCGCCCGGCATATCGGGAATCGGGAGAATCCGCTTCGCCCCGGCAGCGCGGTGCGCCTCGCTCATCTTCGCTACCGCGAAATCCCGTATCTTGAGCGTATTTTCGCTGTACCGGTAATGAATTTTCGCGGCGGGCAGGCCGGAGCTGTCACTGATGCTGTGATCGAGTTCGACCCGATTGCACTCTTCGGGCAGGTCCTCGATGTTGCACGCCCACAGGACGGCGCTACGCGCATCGTCGACGATCTGATGGAAGTTCTGCCCCCATAGTGCGTCGAAACCCAGCGAGCGCGCAGGCTCAACGCCGTTCATCAGCAACCCGGGCGCGGTGGACGCATGCATCTTCAGGCCGCGGTAGAACCCTCGGTCCAGGTCCGTCTCGTAGAACTCCATCGAACTGATGACGGCGCCAAGCGGTCCGCGCCAGGTTTCGAGGTCGTCTTCGTAATAGCCGAGCACCATCGAGTTCGGATGCAGCATGAGGTTCTTGCCGACGAGGCCGGATGAGTTGGCCAAGCCGGTTTCGTCCTTGCCCGACATCAACAGAAGTCGGGGCGTTCCGATGCCGTTCGCACAGAGCACGACGTGGGTTGCGGAGATCGTTTTGACGCTGTCGGTCGTGCTGTCGATCCATTCCGCGCCGATCGCGCGATTTTCGGAATCGGTGAGGATGCGTTTGACTCTGGCGCCGGTGATCAGGCGGGCGCCCGCCCTGATCGCGGCAGGCCAATAGGCCAGGTCGAAGGACGCCTTCGCGCCCTCCGGACAGCCTTGTACGCAGGTGCCCCAGCGTGCGCATGCCGCCAGATCACCGTGTTTGTGGGTGGGGATGGCGTTGGCTCCGTACCACCAGTGCCAGCCGAGCTTGTTCAGACCTTCGGCGACCCGTTTGCCGGCTTTGCCCAGCGGGTGTGGTGGTTGCGGGAATTCGAGCCCGTCCGGGTAGGCCGGGTCGTCGTCCAGTCCGGAGGCACCGATGAAGCTGTCGGTTTCGGAGTAGAACGGAACCAGGTCGTCGTAGGTGATCGGCCAGTCGTCTGCGATTCCATCGAGCGTTTTGAGATGGAAGTCCGACGCAGCCAGGCGTGGCCACAGTCCACCGAAGTGAATGGTGGAGCCACCGACGGCGCTGTACATCGACGGTGGCAGTTCCGCGTCGCTCACCTCGAGCGGGTAGTCGGCCTGGTTGCGTCGGTGGTTCGGCTCGAGGCCCCAGTGGGTGCGAGCGACCAATTCCCACATTCGATGGTTGGCAGCGTAGTCCGTCGGATTGAGCCAATCACCCTGTTCCAGACAGGTAACCGAGATGCCGGCGACTGCGAGCGAATGCGCGACAACAGCACCGGACGGCCCTCCACCGATGACGAGCACTTGTGTCTGGTCGGGCTGTTCTACAGTCACCCTGGCTCCTCAAGTATACAATGTTACGTGTAGTCGGTTGTATACTACCAATGAGAGCGAGCGAAGCATAGCCTCGCAATCGACCCAGATGCGGCCGGCCACAAACCCATCTCCCACCTGCAGGAATGCAGAGCCCCGAGCGACTACCCCTCCCCTGCGCGGGCAGTTACCCGCCCCTGTTCCGAATGCGCGAAACAGGGTGGTCGTAGGTAGTATATTACACTTGACATGCTACCCATAGAGTGATGAAGTAGATGTACGCGAAGCTCTCCTTAATCTGTGGTGGTCACGACGTCTGATAGGCGTGCGATGGATACCCACGAACTAGACGGGTAGGTAACAGATGGTTGTTTCCGAAAGTGTCAGGCAGCATGCCCATGTCATCGGCGGCCGCGATGTACAACCGGAGGATGGGTACATCTCCCGGGTGAACCCCGCCACCGGCGAGGTCGTTGCGATGTACGCAAATGGCACGGTAGAAGAAACACTGTCCGCCATTGCGGCAGCACGAAACGAATTCGACTCGGGCACCTGGCCGCAGCTGTCGGGAACCCAGCGCTCCCGGATCCTTCAACGGTGGAGCGATCTGATCGAGGCACACGCCGAGACCCTGGTGCGCATCGAGATCGAGGAAGGCGGAAAGCCGGCCCGGGTTGCCCGCGGAGACATCGAGGGCGTTGTCGCCCTGACGTCGTATGCCGCAGCGCTCGCCCAGAACTTGACCGGTGAATCGCACACCGACTTCGGGTCCGATCTGCAGGCCATGGTCGTCCACGAACCCGTGGGCGTCGTCGGAGCGATCGTGCCCTGGAACTTCCCCAGCATCATCTTTGCGCAGAAGGTGCCGTTCGCACTGGCCGCCGGGTGCACCGTCGTCGTCAAGCCGTCCGAGATGACCTCCGGTACCGCCATCGAGATGACTCGGCTCGGACACGAGGCCGGCATTCCCGCCTCCGCCTTGAACGTGGTGACCGGTTACGGCGTTCCTGTCGGCGACACCCTCGTCCGCAGCGAGGATGTCGACATGATCTCGTTCACCGGATCCACCCGTACCGGTTTGCAGGTGCTCAAGGGGCAGGAAGTCAACTTCAAGCGCGTGTCCCTCGAGCTCGGCGGCAAGTCCGCGGCCATCGTGTTCGCCGACGCGAACATCGACGCGGCGATCGACGGCGTTCTGTTCTCGATCTACATGAACCAGGGTCAGGTCTGCTGCGCCGGATCGCGTCTGCTGGTGGAGGATTCGATCGGCGACGAGTTCCTTGCACGCTTGGCCGATCGCGTCAACCAGTTGTCCGTGGGAGATCCGGCGGACGCCTCGGTCGATCTGGGGCCGCTGATCTCGGAACAGCACCGCGACCTCGTGGCCGGGTTCGTCGACCGCGCTGTTCAGGACGGCGCCTCGCTCGGAACCACCAACGCGCTTCCCGAGGTTCCGCAGGGGACGGCGTTCTATCCGCCGGTCGTCCTGAACGGGGTGACTCCCGACATGCCGGTTTTCCGCGACGAGGTCTTCGGTCCGGTGTTGACCACCACCCGGTTCACGTCCGTCGACGAAGCAGTCGAACTTGCGAACATGTCCCAGTACGGGTTGGCCGGCAGCGTCTGGACGACGAACATCGACACCGCGCTGACCGTGGCACGCCGGGTGCGGACCGGAACGATCGAGATCAACACCTCGCTCGAGGGACAGCCTCAACTTCCCTTCGGCGGGTACAAGATCAGCGGGATCGGCCGTGAGAAGGGCGCCGAGGGGCTCCGGGAGTTCACCGAGACCAAGACCATCGGTATCCGCACGACCCCCCGCACCCCGTTCTTCTGACCACCACGCCCGCAACTCCCCCACACTGCGAAGGACACCAACTCATGCTCGAAGGCATTCTCTCAGCGATGCTGACCCCCTTCACCGCGGACGACAAGGTCGACGAGGACGCACTGCGCGCGCTCGTCGACCGCGGTGCGGCCGACGGCCTGGCCGGCCTGATCGTCGGTGGTGGAACGGGCGAGTTCGCCACCTTGAATCATCAAGAACGCAAACAGGTCCTCGAGATCGTCGTGGAACAGAACGACGGCCGAATGGACATCGTCGCCCAAACCGGTGCGACGACCACCCGTGAAGCGGCCGAACTGTCCGCGCATGCACAGCAGGTCGGTGCCGCTGCGCTGATGTTGGCAACGCCCTACTACGAGCCGCTCACGTTCGACAACGTCCTTCCCTACTTCAAGGACGTCGCCCGCGCCTCGACGCTGCCGATCGTGGCCTACAACTTTCCGCCCGCAATGAACTTCGCCTGGCAGGTCGACACCCTCGAGACGCTGCTCCGCGAAGTACCGTCGGTGAAGTTCCTCAAGGATTCCTCGGGCGAGACCGTGCTCATGGACCACTTCGACAGTCCCGACCCCGAGGGCTTCACCGTCTTCAACGGTGAGGACACGCTCGTCGGCGACACGCTCCTGCGAGGATCGAAAGGCGCGATTGTCGGGGCTGCGAACGTCGCCGGCCCGGGCCTGGTGACGATGTTCCGCGCAGCACAGTCGGGCGACAAGGATGTCGTCGCATCGATCGCGCGCGAACTCAAGCCCCTGTTCGAGTCCTTTCAGGACGGCCCGTACAACGGCAAGCTGAAGGCCGTGCTCCGCATCCTCGGCCACGACATCGGCGTGACGCGCGCACCGTACCTGATGCCCGACGATGCACAGGTCAAGGCACTCGAGGCCATCATCGAACAGATCGACCCGACGCTGCTCACCGCGACCGCGGCGGTTGCTGCCTCCCAAGGCTGAATGAAGGACCTGATCATGGAATTCAAGGTTATCGACGTCCACTCCTCGGGCGCTCCGTGTCGGATCGTCATCGACGGTCTCGACCAGCTCGGGGTTCAAGGTTCGACAATGCTCGAGAAGAAGAAGTACATCGAGCAGAACCTCGATTGGTTTCGCACCGCATTGTTGAAGGAACCACGTGGCAACGTCGCTCTCAACGCAGATCTGGTGCTTCCGCCGTGCGACGAGCGCGCCGATGTCGGCCTGGTGATCCTCAACCAGCGTCCCATCGCCCCACTGATGTCGGGTGGAAATATTCTGGCGTTCCTCACCGCGATCCTCGAATCCGGCGTGGTACCGGTCAATCCTGACTCCGACATCACCACGGTGAACGTCGACACCCCCGCCGGCCTGGTGTCAGCGACGGCGAAGATCGGTCCCGCCGGCAAGGTCGAACATGTCACGGTGGCCAACGTTCCCTCCTACGCCACGCACCTCGACGTCCCACTCCAGATCCCCGGAATCGGCACAGTCACCGCCGACATCGCCTACGGTGGAATGTTCTACGCGCTGGTCGAAGCCGAGGCGCTCGGTATCGAACTCACCGCCGACAACGCCGCCGTCATCGGCGAAATGGGCGAGCGCGTACGGGCCGCCGCAATCGAGTCGGTCGTGATCGACAATCCGGCCGCTGAGGGGCTCAGCGCCGTAGACGCCGTGATGATTTACGGTCCGCCGAAGTTCGCGGAGAACAACTGCCGCAACGGCGTCGTCATGCCGATGCTCCCCGGCCCACCCGCGTATCCCACCGGTCTGCCCGCGTTGATCGACCGCTGCCCCTGCGGTACCGGGACATCGGCGATGATCGCCGCTCTGCGGGCGAAGGGAAAGCTCGCCGTCGGCGAGGATTTCCGCATGGAGTCGATCATCGACGAGGTGTACATCGCCAAGGTCGCCGAGGAAGTGGAATTCCACGGCAAGCCTGCGATCATTCCGGAACTCACCGGAACGGGCTGGATCATTGCCCGCTCCGACATCGTCATCAACGAGAATGATCCGCTGGCTCATGGTTTCACCGTCGGCGACATGTGGCCCGGAAGGCCCGCCGTCAACTCCTCGAGCTAGCCGGCAGGTATCGTCCCCGAAAGCCTGTAGCCCCACCAGAGCATTGGTGGGGCTACAGGCTTTCGGCGCTTGTCTGTTCAGCAGCATCTTCCGGCCAGCCGAGGGTTTCGACCGCGGCGTTCGGTCGACAGTCGCACGTTGCGTGCAAATGCACGCAGCCGGATACCGAAGGTCTCGTTGTCCGTCGAGGCACTCGGACGATCCAGGTCTTGGCACCCGATGTGAAGCGGCAGCGCCAGCTCCCGAACCCGCACACCGGCGACCAGGGCCGACGTTCACGCCACGACGATGAGATGTTCCGTCGTTACCCCGCCTTGTGCAGCGGTGCCATGGATCCCCACAGAGGTGGGGCACCCACGGCACCAGCTCAGAGGACGCGCACCGGTGTTAGGTCGCGTCGATCGATTGCAGACTTCCGGGTTCGGGGGCTGCGCCTCGGGCGAATGCACCGACACACAGTCAGCAGGTCGCACACATCATTTCGCACTGGTCGGCTGCGGCTCCTCTTCGCTTGCTCGAGTCGTCCGAAGAATGGGACTCAGAAGCAGACCGACCGCAGCAGCGCCGGCCGCGAGGATGATCGCGTTCAGAACGCCGGTGTGATCGGCCAGGAAGCCGATGAGCGGCGGCCCGGAAAGGAACGACACATAGCTGATCGTGAGCACAGCGCTGACGCGTCCCGCCGCGCGTTGCGGATCATCGCCCGCAGCGCTGATACCCAACGGAATCCCCAAAGACGCACCGATACCCCAGAACACAGCTCCGGCGATCACGAACGCGGTAGACGAGGTGAGGGCCACGCTCAGTACTCCCAGGATCGCGGACACCGAACACAGCACTGCCGACCATTGCCGGCCGAGGCGCTCGATGGCGACCGGCCCCACGAACCGACCAATGGTCATCGCCGCGGTGAAAGCGGCGAACATCAACGAACCATTCGACTCGGACACACCGTGCCCGTCGATACTCGCCACCGCTAGCCAGTCATTTCCCGTTCCTTCGCAGAACGAGAACATGGCGATGAACGCACCGATGATCAGGGTGCGGGGCTCGCGCCACGCAGAAAGCGCACCTCCGGCACTCGACTCCGAAGACGCCACTGCAGCCGTATCGGTGGGAAAGTTGCGGGTGATCAGGGGCGTGAGGCCGAGCAATACTGCGGCGACGATCAGCACATGAACAAGGAACGGAATATCGAAACGAAGCATCAACGACCCGAATCCCGCACCCACCACAGCCCCGATGCTGAAGCCGGCGTGCAGTCGAGGAATCAAAGGACGCTTCAGCTGCCCTTCCAGAGTTGTCGCTTGACAGTTCATCGCGACATCCCAGGTCGCGTGCCCGACTCCCAGCACGAACAGTCCTACGACCACAGGCACCACGCTGTAGTTCGCGCTGAACGCCACCGTCGCCAGGCCCACCGCGAACATCATCGAAGTACGGACAACTGTCTTGTTTGCGCCGAAGCGTCCCACCACCAATCCGGTGAATGGCAGGACGATCAGTGCTCCGGCCGACAGCGCGAGCATCAGCGCTCCCAGTTGACCGTTCGTGAGTCCGAGCGCACCGCGCAGCGTGGGAATACGGGAGATCCACGTCGCGAAGATGAAGCCGTGCAGCATGAAGGTGCCGCCCACTGCCCATATGGCTCGTCGATGCCAGTCGACCTCAGCGGTCTCGGCGCTTTTGCCCTCCCCGGGCGTGCTGTTGGTAGGGGTATGACCGTGCACTTGCATCTCCGAACTGCCGCTGAGGTTCACATCTTCGCAGCGGGCAATATGTGACCGCTGACATGTAATATAGGACACGCCTCGGATGGCCCGGGGTCGGCGCGGTAAATTCCGCGTTTCTTATATTGCGCCGCTGACGAATTCGCCCCAAGGGGCGAGCTTGTTGCCGAGCAGACCCAACGGTTCCCGCGGCTCGAGTGACTGACGCGTGACGTCCACGAATCCCGCCCCCGCAGCCGCCACATTCGACCCCCGGCGATGTCGCGCACCCCTGCCGGCCGGTCGGCCACCGACTTTTCCGACCACGAAGCGCAGGGTGCTCCACGGCCGGATCACCGCCTTGACCAGCCGCACGAGGCAGTCATATACTACCGATTACATTCCATATGTGATCCACGACTCATGCGAGAGCGGCACGAACGGCCGGTGGTGCATCCACCACCCTTCGAGCGGGTTTCAGGGCGAACCCCGCTCGTCGCCGACCGATCTGCCATCGCGATTGAGGTTCGTGACTCTCCGAACGAAGGACCACGCGTGCGTCACTCGGCCATATGCAGTCCCCCGGCACGACCGCGCCACGACGGGCACAGACTCCGATCCTCGCCCACGACGAGCGCCGCCAGCCCGATACTTACACCGCATCCCCTAGGAGCCACGCGATGAGCCAGCATTTCAGTCGCCGCGAGGCCCTGCGTCTGGGCGCCTTGGCCGCCGGGGGCGCCGCGTTGCTCGGCAGCGGAGCGTTGACAGGCTGCGCCTCGCGCGGGTCCATGACCGACCCGAACGCCTACTCGTTCGGTCCACCACAGGACGGAGTTCCCACCCCTGGTGGAACACTTCGGGTGGGGCTGATCTCGGGTGGCAACGCGGAAACACTCGACGTCCGGCGAACGACGCAGGTACCCGATATCGCGCGAGTCTCCGCCCTGTACGACCCCCTGTGGTTCGTCGGCGAGCGAGGGACGGTCGTCGCCGGACTCGCGGAATCGTGGGACTCGAACGACGCCGCCGACGTGTGGACGATCCAACTGCGCAGAGGCGTCCAGTGGCACGACGGCAAGTCCTTCACCGCCGCGGATGTCGTCTACACGATCCAGAATTCCTGGGTGGCCCCGGAGAACGGATTCGGTGCGGTCCTGCAGCAGATCATCGATGCCCCGAACGTGCGGGCCGACGGCGAGTTCACCGTCGTTGTTCCCCTCAAGCGTCGCCTCGCACAGTTCCCGACCGTGGCGAGCATTCAGAACTGCTACGTCGTCCCCGACGGGTTCACCAGTTGGGACCGTCCGGTCGGCACCGGTCCGTTCAAGTTCAAGAGTTTCACCGCCGGCCGCCAGAGCGAATTCGTCGCGAACGAGAACTACTGGCGTGGTTCGGGCCGGCCTCCCGTCGATTCGCTCATCATCGATTCGTCCTTCGCCCAGGACGACACCCGCCTCAACGCGTTGCTGGCGAAGTCGATCGACATCATGCCGGGAATTCCGCCCGCGCTCGCCCGCGCGAACCAGTCGGCCGGGCGAATCAACCTCGGCAATCAGCCGGGCCCGGGTTGGACCGGCCCGGTCTTTCGCGTCGACACCGAACCCTTCCGCGACCAACGGGTCCGTGAGGCCCTCAAGCTGAGCCTGGATCGGCAGGCGGCGGTCGACCTGGTCTTCAGCGGATACGCCACCGCCGGCAACGACTGCTGCGGCTACACCGGTCAATACTTCGCGAATGACCTGACCTCGTCCTACGACCCGGACAAGGCGAAATCGCTGCTGAAGTCGGCGGGCTTCGACGGGCTGGCCGTCTCACTCGACACGGCCGCACTCTCCGGCCAAACCAATTCCCTGGCGACCCTGTTCAAGGAGCAGGCCAAGAAGGCGGGAATCGACGTCACCGTCAACCAGAGTGACCCCTCGACCTACTTCACGCCCGCGGGGGGCTACCAGACCCGCCCGTTCAGCATGGAACTGTGGACCAACGGCGTCAATTCCCTGACCTTGTTCTACCTCCTCGACCTGGTCGAGGGTGCACCGTTCCAGGTGTCCTACTGGGGCAGCCCCGAACACGACGAGCTTGCCTACGCGGCCATGGCCGAGAAGGACGAGGCACGTGCAGCCCAGAAGTGGCACGACGTGCAAGTACTTCAGCACAACGAAGGTGGAACGCTGAACTACGCCAACTACAACTGGCTCGACGGCTACGGACTCGGCGTGCGCGGGACCAAGACCACGAACGCAGGGCCGTGCAACAACTTCGATTTCAGTTCCACCTGGCTGGAAGGCTGAGCAATGTCCACGACCCAACTGGCGGCCGCACCGGAGAGCGCTGAGAAGGACACCGGCCGCCGCCCCCTCCGCTATCGCTATCCTCTCGGCGCGATGATCCTCCGCCGCATCCTCGCAGGTATCGCCACGGTCTTCGCCGCGTCGGCTCTGGTCTATGCGGCCATCATGGTGCTGCCCGGTGATGTGGCGACCGTGATTCTCGGGCGAAACGCAACCCCCGAACGCATCGCCGAGGTCGAAGCACAGCTGAATCTCGATGCACCGGTCTACGAACGGTATTTCCAGTTCCTCGGCGACCTGTTCACCGGAAATCTGGGCTACTCGACCGCCGGGCTCGTCCAGGGGGTCCAGATCCCGGTTGCGGACATCATCGGCCCTGCGTTTGCCAACTCCGCTGTTCTGGCAGCAGTGACCATGATCCTGTTCATTCCCCTGGCACTGGGACTCGGGCTCCTCACCGGAATCCGGGCATACAAGCCCACCGACCATGTCGTATCGATGACATCTCTCGCGATCAGTGCGCTGCCCGAGTTCCTGGTCGCGTCGGCCCTGATCACCATCTTCTTCTCGTGGCTGGGTTGGCTGCCACCCATCAGCGCGATCCCCGCTGGTGATGTCGCATTGTCACATCCGGACATGATGGCGCTCCCGGTCCTCACCCTCCTCACGGTGAGTCTGGCATTCGGCTCTCGCATGCTCCGGGCCACGGTGATCGACGTGATGGCGCAGGACTACGTCACCATGGCCCGATTGAGCGGGTTTCCCGCGCGCGAGGTGATACGCAAGTACGTCCTGCCCAACTCGCTGGTCTCCACCGTGCAGATCTTCGCTCAACAGCTGCAATACCTCATCGGTGGCATCATCGTCGTCGAGGCAGTGTTCAACTACCCCGGCATCGGCAGTACCTTGGTGCGCGCCATCGCCGTGCGCGACACCCAAGAAATCGTCGTTATCGCAACGATTCTGGCGGCGACGTACATTCTGATCAACCTCGTCGCCGACCTGATCTGCATCGTGTTGGATCCGAAGATTAGGACGGCAGTGTAATGAAAACCCGTCTCACGCAGATACTGTCCCAGACCAGCGGCCGCGTCGGCTGCATTCTCCTGGCCTTCGTCGGCGTCGTCGCAGTAGGCGGGCCATTCATGGCCCCCTACTCGCCGACCGAGCCGATCACCGCCCCGGGGATGGGCCCCGGCCCGAGTGTTCTCGGGACCGGGTACCTGCTGCTCGGCTCCGACTATCTCGGCCGCGATGTGCTCTCCCGGGTGCTGTCCGGCGGGCTGTCGGTCATCGCGATCGGGTTGACCGCAACACTGATCGCGTACCTGGTCGGAGTCACGCTCGGCCTACTCGCCGGGTATGTGGAGAAATACGTCGGTGCCGCCGTCATGCGGTGTGTCGATGTCATTCTGGCCTTCCCTCCCCTTCTGGTCTTGCTGCTGCTCGTCGGTGGCCTCCAATCGCACATCTGGGTGTTGATCCTCGGCGTCGTGATCGTTCAGATTCCCAACATCGTCAGAATCACTCGTGCATCGACCGCCGCCGTCGCACGGTCGGCCTACGTCGAAGTGGCCAAGGCCCGCGGGGAACGGACGCCCACGATCTGGAAGCGCGACATTCTGCCGAATATCCTTCCGACTGTCTTGGCGGACTTCGGTATTCGATTCGGATTGTCGATCATCCTGGTGGCGAGCATGAACTTCCTCGGACTGGGTCTCGCACCGCCGGCCTCCGACTGGGGTCTGATGACCTCGGAAAACCAAAGCCTCGTCACCCTCAACCCGCTGGCGATCGTTGCGCCCGGCATCATGCTCGCACTGCTGTCGATCGGTGTGAACCTCGTCGCGGACGCCTATGTCAAGGCCGTCGCCGGTCGCGGGACCACCCGGCGGATGAAGAAAACGAAGAACGATCGCCTCGGCATCACACAACCGGTGATCGATCCTACGGACAGCGAAGGTGTCACGCTGCGATGACCAGCTCCCGATCTACCGGCGACATCGCCGACCGCCAGTCGGTCCAGCCCGTGGCTGCCGTCAACAATCTGCGAGTGGAGACGGGCGATGGTCTGTGCATCGTCGACGACGTCTCGCTCGACCTTCACGCCGGCGAAATCCTCGGCGTGGTCGGCGAGTCCGGCAGCGGAAAGACCACCTCCGTTCTGGCGTTCTTCGGATTCGCTCAGCACGGCGCGAGGTTCGTCGACGGCGCTGTCACAGTCCCCGGTCGCGATCCCATCGACCTGCCCACTGCCACGAATATGCGCGATCTGCGGGGGCGGTACTTCAGCTATGTTCCCCAAAACCCGGGTACCGCATTGAATCCCACCATGCGTATCGGGAAGTTGCTGCGCGAGGTCGGTGACCGCCGGGCGGCAGTGGACCCGGATTTCCGGGAACGCCGCGAAGTGATGACGACCGAGGCCCTCGACATCGTCGGACTCCCGACAACCGGGGAGTTCCGTAAGCGGTACCCCCATCAGCTCTCTGGTGGGCAACAACAACGAGTATGCATCGCCATGGCGCTGCTGTCCGGCTCCAAGGCGATCGTTCTCGATGAACCCACCACCGGGCTCGACGTCATCACCCAAGCCGCGGTGATCCGCGAACTCCAGAGACTGCGATCCGAGTTCGGCGTCTCGATGGTGTACATCTCGCACGACCTCGCCGTCGTGTCCCAGCTCGCCACCCGCGTCGCCGTCATGTACGCCGGGCAAGTCGTCGAAATCGGCCCCACCGACGACGTTCTCCGGCGCCCGTCACACCCATACACCCGAGGACTCCTCGAATCACGGCCCGATATCCATCGCCCCCGCGCGTTCGGTCGAGATGAGGACGACCGCGCGCGCCCTCTGGAGGCGCGATCGAGTCAGATACCGGAGAGTGAACCCACCGACGCCGTGTTGGATGTTCGTGGCTTGAACATCACCCACCGTGTTCGTGGTGTCGCGGCAGCGTCGGTCCGCGACATCAGCTTCGACCTGAAGCGGGGTGAGTGCCTGGCCTTGGTGGGCCAGTCCGGGAGCGGCAAGACCACCATCGCCCGGGCGGTCGCGGGAATTCAGAAGATTGACTCCGGTCAGTTCGTCCTGGGCGGCCGGCAACTGCCATCGAACAGCGCCGCCCGTACCGTCGAGCAACGGCGCGACCTCCAAATCGTCTTCCAAAACGCTACCCAGGCCTTGAATCCACGGGAAACCGTGCACACCGCGATCGAACGGGTCCTGCGACAGACGAAGAAGGCTGATCCCTCCATCACCACAACGACGCCGGAACTGCTCGCGATGGTGCGTATCCGAGAAAATTGCGCGAATCGGCTCCCTCGTGAGCTCTCGGGTGGCGAGCGCCAGCGCGTATGTATAGCCCGGGCACTCGCCGCATCACCGAAGGTGATCGTGTGCGATGAAATTACCTCCGCCCTCGACGTCACAGTCCAGGCCGCCGTTCTCGAACTGCTCAACGAGCTGCGGCGTGATCTCGGTGTCGCCCTGCTGTTCATCACCCACGACCTCGGCGTTGTGGCCGGGATCGCGGACACGGTGATGATCCTCGAGAACGGACAGGTCAGCGAACGCGGCTCGGCAAAGGAAGTATTGGAGTCACCTACCTCGGACTACGGCCGGCGTCTGGTTGCTGCGGTTCCGACCCTGTGCTGACAGGTCAACTCATCGCACCAGCCGAGGCGGACAGCTGCAGCCATGAGGGCTGCAATTCCTCCTCGGCCTGGAGAACTCGCGGACACGATCTCGCGCACGCAGATGAACCCCTGATCCCCGCGGCGTCGAAAGTCGGTTGCGATCAGCAAGTGCTTGGTTCATCGAGTCCCAGCCGCGTATCGACGGTCCGGTTCGACGAGCTCGCCCCACGGTCAGCGCGGGCGACACGAGCGCTCCGCCGAATCACCACTGCGACCCGATCGATCCCGTCCACCGACGGGTAGGTAGGTCGATCCTCAACTTCGCCCCAGGAACAGGACTCATGACAACCTTGTGGCAGGAATGCCCGGCCACCGAGGCCGATATGTACACCCATGCGCACGACCTCGTCGTGTCTGTCTTGTCAGCGGTGACCGGGTTCGTTCGTAGGTAGGTGATCTCGGCATCGCCTGTCGACACGATTCTCGAAAACGGGGCTACCCGGTCTGGCACCGTTCGGTACCGGACTCGACGGAGTCCGGTACCGACCTCGGGGGCGAGGTTCCTCGATATGGTCACCGAGAGTCGCCCTACTTCTCGGTTCGCGGCTTCGCGCTGCTGCTACAGGAAACTTGAGCCGCTACTGCGCGGGAATCTCGCCGAACTGGTGCTGCCGGATGTGTTCGAGGTGCTCGGTCATGAGCTTCTCGGTCAACGAGGCGTCACCCTTGACCATGGCGTTCAGGATCCCTCGGTGCTCCTTCGCCGCGGCCGCCAACAGTCCCTGCTCGGCCAAATCCCTCAGGCCGAACAACCGCGTTTGATCGCGCAGGTTCCCGACGATGGTGTTCAGGTACGGGTTGCCCAATAGCTCCAGCAGACCGAGGTGAAACTTCCGGTCGGATTCGAGAAACCCGACGTAATCGCCGGCAGCCTCGAGCGCGATGATCGAATCGACCATTGCCTGGAAGTGCGCCTTGCGGCCCTTTACCAGCTTGGCCGCCGCGACCTGCCCCATGGCGGGGACTTCGAGCATCAGTCGCAGCTGATGGATGTGATCGCGGTCGGCGTCCGACAGCGGGATCACCCGGAATCCTCGGTTGCGGATAGGCTCCATCAGTCCTTGCTCGACCAATGCGAGCATTGCCTCGCGAACCGGGCTGTTCGATACGCCCAGGGTCGCCGCGATCCCGGCTGCAGAGTAAATCTCCCCAGGGGCGATCTCACCGGTGACCATCCGCTGCCGGATGACAGCCAACGCCTGATCCCGCAGGCTCGTCCGTTCGAGTTGCTCAGTCCTGACCACTCGCGCCCTCTCAACCCGTCACATGCTACCTATTACCGCTCATTGTAGGCCGGACAGATCGGCGTGCCTTCCCAGAGAAGGGGCGTTTCGACCGATTCGGTCACACATTTCCTTGCGATGCGGTGCAGCGACGGTAGATCGGGTCGGGTCTTCACGCGGAAGCGTCTCATCGCCTGCTGCGGGTGTCGGCACGCGTGCTCGACGATGACTTTGGTCTTGCGCCGCTGAGCCAGGGATTCCGAACTAGCGGATTTTCCGCCTACTGCTGGCCGGGCGATCCTTCAACCGCGGCCGCCGCCCGATTAGGGAGATTCGTGCCTGAGCGATTTTCGGCAACAGTCGATGGGTGATCGGTTCCACGTCGGCCGGCGCCGAGCTCTCCGGCATCGCCCTACGGCCACGCTCGGTATTGGTCCGACGCTCGTGCGAATGAGTGGGCGACGGGTGATCAGCCCGCACCCTCGCCGGAATACGGCGAACAGATCGCTGTCACGGCTCAGATCCAGACTGGTCCCGGGTGTTGAGTTACCGTGCAGCAGCAGCTGCACCGACTACTTCAGTGCGAGCGCCGATTCTCACGATTGCTGCGCGGCGACAAGTATTGTCCAGCCGGCAGGGGGATATGTTGCCTGGATTTCTCTGTCCACGCCGATGATTCGCAGTGTTCCGCAGTCGAGAAGGTGCGCGGTCGAATAGCCGCGAAAGGTGTCGATTCCACAGCGGTGCTGTATGCGAAGGTCCATCATCGGTCTCCCTCGGCGGGCTGGCAAGGATATGAGATGGGTGGCTGCCGTCATCGCGGACGAGGCAGGCGAGTGGGGAAGGTCCCCTTCCGGAATCTGTCGGGTAAGGCGATTCCAGAAGGGGACCTTTTGGTCGTGTGAACGCCGAACGGTGATCCCGTGCGTGGCGTACTCACGAGGTGTGACGCCGCAGGTGGGCGGCGGGGTGGATCAGACCTCGGCGGTCAGAGCCAGCTCGACATCCTTGATGACCTGGGCGCGGTCCTCGTCGCTGAGGGGGTTGCGCGGCGGCCGGGTCGGTCCGCCGTAGTGACCGGCCACCTTCTGCGCGAGCTTGATTGCCTGCACGAAGGTGTGCTTGGTGTCCCAGAAGAACGCCGGCTGCAGCAGGGCGTAGAGCTTGCGGGCTTCCTCGATCTGCCCGGTGGTTCCGAGTTCGTAGATCTTCGAGCACGCCTTGGGCAGGGCGTTGGAGAAGCCGCCGATCCAGCCGACCGCACCGAGCAACGTCGCCTCGAGCACGTTGTCGTCGGCGCCGGACAGCACGTCGAGCTGGGGGGCAATACGCTGGATGGCCGTGATCCGACGGATGTCGCCGGAGAATTCCTTCACCGCAACAACATTGTCGATTTCTGCAAGCCGCCCGAGCAGCTCCGCGGTCAGATCCACTCGGGTGTCGTACGGGTTGTTGTAGGCCACGATCGGCAGGCCCACCCGCGAAATCGCCTGGTAGTGGTCGACGACCTCTTCGTCGCTGGCCCGGTAGGAGTTCGGCGGCAACGCCAGCACCGCGTGCGCACCGGCCTGCTGAGCCTGCTCGGTCCAGCGCCGCGACTCCGCCGAACCGTAGGCACCGACACCCGGAACAACGTTGAAGCCCTCCGGTGCCGCCTCCACGGCCAGCTCGACCACCCGGGCACGTTCCTCGGCGGTCAGGACCTGGTACTCACCGAGCGAACCGTTCGGGGTGACACCGTGAGCGCCGTTCTCGGCCAGGAACCGGACGTGATCCTGGAAACGGTCGTAATCGATTGACAGATCGTCCTTGAACGGCAGGGTGGCCGCGACGACGATTCCGTGCCATGGCTTGGCGGTCATGAAAGAGCCTCTTCTCTGGTGGGGCGATTACCGAAATCGTATCACCGGTAACCGGTAACATTCTACCTATTGTGAGCGGGAAATTCGAGAATCTTCGAGCTGCTCCCCCGGGGCTCGCCGGCTGCTGGGTGGCCCGAGAGCCCCGGGGGCAACGTGATCAGTGCAGGGTGACCCAGATCGTCTTCAGTTCGCTGTACTGATCGAACGCCTCGACTCCCTTGTCGTGTCCACCGAACCCGGACAGACCGAAGCCGCCGAACGGTGTCGAGATGTCGCCTTCGCTGAATCCGTTGACGGCCACCGTGCCGGCCCGCACGGATCGCGCGACCCGCAGCGCCACGTTGATGTCTCGGGTCCACACGTTGGCCGCGAGACCGTAGACGGTGTCGTTGGCGAGGGCGATCGCCTCGTCCTCGGACTCGAAGCCGAGGACGGCAACCACGGGGCCGAAGACCTCCTCCCGGACCACGGCGGCGGAAGGTTCGACCTCGTCGATGACCGCCGGGGAGACGAAGAATCCACCGGTTTCGTCCAGGATGCGCTCGCCCCCGAAGACCTTCGCTCCGGCGGACTTCGCGTCCTCGACGTACCGCAGCACCCGCTCGCGCGCGGAAGCCTCGATCAGGGGGCCGATCTCGGTCTCGCGATCGAGCGGATCGCCCACCTTGCGGGATGCGGCCAGGTCCGCGATCAGCTTGACGAAGTCGTCCTTGATCGAGTTGTGGACCAGGATGCGTGATCCGGCGGAGCAGTTCTGCCCACCGTTCCAGAACGCGGCGCCGGCGAGATCCTCGGCGACCGACTGCAGTTCGTCGCGCATATCCGCGAACACGATCTGGGGGCTCTTGCCGCCCATTTCGAGGGCGACCTGCTTGAGGTTGCTGTCGGCGGCGTACTTGAGGAACATCCGCCCGACCTCGGTCGAGCCGGTGAAGGTGACGACGTCGACGTCCCCATGGAGGCCGAGGGCTTTGCCCGCGATGTGGCCGAGTCCCGGTACGACGTTGAACACACCATCAGGGATACCGGCCTCGGTGGCGAGCTCGGCGTACCGGAGGGCGCTGAGCGGAGACAGCTCGGCAGGCTTGACCACGATCGAGTTACCGGCTGCCAGTGCCGGACCGATCTTCCACGACAGGGTGTTCGAGGGGAAGTTCCACGGCACGACGACACCGACGACGCCGGCGGGTTCACGCACGATAAACCCCAGGTTGTCGGCACCGGTCGGCGAGACCTTGCCGAAGACCTTGTCGATCGCCTCGGCGTACCAGCGGATGGTGAGCACCACATCCGGAATGTCGAGCTGCTCGCAGTCGGTGATCGGCTTGCCCGCGTCGATCGAGTCGATCAGGGCGAGCTCGGTCGTGTTCTGCTCGATCAGGTCGGCGAACTTCAGCAGGACGGCCTTGCGTTCGGCAGGTGCGATCTTGCTCCACGCGCCACCGTCGAACGCACGGCGCGCCGCGGCGACGGCGGTATCCACGTCCGCCTCGGAGGCCGCTGCCACCTTGTTCAGGACCTGACCGGTGGCCGGCGAGAGGTTGTCGAAGGTGGCACCGCCTTCGGCGTCGACGAACGTGCCGTCGATGTACGCCTGGGTGCGCACCGTTGCCGGGAGTGTCGTGGTCATGAATCGCTCTCCAATCGGCAGCGTGCTGCCAGCGGGGGTTGTTGTGAATCGGGCTCATGTCGAGCATCAGTCGAGTTCGGTTGTCCGAGTCGGAGAATCACCGACCGTGTCGGTTCCGCCGCAGGTGTCGGCGAGTCGCGTCGTCGGTGTAGCCGTTCCACCCGACCTCGCGAGCACCACGATCGCGACCACAAGGGTCACCGCGGACAAGCCCGTCCCGACCGCGACGAGATTGACCGGCGTCCCCCACCCGGCGAGGCCGAGGGACCGAGGCTGAATCCGGCAGCGAAGGTCGAGAACGAACCCAACGTGCGATCCACCTGCCGCGTGCACCCGTGCGCCTTCAGGTATTCCGAGTCTTGTTGGTCCACTACAGGATCACCTTCGCGAACGCGGTTTCGGCCTGCCTTCGATCACACCCATAACGTACCGTGTAATCGGTAATATTCTACCTTGGCGCAGGGGGGTGGTGTCAACAGCCACCTGCCGACGGATCACCGTCAGCCCCGCAGTCAGATCACCGTCAGTGTGGCGCGGCGGGGGGTGCCGGCCGCCCAGTCGCCCTTGATGTGCTCGAAATGCTTGTACATCAGCGCGCCGGTCTTGTCGGCGTCGCCGGCGACAATGGCGTCGAGAATCGGTTCGTGCTCTTCCGCCGAGGCGGTCAGGTCGCCACGCTCGGACATCTCCTTCAGCCCGAACAGTCGGGTCTGATCCCGCAGACCGTCCACCATGGCAACGAGTCGCTCGTTACCCAGGAACCCGAGGAGTCCCAGGTGGAATCGACGATCCGCGTCGAGGTAGGCAATCAGGTCACCTTCTCGCGCGGCAACGACGATTTCATGGGCGATGCCCAGGTACTCGTCGTAGTGATCCTTCATGCTCGAGATTTCCGCGACCTTCTGGGTCGCGGGAATCTCGAGCATCACACGCAGTTCATAGATCTCGCGGCGATCCGCGTCGCCGAGGGGCACCACGCGGAAGCCGCGATTGCGTACCGCTTCCATCAAACCCTGGTTGACCAGGGTGAGCATGGCCTCTCGGACGGGACTCGCGGAGACGCCGAGTTCGGCAGCCAATGCTGTTGCCGAGTAGATGCCACCGGGCTCGAGTTCTCCCGAGACCATGCCTTCGCGGATCACCGCCAGTGCCTGGTCGCGCAAACTCGCACGCTTGAGACTCGACGTGGGTGTGATCATCACGGACCTCCAAGATCGACGACGAAGCTGGAAGGCACTCCACCGGACCATCCGAAGCTACTGTGCAATGTAACACACTACGTTGCACCGAGTCTTTGCGGAAGCCCTGCGGCGCGGGTACTGCTCGGCGGTCAGCCGAACAGTTCGCGCAGGTGCGGGTTGAGGAAGATCCCCTTGGGGTCGAATTCCCTACGGATTGACTGGAACTCGTCGTACATGGGATACAAGGCTTCGACACGGTCGCGGGTGAGGAAGTGGATCTTTCCCCAGTGCGGGCGAGCGTCGAACCGCTGCAGTTCGCGATCGAGTTCGCGCAGGAACGGCTCGTAGACCGTCCCGACCTGACCCGATACCGATACCGACATCGTGTCGCGCCGGTAGTGCGCAGACAGGTAGCCCTCGTCGGCTCTCTGCCAGCGGACCTGCACCGGCGAGATCTGGTCGGGGTGTTTGCGCAGCATCAAGTTCCGTACGACGTCGAGTGCTTCGACGCCGCGGTCGGCGGGGACCATGTACTCGAGTTCGTGGAACCGGGCCTCGGTGGTGGCGTCCGGGTAGATCAGGTGCGCGCGGCCGGTGCGCTGACCGGGTTCGGCGTGGACGTCCTCGGCGTCGGCGGGCAACTGCCCGAGCAGTTTGACGACGCAGTGATCCTGAGGAACGGTCCCGAGGTCGTACATGGCGGACGATTCCGCGGTCGGCATCCACCAGAACGAGAAGTGGCGGTAGTCGCCGAGGAATCGGCCCCAGTTCTCCTGCACCTCGGCGAACGGGAGGACCGCGTTGCGTTCACGGAGCTTGTATGCGGGCAGCGTTTCGATCCCGATGTCGAGGAAGACTCCGAGCATGCCGAGCGAGACTTGCGCTGCGCGCAGCCGCTCGGTGTCGCTCTCGGAGATCTCGACGATCTGGCCCGTGCCGTCGACGAGGCGGACCGTGCGGACCATCGCGGACAGGCTGCCGTACGCGGGCCCGGAGCCCTTCGTGCCCGTTGCGATGGCGCCGGCAAGCGCCTGAGCGTCGATGTCGCCCTGGTTCGCCAGCGACAGTCCCGCATCCCACAGGGGTGCTCCGATGTCACACAGCCGCGTTCCGGCGCGCACGTTCGCACGCCGGTTGGCGGAGTCCGTTCCGGTCACCCCGGAGAGGGATTCGAGACTCATCAGGGTGTGATCGGTCTGCACGATCGGCGTGAAGGAATGGCCACTACCGGCTACCCGGACCCCGGTGCCGTTGTGCGCCGCCTGGCGCACAGTGTGCGCGACGTCGTCGTCGGTAGTGGGCTTAGCGAAGGAGCTGAAGGCGAAGCTCTGGTTTCCACCCCAGTTGGACCACTTCTTGTCGTCCGCCTCGTCGGCGGTGACGAAGTCCTGCGCGGGGAGGTCGCCGGAAACGATCGAGGTGGGAGTGTGCTCGGGCATGGTCGTCCTTTCCCGACATGGGGCTGTCGGTACGGCAGTCGTAACGTGGCGATGCGCCTGGATGCGGTGCCGTGGCGCCGAGACGGCGTCCGGCGAAGAACCGCCTAGTAAGATGTTACAGGTAATGTACTATATTGCGGTGACCTGAACCACACCTCCCGGCGCACCAGGACCCGGAACCCCTGTTCCGCGCCGCAGCGGATCGCTGATCGAAGCCGGTTGCGGCATCGATCGTTCACCCCCACCACCCGCGAGAACCGTTGCCGCCCGGAGACGGCAGGTGTACAGTAGTCGATTACCGATTACATTCTATATCGGGTACGAGTGCTGCGTAGTCGCCGCTACATCGCGTGGAGGAGCTTCACCATGAAGATCGTGGGAATCGACGTCTTTGGATACGAGCTGGGATACGCCCACGGCGAGTACGTCATGTCGGGTAATCGGGCCGCCGTGACCGAGGACGGCACCCTGGTTCGCATTCGGACCGACGAGGGGCTCGATGGGTGGGGGGAGATCACCACGCTCGGCACCACTTATCTTCCTACCTTTCCTCGCGGCATCCGGGCTGCTCTCGCGGAACTCGGCCCCGGACTGATCGGGCTGGACCCGACGAATGTTCGTAACGTCTACCAGGTGATGGACTCGGCCCTGATGGGACAGGGATTCGCCAAGAGTGCCATCGACATCGCTTGTTGGGACCTGCTCGGAAAGTCCACGGAACAGCCGATCTCGGCGCTGCTCGGTGGTGTGCTCAACAGCGACTTTCCGCTCTACGAGGCAGTCCCGCTCGGCAGCCCCGAGTCCATGGCCGACTTCATCAGCGCACGCCGGGCCGAAGGCATCAACCGGTTCCAGCTCAAGGTCGGCAACAATCCGCACGAGGACACGGTCCGGGCCCGGGCCTGTGTCGAGGCCGGCGACCGGGACACCGTCATCGTCGCCGACTCCAACGGTGGATGGAACATTTCGGATGCGAAGATCGCCCTCAAAGGCATGGCGGACCTGCCGATTTTCGTCGAACAGCCCTGCCGCACCACCACCGACTGTATCCTCGCCCACCGCGGATCGGATGTGCCACTCGTGCTCGACGAGTCGATCATCGACTCCACCGAGGTCTTCCGGGCCAAGAACGACGCCAACGCGGTCTCGATCAACCTCAAGTTCGGAAAGCTGGGCGGACTGACCAACGTCGCCCGCATGCGCGACCTCGTCCAGGAACTGAACATGCTCGTCTCCGTCGAAGACATGTGGGGTGGGGATGTCATCACCGCCGCCACCAGCCATGTCGCGGCGACCACCCGTCCTGAGAGCCTGCTGATGACTCCGTTCTTCAACGACTGGACCGATGGCCACGTCGCCGGACACCAGCCGCGCTCGGTCAAGGGGCGCGGTTCGGCCCCCACCGGTCCCGGCCTCGGTATCACCGTCGACGTCGAAGCGCTCGGCGCGCCATTGTTCGTCGTCGGAAACTGAAACTCAGGTTCGACACCACGATCAAATCGGGGGAGGCGAGATGAAGGAGTTCGTCGAAATCCTCGATCGCCGCCGCACCACGACCATCCACGGTCGCGGTGCTATCTCCGAGCACGTCTCGGCGCCGGCCGGTCTCCCTCCCCCATTGGCGGTGCGGGCGACGAATCGTCGGGACGATCACTGCTGCAGCGAAACTGGCGAGACGACGAATTCACCGTGGTCGACCCTGAAGCCACCGGCCTCATCTCCTGAGGCGATGTGCACCATCCCCACCGGTCCCGGCCGGTCCGCGACCGTCGCATGCGTTTCGCAGAGTCGGTGCACGACCTCGTCACCGTCACTTGATCCGTGCCGGGAGATTCGATCCGGATCCACGGCATCCGAACTCGGGATCTGGAGGCGACACCTCCACTGGCGACCCGTGTCCAGGTACGAAGTCGTGCAAGTGCGGTCCCCGGGTCGAATGGACCCTGCTCCGCCCCGCATTCCAACTCTCTCATCGCACCGTCGCACGCCCCATCGTCGATACAGCTCCACTCGCGATGCCGCTGCTCGATGTCGCCGTCGAACCGGACTGCGTGGTGCCGCCCGAGAAGTCAGCGACTGCGCTCAACCTCCCGATCCACACCCCCACCACGCCCTCGATGATGCCCTTACCACGGCGGGGCTGTTCATCGCCCTCGCCGGCGATCTCGCGAACGACCATGCCGCAGGCGGCGGCGATCCCGTGACCACAGGATCACTCCTCACGCCCTCCACATCGCGCTGACTCCGACACCACGGACCACGCACCCTGGTCACCACGAAAGGAAACCCCATGACCATGATCGCGGGCACCGACCCCCGAACCGGCGACGCCCTCCCCCCGGTCGCCGCATCCACCACTGCCGACCAGGTCGATGCACTCGCTCGCGCGGCCGACGACGCTGCGGCCGCGTTCGCGGCGCTCAGCCGCGACACCCGCGCCGAGATACTCGATCAGATCGCCGACGAGGTCGAGCGCCGCCGCGCCGAACTGATCGAGACCGCCTCGCGGGAGACCGGATTCGGCGAGGCAAAGCTCGGGGGCGAGCTGACCCGCACCGCCTTCCAGTTCCGGTTCTTCGCCGACGTGCTCCGTGAAGGCAGCTATCTCGAAGCGACCATCGACCCCGCCGCCGAGACCCCCATGGGACCCCGCCCGGACCTGCGCCGGATCCTCACCTCGATCGGCGCCGTTGCGGTGTTCGGCGCCAGCAATTTCCCGTTCGCCTTCTCGGTGCTCGGCGGCGACACCGCCTCCTCGTTGGCGGCGGGATCACCGGTGATCGTCAAGGCGCACGGATCACACCCCGCCACCTCCCAGCTGTCGTACGAGATCCTGAAATCGGTGCTCGATGCCAGTGCGGCACCCGACGGTGTCATCGGGATCGTCTTCGGCACCCAAGGCGGCGCACGACTGGTCGCTCACCCCGCGATCAAGGCGGTCGGGTTCACCGGATCGCTGTCGGGCGGCAAGGCGCTGCTCGACATCATCGGCGGCCGTGAGGAGCCGATCCCGTTTTACGGCGAACTCAGCAGCCTCAACCCGGTCATCGTCACACCGGGTGCGGCATCCGAACGCGGCGCCGAGATCGGGACCGGCCTGGTCACCTCGTTCACCGTCGGGTCCGGACAGCTGTGCACGAAGCCCGGGTTCGTGTTGGTGCCCATCGGCGACGCCGGTGATCGCCTGATCGAGTCCGCACGGGATGCGCTGGCAGCCGCGAAGGGCCACGTCCTGCTCAACGAACGCATCTTCACCACCTACACCGAAGAAACCTCCGCCCTCGACGATCGGGCCGACCTTCGAGCGTTGAAGGCCCCCGGCGACTCCGGCACCGGATTCGCCGTGACTCCCATGCTCTTCGAGACCACCCTCGACGAACTCGACCACACGATCGTCCACGAGGTGTTCGGGCCCGTGGCGGTCATCGCCCGATACAACCCGGAAAAGACGCAGGAGGCGGCGGCCCAGGTCTTCGACACATTCCCGTCCTCGCTGACCGCAACATTGCATGTGACCGATGACGAAAGCACTCTCGTCGCCGCCCTCACGACACTCGCCGCGACCCGCGCAGGCCGCATCGTCTTCGACGGATTCCCCACCGGCGTGGCCGTGTCCTGGGCCCAGACCCACGGCGGACCGTGGCCGTCGACGAACTCGCTGCACACCTCCGTCGGGGCCACCGCGATCCGCCGATTCGTCCGCCCGATCACCTACCAGAACGCACCCGAAGCAGTTCTCCCCGAGGAACTCCGGGACAGCTACACCGGCATCCCACGCCGCATCGACGGTGAGCTCCGCGGCGCGGTGCGCTAGGTCGTCGGCGCGCGCGGGACAGCCGAACGTCCCGCGCGTGGTTTGCCTCAACCCGCACAGCAACGTCCCCGAATCCGGGCCCCTCTCTGGCACCGCGATACCGGTGTTGTCGAGGCGGATCGTCCCCCGACTTCGGATGCTGGATCGTGAGCGCGGGTACTGACACCTCGGTGGGTGGTATATTCCGTGTGAAGCCACCCCATCGAGGTGGGGCTGGAAGTGAGCCACAGGACAACTCGCCGGACGACGAGGCCTGTGGCTCGCGTCGTTTCCGGATCAAATCTGTCGCAGGTCGACCGCACCCGCGAGTTTCGCCAGGTAGCTGGGATTCCCGACCCGGGATTGGACCACCGCACCACACACGATGTCCGCGCCCCAGAGCGCCGGCTCGACCATGCCGACGGCGTGATTCACCCGCAGCGATGACGTGATCACCTTCTGCGCTCGGAACTTCTGCAGGATGTCGACGTCGCTGGCATCGAGGTGGCTGCGGGATTCGAGTGTGATGTGACTGCAGGGCATCTCGGCCAGGTTGGGGAGCAGATACTCCAGGCACTTTCTGCGGTGGCGCCGGTCGGAGACCGCGGCTTCGGTGTGAATGACGACGAGACCTGCCAGTGGGAGGGCTGCGACTGCCTCGATGAGATCGTGCCGACGGTCGGTGCTGCTGCCGTGCCAATGGACCTTCTTCTCCGTCGTGAGCCGTAGCGCTTCCATCGTTTTGCGGATTTCCGGGACGTCGTCCTCGTCGCACAACGCCGCCGCGATCAGGTACGTGTCGGGATCGCGGTCGGGCTGCGATCCGCTCTCATCGCCCCAGGCAGTCAGCATGAGTGAAGAGTCTAGGGAGCCGCTGCGACACCGATCACCGGAGTCTGGTCAAGTTCCGGTTCAGGGCGATCTCTGTGCCACCCGGCCCGGTCGGTGGTGGGGTGTAGCGCGTTGACGCCGTCGCCGGTTCGTCCCGTTGCCGCTCTGCGCGGCGGTCGTGCCTGCGACCAGCACTGTCTTGAGCTCGCGTACCCGCAGGCCCGACAACTCGTCGAACCAGTGCGTCCGCACCCCGCCCAAGCGGAGTGCGTCCACGGTGTCCGGTTCGTCGTCGACGAACGCCGACAACCATTTCTCCACGGCCCGGCAGTGGCCGGCCTTGACCTCGACCGCCGACCGGACATCATTGCGGGAGCGGCACAACAGCGCGCGACCGGGCGGAAATCCGTTCCCCCCGAGCCACATCCGGGTCTGGTCCGCGCAGGAGAGGGGCCGGGTCGTGGAATACACCACCACGAACCCCAGACCGGCTACCGCCTCCGCTAGATCTCGGCCCGGTTCGATGACCGCCGCCTGCCCGACATGGTCGAAGAACCGCTGCCACGCCTGTCGGCGGCTCCCTTCCGAGTCGCCGGTCAGGAGGTGGGTGAATGCCGACAGGTCCGCCAGGCCGCCGTCGATGTCGAACATCACCACCCGCTCGCTGCCGCTCACCTGCCCGACCCTAGCCACCTGGCCCGGCGGAGGTCCCGGCGCCACGCCCACCCGCGCGGATTCTGGGGTAGCCCCATCCCGTGGTCACTAGATGTAATTCCTGGGGACGTTGTGAACGCCGACGCGGTCGATGGGTGAGTTGCCGCCGATCCCGGTATGGGGTCGGTGGTGATTGTAGTCATGCAGCCAGGCTTGGTAGGTCGATGAGCGGGCCTCGTCGCTGAGGTAGGTCTCTGCGTACGCCCACTCCGCGGCGAGGGTCCGGTTGAATCGTTCGACTTTGCCGTTGGTCTGGGGTCGGTACGGCCGGGTTCGCTTGTGCGCAATGTCCGGGCCGAGTGCATCAGCGAAAGCTTTTGAACGGTAACAGGATCCATTGTCGGTCAACACCCGTGTGACGGTGATGTGGTGGGCCGCGAAGAAGTCGTTCGCTCGGGACCAGAACCCGGAAGCGGTCTCCTTCCTCTCATCGCACAGAATTTCCGAGTACACGAGCCGCGAATGATCGTCGACGGCGTGATGCAGATACGAGTAGCCCACTCCGGAGCGGTTGCGACGTCCGGCGGCGCGGCCGAGTTTGCGGTGGCCACCGCCGTCCGGGATGCGGCCGAGCTTCTTGATGTCGACGTGGACCAGGTCGCCCGGTGCGTCGTGCTCGTAGCGGTGCGCCGGCGGCCGGCGGACCGGCAGACCGGTGGCCTGGTCGAGGTGAGCCAGCTTCGGCATCCGGTACCGGCGCAGGACCGCTTCGACGGTCGAGCGGGCCACGCGCAGGTGGTGGGCGATGCGGTGTGGTCCCCAGCGGCGGGTGAATCGCACCTTGATGATCCGTCGTTCGGTGTGGGTCGGGGTCTGGTGTGGGCAGTGACGTGGTCGACTCGAGTGATCGTCCATTGCGGTCTCGCCGCCGTCGCGGTAGCGGTCGACCCATTTCTTGACCGTCGCTGGCGAGCACTAGAACCGCTCCGCTACCCGGCGTAGCGACCAGCCGTCTTCGAGGACCAGTCGCGCGAGTGTGGAACGTCCCCGTGGAGTCAGGAAGGCATTACGGTGTGTCATGAGGGCCTCTCGGTAGCGGCGTGTGTGTGGTAACCACACCGATACCGGAGGTCCTCACCTATTTCTGTTCGCCACGGGGGCTGTTGCGTTTTGACTGGTGACAATCCTGAGGACCGCTAACAGACGCTCCCACATCGACGGAGAGTGGTTTGAGGGATCAAATCACCCTCCGCCGATTGGGCAAAAACACTCAACTTCGAGCGCCACTGCGATTTTGAAACGGCCCCCACGCCGTTCACAACCTGCCTGGGTGCCTCTCTGTTTGTCAAGCAGCTCTGTCGGATTGATTTGTATGTGGTCGAAGATGCCGATTTTCGTCGGCCAGCATGATGCGCCAGACGTGATCGGACAGGTGACGTTTGAGGGCGCGCCTGGCCGCTGCCGGCTTCTTGCCCTCGGCGATCTTCTTGTCGTAATAGTTGCGCCCGGCGCTGGCGGGCATCCGAATCTGAACCACCGCGACGGTGTAGAGCGCGCTGTTGAGCTGCCGGTCCCCGTAGCGGGACAGGCGGTGACGGTCGGTGTCGGCGCTGGCGATCTGCACCGGTGCCGAGCCGTTGTAGTTCGCAAAGGCCGCCGCGGTCGGGAACCGGTCGGGCCGGCCGGTGCGGCCGATCAGCCGGGCCGCGGTCACCGCACCGATCCCGTCGACCTCGCGCAGGCGGGTGCCGTGCTCGTCGAGCGTTTGGGCCATCTGCTTCTCGTTCGCCGCGAGCTGGTCGTCGAGACGGCGGACGTCCGCGATCAACTCCCGACACAGCCCGACCCGCATCCGATCGACAGCGCTCTTGGCGCGGAAGCCCCGCAACAAGGCTGCCGCCGCAGCAGCGGTCAGCGAGGTCGGAGCACCACCGGCAAGCAGCTGCCGAAGTAGCGCGTGAAGCTGATTCATGATCCGAGTTCTACTGCTCGACATATTATTTCGTCGCTCATCGAGCAGTCCGAGAATCTCGGCCGAGCCCTCCGGATCGACCGGACGGGCGTCGCCTTGCATTGCGGCTACGCACGCCGCCGCGGCTGCGTCGATGCGGTCGTTCTTGCGGCGGCCGCCGCGGGAGAGTTCCCGCACGCGGGCAGTGGCGGTCGTGGGGACATCGAGGACGACCTCCCCGAGTGCCAGGAGCCACTGCGCGAGGTGATGTCCGAGACCGTAGGCGTTCTCGACCGCCCAGGTGCGCTGCGGCCAGGTCTTGGCCCAGGCGATCAGTGTCTTGTAGCCGGTTAGGGTGGAGTCGATGCGGATCGACCCGAGGTCGGTGTTGGTGCCGGGGTCGACCGCGGTCGCGGTGTGGCTGGACTTGTGGGGATCGATGCCGATGACGATCATGGAAGACGGTTCCCTTCTCTGCCAGGGGTTGGGTATCCGCGGAGGACAATCCGACTTCAAGTAACCTCTCACAGCAGCTTGGGGTCACGCCTCTCTCCAGTCACTCCGCGAACGCAGACCGGAAGGGTTCGACACACCCAGGCAGGGTCAACCCGACGATCCGGGCGACAGGAACTACACGAGTCAGCCCTTCCGGTCTGCTACGGAACGCTACGGGTAGCTGACCCGATCACGACCGCTGACACCCATACAAGTCGGAACTACAACTAGAGAGCCGTAGAGAACGCAACACCCCTGTCAACGCACCACTCCTCGCAAGCGCCTGTTCCGAGGGGTGCGCAGTCCACGAGGAAGGTACGTCGTGTCGATGCCCGTCGAGATTCGTGAGCGCCGAGCCGGGCTGTCGCTCTGTGCCGGCTCTCCCGAGACATGGGCGATCGCCCACCATGGGCATGGGGGCATGGTGGTCTTCCATGTGATGGACGCGCGGGCATCTTGCCCGTATGAGACCGTCCCTGATCCGTCAGGAGCCGGGGACGAAGACGCTCCCTGCACCGCAACACGATGCACCACCGATCCACGCAGGTATCCGAACAGCGCACCCAGCACCACCACCCACAAGAGGTGACATACCGATAAACAGCACCGATAAGAACACCGATTACGACGAGCTCACCGAGTGGGCCGAGCTCACCGAGTGGGCCGAGCCCTGCACGAGAGCCCGGCGCCGGCTGCCCGTCCCTGGTGCAAGACGCGGGCATCAGCGGCGCCTCCCCCAAACGGCATGTCCGACTTCCACTGCCACTGCCGCTGAGCAACAAGCTCGGCGAACTCGCGCAGCGCCAGCACCGCAAACCCAGCGAACTCATTCACGAGCCGGGCGAGGAATACCGCCGCGAACCTTCCGGCTGAAACACCCGGGTGAGCCTTTCCTGCGCTCACAAAGCAACGTGCGGAAACGCCGCGTCGGATTACGTCGCACAATCGAAGGACGGGGAAGCAGAAATCCTGCGGGAGGTGACCATGCGTCGGGAGGAACCGGCACCGGTACCCGTGGCCGCACCGATTCGGTGGTGGCGGCTTGGCCCGTGGAGCCGCAACCACCTGATGCGTCCCAGCGACCGCGTCGAGGCCACCCTCATGCTGCTCACCGCCACTGTGGTTCTGCTGCTGATCCCCGTCGCCGCCTTCGGCACCGCGACCCATACCCGGCTCGAACAGCAAACCCAGACGCTGCGCGCCGGCATGCACCAGGTATCCGCGGTCCTGCTCGAGGACACCTACCTCGCCCCCGACATTCCCGAGTACGCGATTCGACCCGCCGGCACCCAGAACACCGCCCGAGCCCGCTGGACCACACCCCACGGGGAACACACCGGAGCCGTCCCCACCGACACCCCGGCAAAGGCCGGGCAGACCATCACCATCAGCGTCGACGCCGACGGCAACCTCACCGGCCCCATCCCCGACAGCCAGGAAAACACCGCCCTCGCGGTGACCGCCGCCTGCGGCCTCTGGGCCCTCACCGCCGGCACCATCCTGCTGATTGCAGCCCTCGCACACCGACTGTTTCACCGAAACCGGCTGCGGCGCTGGGCACACGAATGGAAACAGTTCGACAGACCACCGAGATAGCCTCGCGCGACGGATTGCGCACTCCAGCCCCCTGCCGAGCAAACCGACAATGTCACCCGGCGGCCATCGTGCCAGCGCGATGGCCGAGCGCCGCTGCGTTCGAAGCACCAGCGGGACGACGTGTCATCTCGACCCGAACACTGCGCGGATCAGGTCGGGACCCGCGGCGACCGTGCGAGGCTGCCCAGCTCGTCGAGAACCTCATCGACGGCGGCGGTCGGGAGACGAACATCATCGCCCTCCGACGCCCGGAGACGATCACGAACGAAGGCGAGCATCGTGAGTTCACGCTCGAGGTCGGCTGCAGTCCGGTCGCTCACGACTCTCATCCTGCCCGAGCGAGCCGCCATCAGAATCGTGCCACCCTCGACGACATCGAGACGGCCGCTGGCCGCGCAGCATGCGCGACCACATGCCTCACTGACGGGGACATGCCCTCTCCGCTGGTCAACAGAGCAGCCGCCAGGGCACGACCGCTCGCCGCATCGCGCACCCCGCCGCCGCCCGGATCACCGTCGCCATCTCAAACGGTCGGCGCACACCCAGCCGGCCACATCGTCACTGACGACACCGACACCGTCCGGCACCGTGCCGGTCAGCGGAAGATCGTCCACACCGCAGCAGCGGCGAGCGCTACCACGACCACAACCATCACCACCGTGACGAGGGGTTCATGATCGGCGAGAAAGTGCTGCATGAGACGAAGTCTCCCAGCCCCCGGCTCCCGTCAGAGCAAGCTCGCAAACGCGAGCACCGACACGGCCACTGACCGCATGAACGACCGGGATGCCCCAGACAACGACAAACCAGCATTGGGGCAACGGGCCCCGGCTCGTGCCCAGGGCTGTCGTCACACGCGGCCGAAGAGCTGCCGCACACGACCGCCCTCATCGACCGCATACAGCGCCATCCCCAACAAATCCAGAATCCGCTGAGGTGCCCGCACCGCAGCCTCCACCGAAAGAGGCTCGTCCCGAACGACCAACGCAAACGACACCGACTGATCTGCCTCACTCGGCATCCGCCGAACGAGCTGCCCGATCGCGGTATCGACATCCAATCCCGGCGCGGTCGACGCAGCCTTGATCTCGACGTAGAGCCTCTGGCCGTCCTTCTCGGCAACGATCTCGACGAAATCCGCCTCGGTACGGACCGTCCACCCCTGAGACGACAACCACCCCGCGAAAGCCCGGGCCACGCGGGCCTCATCATCTCTCATGCCGGACACGGTAAGCCTGAAACGTCAGTTCCGAACAACACCACAGCGCACGACACATTCCGGTGCAGCTGTACCACGACTCACGCATACCCCAACAGATCGTGCGGTGAGATCGCCGTAACCCCTTCAGGACCTCAGCCGGTCATTCATGTAATCGACTCACTGCTAGCGCAATTCGTGTGCAGTGTGCTTGGCGCCGCCCAGAACCGGCCACGAAGCGGCCGCCGCCGATCATTCTCCCCGGTGCCGGCCGGGTGCCCGCACGGCCGAACCCGGGCCCGGATTCGGGGCGGAGCGAAAGGAGCCCGGATCGATGGTCAGGTCTTCAGTGTCGGCAAAGACCAGCCGCCCATCGTCGAGCGCGACCGCCCACCGATGCACCGGCGCCCACTCGTGCCCACCACCGCCCGGGTCGGTCACCGCCCCATAGTCCTCGACCACCGCACCGGTGAGATCGGCCCCGGCGCTCCTGCGGACCAGCACCCGGACACCGACCGTCAGTTCCGGGCCATCGACCGGCCGGTTGCCGCTGTTTCGGGCCATGCTGATGCACCTCTTCGCTCGGTGAAACTCCCGAGATCGAGCATAGGCACCGCCCGGCCCGTTACGCGACCCGACCTGCACGAACACCACCCACGATCAGAAACGCCCCCGACGCAGTCGCCTGTCATGGGGCCGGGGGTGGCCACCCGGGTACAGCAACCCACACTCAGTGGCGCGACAGAAGCAGTGCAACATCGTCCCCCATTCCCTGCGCTCGCCATTGTCATGAACGCCCTGTCCTTACTCGACTCTCGTCACTCGCGGCTGCACGAGCTCGGTTTCATCGATTTCCTCTACGCCTGACAACCTCTAGCGAATTCAAAGGCGCTGCACACACAACTCCGCACCGCCGGCCACCGACACCGCGGCCGGGGCCGGGCCGCGACACCACGCGTGACCGCCCCCTGCACGCCCGACACCCCACCGTGGGCATTTGTTCCGTGTTCGGCGTTCGGTATTGACCGAACACCGAACACCTGTAAGGATGGGACCGGTGAACGGACGGCGCCAGAGGCGCGCGGGTGCGGGCATCGAGGTCTCCGTGGTCGATGCCTTCGCGCAGTTGGACATTCAGGCCCGCCCGCCCGTGACCGCATCCGGGAGCCGCGCCGACCTGGTCGTGGACCCGGACGGCGTGGCAGTGCCGATCCGACTGGAGTTCCGCACGTTAGTCACCGACGACGTCGCCGAGCGACTGCTCACCGACATTGCGCCCCCGACCACCTCGGCCGCGTCCACACCGTTGCTCGTCGTGGCCGACCGGGTGACCGACGCAGCGCGCACCGTGCTCATCCGCCACCACGGCGGCTACCTCGACCTGCGTGGCCGACTCGCACTGCGCACCGGCCGCCTGGTGATCGACGCCGACGTGGCGCCGGTCAAGGAACGCGCCGCACGGTCCGAGGCGCTCGCCGGCAAGGCCGGACTCGAGGTCGCCACCGCCATCCTGCGCCGCCCCGAACGAGCCGGCACGGTGCGCGGGCTGGCGCGCGAGGTCGGCCGCTCCCCCAGCACGGTCTCGGAGATCCTCGCCGCCCTGCGACGAGACGGCCTCCTCGACGCGAACAACACCCTGATCGGCACCGACCTGTTCTGGCAGGTCGCCGACCGGTGGACGAGCCGGCGTGTTCACCTGGCCCGGCCCCCGACACCGGGCGATACCAGTCTGCAACGCACACTCCGGCTCGGTCTCGACGCGCTCGACGGGCCCGGGTGGGCACTGACCGACTCCGCTGCCGCCGCCGCCTACGGTGCACCCCTCGCATACCGTGAAGGTCAATCCCTCGACTTCTTCGTCCCCGACCCCTCGACCCTCCGGCGCGCGAGCACCCTGCTCGGCACCGCGGAGTCCGCCCGGCACGCGCACGCCACCGTGCGGGTCGCCCCGGTTCCCGCGGCCGTCCAGCCCCGGATCGACCTGGACACCAACCCACTCGAATGGCCGCTCACGCATCCGCTCTTCGTTGCCCTCGATCTCGCCGAAGACCTCGGGCGGGGCCGGGAAATCCTCGATGCCTGGACACCCGGCGATCGGTGGACCCGTGTCTGGTAACCACGTCACCTTCGTCGGCGATGCCATGGCCGCCGTCGCCGCCGGTGTCATCGAGGTTCGTACACTCATCGGCCAGGCACCTGTCATCGTCGGCGGCCTCGCCGTGCTGTCACGGTTGTCGAACCCCTACCGCGCCACCGTCGATCTCGACCTCGTCGACCGACTTCTCGGCGACCTCCCCCAACTCGAGGTCCTGCGCGCCGCCGACGGCGCCGAACCGGTCGAGCCGGCGGCCGTCCTGCTGCCCACCCGATACGGAGCAGTCAAGGTCGACGTGCTCGAAGTCCGGCAGGTCGAACTCGACCACCCCAGCGACGACCCCGGAGACCGCCTTCACGCCTCGGCACACGCCTGGGCCAACGACACCGCAACCGACATGACCATCGAGGTGATCCGCACCAACGGTGACCGCGTCGCGGTCACCACCCCGGTCGCCGAGCCCGGGCCGCTGATCGCAATGAAACTCCAAGCGGTGATGAATCGCTCGGCGGACAAGCAGGGCACCGACCTGCTCGACATCGTGCACCTGATGCTCGACGAGAGCACCCGCCCGGCGGCACTGGCCCAGATTCGCTCCGTCGACGCCGCCACCGCGCAGGACATCGCTCTCCACGTCGATCTGTGGTTCACCCGCAAACGCCCACAATCGCTTCAACGGATCCATGCAGTCGGCGGCCGCGACATCACCACCGACGACCTCGACCTGGTCGCCGAACTGTTGACCGACGCGACACAACGCTAGCGCCGCCACGTCAAGCTGAGAGACGAAATCAACGCTGGTCGCGATGTGGTGTGGTGCAGACCGGCCGCCCCGGAGCCAGGGGTCGAATCATCGACCAGGTCCCGATCCGGGTCCACCGCCCGCACGCTGCCCAGCGGCTTGCCGTCCACCGGATCGGGCGCCCGCCCGGTCTCGGTACCGATGCCGCCTGGGCGCGCGTCGCACCCAGGACCAACCCACCGGCCGCGCGGCGTGGTTCTTTTCAGCAACCGCCGTTCGGCCCCGATCGCTCACTCCGCCACAGCACGCCACTCGTCTGTGCGCTCAGGCGTTGCCTGCGCCAGTGCCTGCAACGTCGCTTCTCGATCAAAATCCTTGGCGTAGATCGGGGTTCCCGGCTGCTGCCGCCAGGAATCTTCGACGGTGCCGGCGTCGACGGGGTCAAAGCCGAGTTGATTGATCAGATCGAACACCACCTGCTTCTTCAGTGCGTCGTCGCCGGCGACGGGGAGCGCGATCCGGCCGCTCGACCCTTCCGGTAGGCCCTTCTCGAGAAGGTGCTTCCACCAGATTCCGTTGAATGCCTTGAACACCGGCACTCCGAGGTGTTCTTGCACCCATTCACTTTCTACCTGACCGTCTTCGATGGCGGCGATCAATCCGTCTCGCTGCTGCGGGTAGTAGTTGTTGGTCTCGATCACCGGAGCTCCATCGGCAGCGCCTGCGAGGATGTCGGAGGGAAGGTCCACGACGTTCTTCTGCGGGATGCTCACGATCACCAGGTCTGCACCCTCGGCGGCTTCGGTGTTCAGTGCCGCCTTTGCGCCGGTCTCCGCCTCGAGGTCTGCGAGGGTGTCGGGTGTCCGAGAGTTCGACACGCGCACATCATGACCGAGCGCAGTCAGCCTCCGTGTCAGCGTGCCACCGATCTGACCAGCTCCGATGATTCCAATGCGAATATTTCTTGTACCCCTTCGCCGTAGTGCCGCGATACTTCACGCCTACTGCATGCGTCAACAACGGACACCGTCGGATAGTTCCGCGTGAACGCATTCCGCTCGATAAGATGCAAATACTTGACAGTTCGGCTCAGAATGCCGATGTCCCGCTGCGTCGCCACCATCTGGTCCAGCTCCCCGGGCCGAGTCACGCTCCTGTGCGCGGTCATCGTAGGTGGCCGCTGGCCGGGTAGCCGGCCGACTTCGACGCGGGGGTCCGTACTGATGCCGGCCTCCGGGTCCAACAGGTCGGCGGCGCATTCGGGCTCACGTTGTACACCAAAAGCGTTCCCTCCCCTTGTCGATCACACCCCCAGATATGACGAAGCGTGAGAGGCATGAGTGTCCCAAATGACGGCCTGCCACGCTCGGACACCCAGCCACACCTTTCCCTGGGGTCACACGGGGACACCCGCATGCGGCTACATCCGGATGAGCACATCAAGTCGGACTGGCGGGGGGCGTGATCAAACGCCGCGGCGCAACGCGGCCTGGATGGCGGCGGTGCCACCGATTCCGCCGACGAGGACAAGTAACAGCAGGGCGACATTGAGGTTCACGGGACAGGTCCTCCTCGGGGGTGGGCCAAATGGGGCGGCCGGTGCGGATCATGATGTGGTGGGGCTCAGTTCGCCCGCAGCCGCGCGGTCGGCAATGAGGGCGAAGGGGGTCGGGGGTGTCGTCACCGAACATCACGGCGAGTCGGGCCTTGATCTCCGCGGTACTGATCGACCCGGCACCGGCGAGGGTCATATGCGGTCCCCTACGCGAACGCCGCGACGTGGTCGCCGACCGCTACACCCTCACCGGCGAACAACGGGCCCGTCGCCGAACCACGCGAACGGCGACGGACCGGCGAGACTGTAAGTCGCTCTGCGGGCCATCGGCACGATCCGTCCAGCAGCCACGCTGCGAACTCCGGAGCACCTTGACGTCCATGAGACCCTCAGGTGAATCCTGCTATCGTTCCGACTGTTGCGGTGATGTTCCCTGGCCTGGACGTCGCCGGCATGCGGGCCGGGCCGTATCGATCGCAGGCCGCTGGAACAGTCGACCGATGTGGGTCGGACCTTCGCCGCGGGGTGGGCGTTCGCGGACACCCACCTCGGCGACGAAGGTCCCGAGGGTGACCTCGTCGGTGTCGGCGTGGTCTGCACCGAAGGCGGTGCCGATCGCAGCGGTTGCGAGCTCAACCCCATAGCTCACGTACTCATCGTCGAGTGACCGGCCGAGCCGTTCTCTACGTCATTTCACTGCCGCCGTCATCGCGGAGGTCTCTGCGAGTGGAGCCGCCAGAGGCTGGCGCATCTTCGCTTCGTGAGCGTCATCCTTGTACCGCAGGGGTTTGCCGGTCTTGGCCACCCGACGTCCGGCGACAGTCAGCATCGGTCGGGGAATCCCGATACCCATCACCGGCACGCCGGTCACATAATTCTCCTTGAAGAGAAACATCGAGGCGTCGGCGACTTCGTCGCGGGTGAGCGCCGAGGCCACCCAACCGACTTCGGCTCCGATGGCATCCGCGTCCAGAATCGGGCTGCGATATCCCTCCGTTGTCTTCGCGAGAAGCCAACGCAGAACAGCGTCACGAACCGCCCACTGACGATCGGTAGCTGCACTCACATTTCAGTCCTCCACATTGATGCCACTATTGCTGCCCTGCACCATAGCCATCGGTGGGAAATAAGCAAGTCCGTGAAATTTCCTGCGCCCCTTACACCTCGGAACCTCCCGACGGACATCGCACGACGACCGCACCGGCCGCCACTGGGGTCGGGGAGTATCTCGGATCGGGAACAGGCCGCCGACGCACCCACCGACCCCGTCGCCGCGGCCCGCGCATCACCGAACCGCCGCGTTTCGGCCGCTGAACTGGACTTATTTCTTTTGTTGGGTATGGTCGAGGTCAGTTCGCGGTTGCCGATTCGGAAAGGACCGACAATGACTGACAAGTCCGCCGTCAAGAGTTCGAAACAGTCCGCACGTGCCCTCAAGGAGCGCCGGGCGGAGAAGCGAGAGAAGGCGCTCGCGTCGACTCAGTCCATCCGAAAGCGGAAGAGCTGACGCGACACTGGCGCCAACACCGCACCCCGCCACCCTCCTCACTGCCTGAGGATCGATGATTTTGCCCCCGGGAACTCGGCCCCCACAGCCCTGACCCGCGCCCGTATCAGAGGTAGCAGCTTCGGAAAGACAACGGTCCGGAACGTGGAAATATCAGCGACTGCATCCTCTTTCAGATCTTCTACGGCAGCGAAAACGGCTCACAAAACCCTGCCGACTTCAATGGAAGCACACCGCAGTTTTCTCGGTCCGCCCCGCGCGTAACCACCCGATCGGGGGCCAACTTCCGGCCTCAGGCACGCCCGCCCCGGCCCCTTCGCGGCCGGAGCGGGCGTGTTTCCCGGGAAGTTCGGGGATGAGCGAGACAGGCGCACTCACACAACATCCGGTGAGATGACCATCTCCCCTGCCAACCCCTGGGTCGGCGCTGGAGTGCCGGATGTGTCGAGAATTGATGGAACACAAAATGAAACGTCTCGACCTCGTCACCCGCCGGCGCGACCCGACCTCGCCGTCGCCCGGGAGACGCCGGGCCATGTTGCGGGTCATCCTGCTGCCGTTGGATATCGTCGAAAGCGCCGACCCGGTCCCGGTGTCCGCGGTCGAGAAGGTCGAACCGTTCCTGCCCGCCCGCATCAGCCCCGCCACCATCACCGGAGACGATGGACCCCACGCACGGTTGCTGGCGTTCCGGCACCTCGTCGTTCGCAGCAGCCCCCTGGTCACCTTCGGCCTCGCACTCGACAGGCACCGTGTGCCTGACGGCCCGGCACATCCCTATATCGGCTGAGCTTCCCCCGCTTCTCCGGAGACTTTTCTATCTGGCTCCAAGTCGGTCCTCGTCTGCGGCAGCCTGCAGTTCGGGGCCGGCGTTCACCGTGGCGGTGAACTCGGGGCTCGGCGGGCAAGAGCGCGCAGCGTGGTCGGGAGTCGACGTCATCGCGGTATTCCTTTGTGTCTTGCGCCAGAGTGGGGATCCCTGGCAGGGGCTCTGTTCACAACGGCAGAACGACACCCTGCGCTGTCACCATGTTTGATTCGATGGTTGCGAAATTCATCGGCTCCGGCTCCAGATGCGCAGGTTCTGTCGATGGGCCGGCAATCAGATGTGCTCACACGGCTACACGAATCTGATGGAAGCCCACAGTGTCGCCGCCATCGGCGACGAATTCAGCGCCGTTGCTAAAGCTGGACTCGTCGCCGGCCAGGAACAATACAAGTCGTGATACTTCCTCCGCACGACCGGGACGTCCCATGGGATTGCGGTGTTTACGGGCCGCCGCCAGATCGGTCGCCGCTGGTGTCTCGATGACTCCGGGATGAACCGAGTTGACGCGAATCCCGAACGGCGCCAAGTCCAGTGCCGCCGCTTTCGTCATACCACGCACCGCCCACTTGGCGCTGACATAGCCGACGAGATCCGAGTACCCAATCAGGCCGGCGATGGACGACACGTTGACGATCGACGGATTTCGGGTCGATTTCTTCAGCTCCGCTGCGCAAGCCCGCATTCCGAGGAAGGGCCCCGTGACATCGATGTCCATCATCCGATGCCACTGCTCCAGTCCGAGAGTGTCGATACCACCCCAAAGGGTGATTCCCGCATTGTTCACCAACACGTCCACCCCACCGAACTCCGCGATCGTGTATGCGACGATGTCGTCCCAATCCGAAGGGCTCGCGACGTCGAGGTGGTAGAACCGGGCCGTGTCGCCGAGTTCGGCAGCGAGTGCTCGTCCTGGGTCGTCGAGAATGTCGCCGATCACTACTCGGGCGCCCTCGGATATGAGCAACCGCGCGTGCTCGGCGCCCATCCCCCGGGCTCCACCGGTCACGATCACGATCTTGTCCTGCACCCGTCCCACAGCCCTGCCTCCGATCCGGTCTCGTCGATCACGACGCGAACGCCGATCGACCGGTGAGGTCGCGTCCGATGATCAGGCTGTGAATCTGCGTCGTCCCGTCGGGGATCGTGCACATCCGTGCGTCTCTGACGATCGTCTCGATCTCGCTTTCCTTGCTCAGGCCCATCGCACCATGGACCTGGATGCCGGCGTTGGCGACGCGCAGCGCGGCCTCGGTGGCATACGCCTTCGCCATCGAACTCTCCTTGGCCACCGGATGTCCCTCGTCGAGACGGCTGAAGCCGTAGAACATGCCGACCCGCGCCAGTGTGACGTCGGTGTACATCTGCGCGAGGAGTTCCTGGATCAGCTGGAAGCCCGCGATACTGCGACCGAATTGTGTGCGTTGTCCGGCATAGTTCACCGTGATGTCCAGCGCACGCTGGGCCATCCCGACCGCGATCGCCGCCATGAGCAATCGGCCTCGCTGCAGGGTTCGCTGCAGTTCCGTCTTGTTCGCCGCGTCGGCTGAGAGGTGGGCGTGGAGTGGGGCCCTGACGTCGTCGAGGACGACCTCGCACAACCCGTGCGCCCGGAGCCCGATCGTGTCGATCACGTTGGTCTCGTATGCGGTCACCGCCCGGTCGAGCAGCAGTTGCCCCATCGTCGGGGCACTGCCGTCGCCCTCGTCGATCAAACAGTTCAGCAGCAGCCCGTCCGAGTGGTGGGCACCCGAGATCCACAGCTTCGTACCGTTCACCACCCACTCGCCATCCACGCGCCGCGCGGTGGTGCGCAGTTCCGCCGGGTTTGATCCTGCCCCGGGTTCGGAGTAGGCACCCGCCAGGAATTGTCCTCGCGCGAAGAGGTGACCGTAGATGTGTTGTTGTTCGGGAGTGAGCGTGTCGAACGTCAGCGCCGGGAACACCAGGGTCGACAACGCCATGAATGACAGCGAGCCGTTCCCGTAGGCCAGGGACTCCAGCAGGATTCCGGCTGCGGTCCAGTCCAAGGCACCGTCCGCGTCACGCGGCACCTCATCGAGGATTCCGTTCCCGAACAGTTCATCCCACAGTTCGTGTGACCGCTCACGAGTCATCGTGTCGTCGAGATCGAAATCGTCGAGCAACGGTCGGACGTGCCCGGCGACGAAGTCGTCGAGCGCCTGCTTGTAGTCCCGATGTTCCGGCAGATAGGCAACTCTCACTGTGCTTCCCCATTCTGGTCGGGTGTTGCGGTCGCCATGGCTGCCGGGCGCTGGTCGGGGCAGGTCCAGGTGCTCGAGGTGATTCCCCGCGCTTTCAACTCGCGTTTGAGCACTTTCGCCGTGTGATTGCGCGGAAGCACCGGGACGACATCGATATACCGTGGAACGGCGAAGCGCGGCAACCGTTCCGAGAGATTCCGGTGGAGTTCGTCGGGGTCCGCCGTGGCCTCGGGGCGGAGCTCAACGGCGAGCATCACCTCGTCCTCGCCGTAGTCGGACGGCACACCGTAGGCCGCGGCCGCGATGACGTCGGCATGCTCGAGCGCCGCCGTCTCGACCTCGAGGGACGAGATGTTCTCCGCACGCCGGCGGATCATGTCCTTCACCCGGTCGACGAAGTGGAAACGTCCCTTTGCGTCGCGGCGCAGGACGTCGCCGGTGTGGAACCATCCGTCACGCCACGCCGCTGCCGACTGCTCCGGCTGTCGCCAGTAGCCGAGCGAGTTCGCCCAGGGTACGGACCGCACCAGCAGCTCCCCCTCCTCATCCACGCCGGCATCCCGTCCGTCCGCGGAGACCAGCCTCACGTCGTACGCCGGGTCCGGCATGCCGCAACTTCCGGCGCTCGCGGCGGACACTTCGAAATGGTCCCCGGACACAATCGGATAGGCGTACTCCGACGCGCTGAACGAGGTGTACACGGTCACACCGAATCGCTGCTTGAATTCGTCCACCCACCGAGGAACCGGCGCCATGAGCGCGTATTGCAGCGGCAAGTCCCGGTCATCTTCCCGTGGCGGCACGTTGCGCACGAAGGCGGCGGTCGCTCCCATCAGGATGGTGCCCGTACACCCTTCACTGCGAATGTCGTCGAGCCAATCCTCGGTTTTGAAACGCTCCCTGGTCACCAGGACGCTGCGCTGGCGGACGACATCGTAGAAGTACACCCGACCGCCGGTGTGGAAGACCGGCAGGGGGCAGTAGAAGACCGACTCGCGGGTTCGGTGCCGGAGCGGAATGTTCGGTGAGACACTGCGCGCCTCCCACTGGCCCCACGGGATTACGACGCCCTTGCTCGGCCCGGTCGTCCCGGAGGTGAGGACAATGCAGGACACGTCGTAACGGTCGGCCCGGACCGGCGCGGCCCCGGTGGGGTCGAGGGGCACGGTCTCGCGGACTCCGCCGCTCGTCCACACCTCGGCGCACTCTAATCCCGAGATCACGATCAGACGCTCCAGCGCCCCGGAGCCGAGCAATGGTTCCCATAATCCCGCGAACTCCGTGGCGATCACGGCAACCCGCACGCCGGCCTGCCGGACGATGCGCTCGATCCAGTCGACCGGGAATGCGTGGTTCACCGGGAACTCGATCGCGCCGATCCAGGCGGCTCCGGCCCAGCCGAGATGCCCCGCTGCACCGTTGGGCAGCATGGTTGCGACGGGGTCGCCGCGTCCGACGCCCTGGGCTGCCAGCATCGCTCCCCAGGCATCGGCGAGCCGGACGAGGTCGTCGTTCGCCAGTTGCAATCCGGATACCTCACGGAGCACGACGCGATCCGGTTCGCTCTCGGCCGCGGCCATCATCATCTCCGGTAGCGACACGACCATGACTGTTCCCTTCCTTCTCCAAAGTCCGCTTTGCCCCGGGGCTCCGGGCCGAATGCACCGGTCAGCGTGTGACGAAACCGTCCACGACCGCAACGTATGCAGCGTCACGGACACAGTCCCCGACGTCGAGGATCTCCTGCCGGAGATGGCCGGACAGGCCACGGTCCGGCAGCGCGTTCAGCATCCGCTTGATCCGGACCTGCTGCCCGCCCGGGGCGGCTGCGAGTGTCCGGGCGACCGTCAGGGCGTAGGTGTCGACATCGTCGGCGTCCAGCACCCGGTTGACCAGCCCGATCCGCTCCGCATCGTCCGCGGTGAGCGGCTCGTCGAGCATGCAGATCTGCTTGGCCCTCCGCAGTCCGACCGTACGATAGAGCTGCATCGGAACACCGGCGTCGGGCATCGAGCCCAGCGACACCGTGCCCACCCGGAACCAGGCGTCAGGCGCGGCGACGACGAGGTCACCGCCGAGCGCCAATCCCATCCCGCCGCCGATCGCGACGCCATGTACCGCACACACGATCGGCTGTGGCAGGGCGTCCATCATCTCGACGACGTCGGTGACGACCCGCATCCGCTGCATCGACTGCCGGGCACGCACGTCCGGCGCCTCACCCGATCCGGCACTGAGATCCCCAATATCGGTGCCAGCACTGAAATTGCGGCCGGTACCGCGGAGCACGATCGCCCGGACACCGTCGTCGTGTGCGAAGCCCGAGAAGATGTCCAGCAGTTCGTCCCACATCCGGAACGAGATAGCGTTCTTGACCGCGGGCCGGTTCAGTGACACCACGGCGACGGCACCGTCGCGGTCCACGAGGACTTCGTCGGACATGTGTCACTCGTCCCAGGTGACGGGCAGCGAGGCGACGCCGACGACGAGCATGTGCTCGCGGTACCGCAGTTCGTCCTCCGGCACCGCCAGACGCAGGTTCGGGAGCGCCGACAGGATCGCCGGAATCGCCTCCTGAATCTCGGCGCGCGCGAGATTCTGGCCGACGCACTGGTGCGGGCCGAACCCGAACGCCTGATGGGGGTTGGTCCTGCGGTCGATATCGAGTGTGTCGGGGTCGGGGTAGACCGACTCGTCCCGGTTGATGCTCGGGAAGTGGAAGATGATGCCCTCGCCCGCCTCGATCACCTTGCCACCGATCTCGATACGTTCGAGCGCGAATCGATTCGCGCCGACGTCGGTCACCGAGGTGAACCGCAGCAGTTCCTCGACCATCCGGGCGACCTCGTCCGGCTCGAGCCCGGCGCGCACCCGCGCCAGCTGCTCCGGGTTCTGCATCAGCGCGAGAAGGCCCGACGCGATCGACGACGCCGTCGACTCGTATCCCCCGAGCAGCAGGATCATCACGGTGACCAGGGCGTCGTCGCGGCTGATCTCCCCGGCGGCCAGCGGCCCCGAGGCCAGACGGCTCATCAGATCGTCCTGGGGAACGGTGTTCTTGCGGTCGAGGAGGTCGAGCAGGTAGCGGCTCAGGTTCTGTCCCGCCCTCTCGGCGATCTGCGGGTCGCCGTTGCTAGCGAGCATCTCGTTGATCCAGCGGTCGAAGGTCGACTGGTCCTCGACCGGAACTCCGAGCAGATCGCAGGTGACCTTCAGCGGGAGGGGCAGCGCGAAGTCGGTGAACAGGTCCGCCGGCGCACCCTTCTGCCTCATTGCGGTAATCAGGTCGTCGATGATCGTCCGCATCCGGGGGCGCATCGCGTTGATCGTCCGGAGGGCGAAGTCACGGGCGAGCAGGCGCCGGTAGTAGGAATGCTGTTCACCGTCCATCGCCCGGAACGCCCGCCGGGTCGGACCCTTCACCGCGTGGGCGGGCCCCTCCGACGGGTAGTCCGGGTGCATCCGATCGGCGCACAGACGAGGGTCCTTCAGCAGCACCTGGGCGTGCTCGAGCCCGGTGATCACCCACGCGGTCCGCCCGTCCCAGAGACCGACCCTGCTGATCCCGTCGTCTTCCTTACGCCACCCGGCATACTCCTTCGGCGGGTGCAGCGGGCACCCTCCCCGAACCTGCGGGTAGCTGCGCAGCTCTTGAGTCTCGACCGACATCGTTGTCACTCCGTTTCCTCGACCGGTCCAGCCGGTGGGTTCAGCGGTTCGGAAATCCACATTCACTCCCCGCCGGGGACCGTGCCCGACCGGCCCTTCATGCGCGCCCGGTACCGTGAGGTGCGGCGTTCCACCGGTGACGACTTCCGGGGAGTGTTCGTCGTCACGGTATCCCGCGCCGGACGGAATCACCGATCCAGGGTTCCGAATGGTGGAATGGACCTGGAAACCCGCTGCAGATGTCCCATCGGACGATCCGAGCCGGACCGACTGGACGTCGAATGACACTGCACTACAACGATTTACTCCACCCCGCCCTCATTGACAGGGCCGTCAGGTCGCGAGGTGCCGAGTTCACCCAACCGCCCGGCCTGCCCACACCGTGGTGTGCTGCAGGTCGGGCGGGCTCGGGTACGGGTTCAGCCGTCGTAGGCGACGGCGGCGAACTGCACCCGGAATCCGGCGGGGAGGTCCCCCACCGCGACGTGCCGAGCAGGGCGGTCGCTCGCATCCGGGAACTGCCGTTCCCAGTGCTCGTTCAACTCGGCCCTGTAGTTCGGCGAGGACAGGGTCACCTCGATCTTGAGGACCGCGCCGAGATCGGATCCACCGGCCCGCAGGATCGTCTGCAGGTTGTCGAAGGTCCGGGCGATCTCGTCGGACACCGACTCCGGTGTGGAGCCGTCGGTTCGGTCTCTGCCGAACACGTTGCTCGTAAACAGCATCGGGCCACGACGGGACGCCGCGGGAATCGGGTTGGTCCCGTGCTCGAGCCCCTCGACGTGCACGGCGCGGCGCCCACTCACGCGTCAATCCTGGTCTGTAGCGAATGGTATGCCAGACGGCGCCGGGCCTCGTCGAGCCGTTCACCCGACTCGACCGCCGCACGAATCCGGTCCTCGGCCTCCTCGATCGCGGTTGCCGCCTCGAGGACCTCGTCCTCACTGGACGCGGGTACCACGACGATCCCGTCGGCGTCGCCGATCAGGATGTCCCCCGGATGCACGACCACCTCACCCACTGTCACCGGCACATCCACCGCGGCAAGGGTGACCCGGTCCTTCCCGGTGCGCATCGTCGAACCGCGGGTGAAGAGCGGGTAGCCGACCTCCAGGGCACGGGCGCTGTCCCGGCAGACACCGTCGATGACGGTGCCGGCCAGGCCGCGGCGGTGCGCGACAGCGGTGAGGATGTCACCCCAGACGGTGGCGTCCATCCGGCCCCGATTGTCGAGGACCACGACGCTACCGGGCGGGACGTCGTCGATGTAGTCCCCCACCGTGCCACCCGCAGCCCCGACCGGCTGGTAGAGGCCGGTGAAAGCGCGCCCTGCCAAACGGAATTCGCGATCGAGCGGCTTGATGCCGAGGGCCTGGCCTTCGATCCCGAGTCGGTCGAGGGCGTCGGAGAGGGCCGACGTGGAGTAACGGGCGAGTTCGGCAACGATGTCGCGGGTGCCGGTGGTGGTCATCGGGTCTCCTTGGGCAGGTCGAGTAGGTCAACGGTGGTCTCGCCACGGCGCAGTGCGGCCATGATGCGCGCCTCCTTCGCGATGCGGGCGTCCGCGGCGTCGAGGATCTCGTCGACGCGGGCCGCCGGAAGGTCGACGACACCGTCGGCGTCGCCCACCACCAGGTCTCCGGGATACACGACAACGTCGCCCAGCGTGAGCGGTTCATTCACGCCCCCCACACCGTCTGGGTCCTTGTCGGTGCCGCGGATGCACAGTCCGCGCGCGAACACCGGCACGCCCACGTTGGCGAGAGCGTCGCTGTCCCGCACGCACCCGTCGATCACCACGCCCGCGACACCGCGGGATCGGGCGGCCACCGCCATCACCTCACCCCAGTACCCGGCTTCGTGGTGGCCGCCGACGGTCACCACCATCACGTCACCGAGAGAGGAGGCCAGCAGGCCTCGATGCAGCCATAAATTGTCCGCCGGCGGTCCGGACACGGTGACCGCCGGTCCGGCGAACGACTGTCCGGGGGTGATCCGCGCGATCTGCGAGGGCAGTGCCCCGATCCGGCCGGCGGCTTCGTGCAGCGTCGCCGTCCCCAACCGGACGGCCCGATCGATCGTCACCGCATCGAATACGGTGGTGTTCTCCGAGGCTATTGTCACCGTCGTCCTCCTTCGAGCATCGATTCGTACGAGATTCCGAATACGGAGGCGAGGGACTCTCCACCCTCCGCGCGACCGAGCAGGACAGCTTCCCGATCCACGAGGCCCCGGGCGGTCGCAGCGACCTCGTCGACACGGTCGGCGGGCACGAATACCACGCCGCTGCCGTCTGCGACGACCCAGTCACCGGTCGATACCTCGAACCCACCCACGGTCACGGGTGCCCCGGTGGCCAGCTCGTAGATCCGCCCCCGGGCGGTGCGGACCGCTCCGCCCCGCCCGAACACGGGGAATCGCAGCGACCTGGCTTCGTCGACGTCCCGCACCGCACCGTCGGTGACGATCCCCGCGACACCGGCGAGTTGCGCGGCACGGCTGAGGAGGCCACCCCAACTTCCCATCGCGGTCCGGCCACCGTTGTCGACGACGATCACCTCACCCGCGGCGCATCGTTCGATGGCGGTCACGCCCAGGTGGACGACCGGGTGTCCGGGAGGCGGTGTCCCCTCCGTTAGCTGCACGGTGACGATCCGACCGGCGACCCGGCCGCCCTCCCACAGTGAACGGATACCGTCGGCCACCTGGCTCGCTATCCCAAGGCTGTCCATCGCGTCGGACACGACGCACGCGTCGAGGCCATCGAACAGTGAGGAACTCACAATTCCACCTTTCCTTTCCGAAGCTGTTGCCGGGCCGTCCACGGTGTGGGATCGCCCGGGTGTTGCGGGGCACCGCGACAGGAACCGCATGTCGCCGAATGTGCGTGCCGGTTTCGCCCTGTTCCTATGGTGTAGAGGGCGCTTCGGTCCCAGCGAGCGGGCTACGCCCGAGGGTGGACGACGTGTCCTCGACGTCACGGCTGTCCCGGGGTCCAGCTCGGTCCGGCAACCAGGTGAGGCAGATCAGGCCGATCACGGCGGCACCGGACAGGTAGAGCGCCACCGCCCACACCCGACCACCGGCCACCGTGTAGAGCGCGGCCGCGATGAACGGGGCGAACCCACCACCGACGATGGACGCCATCTGGTACCCGACCGAGAAACCGCTGTATCGCAGGCGCGGTGGGAAGACCTCCGAGAAGTGGGTGCCGAGGGGCCCACCGACGATGCCGACGACAGCGCCCATCGCTCCCATCACGATCAAGATCGGAATCGGCGAACCGTCGCCTACCACGGCGAAGAATGGGTATGCACCGCCGGCGACCCCCGCCAGGCCGACGGCCAGCACTCGCCGGCGCCCGTAGGTATCGGCAGCACGGCCCGCCGCAACCGCACACACCGCGCAGATCGACATGCTTAGGACGAAGGCGACGAGGGTGAAGGTACGGGTTGCTCCGACCGGGCCGGCGAGGAAACTGATCACGTACACCGCGACGAGAAACGACGCGATCGAGTACGCGCCCGCGACGCCGACCACGAGCAGGACCTGACGCCAGTGCCGGCGAAACACCTCGAACAGGGGAATCCGCGCGGTCCCACCCGATTCGGCGAGCGTCCGGAAGTCGGGGGTCTCCTCGAGCCGCGCGCGGACGTACATACCGGTCCCCAGCAGAACGATGCTGAGCAGGAACGGTATACGCCACCCCCACGACTCGAACTGCTCCGGGCTGAGCGCAGTGGAAACGACGAGAAACACCGCCGAGGCCAGCACTCCTCCGAGTGACAGGCATGCGAAAACATACGCGCCGAGTGTTGCTCGCCGGTTCACCGGCGCATGTTCGAGCACGGTCACGACCGCGCCGCCGACCTCGCCGCCGGCTGCCACTCCCTGAAGGACCCGCAGGATCACGAGCAGGACGGGCGCGAGGATGCCCGCCTCGGCGTACGTGGGCAGGACACCGATGAGCATGGTGGACACACCCATGCCGATCAGCGAGATCTGGAGCAACCGCTTGCGTCCGAGCCGATCACCGAAGTGCCCGAAGACCATTCCACCGAGCGGCCGCGCGACGAAGGCCGCGGCAAACGTGGCGAACGATGCGAGCGTTCCGGCCCCCGGTGAGGCGGTGGGGAAGAACACCGTACCGAAGAGCAGCGCTGCGGCTGTGCCGAAGATCGCGAAGTCGTAGAACTCCATCATCGTGCCCACTCCCGCAGCGAGAACGACTCGACGCTGATGGGCACGGTCCGTCGGGGATGTCACCACCGGTACTCCTCTCTGGGGATGTTCGCGCACTGGACTGCTCGCCGGAAGGGTATGGGCTGCTGCGTCCCGGCACCGAGGTCGGATTCCGTCTGCCGGAACCGCGTGCGCCGGGATCCGCCCAACGGAACGCGCCCTGTCGAAGCCGCGCACCTGGTGGGAATGTCGTTGCCGGGTCGCGGTGTCCTGGTCGGTCACCGGGCCGGATCGGAACGGCGCGAACAGAGAGGGAGTCAGATGACTCGGATCGGTGTCATCAATCGGATCCCGGTGGTCCCCGGCTGCCGAGATCGTGTCCTCGAGGTCTTGACCCGCTACGTGGACGAAGCCCGGGAGGAAGGGGTCGGCGTCGCCGAGGTGTTGGTGGTCGGTGCCGACGCCGAAGACCCGAACGTGGTGTGGATGCACGAAACGTACGCCGACACCGACGTCTATGAGGACCACTTCCACACGCTGGCCCGGCGTCACATGCGGGACGGCATGGACGGACTCCGCGGTGGCCCGGTGGACACGATCCGCACCGAGCCGACCGTCTCGAGTTCGTCGCGGGGGATGTTCTCGAATCCATCGGCCGCGCGTGCCGACTGGAACAGCGTCGTCTACGAGGTCACCTGACCCGGGCACCGGAGTCAGGGGCCACCGTGCGAAACCAGCGAACTCAGCGGCCGAGCGTTGCCGCGCAACACAACTCGTCCAGGAGGATCCACTCGATGCAGTACCGAGAGTTACCCACCACCGGTGTGAAGGTGTCCGAGATCAGTTTCGGGGCGGGCACCGCTGCCGGGCTGATGATCCACTGTTCCCCCGACGAGCAGCGTGCCGCCGTCGAACGGGCACTCGACCTGGGAATCAATGCGTTCGACACCTCGCCGATCTACGGCATGGGTTGCTCGGAGGTGAACCTGGGCAACGCGTTGCGCGGCAGCGGGGATGACGCGGTCGTCACCACGAAGGTAGCGGTCACGCCCGAGCATCTGCTGACCGGTTCGGTCGGTCAGTGCATCCGCCGGTCGGTGCAGGCTAGTCTTCAGCGACTGCGGCGCGATTCGATCGACATCCTGCTCATCCACAACGGGGTCCACTTCTCCCGGTCGGCGCCGCTGATCGCGGACCCGCACGCTCCGTACCATCCGATGCAGGACCTGCCGCACCTGACCTTCGACGAGATTCTCGGCGAGGGCGGCGCGTGGGAGACGATCGCCGCCCTGAAGCGGGAGGGACTGATCCGCCACTTCGGTCTGAGCGGTCAGGACAACGACCCGAACCTGATGCGCGCCCTGATCGCTTCCGGGGTGCTCGACATCGTGAACCAGCCGCTGAACCTCCTCAACCCGACCCCGGTCACCGGGCGGAGAGGCGAAGGCTTCTTCACCGATATCGAGGAGAACTTCGTCGACTACGACCACGTCTGCGACTTCGCTGCCGCGAACGGGTGTGCGGTGTCGGTGATCAGCCCCGTCGCGGCCGGCGTGCTGACCCCCGCGGCCCAGGCCGGAGTTCTTCCGCCGAGTGTCTCGGAGTGGAAGGACCGCTTCCCGTTCGAGGGGCACTACGGGCGGGAGCTCCGCCGCGCGGCCGCCTTCGGCCCGGTTGCCGAGCGCGCCGGCATCAGCATCGCGGACCTGGCCTACCGCTTCACGCTGTCGGCCCCCGGCGTGGTCACCGTGCTCGGTGGCTTCTCTGACCTCTCGCAGATGGAGCAGGCCGTCGCCTCCGCCGAGCAGGGCCCGCTGCCCGCCGATGCCCTCGCCGAACTCGACCGGGTTTGGCGGGACGGGCCCGTCCTCGTCCCGTAATCCTGAGAACTTTCGCCGCTCATCGGTGAGCGCGCATTTCTTCGACCTCGACAGTGTCAGGAGACCCGTCATGATCATCGACAGTCACGCCCATTCCGTCGCCGGACGCGGTGAGGGACCCTCCGTTGCGGGCAACAGCCTCATGGCCCGTTGGACCGTCATGGAGGCATCCGGGCGGGCCGGCGCCACGCCGAAGCCCGCGGATCCGGACGAGCTGCTCGACGGTGCCGCATACCAGATCGAACTCATGGATCAGGTCGGCACCGACATCCAGCTGACATCACCACGGCCGTTCGTCCTCAAGCACTCTCACCGGGCGGCGCCCCTCGTGCGCCAGTGGATCGAGCTGAACAACGACGCGATCGCGCTGCAGGCCGCCGAATACCCGGACCGGATCAAGCCGGTCGGTGCCCTGCCGCAGTCGGCGGGCCGCCCCGTCACCGAGACCTTCGACGAGATCGACCGTCTGGTCGAGCTGGGTTTCATCGGTGTGATCCTCAATCCGGACCCCAGTGAAGGCGCCGGCACGTCCCCGCTGCTCGAGGACGAGTACTGGTTCCCGCTCTACGAGAAGCTCGAGGCCCTCGATCTACCGGCGCTGCTGCATCCTGCGGCATGCTACGGCCGCGAAACCTACAGTGAGCATTTCATCTCCGAGGAGAGCCTCGCGATCCTGTCCCTGACGCGAGGTAAGGTCCTTGAGCAGTTCCCGACCCTGAAGATCGTCGTGCCGCACGGCGGCGGGTCGATCCCCTACCAGCTCGGTCGCTGGAAGGCCGCCAACGTCAAGTCCCGCGAGGCCGGCGTCGATGTCGAGGAGTTCGAGGACTCGTTGCGTCGCCTGTGGTTCGACACCTGCCTCTACACCGCCGAGGCGCTGGACCTGTTGGTACGGGTCGTCGGTGCCGACCGGGTCCTGTTCGGCACCGAACGGCCGGGCAGCGGCAACCCGCTCGACGACCTCAAGCCGGTCATCGAGTCGCTGCCGAGCCTGTCCCCCGATCAGGTGCAGGCCGTCTTCGAGGACAACGCACGAACGGTGTACTCGCGCTTGAAGTGACACCGGCGCTTTTGCCGACGACACGGGGCGCACCCACTTCCGGGTGCGCCCCGTGTCGTATCCGAGCCGGACACCGATACCGAACAGGTCATGCGGATACGGAACCGCGGGGAAGCTATTCCATTGACGGGAACGGTTCCTTGCCTCAGTTGTCCGAACGCTCGACCATAGCAACAACGAGCCGCAGAGTCGAAGGAACCGCGAATGACATCTCCTGGTACAGACCGGAAATCGCTTGCGGGCGAGCGCCCGCAAGCGATAACTGTCGGGGCCCTGGTCCGTGAACTCGCAATCAACCGACCGGATGAGCTGTCCCTGGTGTGCAACGACACTCGACTCAGCTACTCGGAGCTGGCCGATCTGGTGTCGTGTGTCGGGGCCGGCCTGCTCGACCTGGGTGTCGAGCGAGGAGATCGTGTGGCGGTCATCGCCGCCAATTCCGCGGAGTGGATCGTCACCGATCTCGCCGCCGCATCCATCGGTGCGGTCTTCATGGGACTGAACACCTGGTACAAGGCCGACGACCTGGACTTCGTCCTTCGGCATTCCGGCGCACGCGTCGTCGTCTGCGGCGAACAGCTGTTCGGCCGGCCGCTGCTGCCGATGGTTCGCGACGTGGTCGCGCGATGCCCCGACGTCGAGCACCTCGTCGTGATCGGTGACCCCGCGCCCGGCACGCTGTCGTGGGCTCGGTTGGCGCAGACCGCCCCCGCGAGGAGCGAGGGCGTGGATGCCGCGGCGAACGATCCCGCGGCGATCCTCTACACATCCGGAACCACGGCCGACCCGAAGGGCGTTGTGCTGCATCACCACGACCTGATCACCAACGGCTGGGAGATCGGCGAACGGCAGCATCTGACATCTGATGACCGACTGTGGCTCGGCATCCCCCTGTTCTTCAGCTTCGGCTCCGCCAACGCACTGATGGCCGCCCTGACGCATGGTGTTGCGCTGATCGTCCAGGAGAAGTTCGATCCAGCGGCCGCGGTGGACCTGATCGAGCGTGAACAGTGCTCGGTCTACTACGGCATGGGGCACATGACCCGGGCCATTCTCGACGAACGTGACCGTCGCGGCGTCGCTCTGCCGTCGCTGCGGACCGGTCTCACCATTGGCCCTCCTGAAACATTCAGGATGACAGCGGAGCTCGTTCCCGGGATCTGCAATGTGTACGGTCTCACCGAGACCTACGGCAACTGCGCGGTGACCGACTGCACCGAACCGCTCGAACTGCGCGCGACGTCGCAGGGTGAACCGTTGCCCGGCTTCACCATCCGAATCGTCGATCCCACCACGCGCGAGCCCGTCCCGACCGGTGAGACCGGGCTCATCCTGGTTCAAGGGCGGGTGACGAGCGGCTACTTCCGCGACACCGGCCGCACCGAGGTGGCCTTCCCGAGCCCCGGCTGGTTCGACACCGGTGACATGGGCAGCCTCGGCACCGACGGACGGATCCGCTACTCCGGTCGCACGAAGGAAATGCTCAAGGTCAGCGGAATCAATGTCTCCCCGGTCGGCGTCGAGAATGTTCTCCTGGCCTACCCCGGTGTCCGCCAGGCGTTCGTCATCGGCCGACCCGACACCGACCGGGGCGAACTTCCGGTCGCGGTCGTGGAGTGGGACGCCGGCGCCGGCGCCGACACCGATCCGGCAGCACTCGACGCCCACTGCCGAAAGCAGTTGCCCTCGTATGCCGTCCCCGTCGACTACGTCGCCGTGACCGACGGACAGCTCCCGCGCACCGGAACCGGCAAGGTTCGCCGCGCCGAACTGGTAGCGCTCGTAGACAAGGACTTCGAATGCACATCATCGATCTGAGTTACACACTGACCGAGGGCATGCCCCACCATCCGATGCACCCGCGCGCCCCGGTCGTCCTGTCCGGCACGCTCGCCCACGAGATGACCGAGCGGTGGATGGGCGAGCATCCCGAACTGGGGCGCGTGTCCTTCGTCAACGAGCAGATCGTGCTGTCCGGGCACACCGGCACCCACATGGACGCGCCGCTGCATGCCGGACGTGAACTTGCCGACGCAGCGGACCTGGACCTCGCCTGCTGCATCGGACCCGCGACCTGCCTCGACCTCAGTACCCACTGCGGTCCTCGAGTGGTGCTGAGCGCGGACGATCTGCGCGCCGCCCTGCCCGACGGTGAGACCCTGCGTCCGATCGTGTTGCTGCACACCGGATGGTCGGCGATGCACGATCAGGACGCCAACCGGTACTACCGTCACTCGATGGGTCTGACCGAGGACGCTGCGCTGTATCTGCGCGACGCCGGGGTCCGCTGTGTGGGCATCGACGCACCGAGCATCGACGCACCGCATACCCCGGGTGCCCCGGCGCACATGCACTTCCTCCGCGGCGAACCGGAGGTCTACGTCATCGAGAACCTCCGCGGATTGGACCAGCTTCCGGTGCAGGTACCGTTCTTCAGCGCCGCCCCCCTGCCGATCGCGCGTTCCTCCGGCAGCCCTGTCCGGGCCTATGCCGTCCTCGGGTCGGTCACCGTGACCACCGCGGACGCGTCGCCAGCCGGTCTCCCGGTCGTGGCGGCGCCGTGATGGCCGACTGGACAGCCGACTTCGTCCGGCCCGGCGACCTCGTCGTCGTCGCTCAGGGCGTCGGTGAACCCACTCCCCTGCTCGACCAGCTGCTCACCGCCGCCCCCCGCGACGTCGAGGTGTTCGTCGGTCTGAGCCACAGCGACGCGCTCACCCGCCGGTCGCCGCTACCGCTCGTGTCCTTCGGCGCGATGGGCCCCTTGGGCCGACCACCGAACCGGGACCAGGTTGCCGTCATCCCGTGCCATTTCGACGACCTGCCGCGGCTGTTGCCGCACCGCGCAGCCGGAGGCATCGTGGTGCTCGTCCAGGTCGCCGAGCAGGACGCGCGCGGAGGTCACAGCCTCGGCATGGCGGTGGACTACACCTACGAACTCACCCGGCAGGCCCGGACGGTGATCGCGGAGATCAACGACCAGCTCCCGGTCACCTCCGCGCCCCGGCTCCCCGGCTCGGCGTTCGACGCCGTCGTTCGGACCTCCCGGCCGCTCCCCACGATCGCGACCCCGGCGGTGGGCGAGGTCCACCGCCGGATCGCCGCACGGGTGATCGACCTGATACCGGACGGCGCCACGATCCAGCTCGGGATCGGTGCGGTGCCCTCGGCCATCGGGTCTGCTCTCACCACCCGCCGCGGCCTGGCGGTCCGGTCCACTCTCGTCGGTGACTGGCTGCTCGACCTCGCCGAGGCCGGCGCGCTGCGCGAGCAGCCGGGCTCGGTGGTGATCAGCGAGGCCGCAGGATCACCCGAGCTCTACAAGTTCGTGGCCACCTCCCCGGTCTGGGTGCGGCCGGTCGCCGACGTCGTCGGCCCCGCCGCCGCCGGCACGATCGACACGTTCGTCGCGGTGAACTCGGCGCTACAGGTCGACCTCACCGGCCAGGTCAACGCCGAGGAGACAGCCCGCGCGTACGTCGGTGGCATCGGAGGCCACGCGGAGTACCTACGTGCAGCGCAACGCTGCGCGGGTGGCCTGTCGATCGTGGCGATGCCGGCCACGGCCGGCGACCCCCGGCGATCCCGTATCGTGCGCCGACTGGAACCCGGCACCGTGACCACGGCGCGGTCCGGTGTCGACCTCGTCGTCACCGAGTTCGGCGTGGCCGATCTCCGTGGTCGAAGCCTTCAGGAACGGACCGAGTTGATGATATCGATCGCGGCACCTTCGCATCGCGAGGCGCTGCGAGCACAGGAAGGGCGGAAATGATGAACGACAAATCCGGCGCCGGACCCGATGTGGGCGAGCAGCTTCGGAAGTTCCTGTCCATCCAGTTGGGTGGGCTCGACGGGCAGATCTGCGGGCTGAGCCCGGTCGGGGTCGGACGCTCGCGCGACAACTGGGTATTCGACCTCCTCACCCAGCGCGCCGGCGCCGAGCACCGCGAGCCCCTGATCCTGCGCAGCGACCCCGAAGGCGGGTTGGTCGACACCGACCGCCGGTTGGAGTTCGCGCTGCTCGACGCGCTGGAGAAGAGTGAGCTCCCCACCCCCGCCCCTCGGTGGCTCGACGCCGACGGCCAGTGGCTCGGCCGACCGTCGCTGATCATGCAGCGACTCCCCGGCGACTGCGACTACCGCGTCCTCGGCGATCCGGCACGCCCCCTCGCCGAGCGTCGCCGGCTGGCGGAAACCTTCTGTGAGCTGCTCGCTCAGGTTCACCGGACTGATTGGGGCGCTTCGGGACTCGCCGAGATCCTTCCCGATCCGGGCGTGCAGGCGGCGCGCACCGAACTCGACCGCTGGGAAGAGATTCTGCGTCACGACCAGGTGGAACCGCTGCCCGAACTCGATCTCGCCATCTCAGTACTTCGCGAACGGGCGCCCCTGTCCGAGCGGACCGTCCTCGTCCACGCCGACTTCAAGCCGGGCAACATTCTGCTCGTCGGTGACCGCGTCACCGCCCTCCTCGACTGGGAATTGGCGCATCTAGGTGATCCGCTCGAAGACCTCGGATGGGTCACGCAGCCCATGCGCGCGGCCGAGCACACCATCACCGGCGCCTGGGAAGCCGAGGACCTGATCGCCCACTACGAACAGATCACCGGCATCGACGTCGACAGGCGCGCCCTGGCCTGGTGGGTCGCCTTCTCCGCGTTCAAGACGGCCGTCATGCAGGTCAGCGGCCTGCGCTCCTTCCTGGACGGGCGCAGCGAGGAGCCGTACCGACCGACGCGGCGGGTGCTGGCGACGATCCTGGAAGCCGTACTCGAGGAGGAATTGGCATGAGACCGACGATCGATGAACAGCTCGCCGGGGCGGACCGCCTGCTCGGCCTCGTCGAAACCGACGAGCAGCTCTCCCCGGGCTCCGTCGAACTGGTGCGCAACGCCCGCCGGCTGATCGGCCGGATCGCGGGGTCGTGGAGCACGGCGTTGCCGTTCCTCGTCGAGGACAATGCCCGGCTGGCCGAGCTGCTGGACGTCGAACCCGACGAGTCCGTCCCGACCGATCTGACCTCGGCGGCGGCCCGCAACGAGGAGCGGCGCGCAGAGCTCGCCAACCGAATCCGTGAGCTGCCCTCCGACGCGCAGGGCCGAGCCACCCGATCCGAGATCGGTCGATATCTCCGCGGTCGTGTGGCCGCCGACCCGACGTGACATCCAGAAAGGCGAGAACATGAACACCGACCACCCGGGTGTGACCGTCGACGACGAGCACTTCGCCGAGCAGTTCCCACTCGGCCCGCTCGACGACTACCTCGTCCACCAGACACCCGACCCGGTCCGCGTGATGTGGACGGGCGATCCGCGTGCGTACGAGCGCTACTGGATGCTCGCGCACGACCCCACGGGCGACATCCTGATCGCCACCGGCGGCAGCTTCTATCCGAACCTCGACCGCGCCGAGGCCTACGCCGTCGTCAACGTCCGAGGCCGGCACATCGCCGTTCGGAGTTTCCGCTCGCTCGGCGTCGACCGCGCAGACCTGCGGGTCGGGCCGATCGCTCCGGTCATCGTCCGGGGCCTGCGGGAGTGGCGCTACATCCTCGAACCCAACGAGTGGGGTATCAGTTACGAACTGACGTTCCGGGACACCACCCGGCAGGTCTTCCGTGAGCCGCTGTCCAATTCCGCCACCGGTGTCCCGCCGGGCCGTCGCAACGACGTGACCAGCGGATTCGAGTGCTTCGGGGACGTGTCGGGCTGGATCGAGGTCGACGGCGAGCGGATCGGGCTGGCCGCGGGGTCCGCCGGCACCCGGGATCGGCACTGGGGCACCGGCCGTGGCGTCGGAGGGCCTGCGATGTCGCTGGGCGGACGGCTGCACGTCGGTACCAATGGCAACGCCTTCGTCGCCTACTCAGACTGGACACTGTGGGGCGATCGGGTCTACTACCCGTTCGGCGACGAGCGCACGGGCGCCACCCGGGTCTACAAGCCGACGCGCAAGCTGCGCTTCGAACCCGACACCCAGATCTTCGCCGAGGCGATCGTCGACTACGAGTTCGACACCGGGGAGAAGGCGCAGCTCCACTACGAGAAGATCGGCCAGCAGACCGCGTTCCTGCGGTGCGGTATGTACGGCGGCACGCCCGGCGGAGACATCCACCAAGGCGGTTACGTCGGCCCCGACCTGACCGAGGGCGAGTCGTTCGACGTGACTCGTCCCGAAACGCGCATCGGCATTCGCGGCCTCGACGAGCACCTGTGCCAGGTGACCCGGGATGACGGCCGCACCACGCTCGGGATCTACCAGACCATCGATCCGGTGGCCTATGAGGCGTGTATGTCAGGGCGGCCCGGCTGGGACTTCCTCTGACCTCAGCCGGTGGGCGAGTCGAGCGTGCCGACGAACCGAACACCGTCCGTTGCATCGGGGCCGGTGCCGAAGCGATTCGGTACCGGCCCCGTGTGCTGTCCGAGGCGACTCCGGCAGTCTCGATTCCACCCTTCCGAACGGTCCATGGATCCACTCGCCACAATCCGTAGCCTGATCCCAAACCGCTCCCATCCGACACAGGAAAACACCGTCATCGTGGGGCGCTCGGGAAAGGAACGCCATGATCGAGTCCACCAGTGCCGCCGACGGCGAACTCACCCTCGTCATCGACGAAGTCAATCTCCCCGCAGACGACATCGTCGCGCTCACCCTCGTCCACCCGTCGGGGGACGAACTTCCGGAGTGGACTCCCGGTGCACACATCGATCTCGTTCTGGGAGACAGGCTGATCCGTCAGTACTCCCTGTGCGGCGACCCCGCCGACCGGACCCGATACCGGGTCGCTGTCCTGCGCGAACCCAACGGCCGCGGCGGCTCCGCACATGTCCACGCACACCTCACCCCCGGCACCAAGGTCACCGTCTGCGGGCCACGAAACCACTTCACGCTGCATCGCGCACCCGCTTACCTGTTCATTGCGGGCGGCATCGGCATCACACCCATCCTCCCTATGATCGCCCGCGCCGACGAGGAAGGAGCCGACTGGCGCCTGCTCTACGGTGGTCGCCGCGCCGAATCCATGGCCTTCCGCGACGAGCTGCAGACCCGCTACGGCGCCCGCGTCACGAGCTGCCCCCAGGACACCCACGGCCTGCTCGATCTGGCCACTGCCGTCGACGACCTCGCCGTCGGCACCCTCGTCTACTGCTGTGGCCCCGAGCCTCTTCTCGACGCCGTCGACACCGCCTGCCAGAACCTCCCCGACGGCACCCTCCACGTCGAACGTTTCTCGGCCAAGCCGCTCGACGAGCCGATCCGCACCGGAGATTTCGAGGTCGTCCTGCAACAATCGGGACTCACTCTCACCGTCCCGCCGGACCTTTCCATCCTCGAGGTCGTCACCGCTGCCGGCGTCGAGGTCACCTACTCGTGCGAAGACGGGATCTGCGGAAGCTGCGAAACCCCGGTCCTCGCAGGAACTCCCGACCACCGGGACTCGGTACTCGACGATGACGAGAAGGCCCGCAATGACGCCATGATGATCTGCGTCTCCCGGTCCTGCAGCGCCCGAATCGAACTCGACCTCTGACCCAACCCGACCCCGACCACCTGACACGCTCCGCGAACTCGGCCACTCCAGGAGGCAATGCCATGAATCACGAAGAGAACGAACTGTTGTGCCGTATCGGCCCCGGCACCGCCATGGGAACTGTGGTCCGCAACTACTGGGTCCCCGCCTTCCCGTCGACCCAACTGCCGATGCAGAACAGCGATCCGATCCGCGTACGACTGTTCGGCGAGAACTACGTCGCCTTCCGCGGTGACGACGGCACCATCGGATTCCTCGACGAGAGCTGCCCACACCGTGGTGCCCCGCTGGTATTCGGCCACCAGGAGGGATGCGCCATCCGCTGCCTGTACCACGGCTGGAAGATCGGGACCGACGGCACGATTCTGGAGACGCCCAACGCCGAGGCCTCGGCCATCCGGAAGGGCCTGAAGGCCAACGCCTACCCGGTGGAGGAGTCGCACGGGCTGGTGTGGGTCTACCTCGGTCCGCAAGACACAGTGCCACCGCGTCCCAAGTACGTGTGGGAACAGGAGAAGCCGGAGCACACCCTCGTCGTCGACGTGGACTGGGACTGCAACTGGGTGCAGGCACTCGAGGGCCTACTCGACTCGTCTCACGCCGGCATCCTGCACGCCGACATCCTCAAGAAGTTCCCGCCGAAGATGCAGGCCGACGGTGACGCGATGAAGCGCGGGCTACTGCCCCGATTCGAGCTGGAGCGGACGGACTTCGGCCTGCATTACGCCGCCGTTCGTTCCGGTGCCGGCAGCACCGCCGACGCCGACCAGGTCCGCATCACCGCATACGCGGCCCCATTCGTGACCTTCGTGCCGACCGGCGGGATGGCCTTCATCCCGGTTCCGGTCGACGACACCCACACCAAGTTCTACAACGTGTGGTGGGATCCGGACGAGCGTCTCGACAGCGGTCCCGGATACGAACACCGACTCGACATGTGGGGTGTCACCGAGGAGATCCTCAGGATCACCGGAATGACGCCGACGATGCCGCCGGTCGGCGAGATCCCGCCACGCAACGTCTGGCCGCAGGACCGTGTTGCCATGCGTGCGGGAGAATCCTTCACCGGCTTCGACGGCATCACCGCCGAGGATGCAGCACTCGCCGTCGGGATGGGCCCCATCGTGGATCGCTCCAAGGAACACCTCGTCGCGTCCGACATCGTCATCTCCCGCACTCGCCGCATTCTCCTGAAGGAGGCCCGCACCGTCGGCGCCGGCGGGGAGCACTCGAAGTGGCAGACCGGCAAGACGCCGCCCGAGAAGATCACCGCTGCCTCCGGAGATCTTCTTGCGAATAAGAACTGGCGCGACATGGTTCCCGATCATGTCGCCATCTGACCAGCGGCTCACCGGCCCGTCCTATCCACTCACATTTCGAAGGAGTCCCCCATGTCGTCCGTAGTCGCCTCGATTGGCACGTCCCATTCGGTGATGCTCGCGCCGGATCACCACGAGCTGTGGTCGACCCGTGCGGAGCAGGACAGCACCGACACCGGCCTGGTCGACAACGACGGGAAGCCGCAGACATACGAAGCCCTCGCGGCGATGGCGGGCGACCGATACCTCGATCAACTCGCCCCAGAGATCTGGCAGCAGAAGTGGGATCGGTGCCAGGTCGCCATCGCGCGCATCCGCGATGACCTCACCGCGCTCGAACCCGATCTGCTGCTGATCATCGGCGACGACCAGCGTGAACTGTTCTACGAGACGCTGCAGCCCGCGATCGCGGTGTTCATGGGCGAGACGGTCAAGATGAGCGAAGGGCAGGTCCCGCACGACATCCCCGCCGACCGTGTCGAGAAGGTCCGCGGGTTCCTGTCCTGGCTCGGCTGTGACGGCCGCGCTCATCCCGGTGACCCGGCGGCGGGCCTGCAGATCGTGCAGAGCCTGATCAAGCAGGGCTTCGACGTCGCCAGCATGAGTGACCTGCCGGGCGACCGCGAGTTCGGGCACGCCTTCGGCTGGGCGCTCGGCCCGATGCTGACGGGCACACCGTGGGAGACCCTGTCGATCCCGTCGGTCCCGATCATGGTCAACACCTACTTCCCGCCGAACCAGCCGACCTCGGCCCGCTGCTACGACCTCGGGGTCGCCCTCGCCCGCGCCGTCGAGGATCTGCCGGGCGAGCGGCGGGTCGCGGTCATCGGTTCCGGGGGCCTGTCGCACTTCGTGGTCGACGAGGAACTCGACCGCACCGTCCTCACGGCCCTGGCGAATCACGACGCCGACACGCTGCGCTCCATTCCGGAGCACCGCATCGACTCGGGCACCTCCGAGATTCGCAACTGGCTGACCGTCGGTGGGGCCGCCGCACACCTCGACACCCAGTGGACCGATTACATTGCCGCATACCGAAGCCCGGCGGGCACTGGGGTCGGCCTGGCGTTCGGAGTGTGGTCGTGAGCGATCTCGACGCCGAACTCGCCGAGGTCGCGATGATCGCCAAGCGCGTCTCCAACTGGGGACGGTGGGGCGACGACGACGAACGGGGAACACTCAACCTCATCACCCCGGCTAAACGCGCGGCCGCCGCTCAGGGTGTCCGGCACGGGATCATCCACTCGCTGGCCTTGCCCCTCGGCGCGAGCGGACCACAGGTTCCGGACTCTCCGAAGCCGCCGTCCGGGAACACCGCGTGGCGTCCACCCCAGGTCCGTAGCAATCCGGTGCACACGATGCTCGCGTCCGGATCCGATCCTGAGGAGATCAACGGCCTCGGTGGCGGCGCGCATTTCACCGACGACATGATCCACATGCACCTGCAGGCCTCGACCCAGTGGGACGCACTGTCGCACTGTTACTACGAGGACATGCTCTACAACGGCAAGCCGGCGGCGTCGGTGACGTCGGCCGGGGCCAGGTACCACTCGATCGACAAGGTCGCCGACGACTTCGTCGGGCGGGGTGTCCTGCTCGACGTGGCCCGGCTGCACGGTGTGGGCAGGCTCCCCGGCAGCCATGTGGTCACTCCGGAAGACCTGCAGCGTGCCGCCGACGCCGAGGGCGTCATGGTCGAGGAGGGTGACATCCTCCTCGTACGCACCGGCCTGCTCGCGGACTGGGCCGCGACCGGATCGTGGCTGGCGGTGAAGGAACGGCCGCAGCCGGGTCTCGGCATCGCCTGCATCGAGTGGCTGCACCAGCAGGGGGTGGCTGCTCTTGCGGTGGACAACACTGCGGTCGAGGCGCTGGGCACCGGTGCGGCGCTCAAGGGCCCGTTCCATATGCTCGCGCTCCGCGACATGGGACTGCACCTGGGTGAGTACTGGTTCCTCGAGAAACTCGCCGAGGACTGCGCACGCCTGCAGCAATATTCGTTTCTGCTCAGCTCCGCCCCGCTTCCGTTCGAGAACGCGGTCGGATCCCCGATCAACCCGATCGCGGTGCTGTAACCCTCTGTTTCACGACGGCGAACGCCCCGAGGTCTGCGAGATCTCGGGGCGTTCGTCGTCGCTCGGCGGCAGCGCCGCACAGCCCGGGGGCGGCACGCCAACAGGGCGCCTGGCCGGGATGACCGGCCGGGCGCCCTGCGGCGATTCTCCTGTGCGGAAGACTGTTCGGCTCCCGCGTCACAATTCGCGTGCGATGGTCACTTTCTGGATTTCCGTCGCGCCCGCGTAGAGCCGATGCACACGGCTGCCGCGGTAGAGCCGCGAGATCGGCATTTCGTCGATGAACCCCGAGCCTCCGAACATCTGCAGCGCACGGTCTACGACACGGCTGGTCATCTCCGGCACCCACACCTTGAGCATCGCGCCGTCGGTCATCGTGAATCGGCCCGCGCGGTACTTGCGGATGCCGTCATTGACGAACGACCGGCCGACCTCGATCTCGGTCTTCATGTCCGCCAGCGCGAACTGGGTGTTCTGAAAGTCGAGAATCTTCTGTCCGAATACTTCCCGGTTCCGCACGTGTTCCAGCGCCAGTTCGAAGGCAAGTTCCGCCTCCCCCAGTGCGCGCGCCGCCATCTCCAGCCGATCGAGCGCAAAGGTCGACATCATCAGGCCCATGGCCTGTCCCTCGCCGACCAGGAGATTCTCGGCCGGTACGCGCATGTCGTCGAAGTACAGCTCGGCCAGGTCGTAGGCCGGGTAGCCCATCGTCTGCATCCGCCGGCGGGACAGGCCCGGCGTCGTGCCCTCGACGATGAACATGCTCATTCCGCGGCCGCGCTGCGTCGGGTCGGTCTTGGCCGCGACGTAGATCAGATCGGCCTTGTTCGCGTTGCTGATGAAAATTTTCGATCCGTTGATCACGTAGTCGTCGCCGTCGCGGACGGCACGGGTCCGGATGGCCATGACGTCACTGCCCGCATCCGGCTCGGTGACCGCGAACGCCTGGGTGATCTCGCCGGACATGATTCCGGGCGCCCATCGACGCTTGTGCTCCACGGACCCACCGGTCATCAACACATGGGTCGCACCGGCATCGGCTGTGATGGAGCTGCCGACCACCGTTCCGCCCACGGACCGACCGAGTTCGTAGGCGACGATGACGCCGAACAGGTCACTGCCTCCCGGCCCGCCGTACTCCTCCGGAATGCCGACGCCGAGGATCCCGGCGCGGCCGGCCTTGCGCCAGAACTCCCGGTCGACCTCGGGGTCACCGATGAACTTCTCGAGGTGAGGTTCGAGTTCGCGGTCCAAGAACGCCCGGACCGACTGGCGGGCGTACTCCTCTTCTTCGGTGAACGGCGACGCGATATCTGATTCCACTGTCGTCATCGACGATTACTCCTCTTTCCGCCAGACGAGTCGTCCCGCCTGGAACAACTGCGCACACCCGGTCTCGACGCGCCGTTCCCTGGGCGCGCAACCGTCCAGCGCGCGTGACCGCCTCGAGCCGGTTCCGGTCGAACGGGTCACGCCGCGGGGCGACCGGACGGGTCCGTATCTAGCGATCCGCGGTCTCGGCTGCCAGTCCACGCAGATACCTCTCACGTTCACGGTTGTGGGCGTCGAGAGCTTCCGGCGTCGTGTTGCCGAACAGGTCCGTGTAGTCCTTCAGCACATCGGCGGTCGCGAACTCGATGTATTGGCGTCCTTCGATCCACAGACCCTGGAATTTGAACGGGCCGTCGAAGTATGAGGTCGGCCAGCCCTCCTGCTCGGCGATCTCGCGGATGCGGTCGAAAGACACGACCGCACTGCACAGCGCGTGGTTGTACGAGAACTGCTGCGTGGACCCCGGAACCTCCTTGATTGTCGCCAGTGCGTCTTCGTTCGGGTACTTGCAGGCGTCGATGGGTCCGACCTCGATCATCGTCCCGTGTTCGTCGAACAGGCAGACCCAACGCGCGCCTTCTTCATATGGGGGAACCGGCGGAACGATCACATGACCGCCCATGATCTCCGCCAGCACCTCCGCCACGTGAGTCGGGTTGTCTGCATTGAAAGACCAGTGGTGCAACATAATCGTGAATACCTCCAGATCGATTCTCGTGTGGACGGGACCGCTGTCCCGCCCTCTGTGCAGCCCGGTACCGTTCAGGTCGTCCCGGCACCCTGCCAGGCTGTGAGGACGGTCCTCAGTTCCGAGACGGACCCCGCTCCGGGGAGTGGTTGCGCAGCCGGGCCCAGCCGCGGCGCCGGGGCGGAAACGATGCCGGCGGCCGTTCGGACGAGGGCAGCGCGGTGGGAGATGTGGTCGTCGTCCGGCGCTTCCTCGAACGTGAGTACCGGTGTTACACAGGCATCGGTGTCACCAAACACCGCCGTCCAGTGATCACGGGAGTGTTCGCGGAACTTCGCCTCCAAGATGCCGGCAAGCTCGTCCCAGCGGCCGCGGTCGTCGCGGTCCGGCAGCGTGGCCGGATCCAAGCCGAGCTGACCAACGAGCACCTGGTAGAAGCGGACTTCGACCGCACCGACGGCCATGAATCCGCCGTCACTGCATTCGTAGGTCCGGTAGTACGGTGACGCACCGTCAACCACGTTGTCGTGCCGCACATCCGACCACGATCCGCTGGCCCGCAGTTCCAGGATCGGCTGGAGCAGCGCGGCGACACCGTCGACCATCGCGGCGTCCACCACTGTTCCGCAACCGGTCCGCTCCCGTTCCCACAGTGCCGCGAGGACGCCGAGCATCAGGAACATCGAACCGCCACCGTAGTCCCCGACGAAGCTCAGCGGAGGCACCGGCCGGTCCGCAGGGCCGATGGCGTGCAGCGCTCCGGTGAGCGACAGGTAGTTGATGTCGTGGCCCGGGAGGTGCGCCCGCGGGCCGTCCTGCCCCCAGCCCGTCATCCTCGCGTAGACCAGACGAGGGTTGGCGACTGTGCACGCGTCGGGTCCGAGTCCGAGCCGTTCCATGACACCCGGCCGGAAGCCCTCGAGCAGGACGTCCGTACAGGCCACGAGATCGGAAACCAGCGCGTGATGGGCAGGGTCCTTGAGGTCCGCGTACACCGTCGTGCGGCCACGGAGGACATGCGTGAACCGGCCGTAGTCACCGAACGGTGAGTCCTTCGCCCGGTCCCGGCGGGCGACGCGCACAACATCCGCCCCCAGGTCCGCCAGGAGCATCGCGCCGTGGGGAATCGGTCCGATGTTCTCGAACTCGACAACCCGCAGACCGTGTAGCGGTGCACCCATGGGAGTTCTCCTGTCCGCGTCCGATGCCGCCGGGTAGTGCTCCCGAGGAATAAGTGGCACTTGCGATGTCAGCGAGCCTGGCACGTCGGGAATCGTCGGAACAGTCCGCGTTCCGTACAGCGAAATATTTAGTCGCCGAGTCTGTTTCACGATAATTGGGAAGCACCGGACGGCGGTGCAGGGTTGCGGCTTCCGGGACGGGCAACAAATGCGGCGGCGTCCCGTGTGCCGCACGGCACACGGGACGCCGATTGTTCAGTTGCTCGAGTGAGATTGTTCAGTTGCTCGAGTGAATGGTGGCTGTCATGCCGGCCGATTGGGCAGGTAGACGACTTCCATCAGCTTGTCGACATAGTTCGTCGTATCGATCTTGCCGGGCTCGTACCACGAACCGAATCCGTTGTAGTCGATCGGATTGTCGTAGCCGAGCCCGGAGACCACGCCGGTCCACTCCTCATTGGCGGCGTCGATCCTCGCGAGGAATTCGGCGCTGTCGCCGACGCCCTCGGTGGCGCCGGCTTCGGCAACCAGGTCGGCGTTCGCCGCGGAGATCGTGTCCCGTGCATCCTGCTCGAACGGCACGAACTGACCGCCGGCCTCCTGGAGCTGCCGGGACACCTGCGCGGCGATCTCCCAGTTGGCGTCGAGGTACTCGGTCATGAACACGTCGATACGGTCATGGAGGAGTTGCTGCGCGACGAGCGGAAGCGAATCCCATGTGTCCACGCTCATGGCCATGGCACCGGTGACCGGGGCGATACCGTAGCCCGGATCGAGGGTGGCCTTGGCCGCAACGGTCGGAATCCCGGAGTTCGCAGCAGAGTTGAGGCTCGAATTGGCGCAGTCCGCAACCCCACGCTGGAGACCCTCGTACATCTCGGTGAAGGGCAGAGACACGGGCGATGCGCCCAGCGCCTTGAGCTGCGCAACCTGCGAGGCACCGCCCGCGGCCACCAGGGCACCGCGGAGGCTTCCCAGGCTGGTCCTGGTGTCCCGGCAGTACATTCCGGTCGGTCCGGGGATGTAGTAGGGAACGAGGAGCTTCATCCCCTTCTCCTCGAACTCCCGCTCCGCCGCTGGCAATTCACCAGCGACCTCCATGGCCCACGCATTCGATGACAGCAGGCCCTGCACCACGGAGAAGTCCGACGTGACGGAGGCTTCGGTGAGCGCGGTGTTGACCGGGTATTCCTGCGGCTCGTAACTCGGGTAGATCTGTCCGATGTCGAGACGTCCGTCGGACAGGGCCGTATCGACGTCGGTCGGACTTGCGACACCGCTCGAGTAGACGGTGTCGAGCGTGATCTTGCCACCGGACCAGTCCTCGACGGCTTCGTGATACTTCTCGATGTAGCGGCCGCTCACACTACCCTTCGCGTTCGGCGACTGGGCATGGATGACGATCGGGTCGACATCCTCGAACGCAGCCTGGTACTCCTCCTTCGAGGCACCGAAGGCCACACCTGCTCCGGAGCCGGACCCGCCCGGGCCCGCCGTGCCCTCGGCACACGCGGACAGGAACAGGGCCGCCACTGCAACGGCAGCGATGGGAACTGTCTTCTTCGTCAAACGCATCGCGTTTCCTTTCGTCATCGAACCGGGATCTGAAGCCTGCGAGAGGTCCGGGGTGGGGTCGGCGATCTGTGCTCCCGCGGCACATCAACCGTTCCGGTGGGGCAAATGATGCACCTCGGGACCGTGACGATTTTCTGCCGCAGTCGATCTGAGGAATCTGATCAACTGCGAGCTCCCATCCCGGCTACCGGCGAGGTGAGAGTGACATAGGCAACACAGCCGAGACAGGGGGCGTTCCGAAGAACGAAATCGGTAGGGACCACTTCAGCGCCAGCCTCTTACGGAACCGGCGCGCTTCGCGCCCCACGTACCCAGTATGTGGACCGAACCCGAACCGAAGCGAGACGCGGCGGCAGCCCCCCCAGGGGGGGGGGCGCGCTTCTCGCAGGACGGGTGCCAGCGTTCCCAAAACACATCCCCTTCCCGCAAAACAACTCTGTAGGGAAGTAGGCGG
>NZ_JBHVEY010000023.1:129603-142166 GCF_042802055.1 Rhodococcus sp. NPDC057529
CCACCTTTTTAGGGAACTGGCGTGTTTCGCCCCCCACCCCCCCAGTTGTGGGCCCGAACCCGACCCGAGGCGAGACGCGCCCACACCCCACTGGGGGCTGCGCCCGCGTCTCGAGAAGTGCGGGTCCGAGTGCGCCGAAACCCGTTCAGTTACCGGCAGACCGGCTCGGCAGGAAGGTGGCGATCTCCGGGAAGAAGATGAGCACCAGGGCGACGATGATCGCCATCGGAAGGAAGTATCCGGCGGCCACGAAGACGTCCTTCAGCGTGATTCGCTGACCGAGGTTGACCTGGGGGTCGCGGCAGATCCCGTGGATGATCATCGCCAGCACGCCGACCGGTGGTGCGACCATCGCCAGCTCTCCCATGAACACGACGAAGACGCCGTACCACAGGAGTGAGATGTCGAGGGCCTCCAGTGTCGGGATGAGAATCGGTACGGTGAGCACCATCGCCGGCAGCGGCTCCATGAACGCGCCGAGCACCAGAAAGACGATCATCATCAGCAGCAGGAACTCGATTCGCCCCAGATCCATGGTGGCGATCAGGTCGGCAAAGCCGGTGCTGATGCCGGTCAGCGTCATCATCCGCGACAGCGCCGCCACGCCGATCAGGAGCAGGAAGATCGAACCGACGGCGCTGACGGTCGCGACGGAGGCCTCGGTGACCGCCCGCCACGCTCCGCCGGTGCGGCGCTTCCAGATCAGCACCACGCACACCGAGGCCAGTGCCGCGACGGCTCCGGCCTCGGTCGCGGTGAACATCCCGGAGAACATGCCGCCCACGATGATGAGGATCAACACCGGAACCGGCCAGGTCTGAGCCACCGCGGTGAACCGCTGACGCCAGGTGTAGGACACCGACACCTTCTCGACTCCCGGACGGCCCACCAGTGAGGGCACGAACTTCGCGAAGAGCACGATCATGATCGTGAACAGGATCGCGACCAAGATGCCCGGACCGATGCCCGCAAGGAGCTGCTGCCCGACCGGAACTTCAGCGATTCCCGCGTACAGGACGAGCATGATGCTCGGCGGAATGAGCTGGCCGGGAAGCCCCGACACGATGACGGCGCCGATCGCCATCCGGCGGTCGTACCCTTCCTTGAGCATCTCCGGAATCGCCATCCGGCCGACGGCGTAGGTCGTGCTGATCGTCGATCCGCTGATCGCGGCAAGCCCCGAGCCGGCAACGTTCGAGCCGACCGCGAGTCCACCGGGCAACCAGCCCAACCACATTCGAGCCGCATCGAACAGCGTCACGGTCAGCCCAGACTTCCACAGCAGCAGTCCCATGAGGACGAACATGGGCACGACACTCAGGGTCCAGCTCGAGACTTCGCCGTAGGGCAGATCCGCGAAGGCGCTGACCACCGTCCGCTCACCGCGGATCGCGTACATGCCAAGCAGCGACGGAACGATCATCGTCACCGCGACGGGCACCCGCAGGAGCAGCATCACGACCATCATGACGATCGCGGTGACGCCGATCACCTGCGGTTTCAGGGGCAAGAACATTGCGACCATCGATGCCGCCAGGACACCGATCAGGACGGTGGTGATCACCCGGGATCGCCACCTCCGAGGAGCGGTCCCGGTATTCGGGTCCGACGGCTCGTGCGACGCGACATCCAGGTCGACGGTGCTGGTCACTGGATCTCCTCACTGGTGTGGTCGATGTAGATGGGGGTGTCGGAGACCTCGTCGTCCTCTACTCCCCGTATCGCTCGGTACGCCGAGCCGACGAGCAGTACGGTCATCACCGCGAAAGCGGTCGGGACCAGGAAGTAGACCGGCCAGGCCGGAACATCGGACACCCCTGCGGTCTTGGTGATCTCGTAGGCGTGGACGGCCTCGTGCATGCCGTACCACGCGAATCCCGCCGTCACCACTGCCGTGAGCAGATATCCGGCGCACAGTACGACACGGCGGGTCCGCACGGCCATGTGGGTGGTGGCGATGTCCGCCACGATGTGCTCGCCTCTGGCCTGCGCTGCAACGAAGCCCAGCAGCGCAAGGATCGGCATGTAGACGTACTCGACGATTTCGATGGTGTTCTGGATCGGACTTCCTGCGACCGTGCGCAGGATCGCGTTCGCGGTCACGTGGAGCATCATCACGACGAGAACGATGACGGCCGGTATCTCGATGACTCTCAGGAACCGGTTCGCCTTCCCGGCTATCGCACTCGATGGTTCAGCCATCCCGCACTCCTTGTGTATGAATTAGAATCCTCTGCTGCACTTCGTCCTTTGCTCGACCACCGGAGTCGAGGAAGCGCCACCGGTGCGAGGCAGAACGGATCGGGCCCCGAATCGCCGTCGGTCCAGACGCGTCGACGGGCGACGTTTCACACTCGTCGGTCCGGCGGTACGTCCGATTGCGCCTACCCGGTGCGACCGGGACTGTCGGTCGATACGACTGGAGGCTCGTTCGATTCTCTTCTGGCGTGGCGTACGACACAGTGGCATGCGCACCGCGGGCACTCCACCCTGCATTCCGAACGATGGAACGCTCTCCGCGGTGGACGCTGCCCACGCCGTGGTTGTCCCTGCATGCGAAGGGGCCGACCGCCATCCGCGTGGTGCGGATGACGGTCGGCCGTTACCCCGTCCAGGTCAGTTCCCGGACACGTACACCGGCGTCGGCGTCGGCGTCGGCGTCAAGGCAAGGCAAGATAGGGGTGATGTGCGCGTGTTCGGCGGCGCCGGCCGCCCGCGGGGCACTACGGCGTGGTCGACACGCCGCTGTTCACCGACCAGGTCTGGCCGGTGATGGTGTCGCCGCTTTCGTCCAGCAGGTAGTTCACCATGCGCGCGACGTCGTCGGAAACGGCGGGAAAGACCATCTTGCGCTGCAGCTTGTCGGCGAACTTCCCACCAATCTCGCCTGCCACGGCCTGCTTTTCGGTGACGATGTGTACGATGTCGAAGTCGGCAAGCGGACCGACCGCGACAGTATTGACGCGGACGCCGTGTCGACCCGCCTCACGGGAGACGACACGGGTCATCATCATCAGGCCTGCCGCAGCGGCACCGAAGATCGACTCGTTCGGTGTCGGAATCCGGCCGCCATCGGTGCTGATGTTGACGAACTTTCCGTATCCCGCCGGGATCATGTGCTCGAGTGCGGCGCTGAGCAGGTAGGCCTTGTTCAGCCAGTGCGCCTCGACGATCCCCGCGAAGTCCTTCGGTTCGGTCTCGGTGAACAGCTTGAAACTCTGCCCCTGCGGACTGCCCCCCGCCCCGCTCGACACCACGTGATCGATCCGGCCGTACTTGTCCACGATCTTCCCCGGCAGTGCCAGAACCTGGTCGCGGTCGAGGAGGTCGGCGACTTCGACACTCGCGTGTCCGCCCTCGGCCGTGATCTGGTCCGCCACCAGCTGGGCGCGTTCCTCGTTGTGACTGCTGACGACGACGTGGCCACCGCTGCGACCGACCATCAGGGCCGCCGCCTTCCCCAGCCCGCTGCTGGCACCGGTCACCAACGTCACGCGACCCTGAATTCCACCCATGTCGACCACTCCTTTTGCCGGCTCGAAGCCGAGCCGTCGATGACGAATCAGATCTCGCACCGCCGCTGCACATGCTGTGCCACGGACCGGAGAGCGGGTGCTCGGATCCGATCCACACAACGACAGCCAGCCAACCGATCGGCGGCTGGCAGTCCCTCCGAGGCGGGGATCTGCGATCACGCACCGGGGCGGTACCGGCCGCAGATCGGATGAGCTGCGGCTCACTGAAATCTATTCGCGCGTGATAAATTTCCCAGGTCGCGTTCCGGTCTGCGAAATCCATGTCGGGACCGCGGCCCGCTCCGCCCTCGACTTCGCGCCGACGGCGTCGCACCGCGGGTTGTCAGACCGCGAGTTGCCCGGACAGGTCGGCGCACGCTGCGGTCAGCATCGAAATCAGTGGCTCCAACCGCTCCGGCGAATTGTCGTTGATCGCCGAGATGCACAGTGACGCGGCAAATCGGCCGTCCCGGTTGTAGACGGGCCCCGCCAACGACACGACGGAAGGGTGACCCTCGCGATCCGACAACGCCCAGCCGCGCTGCGCGGTGACGTCCACCCGCGCTTCCAATTCGGCGCGATCGGTGATGGTGCGGTCGGTCACCTTCTCCCAGACCAACGAGTCGATGAGCCTGTTCCGCTCCCCGACCGGGAGGACCGCCAGGTACAGCTGACCGACGGCGGTGGCGTGCAGCAGACTCGGCTTACCCATGTCGATGTCGAGCCGAAGACCGCTCGACGAACGGACCCGGTGCACAAAGATCACCGAGTCCTCTTGCGGCAGGGCCAGGTACACGTCCTCGCGGGCGGCCTTGGCGAGATCCGACATCACCGGCGAGGCGATGTCGACGATCCGTTCGCGCGAGACGACCTGCAGTGCCAGCGACACCAGCGCGGGGCCGGGTGAGTATCGCTTGTCGTCGGACATCCGGACCATGCGGACTCGACACAGTTCCTGCAGCAGCAGGTGCACCGACGACGCCGGAGCGTCGACCGCGCGGACCAGATCGACGAGTCGTTGCGGTTCCTGATAGGCAACGATCGACTCGAGCAGCTTCGCGATGCGTCCGACCGTGCGGTTGCTCGACTCCGCTGCCACTACATCCCCCTACCGTTTGCGTTCCGACCCGTGTACGTTACGCCCTTCACTGACCTCCATGCGCACCTCCCACCCCCCCGCTACACTGCCGAGAGACCGACTCGGCGGCCCTCTGACGGGCCGTCCCCGGTTGAGCGTGCCGACAGTTCGCCGTCTCGATCCGGTTCGTGACTGTCGTTCAGTACGAGGAACTCTGGTGCCAGGCGCTACCCGGCGACTCCCTCAACTTCTGTTCGATCGCTGCGGCCGCACCCCGCAGCGCATCGACCACCTGGCCGTGGCGAGGGGGAAAGTCGCGCGCACACGCGGACAACGCCGCGATCGAGTAGCCGTTTCGGTCGAGGACGGGTACCGCTATCGCTTGCAACGACGAACCTGTCCACAGCTTGGCTGCCGCACCGGCCGCGATCCTGTCCAGCTCGGCAAGGACGTCCGGCGTGCAATCGGCTGACTCGATTGCCCTGGCACGCACTTCCCGCGTCGCGTACGCGATCATCGCCTTGCCCGATGCGCTCGACAGAGCGCAGGACCGGCCTCCCGGTGCGAGCGCGAACGGCAGACCCGCACGTCCGGTCACCGAGTTCACCACGAAGATGTCCGGGCCCACCAACACGCTCAAATGCACCGCACAGCGGGTGGCCGCGTGCAGTTCGGACATGAACGGCAACGCCAGGTCGCGCAGTCGCCTCGGCGAGGACGCCTGGGCGCCCAGTTCGAACATGCGGAAACCGAGGCGATATCCGAAGTTCGTGCGTTCGACCGCTCCTTGCGCGACCAGTTGTGCGCACAGCCGGTGCAGACTCCCCTTCGGAAGTCCTGTCCGCTCGGCGAGTCGTGCGAGGGGAACGCTCGACGTGGTGTCGTCCAGCGCTGCCAGCACCGCGAATGCTCGGCTGATCACACTGCGAGGATCCGCGCCGTCCAGGCTCGCGGATACGGTCGGGTCGAGGGCAATGGTCATGAGTCACCTGTCCAACGTTCAACCAAATTATTCAGAATCCTGAATATCTCTCCAGAATACTGCATATGAGACTTGAATCACAAGAGTTGGTCAAGAGTGCGTCAAGTCATGACCATTTCATCCCCGTCGACCACCGCCTGCCCACGCCACGCCGCCGGTCACACTCCGTCGGTCGGGGTCTCCCGGCCTTCCGCTGCCTCGACCGACGACGCACGCCGGAAGGTCCAGGTCGTGATCGCCCCCGTGTCCAACGCGGGAGAGAACGCGATCTCGCCGGCCTTCATTGCGCGCCTCAGGCGTGTCACGGCCTCGTCGAGATCGCCCTCCACCTCGTATACCGCCAGGGCGGTCTGCGGCGGCATATCACCGAGGTCCATCCCGGACGGCACCGCCTCGTAGCGGTGCGCCGCGACGAACCCCGAGACCTGGCACACATCTTTCAGATGCTCCCGGTCGTACCATTGCCGGTGGGTCTCCTCCTCACCGGCAACGGACCGCGAGAAGGTCATCACGAGGTGGAACTCACCATCGTTTCGGGACATGACAGATCACCTTTCTTTCCGTGACACGCGTGAACGCCTCGAACGGCGAAGCGCCCTGTGCCTCACACGACTACGCCATCGGCGTACAGCCGCCGGATTTCGTCGCCGGAGTAGCCGAGTTCCGCGAGCAGTTCGGCGGTGTGCTCCCCCAGGGCAGGGCCGGCGACATCCGGGCGAGGAGTGGCGAGGGCAGAGGTGCCGGACATGGCCGGTCCGAGATACTCGCACCATCCGTAGACCGCGTCCTCGTACTCGACCACCCTGCCGGCATCGCGGCTCGCGGGGTCGGTCCGCAGGCGCTGCCATCCGTCCTCGACGCACCGCTCCGCCCATACGCCGGCCTGGGACAGCATGGCAAGCGCGTTGCGCGTGGTGAGACCCGCGAACGCCGCCGCCAACTGTTCGCCGACCGCCTCGTCCCAGGTGTCGCGGGACCCGACCATGCCGCCGAGTCCGACGCTCTTGGCCAGCAACTCGGCTGCGGGGTTGGTGCGTGCCACCACCGCGATCCATCCGTCGCCGGTGCGGTACAGACTCTCGGCCGGGTGGTATCCGGTTTGCGCACTGTTGAGCGGTGCGGCACCTTGGCATTGTCCTTCGGGCGAGCGCACCAGCTCGGACATCATGAAGATTCCGGCATCGAAGAGACTGACGGTGAGTTCGACCGGGCAACCGAAACGCTTGCTCTCGTATAGCCCGATCAGCATCGCCACCGAACCGAGTGCGCCGGCACCGTAATCGACGACCGGCAGACGGTAGCTGGTCGGGGTGTTTCCGGTGCCTGCCGCTCGGTGCGCGAACCCGCACGACGCCTGCACGACGGCATCGAATGCCGACGCGCGAGCCTTGGGGCCGGTCAGCCCGTACCCCGGAGCCTCGAGGCTGACGAGGTTCGGCGCGTGTTCACGCAGCGACTCCGGATCCACCCCGAGGCGCTGGGCGACACCGGTGCGAAAGTTCTGATGGACAGCGTCGGCGGTGGAGCACAGCTTCCGGATGATCTCGATCCCCTCGGGATGTTTCGCATCGACACCGATGCTGCGCTTCCCCCGATTCCCGGATGCGAAGAAATGCGGCGACACCCGATTCGGGTCGCCTTTCGGGGGCTCGACCTTCACGACGTCGATTCCATTGTCGGCCAGCAGCTTCGACGCGAACGGCCCGGCTACGAACGCGCTGAGGTCCACCACACGCAGTCGCGCCGGATCGACGGTTCGCGTCGAGAGAGCCGCGTCGGGTCCGGCACCGACCTTGACTCCGACCGGGCTTCCGACGTACCGCCAGCCGTCCTCGGTGGTCGCGATGATGTCGTTGACGATCGTCTGTTCGTCGTCCCAGATCCGCCCCGGCGGATCGACCCGCTCGGTCGCGATACCGCCCTCGCGCAACGCGGCGAGCATCGTCTCGTGATCGATCGTCTCGATTCGCTCGGCAAGTTCGTCGAAGCGCGGGAAGAAGTAGTTCCTGGCACCACGTTCGGGGCGTCCGGCCCCGATGTCGTTCGGATCGCCGTCCCAGTCGATCCCGACGATCGAGCACACCTTGGAGACCGCACCGGGAATCCCCATGACCATGTTGATGAACTCGCCGTCCGCGCAGCGGAAGATCAGCGGGCTCACCCCTTTCGGGACCGGCCGCGTCAGCGCGGCGCCCTGCTTGTCCACCGAGAGCCAATCGGAGGTCCACCACAAGGTGGCACCGCTGTCCAACGAGGCATCTACCACGCCGCCGAGACCGGTGTCCAGCCGTTTCAGCAGGGCGGTGAACAGCCCGGCGAGACCCAGCAGTGCGGCGCCGTAGGTCGGAGCGGGGAACGCGGACACCGCGGCGCGATCGGGATACTGCTCGAAGCAGATACCCGTGCGCGCCTGGGCCAGCAGGTCGACGACCGGGTGGCCTGCACGCATCGCGTCCGAGTCGAAGTCGACCAGCACCATTCGGGGATTCGCTGCGGCGAGGTCCGCGACCGCGGGCGGTTCTGGCATCTCCGGATGACTTTCGCCTCCCACGATGCACACATCCGCACGCCGGGCCACCTCCTCGAGCCGGTCCGCACCGATCCTTTCCGAGCCCGCATGCCACGCGCGATACGCGGGATAGATTTCGTAGAACGGGTCACCGCCCGCGGGTTCGATCCTGGTGACCTGCGCACCCATGCTGCGGAGCAGGGCGACAGCCAGTGCCGGGGCCATTCCCGTTCCGAGGTCGAGAACGACGAGTTCGGACATCGATCTGAGCCGCATTCTCCGCGTCCCTTCGTCATGTTGTGAAAACGTCGCGCCACCGTCGCATCACACTGCTACATCAACCAGCATCGGTTCCGTTGAACGAAATTCACGGGACCGGGTCCCGGAACACCCGACCAACCCCGCTCCGGCAGTCCCGGTTTCGTTGACCGGAACCAGCTGCTGACCGAGCGGCCAGGCTGCGATTGGCTGCACCCGAGTGATCGGAACGATCAGTGCGGCTCGAGCGGATCCCACGAATTTCCGGTTCCGATGGCGAGCGACACAGAGCGGGAGTGCAACATGACACACAACGAACCAGGCAGCGGTGCCGTTTCCTTCGCCGGGAAGAGCGCCGTGATCATCGGTGCCGCCCGCGGCGTCGGCGAGGCGACCGCGCGCATGCTGGCCGACCTCGGCGCAACCATCGCGTGCTTGGACATCGACCTCCCTGGAGCCGAAGCCACCGCAGAGAGTATCCGGAGCGACGGCGGAAAAGCGGCCGCCTTCGCCTGCGACCTGACACAAGCCGGCAGCGTGACCAGCGCTGTCACGGACGCGGCACAGTGGGCCGGCGGACTCGACCTGCTCGCAAACGTCGCGGCGATCGCACACGTCGGGCCGATCGAGGAGATCGAACCCGCGGACTTCGCACGGGTCGTCGACGTCAACCTGGTCGGACCGTTCACCGCCTGCCGTGCCGCCGTGCCACATCTGAAGAAGTCGCAGGGGTGCATCGTCAACGTCGGCAGCCTCGCAGGCATCAAAGGCATGCCGTACGGAACTCCCTATTCCGCGTCGAAGGGCGGGCTGTTCATGCTGACGAAGGCCCTGTCGGTCGAACTCGCAAAGGACGGGATCCGAGTCAATGCTATTGCACCCGGGGGAATCTCGACAGGAATGCTCCCCGCCGGCACGTACCCCGACGGGGGCCACGACCTGGTCATGTCACGCTTCCGCACGCCCTACGGGATGGCGACCCCGGACGAGGTCGCCGCCACCATCGTCTTCCTCGCCTCCGAGCCGGCACGCATGATCAACGGCGTGATCCTGCCGCTCGAGGGCGGCGCCGCGGCGTGAGTCGCGCACCCCACACCCCCGGGGGCCACTCTTCCGCCCGCCGGTCGCGTCGACCTGCCCCATCTCACCAATCGGAGTAACCGTGTCGAATTCCCCTCCCGGGCTCATGAAAGCGTGGCGCCTGACCGAACCCGGTGGCACCTTGCAGTTGTGCGAGATCGCACGGCCACGCGCGCACGACGACTGGGCAGTGGTCAATGTCCGGGCAGCAGGGCTGTGCCACACGGACGTCGGCCTGCTCAGCGGCGAACTGACCGGTCTGATCCGTCAGTGGCCGATCACGTTGGGACACGAGATTTCGGGAGTGCTGACCGAGGTTGTCGATCCGGCGTGCCCGATTCCAGTCGGCACCTCCGTGGGCATCGCTGGCCTGTCCGGCAACACCCCCGGAGTCCACTTCGATGGCGGCTACGCCGAGCAGATCCTGATTCCCTGGCGCAATCTGGTCCCCGTTCCCGCCGGAATACCGGCATCGGTTGCGGCGGTGGCCACCGACGCGGGCGCCACCGCCTACAACGCGGTCCACGTCAGCGCCCGAATCCAACCCGGGGATCGGGTCGGTGTCGTCGGACTCGGCGGGCTGGGTATGCTCGCGGCCCGGATCGCCGTCGTCGCGGGAGCCGAGGTGTACGGCGTCGATGTCGAGACCTCAACTTTCGTGCGAGCTCGCAACATCGGGGTCACGGAGTGTTTCGAGACCATCGCGCCTCTCGCAACGCTGAACCTCGACTGCATCCTCGACTTCGCCGGGTTCGGCACCACCACCGCCGAAAGCATCGAGTGATCCAGGTCGGCCTCGGCGCCAGGGAAGCGACGATCTCCACCGCCCACCTCGTGACCAAACAAATCACGCTGATCGGGTCCGCGACCCGCCTGGTCTCGAACCTCGCCGGGGTCTACGAGCTGATCGCGTCCGGACAGCTCGAACCAGAGATTGTCGAGGTCGACTTCCTGCAGATACCCGACCGGTTGAGCAACTTCGGCACCGCAGTGACCGGCGGACATCGCATGGTCGCGGTACCGCCATGAACCAGCCTGCCGTGGCGTGCATTTCGGGTGAGATTGAACACCACCAGAGTTCCCTTCACATTCGGCGCCGGGCGAGCCACAGAGCAGCCGGCAGACGCTCTCTCTACGCCGGCGAAGCACGAACTCCGGTACGGCGTGGGATACGTGATTTGACGGTCAAGGCGAGAACGACTGGCACTCCCCGCATATCGCTCACTGCGTCAGAACACCACAATTCCGAAACTTCCCCGTTCCCGATCAGGTGTGAAACCCCATGAACCCTCACGAATATCGCCAATGGCGCCAGAAGCGCCGCGCCGCTTGCATCGAAGCAAGCCACAAACCCAAACATCCTGACACCGAGGTCGAGCGCCTCATCAAGTTCGCCAGCACGTGGGCACCATACGGGGGCGCTACCGAGGAGGAAATCCTCGTGCACTTCGGAATGACAACCCGCCGATTCATCGAGCGATTGTGGCAGGTTATCCCTGAATCGAACTGTACCCAAGACGAGATACACAGTCTCTCGGGCGCATACCCGCACCACCTGGCGTCAACGCGGCCATGACGCTCCTGAAGAACGCCGACGGCCACATCGAGGGGTTCCGTCCGGGAGCAATGGAGCCTCCGGGTTTGGTCCTGCGGTGGCTCTCGAAGCGAAACCCGCGGCATGTCGTCGGAAGAATGACCGGTTGGGGCCAAGACGGGGACTTGACTCAGTGCGCAGGACACAACCTGAATTACATCGCGGTCTCGGGGGTGCTCGAGGACGTCGGGAGCCGAGAGCGAGGCCCGATCGTGCCGTTGAACCCTATTGGAGACTTCGGCGGTGGAGAGATGTTGCTGGCGCACGGCCTCGTCTCTGCGATTCTCGAAGCGAAGAAATCCGGGCGCGGACAGGTCGTCGACGCTTCGATGACCGAGGGCTCGGCGCTGCTGATGACGATGTATCAATTGTCCGGGCGTGGCATGGGGAGCTACCAGCGTGAATCGAACATGAACGACAGCGGCTCGCATTTCTACCACGACACGCCACCGCGGACGGCAAGCATGTTGCGGTCGCGGCCATGAAGCCGAAGTCCTATGCCACTCTCCTGGGGGACTCGGTCTGGACGGGAGCGAACTGCCAAACCAGGGGGACCGCAGTCACTGGCCGACGCTACGGGCCACGTGCGCCGGAATCTTTCGTACGCGCACCCGAGATGGGTGGACTGAATTGCTGGAGGGTATTGACTCGTGCGTCACACCTGCACTTTCCATGCGCGAGGCGCCGACGCATCGACACAGCGCCGCTCGGAAGTCGTTCATTGCTGTCGACGACATCATCCAGCCTGCACCAGCCCCGAGGTTCAGTCGGACACCTGCTGGTGTAAGCAGCAAGGCGGCAGTGCCGGGGCAGCATCCGGTGGAGGTACTTCGCGAGGCGGCATTCGATTAGAAGAGTATCGACAGCTTGCTGGTATCCGGTTCGATCGCATCCACGCACGAGGAGGCCGGTGAATGAAACCCGACAGGTTCTTGCGAACATTCGATGTCCTCGACGCGCTTGCAGACGCCCCGGAGGGCATGCGCCTCACTGAGCTGAGCCAGGCGGTGGACGCCCCGGTGAGCAGTATGCACAACCTGCTACAGACCATGCTTGCTGCCGAATTGATCACCACCAGCGAGGACCTCCGGTACGCGGTGGGCCCCCGAGCCGTCCGAGTCAGCATCAAGGTGATGAATTCACTCGAAGTCCGCACCTTCGGCCGTCGTCACCTCGAGCCGTTGACCAAGACCCTGGGCAGTGATGTCTATCTGGCGGTGCGTGCCGGCAACCGGATCGTGTCGGCGGATTCAATCGGTCGTCGCAACACCTGGCTGTTGCAGTGAGCATAGCTGCTCGGCGAAGACCTCGGCCGGGGTTCGCCAGTCGTGGATCTTGCGGGGCCGGTTGTTGACCGCCAGGGCGACGGCCTCGAGGTCCTCGGCGGACCACCTGGACAGATCGGTGCCCTTCGGGAAGTACTGGCGCAGTAGGCCGTTCGTGTTCTCGTTTGTCGGTCGTTGCCAGGGCGAGTGCGGGTCGGCGAAGAACACTCTCGTGCCGGTATCGAGGGCGAACTGGGCATGACCGGAGAGCTCCTTCCCGCG
>NZ_JBHVEY010000024.1:0-135462 GCF_042802055.1 Rhodococcus sp. NPDC057529
ATCCCGAACGGTTCCGGGCCAGACCGGTAGCACCAGCCCTTCCCGGACCGACGGGAATCAACACCAACGTGTCTCAGACAGGTTGACAACTTCCGTTTCGCGCCTTAAAAGTGGTGCGGACGCAGAAATGGGGTGCGGCTTGCAGAGAGAGCGGGGCGCGAGGGCTCTTACGCGCCCGCGAGCGCGGCGGCGTCCTCCGCTTCCAGCATCAGACCCATGTGCTCACGCATCCGCTGGGCGTCCGGTTCGAGGCCGGTGAAGATCCGGAAGGAGTCGACGGCCTGACCGATCGTCATGCCGATTCCGCTCAGCGTCCGGGCGCCGATCTCGCGGGCGCGGCGGAGGAGTTCGGTCTCGGCCGGACGGTAGACGACATCCGCGACCCACAGGTCGGGGCGCAGCAGTGCGGCGTCGAGTGCGATGCCGGGGTGGGCCGCCATGCCGATCGGCGTCGCATGGATGAGACCCTGGGCCGCACCGACCGCGGCGGGCACGGCAGAGAGGTCACCGGCAGCGATTTCCCGGTCCGGGAACAGTTCGGCGAGCGAGTCGCGCAGAGCCGTCGAGCGCGTGGCGTCGGCGTCGATGATCGTGAAATGCCCGACGCCCCGGGTGAGGGCGGCGTACGCGACCGCCGCCCCGGCCCCGCCCGCCCCGAGTTGCACGACGCGGTTCATGGGCGCACCCTCGAGGCCCTCGTCCATGTTGCGCGCGAATCCGGACCAATCGGTGTTGTGGCCGATCAGGCGCCCGCCGTCGATGTGGACCGTGTTGACCGCACCGAGTTTGCGGGCGTCGTCGGACAGGTCGTCCAGCAGCGGAATGATCGCCTGCTTGCAGGGGTGCGTGATGTTGAGCCCGTTGAATCCGAGGAGCTTGGCGGCGTCGAGGAGCCGCGGCAATCCCTCGACGCCCATGCCCAGCGTGTCGAGGTCGAGGATCCGGTAGACGTACCCGAGACCCTGCGCGCGACCCTCTGCCTCGTGCAGCGGCGGGGTCAGCGATTTCGAGATCCCGGTGCCGATCAGACCGCACAGGTAGGACGGGCGGGCGGTGGGGGCATCGAGGTCACGAGAGGTCATGGCGATCACTTCCGGGAGAGGGCGAGAACTAATTAACTATCTAGTGAGTTATGTCACGGTAGCATACCTCCATACCGCGCGGAAGACAGCACAGGCAGGAGTTCCAGGAATGACACGAAGCGAGACCACGGGCGCCACCCCCGGGAAGCAGGCGGCCAAGCGCACGCGCAATCCCGAGAAGACGCGGGAGAACATCCTGCGGGTGGCGATGACGGAGTTCGCCGACAAGGGCCTGACCGGGGCCCGCATCGACGAGATCGCGGCGAAGACCGCCACCACGAAACGGATGCTCTACTACTACTTCGGCGACAAGGACGGCCTGTACCGGGCCGTCCTGCAGCGCGCCTACGAGGAGATTCGCTACGAGGAGTCCCAACTCGACGTCGACCACCTCGAGCCGGCCGAGGCCATCCGGGCGCTCGCCGAGCTGACGTTCGACCATCACGAGGCACACCCCGATTTCATCCGCCTCGTCGCGATCGAGAACACCAATCGCGGCGTCAACCTCGTCCAGGCCGAGGGCCTCCCCGAGACGCAGGCGCCGGCGATCCGCACGCTCGATCGGATCCTCCAGCGAGGGCAGGACGCGGGCATCTTCCGCACCGACACGACGGCGCTCGACATCCACATGCTCATCAGCTCGTATTGCGTCTTCCGGGTGGCGAATCGGTACACGTTCAAGGCCCTGTTCGACTGGGATCTCACCGGCGCGGAGAACCGTCCCCACCTGCGCGCGATGATCGGCGACGTCGTCCTGGCCTACCTGCAGCAGCCGGGAAAGGTTTGAACTAACCATTTCGACCATTATTGACTCGAGCCTGTGACCTGGGTTACCTTGCTTGTACGACCTCCGAACACCTGCTCATTCGAGCCGCCAGTGTTCACATTCCTCGCTCCCCAGGAGTATCGATGACCATCGACTACGGCACCGGCGCCTCCGGTCGGAACGGTGACGGCACAGGCCGCTCCTCCGTCGACCCCAACGCTGATCCCACCAACGCGAAGAAGGCCGCGAAGGCAGCCTTCTTCGGCAGCCTGCTCGAGTACTACGACTTCTACATCTTCGCCTCGGCTGCCGCGCTGGTGTTCCCGCACGTGTTCTTCGAGGGCTCGAAGAACCCGCTGCTGCTGTCGCTGGCGACGTTCGGCATCTCCTACATCGCGCGTCCCGTCGGCGCCGTGTTCGTCGGGCACTTCGGCGACCGGGCCGGGCGCAAGAAGGTGATGATGTTCTGTCTGGTGCTGATGGGCGTCGTCACGTTCCTGATCGGCTGCCTGCCGTCCTCCGAGACCGCCGGGATGGTCGGCCCGGTGCTGCTGGTGCTGCTGCGCATCTGCCAGGGCATCTCCGCGGCGGGCGAGCAGTCGGGTGCGGGTTCCCTCACCCTCGAGCACTCCCCCGCTCACCGTCGCGGCTTCTTCTGCAGCTGGACGCTCACCGGCACTCAGGCCGGCTTCATCGTCGCGAGCCTCGCGTTCATCCCCGTCGCCGCACTCCCCGACGAGACCCTCTACAGCTGGGGCTGGCGCGTCCCGTTCTGGTGCAGCCTGCTCGTCCTCGTCGTCGCCTACATCGTGCGTCGCAAGCTCGAAGAGCCCGAGATCTTCATCGCCAACAAGGAGGCCCTGGACGAGGCGCCCGCCCCGCTGCCCGTCGTCGACCTCTTCCGCACGCACTGGCGCGACGTTCTGCGCGTCGTCTTCTGCGCCTTCATCGCCGTCGTCAGCACCGTGTTCTCCGTGTTCGGCCTCGCCTATGCCACCACGCCGGAGATCGGCATGAGCCGCACCACCATGCTGTGGGTCGCGATCGCCGCCAACGCGGTGGCCCTCGTCTCGCAGCCGCTGTTCGGCATCCTGTCCGACCGGATCGGCCGCAAGCCGGTCTTCGTCGGCGGCGCGATCGGTTCGGCCGCCGGAATCTTCGTGTACTTCGCCGCGATCGGCACCGGCAACGTCGCGATGATCTTCCTGGCGGGCATCCTGCTGATGGGTGGCGTCTACGCCGGGACCAACGCCATCTGGCCCGCGTTCTACGCCGAGATGTTCTCCTCGCGGGTTCGCTACTCCGGCATGGCGATCGGCACTCAGCTCGGTTTCGCTCTCGCCGGATTCGCACCGACCATCGCCCAGGCGCTCCGCGGCGGCGACCCCAAGAACTGGGTGCCGGTGGCGATCTTCACCGCCGTCTGCGCGCTCATCGCCGCGGCGTCCGCCTCCACCGCCAAAGAGAATTCCCGCACCCCGCTGCTCGACCTCGACAAGGAGGACGTCGCCCTCACGAAGACGAAAGCGAACGCGAAGGTCTGATCCACTCGGAAACGAACGATGCGCCCGGCACGTGTGCCGGGCGCATCGTCGTGTCGGTTCCTAGCGCCGGAGTTCGTGGGTGAGTGCTTCGAGTTCGTCGCCGCCGGCCATTTGCTGGGTGAGTTCTTCGAGGCTGATCTCGTCGAAGGTGCAGTCCAGTTTCTGCCGGCCGCGATTGAGGAGCACGAAGTGGTCGCCGACCATGTACGCGTGGTGCGGGTTGTGGGTGATGAACACCACCCCGAAGCCCTGTTCCTTGGCGGCGGAGATGTAGCGCAGCACCATCCCGGACTGTTTGACACCGAGGGCGGCGGTGGGCTCGTCGAGGATCAGGACGCGGGCGCCGAAGAAGATCGCCCGGGCGATCGCCACGCACTGGCGCTGACCGCCGGACAGCGAGCCGATGGGGGCGTCGACGTCGGGCAGCTCGATGCCCATCTTCGACAACTCCGACATCGTGGTGGCGCGCATACCGTTCGCGTCGAGGGACTTCAGCGGGCCCTTGCGCAGTTCCTGGCCGAGGAAGAAGTTGCGCCACACCGGCATCAGCGACACCACCGCCAAATCCTGGTAGACGGTGGCGATGCCCTTGGACAGGGCCTCCTTCGGGGAGTCGAACACGGTGGCCTCGCCGTCGACGAGCAGCTCGCCCTCGCTCTGCTGGTGCAGCCCGGCCATGATCTTGATCAGGGTGGACTTGCCGGCGCCGTTGTCGCCGAGCACACCGGTGACCTCCCCGGCTTTGACGCGCAGGTTGATGTCCTGCAGGGCAATGATGTTGCCGTACTGCTTGCCGACGTGTTTCAGCTCGATCAGCGGGATCTTGTCGCCCCCACCGGGTTCGGTATCGACGGGCATCTGTTCGATGGTACTCATACTGGTCACCTCTTGGCGGCGTAGTTGCGGAAGGCGTTGTTGGCGATGACCGCGAACAGCAGCATCGCGCCGAGGAAGAACTTGAACCAGTCCGGGTTCCAGCCGGCGTAGACGATGCCCTGGTTGGTCATGCCGAAGATGAACGCGCCGATCGCGGCGCCGATCGCGGTGCCGTAGCCGCCGGTGAGCAGGCAGCCGCCGATCACCGCGGCGATGATGTAGAGGAACTCGTTGCCGATGCCTTGGCCGGATTGGACGGTGTTGAACGAGAACAGCAGGTGCATGCCGACGAACCAGGCGGCGAACCCGACGGTCATGAACAACCCGATCTTGACCCTGGTGACCGGGACGCCGATGGCGCGGGCGGAGTCCTGGTTGCCGCCGACGGCGAAGATCCAGTTCCCGATCCGGGTCTTGAACAGCACCCAGGTGGCGATCGCGGTGAACAGCAGCCACCAGATCACGGTGATCCGCACCGATACCCCGGCGACGGTGAACGAGGACGCGAACACCTTCTTCGCCGAGTCGAAACCCTGCATGTCCGAGACGGAGGGGGTGGCGACCTGCCCGGTGATCAGTTTGGTGACCGCCAGGTTGATGCCGGTGAGCATCAGGAACGAGCTCAGGGTGATCAGGAAGCTGGGGATTTTCGTTTTCATCACCAGGTAGCCGTTGAAGAACCCGACCGCGAGCGAGACGATCAGGGCGAGGGCGGCGCCGGCCCACAGGTTCAGGTGCAGGTTGTAGGCGATCATCGACGCGGCCAGGGAGCTGGTGGTGACGGCGACGCCGGCGGAGAGGTCGAATTCGCCGCCGATCATCAGCAGTGCGACCGCGCAGGCCATGATCCCGATGGTGGAGGATGCGTAGAGGACGGTGGCCAGGGCCTCGGGGCTGCGGAACGGGGGTGCGACGACCATGAAGAAGACGAAGATGGCGATCGCACCGAACAGGGAACCGATCTCGGGGCGGACCAGCAGCCGTTGCAGGCGTTTTTGCTCCTTCACCCTCTCGTCGTGGACGACCTTGTGACTGGCAAGGTCCAGATCTTGCTGTGTGGACATGATTTCCTCTCCGCGCCGGTGGATCTCAGCGTTGTGCGGTGCCGGCCGGTCCTGCGACCGGGTCGATGGTGTCGGTGACGGTGTGTGCGAGAGATGGACCCACCGGGGTCCGGATCGTGTGTCCTGTCATGTGAATCGACCGCCGGTCAGCGGGTGCCGGCCTTGGCGTACTCGGCGACCTTGTCGATGTTGGTCTTGTCGATGAACGACGGCCCGGTCAGGGTGGGCCCGCCGCCGCCGATGACGTTGCCGTTGTTCAGGTAGAGCCACAGCGAGTCGATGGCCAGGTAGCCCTGCAGGTACGGCTGCTGGTCGATCGCCCACTGCACGCTGCCGTCGGAGATGGCGTCGACGAGGGCCGCGTTGGTGTCGAACGTGAAGACCTTGGCCGGGCTGCCCGCGTTACCGACGGACTGGACTGCGGTGAGGGCGATCGGGGCACCGAGCGCGAGCACGCCGTCGATGGACGGGTCCTGCTGGAGTTTGGCGGCGATCGTGGAGTTCACCGACGGCATGTCCTCGCCGTTGACGTTGAGCGTCTCGAACGTGCCGCGGAACGTCTGCTTGGCGCCGGCGCAACGGGATTCGAGCTGAATCTGGCCCTGCTGCTGGATGACGCAGATGACGTGCTTGGCGCCGTCGTCGTTCAGCCGGTTGCCCGCGGCCTGGCCGGCGATGGTCTCGTCCTGCCCGAAGTACTGGGTGACGCCCATGTCCTTCCACGCGCCGTATCCGGCGTTGAACGCGGAAATCGGGATACCGGCGTCCTGCGCACTCTTGACGGCGGGCGCCATCGCTTCGGGGGTGGCGAGGGTGAGTGCGAGACCGTCGACCTTGGAGTCGATCGCCGTCTGCACGAGGTTGGCCTGGTTGGGGGCCTGAGGATCGGAGGAGTACTTCAGTTCGACGTTGTCCTTGTCGGCGGCGTCCTGCGCACCGGTGCGGATCAGGTCCCAGAACGTGTCGCCCGGCGCCGCGTGGGTGACCATCGCGATCGTGATGCGCGGGGTGTCGGCGCTGCCCGCGCCGATCCCGGAGCCGCTGCTGTCCGGCTTGCCGCCGGTGCTCGAGCACGCCGCGAGGCTCATCACCAGGGCACTCGCGCAGGCCAGCACTGCCACGCGACGCCGATTGGGGAAGTTCATCTGTTTTTCCTCTCGGGGGGACGAACGGCTCGTTGACGTCTTGGCCGTGTGCCTTAGATGTAATACGCGTCACACCCGAAAGTCAATAGTTTGTCTGGACATTAGGACCACATATCAAATGGCCGGGCGCACGGGTCACCGCTGTCGGCCCGGAGATCGAGCGGAAATGCCGAGAGATGTGGGCGCGCTCAGCGCGTGACCGATGCCCCGGCGTCGCGCGGCAGGCGCAGCGTGTCGACGACCGTGCCGAGCATCAGCACGCCCAAAAGGACGAAGGTCCAGGAATATTCGGATCCGAACCCGTGCTCGGACGACGTCGCCAACGGCGTGAACGCGGTGAGCGCGAGAGCCGCGAGCGCGATCCCGAGGCCGGCTGCCAGTTCCTGCACCGCGGCGTTGAGAGTGTTCGCGTGCGTGAGGTCGGCGCGGTCGACGTCGGAGAACGCGAGACTGTTGTACGCGGTGAATCCGACCGAACGCAGGGCTCCGCTCACGAACAGGACCGCGGCGATGACGGGCATCGGGGTCGCCGAACTCAGTGCGGCGAGCATCCCGAAGCAGCCCACCGACAGCAGCGCGTTGACCAGCAGGATTGGCCTGATGCCGAAGCGCCGCATCAGCGGCGTCGTGCAGGGTTTGATCGCGATGTTGCCTGCGAACAGCGCGGCCACGAGCAGACCCGCGAGAAACGGCGTCCAGCCGAAGCCGAGCTGGAACTGCAGTGGCAGCAGGAAGGGCACGGCCGTCACGATCAGGCGGTAGAGCGAACCTCCGGTGACGGTGGTCCGCAGCGTCCGGACGCGCAGCACGCGGACGTCGACGAGTGGGTGCGGAGTCCGGACGAGATGGACCGCGGACGCGAACAGCAGGAGGACCGCGACCACTCCTCCGACCGCGACCCGCCGCCAGTCCGTGCCGGTCACACGGATGCTTTCCAGGGCGATCAGCGCCGCCGCGATCCCCGTTCCGACCCCGAGCAGGCCCCGCCAGTCCAGCTTCCTCGCCGACCGCGAGCCGGCCCCGTGAACCAGCTTGAGCGACAGCAGGATTCCGAGGACGCCGATGGGGATGTTGATGACGAAGATCCACCGCCACGAGCCCACCGTGGCGATCGCGCCGCCGAGCAGGGGCGCGATGACGGGCGCGGCGAGCGCGGGCCAGGTGAGCAGGGCTATCGCGCGGACGAGATCGCTCTTCGTGCTCGACCGCAGCACCGCGAGCCGTCCGACCGGCACCATCATGGCGCCGCCGACTCCCTGCAGCACCCGCATCGCGACGAGCATCGGTAGGGACACGCTCGCGGCGCACCCGATGGACGCCAGGGTGAACACGGCGATGGCGGCCACGAATACCCGGCGGGTCCCGAACCGGTCGGCGACCCACCCGCTCGCGGGGATGAGGACTGCGACCGTGACGAGGTAGGCGGAGATCGCGATGTTGACGTCGACGGGGTCGACGGCGAACGAGTCGGCGATCAGCGGGACCGCGGGGGCGATGATGGTGGCGTCGAGGATCTCCATGAAGAGGGCGCCCGCCACCAGCAGGGCCATTCCCCGGGGGAACGACGTCGCGCGCCCCGTCCTAACGATCGACAACGGTGGTGTCGAAGTAGTACCGGGACGCCCGGTAGCAGTGGCTGCCGAACTCGACGGCGCTTCCCGAGTCGTCGAACGCGGTCCGGTTCATCGTGAGCAGCGGCGCCCCGGTCTTCTCGTCGAGGAGTGACGCCTCCGCCTTGCTCGCCGCTTTCGCGCCGATGCGTTGCCGGGCGAGGCGAATGTGCACGCCGCGGGCGCGGAGCGCGTGGTAGAGACCGTGCGCCTCGAGTTCCTCGGGGTCCGGCGCGAGATCCACGGGGATGTGGTTGGTCATCAGTGCGAGCGGTTCGCCGTTGGTGCTGCGGAGGCGCCGGATGGACGCGACCTCGCTGCCGGGTTGCAGGTTGAGTTCGGCGGCCACGTCCTCGGCAGGCACGGCGACCTGGTAGTCGAGGAGTTTGGTGGTCGGGCTCTGCCCCGCGCGGGCGAGGTCGTCGAAGAGGCTGGTGAGCTCGACCGGCCGGTGCACGGCGCTTTGCACGACCTGCGTGCCGACGCCGCGTTTGCGAACGAGCAGTCCCTTGTCGACGAGTTCCTGGATGGCGCGGCGAGTGGTCGGGCGCGACAGGTTCAGTCGTTTGGCGAGCGCCAGTTCGTTCTCGAAGCGGTCGCCGGGCGCGAGTTCCCCGCCGATGATCGCGTTCTCGATCGTCTGCGCGAGCTGGAAATACAGCGGAACCGGGCTCGATCTGTCGAGCTCGACTGCGAGTGGTGCACCCACGGACAACTCCGATCCTCGTGCGCGTGGCGACGTCCGCCGCCGCCGATCTTTCCGGCAGTGTATGCGAACACTAACACCAGATTGACTTCAAGTAATAATGTCAGGACAAAGTCTTGACAGGAGCCGGTGATGGGGAGCACAGTTTCAACCAGACCTCGGCGCCCTGCGCAGACCACCCACAACGACCTATTCGGGAGTCAGCCTTGACCACCAACCAGACGCAACCCAACCGGAACGGATTGGACGTCCTCGCCATCGGGCGCTGCGGTGTGGACATCTACCCATTGCAGACCGGCGTCGGACTCGAGCACGTCGAGACGTTCGGCAAGTTCCTCGGCGGAAGCGCCGCCAACGTCGCCGTCGCCGCCGCCCGCCTCGGCTGCCGCAGCGCGCTCATCTCGGGCGTCGGCAACGATCCGTTCGGACGCTACGTCCGCACCGCACTCACCGATCTCGGTGTCGACAACCGGTACGTCGGCATCGACACCGACCACCCGACCCCCGTCACGTTCTGCGAGATCTTCCCGCCGGACGACTTCCCGCTGTACTTCTACCGCAAGCCGGTCGCCCCGGACCTGCAGGTGAAGCCCGCAGACCTCGACCTCGACGCGGTCCGTGACGCGAAGCTGTACTGGTCGACCGTCACCGGACTGTCCGAAGAGCCCAGCCGCAGTGCGCATTTCGCCGCTTGGGAGGCTCGCGGACGCCGCAGCCACACCGTCCTCGATCTCGACTACCGCCCGATGTTCTGGTCCTCCCCCGCCGAGGCCACCGCGCAGGTGCAGCGTGCTCTCCAGCACGTCACCGTCGCGGTCGGCAACCGCGAGGAGTGCGAGATCGCGGTCGGCGAGACCAACGCGCACAAGGCCGCCGATGCGCTGCTCGACCTCGGCGTCGAACTGGCCATCGTCAAGCAGGGCCCCAAGGGAGTGCTCGGCAAGACCCGTACGCAGTCCATCACCGTGCCGCCCAACGAGGTCGACGTCGTCAACGGCCTGGGCGCCGGCGACAGCTTCGGCGGGTCGCTGTGCCACGGCCTGCTCGCCGGGTGGCCGCTCGAGAAGATCCTGCGCTACGCCAACGCCGCGGGGGCGATCGTCGCTTCCCGGCTCGAATGCTCCACCGCGATGCCGACGGCCGACGAGGTCCGTGAGCTCGCCGAATCCACCGCTTCGGAGGCTGTCAATGTCTGAAACTCTCGCTCACCGCGCAGTCTGCGCGTCCTACGCCGACGTCACCGAGGTACGCGCCAGTGATCCGGCCGCCATCGACCGTGCCTGGGCGACCCGCATCGCCCGGCCGACGGTGCGCGGCAACGGCCGGCTCATGATCGTCGCCGCCGACCACCCCGCCCGCGGCGCGCTGGCGGTCGGCGACCGCCCGACCGCGATGAACAGTCGCACCGACCTGCTCGACCGCCTCCGCACCGCGCTGCGCAATCCCGGCGTGGACGGCGTGCTCGCCACCGCCGACATCCTCGACGATCTGGTGCTGCTCGGCGCACTCGACGACAAGGTGGTCATCTCGTCGATGAACCGCGGCGGCCTGGCAGGCGCCAGCTTCGAACTCGACGACCGGATGACCGGCTACAGCGCGGCAGGCACCGCGAAGGCCGGCATGAACGGCGGAAAGATGCTGTGCCGCATCGATCTCGACGATCCGGGCACCCTCTCCACCCTCACCGCCTGCGCGGAGGCCGTCGATTCGCTGGCCGCGGCCGGGCTGATGGCGATGGTGGAACCGTTCCTGTCGCGGCGTGTCGACGGCAAGGTCAAGAACGACCTCAGCGCCGACGCCGTGATCAAGTCCATCCACATCAGCCAGGGCCTGGGCTCCACGTCCGCCTACACCTGGATGAAGCTTCCGGTGGTCGACGAGATGGAACGCGTCATGGACGCGACGACGCTTCCCACGCTGCTGCTCGGCGGAGACCCGCAGACGGCCCCCGAGGAGACGTTCGCGAGCTGGGCGAAGGCCCTCGCACTGCCGTCGGTCCGCGGCCTGATCGTCGGACGCACCCTGCTGTACCCGCGGGACGAGGACGTCGCCGCCGCGGTCGACACCGCCGTATCCCTCGTTCACTGACGCACGCCGGAGAGGCCCACGATGAACAGCAAGTACTACGTTCCGGTCGGTTCCGCGGCCACCGGGCCGTTCGACCTGGAGGTGACCCCCGAGTCGGCGGGCTGGACGGAATCGAGCCTCCGGGTGCTCACCCTGGCACCCGGCGGGTCGGCCGAACTCACCACCGGCGACGACGAGATCATCGTCGTGCCGCTGGCCGGGTCGGCGTCGGTGTCGAGTGAGGGCACCGAGTTCGCGCTCACCGGGCGCCGGTCCGTGTTCGACGGGCCGAGCGACTTCGCCTATGTGGGACGGGACTCCGCCTACGCGGTGGCGAGCGCGACCGGTGGTCGTTTCGCACTGTGCGGCGCCCGCGCCCGGCAGAAGTTCCCGTTCCGGTACGTTCCGGCCGCGGACGTGTCCGTCGAACTGCGCGGCGCGGGCAACTGCAGCCGGCAGGTGCACAACTTCGGCACCGCCGACCGGTTCGAGGCCGACTCGATCATCGCGTGCGAGGTCATCACTCCCGGTGGCAACTGGTCGTCGTACCCGAGCCACAAGCATGACGAGAACAGCGACGTCGAATCCCAGCTCGAGGAGATCTACTACTTCGAGATCGCCGAAGCAGGCGACACCGCAGTGGATTTCGGCGGCACCGGATTCGGCTACCATCGTGTGTACGGCACTCCCGAGCGGCCCATCGAGGTGCTCGAGGAAGTGCGATCCGGCGACGTGGTCCTCGTCCCGCACGGCTACCACGGACCGTCGATCGCCGCCCCCGGACATCACATGTACTACCTGAACGTGATGGCCGGGCCGGGTGAAGAACGTTCCTGGAACATCTGCGACGACCCGGCACACACCTGGCTGCGCGGCAGCTGGGAACACCAGACCGTCGATCCCCGCCTCCCCCTCCACGCACCGTCCGAAGGAGCATGACCGTGGTGTCCACCGCGCCGATGTCGGCGAGCAAGAACCCCAACGCCGAGGGCACCGTCCACCTCACGGTGGCTCAGGCGACCATCCGATTCCTCGCCAATCAGTACGTCGAGCGGGACGGCGAACGCATCAAGTTCTTCGCCGGCTGCTTCGGCATCTTCGGCCACGGCAACGTCGCCGGTCTCGGTCAGGCGCTGCTGCAGGCCGAGATCGACGCTGTCGAGGCCGGCACCGAACCGGAGCTGCCGTACGTCCTCGGCCGTAACGAGCAGGCGATGGTGCACAGCGCGGTCGCATACGCCCGCCAGAAGGATCGCCTGCAGACGTGGGCCGTGTCGGCCAGCGTCGGGCCCGGTTCGACCAACATGCTGACCGGTGCGGCGCTCGCCACCATCAACCGGCTGCCCGTCCTCCTGCTGCCCGCCGACACGTTCGCCACCCGCGCGAGCGCACCGGTGCTGCAGGAACTCGAACTGCCGTCGAGTGGGGACGTCACCGTCAACGACGCGTTCAAGCCGCTGTCGCGCTACTTCGACCGCGTGTGGCGGCCCGAGCAGTTGCCTTCGGCGCTGCTCGGCGCGATGCGCGTGCTGACCGACCCCGTCGAGACGGGCGCAGCAACCGTCGCCATCCCGCAGGACGTGCAGGCGGAGGCGTTCGACTGGCCCGAGTCGATGTTCGCCGAGCGCACGTGGCACGTCGCCCGGCCGCTCCCCGAGAAGTCGGCGATCGCACGGGCCGCGGACGTCATCCGGTCGGCGAAGAAGCCGCTGATCGTCGCGGGCGGTGGCCTCATCTACTCCGGCGCCACCGAGACGCTCGCCTCGTTCGTCGAGTCGACCGGCATTCCCGTCGGCCAGAGTCAGGCCGGCAAGGGCTCACTGCCGTACGACCACCCGCAGTCGGTCGGGGCGATCGGCTCGACCGGCACGACGGCGGCCAACGCCCTCGCCACCGAGGCCGACGTGATCATCGGCATCGGAACCCGGTACAGCGACTTCACCACGGCGTCGCGCACCGCGTTCAACAACCCCGACGTGCGGTTCGTCAACATCAACGTGGCGTCGATCGACTCGGTGAAGCAGGGCGGCGTCAGCGTCGTCGCGGATGCCCGCGAGACACTCGAGGCCCTCGCCGAGGCACTGGACGGCTACCGGGTTTCCGACGAGTACCGTTCGCGCACGGCAGAACTCGCGGCGCACTGGGAGTCCACCGTCGACGCGGTCTACAAGATCGACGACGACTCTCTCGGCCTGAACCAGAACCAGGTCATCGGCCTCGCCAACACGCTGTCGGATCCGCGCGACGTGGTGGTGTGCGCCGCCGGTTCGATGCCCGGCGACCTGCACAAGCTGTGGCGCACCCGGGACTCGAAGGGTTACCACGTCGAGTACGGCTTCTCCTGCATGGGCTACGAGGTCGCCGGTGGTATCGGCGCCAAGATGGCGTGCCCCGACCGCGACGTGTTCATCATGGTCGGCGACGGCTCCTACCTGATGATGGCCACCGAACTCGTCACCGCCGTGCAGGAGAACGTGAAGGTCATCGTGATCCTCGTGCAGAATCACGGCTTCGCCTCCATCGGGTCGCTGTCGGAATCGCTCGGCTCCCAGCGGTTCGGCACCGACTACCGCTACCGGGGCGACTCCGGCCGGCTCGACGGTGACATCCTGCCCGTCGATCTGGCGGCCAATGCGGCGAGCCTCGGCGCCGACGTGATCCGCGCGAACACGGCCGCCGAGTTCGCCGACGCCGTCAAGGTGGCGAAGGCGAGCGACAGGACCACGGTCATCCACGTCGAGACGGACCCGCGGATCGCCGCCCCGGACAGCGAATCCTGGTGGGACGTCCCGGTCAGTCAGGCCAGCACCCTCGAGTCCACGCAGAACGCGTACGAGACGTACGCGCAGTGGAAGAAGATCCAGCGTCCGTTCCTCCGCCCGTCCGGCAACTGACCCTTACCCCAGCAGAACTTTCGAAAGGATTTCCCGATGAGCGTCATCCGCGTCGGATCCGCCCCCGACTCCTGGGGCGTCTGGTTTCCCGAGGACCCGCAGCAGACCCCGTACGGCCGGTTCCTCGACGAGGTGTCCGCGTCCGGTTACGAGTGGATCGAGCTGGGGCCGTACGGCTACCTGCCGACCGACCCGCAGCAACTCCGCGACGAACTCGCCGCCCACAATCTGAAGCTGTCGGCAGGCACCGTCTTCGAGCACCTGCACCAGGACGACTCCTGGGATGCCGTGTGGACCCAGATCGAGGACGTCGCGAAGCTGACCGCCGCCGTCGGCGGCAAGCACGTGGTCGTGATCCCGGAGATGTGGCGCGACCCGGGCACCGGCGAGGTGCTCGAGGACCGCAACCTCACCGCGGAGCAGTGGAAGAAGAAGACCGGCGGCATGAACGAGCTGGGCAAGAAGATGTTCGAGCAGTACGGCGTGAAGGCGCAGTACCACCCGCACGCCGACAGCCACGTCGACACCGAGGAGAACGTGTACCGCTTCCTCGACGGCACCGACGGCGACTACGTGAACCTGTGCCTGGACACCGGCCACATCAGCTACTGCGGCGGCGACAACCTCGCGATCATCGAGCGGGCGCCGGAACGGATCGGGTACCTGCACCTCAAGCAGGTCGATCCCGAGGTCCGCGCCAAGGTCGAGGCCGAGGATCTGCCGTTCGGCGAGGCCGTCAAGCTCGGCGCGATGATCGAACCTCCCCTCGGCATCCCCGACCTGCCGCCGCTGCTCGCCGCGATCGAGAAGCTCGACATCGACGTGTTCGCGATCGTCGAGCAGGATCTCTACCCCTGCGCCGTGGACGTGCCGCTGCCGATCGCCCAGCGCACCCGCAAGTACCTGGGGTCCTGCGGGATCCCGTCCGTCAAGTTCGTCTAACCGCTCACGTCAGGAGCTAGTCAGCCATGTCCGGAAGCAACGACCTGCGCATCGCCGTCCTGGGTGTCGGAATGATGGGCGCCGACCACGTCGCACGCATCACCGATCGCATCAAGGGCGCCACCGTCGCCGTCGTCAACGACTACTTCGTCGAAAAGGCCGAGCAGATCGCGGCCGGGATCCCCGGATGCCGGGTGATCAGCGACCCGCTCGACGCGATCGCCGACCCCGATGTCGACGCCGTCGTCCTGGCCACCCCCGGCCCGACCCACGAGAAGCAGCTCCTCGCCTGCCTCGAGCACGGCAAGCCGGTGATGTGTGAGAAGCCGCTGACCACCGACGTCGCCACGTCCCTCGAAATCGTGAAGCGCGAAGCCGAGCTGGGCAAGAAACTGATCCAGGTCGGTTTCATGCGACGTTTCGACCACGAGTACGAGCAGTTGAAGACGCTCATCGACGACGACGTCTTCGGACAGGTGCTCCTCGCCCACTGCGTGCACCGCAACCCGGTGGTGCCGCCGGGCTTCGACAGCTCGATGATCGTCAAGGACTCGCTGGTCCACGAGGTGGACGTCACCCGATTCCTGTTCGACGAGGAGATCACGTCCGTGCAGATCCTCCGCCCCGCCGCGAACCCCGGTGCACCCGAGGGACTGCAGGATCCTCAGATCGCGTTCTTCACCACCGAATCCGGACGCCACATCGACGTCGAGGTCTTCGTGACCACCGGCGTCGCCTACGAGGTGCGCACCGAGATAGTCGCGGAGAAGGGTTCGGCGTTCATCGGACTCGACGTCGGACTCGTCCGCAAGTACGGCACCGGCGCGGGCAACGGCCGCTCCGGAGCAGGCGCGTGGGGCGGCGAGATCACCCCGTCGTTCAAGGAGCGCTTCGGCCAGGCGTACGACGTCGAGATCCAGCGCTGGGTGAACGCAGCCCGCACGGGTGCGGAGACCGGCAACTACGTCGACGGCCCCGGCGCGTGGGACGGATACGCCGCAGCCGCCGTGTGCGCAGCGGGTGTGCAGTCACTCGAGACCGGCGAGCGCGTCACCGTCGACATGGTCGACCGTTCCTCCATTCCGGGAGCGGAGCCTGCGGAGCGACCCATCGGACCGGGAGCCTGAACACCATGAAGATCGCACTCGACCCCACACCGTTCCACCACGACTACTCGCTGCTCGAGTTGCCGGCCGTCGTCGCGGAACTCGGCTTCGAACACCTGCAGCTCACGCCGCACCGCGACATGATCCCGTTCTTCAACCACCCGAAGGCCGACGACGAACTGGTCCGTCAGTTCCGCAAGGCCTGCAGCGACGCCGGCGTCGGCATCGCCTCGGTGTTGCCGGTCCTGCGGTGGTCCGGTCCCGACGAGGACGCCCGCGAGGCGGCGGTGCGGTACTGGAAGCGCGCCATCCAGATCACCGTCGACCTCGGTGTGAACGTGATGAACACCGAGTTCAGCGGCCGGCCGGAGAAGGCCGAGGAGTCGGAGCGCGCCTTCTACCGGTCGATGGAGGAACTCGTCCCCATCATCGAGCGGGAAGGCATCGACGTTCGCATCGACCCGCACCCGGACGATTTCGTGGAGAACGGCCTGGACGCCATCCGGATGATCCGTGGCATCAATTCCAAGAACTTCGGCCTCGTGTACGTCGCGTGCCACAGCTATCACATGGGCGCAGGAATGCTCGAGATCATGCGCACGGCGGGCGACATGCTCCGGCTCGTCCACGTCGCGGACACGATGGATCACCACCGCTCGCACGGACTGCGGTACATCACCAATCCGCCCGGCAACGCGGTGCGGGTGCACCAGCACCTCAAGATCGGTGACGGCGACCTCGACTGGGACGAATTCTTCGGCGGGCTGTCCGAACTCGGCTTCTACGACAAACCCGACACGGTGATGGTGTCGAGCGTCTTCGCCGAGGACGAGAACGCCCACGACGTCTCCCGCTACCAACTGAAGACCATGAAGGATTACATCGCGCGCACGCGGTGAAAGGACAACACATGAGCACCAACATCATTCGCGAGATCGCGCACTGGTCCGACGGCAAGAGCTTCGCCGGCACGAGCGGCAACACCGCCCCCGTCACCAATCCGGCCACCGGCGCCGTCACCGGACAGGTCGCCCTCGCCAGCGTCGAAGACGCCCGCGCCGTCATCGACTCGGCCGCCGCCGCCTTCCCCGCCTGGCGCGACACTTCGCTGGCCAAGCGCACCCAGATCATCTTCAAGTTCCGGGAACTGCTCAACGAACGCAAGGGTGAACTCGCCGAGATCATCACCGCCGAACACGGCAAAGTCGTCTCCGACGCCCTAGGCGAAGTGAGCCGCGGCCAGGAAGTCGTCGAATTCGCCTGCGGCATCGCCCACCTGCTCAAGGGCGGCATGACCGAAAACGCCTCCACCAACGTCGACGTGCACTCCATCCGCCAACCCGTCGGCCCCGTCGGCATCATCTCCCCCTTCAACTTCCCCGCCATGGTCCCGATGTGGTTCTTCCCCATCGCCATCGCCACCGGCAACACCGTCGTGTTGAAGCCGTCCGAGAAGGACCCCACCGCCGCCATCTGGATGGCCGAACTCTGGGCCGAAGCCGGACTCCCCGCCGGCGTCTTCAACGTCCTCCAAGGCGACAAGACGTCCGTCGACGAACTCCTCACCAACCCCGCCGTCAAGGCCATCTCCTTCGTCGGCTCCACCCCCATCGCCCAATACGTCTACGCCACCGGCACCGCCCACGGCAAACGCGTCCAAGCCCTCGGGGGCGCCAAGAACCACGCCATCGTCCTGCCCGACGCCGACCTCGACCTCGCCGCCGACGCCATGGTCAACGCCGGCTTCGGATCCGCCGGCGAACGCTGCATGGCCATCTCCGCCCTCGTCGCCGTCGGCGACATCGCCGACGAGTTGGTCGCGAAAATCAAGACGCGCACCAACACGTTGAAGATCGGCGACGGCACCAAAGATTCCGACATGGGACCGCTGGTGACCAAGGTGCACCGCGACAAGGTCGCCTCCTACATCGACGCCGGCGAGAAGGACGGGGCCACCATCGTCGTCGACGGCCGGCAGGTGGAGGCCGACGGCGGCGCCGACGGGTTCTGGCTCGGCCCGACCCTGATCGACCACGTCACCACCGACATGTCCGTCTACACCGACGAAATCTTCGGACCCGTCCTGTCCGTGATTCGCGTTGAGAGCTACGACGACGCCCTCGACCTGGTGAACGCCAGCCAATTCGGCAACGGCACCGCCATCTTCACCAACGACGGCGGCGCCGCCCGCCGATTCCAGAACGAGGTCGAGGTCGGCATGGTCGGCATCAACGTCCCCATCCCCGTCCCCATGGCCTACTACTCCTTCGGCGGCTGGAAGAACTCCCTGTTCGGCGACACCCACGCCCACGGCGCCGAAGGCGTCCACTTCTTCACCCGCGGCAAGGTCGTCACCACCCGCTGGCTCGACCCCAGCCACGGCGGCCTCAACCTCGGATTCCCCCAGAACGCGTAAGTACTGGTTCTCCGCGCCGGACCGTCCGCGGTCCGGCGCGGCGTCCGTTCGATCGAAAGGAACTTCATGAGCGACACCTCTCTCGCCCGCCGTCATCGGGTCGTGGTCATCGGATCGGGATTCGGCGGCCTCTTCGCCACCAAGGCCTTGAAACGGACGGACGTCGATGTCACTCTGATCGATCGCACGACGCATCACCTGTTCCAGCCGCTGCTGTACCAGGTGGCGACGGGAATCCTGTCGGAAGGCGAGATCGCGCCCGCCACCCGGCTCGTCCTCGAGGACCAGCAGAACGCGTCCGTCCTCATCGGCGGAGTGGAGAAGATCGACGTCGCCGACCGGACCGTCACGTCCACCCACCGGGGCCGCACCACCGTCACCGAGTACGACAGCCTCGTCGTCTCGGCGGGCGCCCGCCAATCCTATTTCGGCAACGACCATTTCGCCGAGCACGCACCCGGAATGAAGACGATCGACGACGCCCTCGAGCTGCGGGGCCGCATTCTGGGCGCCTTCGAAAGCGCCGAGGTGAGCACCGATCCCGCCGAGCGGGCGCGCCTGCTGACGTTCGTCGTGGTCGGCGCCGGGCCCACCGGAGTCGAAATGGCCGGTGAGATCGCCCAGCTCGCGCACCGCACGCTGGCCGGCGCGTACCGCACCATCGATCCCCGTGACGCGCGCATCATCCTGCTCGACGCGGCGCCGACGGTGCTCCCGCCGTTCGACGACAAGCTGCGCCGGGCGGCCGCGGACACGTTGGAGAATCTCGGGGTCGAGATCCAGTTGGGCGCGATGGTGACCGACGTCGACGACGACGGACTCACCGTCCGCGACCAGGACGGAGCCGAGCGGCGGATCGACGCGGCCTGCAAGATCTGGTCTGCAGGCGTCGCCGCCAGCCCGTTGGGCCGGCAACTCGCCGAACAGACCGGCGCCGGCACCGACCGCGCGGGCCGGGTCCTCGTCGAACCCGACCTCACCCTGCCCGGCCACAGCAACGTCTTCGTCGTCGGGGACATGATGAACCGGGACGGTCTGCCCGGCGTCGCGCAGGTCGCGATCCAGGGCGGCCGCTACGCCGCCCAGCTGATCGCCGCCGAGGTGCGGGCCCACCGGAAAGGTCGCGACACGCCCGCACGCGCCCCCTTCCGGTACACGGACAAGGGCAGCATGGCGATGATCTCCCGCTTCCACGCGGTCGCGAAGGTCGGCCGCCTCCAACTGACCGGGCTGCTCGCCTGGCTGCTGTGGCTCCTGATCCACCTGGTCTACATCGTCGGGTTCAAAAGCCGGCTGGCGACCGCCCTGTCCTGGACGTGGTCGTTCCTGGGCCGGACCCGGGGACACCTCGCCGTCACGGAACAACAGGTGGTCGCCCGGACGGCGATCAGCCGGCTCGATGCCTGGGAGGACTCCCGGGCGGCACCCGAGGCGGCGACGGCCTCGGCACGGTGAGTACCGTCGCCTCCGTGCCTGTCTCCGCTCTCACCGTCGGCATCGACGTCGGTGGTACCAGTATCCGTGCCTGCGTGGTCGACGACACCGGCGAGGTGCTCGACTCCGTCCAGGCGCCCACACCACAATCGGCGAAGGCCCTCGAGGACGCGCTCGACCGTGCCGTCCGCGAACTCGCGGGGCGGCACCCGGTGTCCGCCGTCGGTCTCGCCGTGGCCGGTTTCATCACCCCCGACCTCACCACCGTGCGGTTCGCGCCGCACCTGCCGTGGAAGAACGTGCCGGTCGCCAACGACCTCAGCGAGCGGCTCGGACTCCCGGTGGTCCTCGAGCACGACGCGAACGCGGCGGCGTGGGCGGAGCACCGGTTCGGGGCCGCCGCCGGCGGTCGCAATGTGGTGATGGTCGCGATCGGCACCGGCATCGGTGCGGCCCTGCTCATCGACGGGGCGCTGTACCGCGGGAGCCACGGTGTCGCTCCCGAACTCGGCCACCTGCAGGTGGTTCCGGGCGGCAGACCCTGCGCCTGCGGCAAGCGGGGCTGCTGGGAACGGTATTGCAGCGGAACAGCACTCGTGGACACGGCCATCGAACTTCTCGCCGCCGACCCCACGAGTTCGACGATCCTCGCACGCGAGGTGGCGAGCGATCCGGGATCACTCACCGGCCGCCGGATCGCGAGCGCCGCGCGGGACGGCGACCCGCTCGCCATCCGCACGATGGAGGAGTTCGCACGGTGGCTGGGAGTCGGACTCGCCATGGTCGGTGACGTCTACGACCCCGACCTCGTCGTCATCGCCGGCGGTGTCAGCGGTTCGGCTCCGCTGTTCCTCGACCACGCGCGGGACGTCTACGCCTCTCTCGCAACCGGTTCCGGACACCGGCCCCTCGCCCGCATCCGCGAAACACAACTCGGCGAATCGGCACAGCGCATCGGGGCCGCCACCCTCGCGAGGCGCTCCGCGCCCGTGCGTGCTTGAGGAGTCCCCGGACTCGTCGGGCGCGCACGAGCGCGGCAGCGTGGGAGTGGGCGCCCGACGATACTCACGACCAGCCACCCACACACCGGTACCACCTGCAGGGGGTGGTACCGGTGCGTGAGAACCGTCGATCAGTGAGTCGCGACGGCGGCGGCGTTTCCCGCAGCCGATGTGGCGGGGGTGCCCGCGCCGAGCCGGTCCTCCAACTCTTCGAGGCTGCGGCCCTTGGTTTCCGGGACGAAGCGGTACACGAAGTACACCGATATCAGGTTCACGAGGACGAACAGGCCGAACGTTCCGGTGGATCCGAGAACCGAGTTGAGGATCGGGAAGACGAACGAGATGAACGCGTTGGTCGTCCAGAGCACGAATACCGCGATGCCCATCGCGAACCCGCGGATGGCCATCGGGAAGATCTCCGACAGCAGCAACCACACGCAGGTGCCGATGAAGCACTGGACGAACGCGACGAACACCATCATCGCGGCGAGGATGATGTAGCTGCGGCCGGTGGACGACGGCAGCAGGAACACCAGCGACAGCGCGGCCTGCGAAGACGCCACACCGATGAAACCGGTGAGCAGCATCTTGCGGCGATTCACGAAGCCCAGCAAAACGATTCCGAGGATCGTCATGACCACGGAGGTGACACCGACCGCGATGGTGGCCACCAGGGACGCGCTGACACCCAGACCGCTCTGCTCGAGGATCGTCGGCGCGTAATAGTTGACCGTGTTGATGCCCGTCGCCTGCTGCACGATGGCAAGACCGCAGCCGATCCAGAGGATCCGGCGCATCCAGGGGTAGTCACGCAGGTAGTGCACGGCGCCGCTGGTCTTCGACTTCCGGTCGCGGGCGGCGTGGAAGCTGATGCTGGCGTACTCGTCGGCGGCCTCGGACTCGCTGCGGCTCATTTCGAGGGTCCTGCGGGTCTCGGCGAGGCGGCCCTTCGACGCGTACCAGCGCGGTGAATCCGGGAGCACCAGCATGCCGAGCAGCAGGAGAACCGCCGGCACCGACGCGATGGCCAGCATGTACCGCCACACCGTCGGATCCTCGATCAGGTGATCGAGCAGGGCGTTGATCGAGAAGGCGAGCATCTGACCGGTGACGATCATCAGTTCGTTGATGGTGACCATCCGGCCGCGCCGCTCCACCGGGGCCATCTCGGCCAGGTACAGCGGGCAGGTGACGGCAGCGGCGCCCACACCGAGACCGAGGACGATCCTGGCCAGCACCATGATCTCCACGTTGGGGGCCATCGCACACCCGAGGGCGCCGACGAGGAACAGGCCCGCGCAGACGAGCAGCGTGCGCTTGCGGCCGAGGGCGTCGGACAACCGGCCGCCCAGCAGCGCGCCGACGGCGGCGCCGGGGAAGAGCAGTGAACTCACGACGGTGGCTTCGCCGACCGCACTGAGGTTCAACTCGTCCTTCATGTACAGCAGCGCACCGGAGATCACGCCGGTGTCGTAGCCGAACAGCAGGCCTCCGAGCGTGGAGATGACGGTGAGCTTGGTCAGGAAGCGTTTGTGACTGCGCTCGTTGCGCGCAGCGCCGCCGCTTCCGCGTGCACTGGCAGCCTTGGTGGTCAACATCAGGTGTGGCCTTTCTGGGAATGCTCACGCATCACGACACGGAAGATCGGTTCACGTGTGTCGATATCGCCCGGGACGCGCTCGGCTCGATGCAGCCAAGAGGCGTCCTGTCCTGGACTGAAGCGCTTCACTAACGCGCTTCAGTTGTCTACTATGAGGTGAATCACAGAAGGTGTCAAGGGCTGGGGTCGCGATCCGTGAGAATGTCCCTGACGACGCAACCGAGGGAGATCGAGATGCTCGACGACCGAGCCACCGCGCAGGCGGGCGCCGAGCGGGTGCCTGCCGGCCTTCACCGCCGTCCCACGATGGCCGACGTCGCGACGCGGGCCGGTGTGTCGCGGACCCTGGTGTCACTGATCTTCAGCAACAAACCGGGCGCGTCCGACGAGACCCGGGACCGCGTCCTGCAGGCCGCGGACGAACTCGGTTACCGGCTCGACCGGGCCGCCCGGATGCTCGCCCGCGGCCGCAGCCGCACCCTCGGCGTGCTCATGGACGTCCACCAGACCTTCCAGGCCGACCTGATCGGAACCATCTACGCGGAGGCCGAAGCCGCCGGATACGAGGTCCTGCTCTCCGCGAGCGCACCCACCCGGGACGAACACAAAGCGATCGAGGCGCTCCTCAGCCACCGGTGCGAGGGTCTGATCCTGCTCGGCCCCCTCTCCGAGGTGGACTATCTGCGTACGCTCGCGGACCGGGCCGTGGTCACCGTCGTCGGCCGCACACTCCCCCACACCGCCGTCGACACCGTGCGGACCGCCGACGCCAAAGGTATCCGCCAGTCCGTGGACCACCTGGTGGAACTCGGCCATCGCGAGATCGCACACGTCGACGGCGGCGCGGACCCCGGCTCACCCGAGCGGCGTCGCGCGTATCTCGCGGCGATGCGCAGGCACGGCCTCTCCGAGTACGTTCGCGTCATTCCCGGTCAGCACACCGAGGAGGCGGGCGTCGCCGCCGCGAACACCCTGCTGGCCGAGGACCGCCTGCCCACCGCCGTGCTCGCCGGCAACGACCGCTGCGCGATCGGTCTCATGGACGTGTTCACCCGTGCCCACGTGGACGTGCCGGGCGACATCTCGATCGTCGGGTACGACGACAGCCACCTGTCACAGCTGTCGCGGATCGACCTCACCACCGTGCGGCAGGACACGGAGAGCCTGGCACGGCACGCCGTGCAGTTCGCCGTCGGCCGACTCGAGGACGAGGACCTCGACCCGCAGGATTTCGTGATCGACCCCCACCTGATGGTGCGCGGCACGACCGGTCCGGCCCGGCCGTAGCCGCGCTCATGGTTGCCGGCGCGCCGTCTGCGCGGCGAGGCGCTCCGCGAGCACCGCCGGATCGACGCTGTCCCGCAGCGCTTCCCACATCGTGTCCACCTGGGTGGCCGGCGCGAGACTGCGCACCGGCTGATCGTGGTCGAGGTTGGTGGGGAACGGGTAGCACTCGGCGGTCGCGACGACGGCATTGCGGAGAGCCCGCTCGCCCGCCCCCGCACTCTGCCGGGCCAACAGCACCGGATACACGGCGTTCGCCATGGCCTCACGGTCCAGCACTTCCATCGCCCGGCCGAACGGCGACGAGATCTGCAGCAGATTGGCCGTCCGCCGGATCGACTCCGAACGGTTGTGGCCCGCCCCGTGATAGAGCGCCGGGTTGAAGAACACCGCGTCGCCCTTGCGGAGCGGCAACTGGACGTGATTGTCGCGGAAGAACTCGACGAACTCCGGCCGCGAGAACGCCAGGTAGCCCGCCTCGAACAGCTGCGAGTACGGCAGGTACAGAGTGGGTCCGCTCTCGACGGGCATGTCGCAGTGCGCCACCGCACCCTGCAACGTCAGCGCCGCCGACATCCGGTGCAGGTGCGCCGGATACTCGGGCAGCTCGTGCGCAGGCACGATGCCGAGGTGGTAGTCCCGATGCGGAACCTGCGCGGCGCCACCGGGATTGACCACGTTGACCTGCGACGTCACCTGGTACAGCGGCCCCAGCCAGCTCTGGCAGATCAGCGCGAGAATGTCGTTGGCGTAATAGTCGGCGAATACGTCCGGGGCACCGAGAGCCAGCTTCTGCGCGGCGTTCCAGATGCGGTCGTTGGCGCCCGCCTTGCCGAAGTGGTCACCCACCACATCACCGGACGCACGCTGCTGCGCGATGAGGAGGTCGAACTGTTCGGTGGCACGATCCACCACGGCAGGGTCGCCGAAAGCGTTCTGGAACAACACGATTCCGGGACCGTCGGTGAGCGCGCGCACGAGTTCGGTCTGCACGGCACGGCGGGACTGAGCGTCGCCCAGGTGGGGACTCAGCGATTCGCTGCGGTACACCAGGACGTTCTGTTCGACGGAGTGGGCGAACGGGTAGTCGCTCAGATTCGTCGAGTGGTCCACGGAGGCGCGGAACGCGTCGAGGTCGCAGTCCGAGTGGTGGATCCACTCACGCCGGCCGGTCGGCGGAGGAGAAGTGAGGGTCATGGGGACAGTCTTGCGGTGATGCGACCGGCAAACAACACCAGAAACCCATCATTTTCACCTCAGTAGGCACCGACGCGTCGCTAGCTTCCCTGCCCTCCGGGGACGGGGACACCGCGCGAATTGAGCCAGCCCGCCGGATCGATCTTGGTTCCGTTCGCCGTCCACACCTCGTAGTGCAGGTGCGGTCCGGTCGACTGCCCCCGGTTGCCCATGGTGGCGATCTGGTCGCCCGCCCGGACCGACTGCCCGACCGAGACCAGCGAGCTGTCGATGTGGCCGTACACGCCGATGGTGCCGTCGTCCTGTTGCAGGCGGATCCACTGCCCGAAGCCCGACGCCGGACCGCTCTCGATCACGGTGCCGTTGGTGACGGCCTTGATCGGGGTGCCGATGGAGTTCGCGATATCGATGCCGTTGTGGTTGGTACCCCACCGCTGACCGAAGCCCGACGTGAACGTGCCGTCGGCCGGGAACAGGACCGCGGGTCGGCGAGCCGCTTCCTCGGCCGCAGCCTGACGTGCGGCCTGTTCGGCCGCCTCCCGGGCCAGGCGCTCGGTCTCGGCCTGCTGAGCCACCAGCCGCTCGACCTCACGTTGGGCGGCGCGCTGGATCTGCTCGGTGTGGTCGGTGAGTTCCGGGCGTTCGACCTGCAGGAACTGCGGCGGCGGCGTGAGCGACACACCCGCCTCGGTGGATGCGTGCGCGACCTCCCCGGTGGCGGCGGAGGCGATGGCGCCGGACACGAGCAGCGCAGCGGCGGCCAGCGAGGTCGCCACCACGTGGCGACGGGCGGACTTCGCAGAACGGGAGCGCCGGGCGTGCCGGGCCTGCGGGACGGTGTTCGGGTGTAGAGCCAAAACCACATTCCTCTGTCGAGTGCGTGACCGATAACGAAACGGTCACGGTTTCGACACAGGTTAGTACGTATCTGCCAGAAACCCACGTGTCGCATTGACGCTTGTGCCGACCGTCGCGTTCTCCGGCCGGAATTTCCGACCCCATCAGTCACATGCACCCCGGGAGGGTGCTTCGGCGTCAGTGGTCACTCTCCAGATGTGTTCGACGTCACCACGGCCGAGGCTCGACGAATGACGACGGCGCCCGTGATCGTGACCACGGGCGCCGTTCTCTGTCGGGTCGGCTCAGCCGGCCGCCCGCAACTGGGCCGCCAGACGCATCGCGGAGTTCGCGTCCCCGTACCCCTCGTACCCTCCGACGCGTTGCACCACCTCGAAGAACAGGTCGGCGCCCACCGTCTGGGTGAACAGGTGAAAGAACTCGCCGTGGGCGTCGGCGTCGTACATGATGCCGGAACCGCTCATGCGGTCGAGGAGTTCGCGGGAGAGTCCGAACCGGGCCTCGAGGTCGTCGTAGTAGTTCGGCGAGATGACGAGCGGCTCGAACCCGTTCGACTGCATGGTCGCCGCGGCGGTGAAGATGTCCGTGCACGCGAACGCGACGTGGCTGATCCCACCGCGCCGGGCCGCGGCGATGTGGGAGTTCCCGGACACCGCACCCGGGACCATGTTGAGCGAGATGCGCAGCGGACGGTCGACGCCGTCGGCGCCCGTCTGATCCATCGTCAGCGCCTGACTGCGCATCATCCCGACCGCGTCCGTGACGTCGAGGCCCTCGTGCGGCGCCATCGCGAACACCGAGCGAAGCAGCAGCATGATGCCGTCCCAGTTGTCCGACGGCACGGCGAGCGCCACGTGATCGACCCCGGTGAACACCGGCACCTCGTCCTGCCAGCGCGACTCCGTCGGATACAGGTCGAACGCCGACTGCCACGAGGCCGCACTACCCGGACCGCGCAGATCCAGCGACGTCGCGTCGGTGATCTTGAGACGCACCACATCGGACTCGGGGGCGGTGTCCACACCGGGCAGCAGGACCTCGTGCACCGGGACCTCGAGCGCCGCGGCGCGCTCCCCCCACGCGTCGGGATCGCTCGACCGGATGCCGATCTGGGTGAGCACCGGAAGGTGCGCAGGCAGGCCCGGCGCCGTCCACACCGTGCCCGCGGTGGCGTCGACCACGATGGTCATCCGGCCGTGCCGCCACAACTGGAGGTCGTGACTGCGGTGCCGGCCGACCAGCCGGAATCCGATGTGCTGCAACGCTTGCCGGAGATCGGAATCCTTTCCGGGGCCGGCGGCGAGCCGGAGGGACACGATGCCTTCGAGGGGTGCGCGCGGCGGCGGCTCGAACAGCGCCAGCCCCCGCCCGGTGTCCTCACCGTGCTCGGCCTGCACCCGGGCGACCTCCTCCTGGAGGTACAGCAGCGAGCGGTGCGCGTCGGCGGCGGTACGACCCGCCGACGACTGCCGGAACGTGTCGTTGAAGATCTCCAGCGACCACGGCCCGGTGTATCCGGCCGCCTGAACGTGGGCACCGAACGTGGCGAGATCGAAGTTCCCCTGCCCCGGGAAGTTCCGGTGGTGCCGGCTCCACTGCAGGATGTCCATCGACATCCGGGGCGCGTCGGCGAGTTGCAGGAAGAAGATCTTCTCCCCCGGGATGTCACGGATGCCGGACGGGTCGTCGCCGCGGGAGAGGATGTGGAAGCTGTCGAGGCAGGTGCCGAGGGCAGGATGGTCGGCGTCCTGCACGATCTTCCACGCGTGCCGGTACGTATTGACATGCGTGCCCCAGGCGAGCGCCTCGTAGGCGATGCGGAGACCCCGGCCGTGTGCGCGCTCGGCGAGGGTGTGGAGTTGCTCGGTCAGGCGGGCGTCGTCGCGCACCGCCTCGGGCAGCGGCGACGAGCAGACCAGCAGGGTGTCGCAGCCGAGCTGCTCCATGATGTCGAACTTGCGCTCGGCCCGGATCAGGTTGCGCGCGAACGTCGCGTCGTCGGCCGAATCCAGATCGCGGAACGGCTGATACAGATCGAGAGTGAGCCCGAGATCCGCTGCGCGGGAGGCCAACTCACGCGGCGACCACGGCGAGCTCACGAAATCGGGTTCGAACACCTCGAATCCGTCGAACCCGGCCGCCGCGATCGCGGTGACCTTCTCCTCCAGCGATCCACTCAGCGACACCGTGGCAACGCTCGTACGAACCTGTCGTCCCATGGCGCGATCAGCCCTTGTTGCAGATGAAGTCGACGGCCAGCGCATAGCCGAGGATGCCGAGCCCGGCGATCACGCCGGTCGCAACCCCGGACACGTACGAGTGGTGCCGGAACTCCTCACGGGCGTGCACGTTGCTGATGTGCACCTCGACGAGGGGCACCTCGAGCGTCACCAGGGCGTCGCGCAGCGCCACCGACGTGTGCGTGAAACCACCGGGGTTGATCACGACGCCCGACGCCGTGGTGCGGGCCTCGTGCACCCAGTCGATCAGGTGGCCCTCGTGGTTGGACTGCCGCGCGACGATCTCACGTCCGGCCTTCGCGGCGGCGGCGCGGCACAACTCCACGACGTCGTCGAGTGTCTCCCGCCCGTACACCTCGGGCTGCCGTTGCCCCAGCAGGTTCAGGTTGGGGCCGTTGAGAACAAAGATCGGTCCGGGAGCGGTCATCGCGCGCATTACCTCCATTTGTACGAACTAGTGAGTTAGTTCGTACTCAGGATACCGCGCGCCCCCGTCTAGGCGGACTTGTCCCGGCGTTCTCCCCGCTCCGGCTTGCGCGGGACGATGGTCGGGAGCACGTTGTCGTTGACCGTCTCCGCGCTGACCACGACCTTCTCGACGTCGTCCCGGCTCGGGATGTCGTACATGACCGGAAGCAGGACTTCCTCCATGATCGCGCGCAGACCACGAGCACCGGTGCCGCGGAGGATCGCCTGATCGGCGATGGCCTCGAGCGCGTCCGTGGTGAACTCCAACTCCACGCCGTCCATGTCGAACAACCGGTTGTACTGCTTGACCAGTGCGTTCTTCGGCTCGGACAGGATCTGGACGAGCGATTCCTTGTCGAGGTTGGTCACCGACGCCACGACAGGGAGACGGCCGATGAACTCGGGGATGAGCCCGAACTTGATCAGGTCTTCCGGCATGACCTCCGCGAAGTGGTCCTGCGTGTCGATCTCCGCCTTCGACCGCACCTCGGCACCGAAGCCGATGCCGCGCTTGCCGACGCGATCGGACACGATCCGCTCGAGACCCGCGAACGCGCCCGCCACGATGAACAGCACGTTCGTCGTGTCGATCTGGATGAACTCCTGATGCGGGTGCTTGCGACCCCCCTGCGGCGGCACGCTGGCCTGCGTTCCCTCGAGGATCTTCAGCAGAGCCTGCTGCACACCCTCACCGGACACGTCCCGCGTGATGGACGGGTTCTCGCTCTTGCGGGCGATCTTGTCGACCTCGTCGATGTAGATGATGCCGGTCTCGGCGCGCTTGACGTCGTAGTCCGCGGCCTGGATCAGTTTGAGGAGGATGTTCTCGACGTCCTCACCCACGTAGCCGGCCTCGGTGAGTGCCGTCGCATCGGCGATTGCGAACGGAACGTTCAGCATCTTCGCCAGCGTCTGGGCCAGATACGTCTTGCCGCAGCCCGTCGGTCCGAGCATGAGGATGTTGGACTTCGCCAGCTCGACCGTCTCGCCGCGCGCATCACGGCCCTTGTCGCCGGCTTGGATGCGCTTGTAGTGGTTGTAGACAGCGACGGCGAGAGTTCGCTTGGCAGCATCCTGGCCGATCACGTAGTTCTCGAGGAAGTCCCGGATCTCGGCCGGCTTCGGCAGCTCGTCGAGCTTCACCTCGCTGGACTCGGCCAGCTCCTCTTCGATGATCTCGTTGCACAGGTCGATGCACTCGTCGCAGATGTACACCCCAGGCCCAGCAATGAGCTTCTTGACCTGCTTCTGGCTCTTACCGCAGAAAGAGCACTTGAGCAGATCCCCGCCGTCACCGATGCGTGCCATCTCGTCAGGTCCCTACTTCCTTCGTCTACGTGCAACCATCGAACCGATCCCACGCCCTGCGCGCATCGACCGAAAACGAAAGCCCGTTATGTGACCGTACCCGCAGATCGCGAGCGAGGTCGACTGGTTGTCGGTGATTCGCGCACCGATCTTCGGGGAAAGCCAGCCTTGCCGATCCCGCACCCGGCTCGCGGCAACCACGCCGTCACGGCGTGTCGCCCGAGCCGGGGCGGCAGGAAATCACTTCTGGGCGCTGAGTTTGCGGTACTCGAGCACGTCGTCGATGATTCCGTAGTCCTTGGCCTCGGCGGCCGTGAGGATCTTGTCGCGATCGGTGTCCTTGCGGATCACGTCGGCGTCCTTGCCGGTGTGCTTCGCGAGGGTGGTCTCCATCAGGCGGCGCATCCGCTCGATCTCGGCGGCCTGGATCTCCAGGTCGGAGACCTGGCCCTGGATGCCCCCGGTGGCCGGCTGGTGGATGAGGACCCGAGCGTTCGGCAGGGCCAGACGCTTGCCGGGGGTGCCCGCCGCGAGCAGCACCGCGGCAGCCGATGCCGCCTGACCGAGGCACACCGTGGTGATGTCGGCGCGCACGTACTGCATCGTGTCGTAGATCGCCATCAGCGAGGTGAACGAGCCACCCGGCGAGTTGATGTACATGGTGATGTCGCGGTCGGGGTCCAGCGACTCGAGAACGAGCAGCTGAGCCATCACGTCGTTGGCCGACGCGTCGTCCACCTGCACGCCGAGGAAGATGATGCGCTCCTCGAACAGCTTGTTGTACGGGTTGGACTCCTTCACGCCGTAGCTCGAGTGCTCGATGAACGACGGCAGGATGTAACGCGACTGGGGGCCTGCGGGCGCCTGGCCTCCCAGGCTGCGGGGATCGAACAGGTTGGTCATCAGTTCTCCAAAGGATGTGTGGGAGCGGTCAGTGAGGAAGCCGGGCTGCTACTGCCCGGTCCCGCCCGCCTGCGCCGCGCGGGAGACGACGTGGTCGACGAAACCGTATTCGAGAGCCTGCTGTGCGGTGAACCAGCGGTCGCGATCCGAATCGGCGGTGATCTGCTCGACCGTCTGACCGGTGTGCTCGGCGATCAGCTCGGCCATTTCGCGCTTGGTGTGCGCGAACTGCTCGGCCATGATCGCGATGTCACTGGCGGTACCACCGATTCCGGCGGACGGCTGGTGCATCATGATCCGCGCGTGCGGGAGGGCGTACCGCTTGCCCTTGGCCCCGGCGGAGAGCAGGAACTGGCCCATCGACGCGGCCAGACCCATTCCGAATGTCGCGACATCGCACTCGGCGAACTGCATCGTGTCGAAGATCGCCATGCCGGCGCTGACCGATCCGCCGGGCGAGTTGATGTAGAGGGAGATGTCCCGGCTGGGATCTTCTGCCGACAGCAGCAGGATCTGGGCGCACAGCTTGTTCGCGATGTCGTCGTCGACCTGGGTACCGAGGAAGATGATGCGCTCGCGCAGCAGGCGCTCGTACACCGAGTCGCTGAGGTTCAACCCAGCGGTGGCTGAAGTCATGGCGGGACTCTGCAAAGTCTCCAGGTGATTGGAAGTCACGGTACCTGCCTTCTCCGTAAATCGTTGATTGCTGACACAGACACTAACGAAGGAGGGCGGCACCGGAGTCCCGGTGCCGCCCTACTTCGCTCAAAGCGGAAAACATCTCACAGCCGAACGCGAGGGAAACACCCCGCGACCAGCATTACTTCTGGTCTTCGCCCTCGGCGGAATCCGATGCGACCTCGTCCGTGGACGCGGCGTCCTCGGTCTCGGCCTCACCGTTGCCGAACAGTTCGGCGGTGTCGACGGCGGCACCCGAGGTGTCGGTGACGGTGGCCTGCTCGACGACACCGGCGAGAGCCTTGCCGCGACGCACGTCGGCGAACACGGCACCGAGCTGACCGGCCTGCTGGATCTGCTGGATGAACTGCTCCGGCGCCATGCCGTAGCGCTGCGCCTGGAACAGGATGCGCTCGGTGAGCTCGTCCTGGCCGACGGTGACGTCGGAGGCGTCGGCGATGGCGTCCAGCAGGAGCTGCGTCTTCACCGAGCGCTCGGCGCTGTCCTTGGCGTCCTTGTCGAACTCTTCGCGGCTCGTGCCCTGCTCCTCGAGGAGCTTGTTCAGCGCTTCCTCGTCGTGGTCGAGTCCGTGCACGGCGTCGTGCAGCGCAGCGTCGACCTCGGCCTTGACGACGGCCTCGGGCAGCGGGACCTCGACGGTCTCGAGCAGGGTCTCCAGGACCTTGTCGCGGATCTGACCGGCCTGCTCGACCTTGCGGACGCGTCCGACGCGCTCACGCAGGTCGGCCTTCAGCTCGTCGAGGGTGTCGAACTCGCTTGCCAGCTGAGCGAACTCGTCGTCCTCGGCGGGCAGCTCGCGCTCCTTGACGGTGCCGACGGTGACGGTGACGACAGCTTCCTTGCCCGCGTGGTCACCGGCGACGAGCGTCGAGGTGAACTCCTTGGACTCGCCGGCCTTGACGCCGACGACGGCCTCGTCGAGGCCCTCGATGAGCTGACCCGAACCGACCTCGTGCGACAGACCGCTCGCGGTGGCCTCGGGGACGGCCTCACCGTCGACGGTGGCCGACAGGTCGATGGAGATGAAATCTCCGTCCTCGACCGCACGCTCGACACCGGTGAGGGTGCCGAAACGCTGACGCAGCGACAGCAGCTGCTCCTCGACGGCCTCGTCGGTGATCTCGATCGGATCGACGGTGACGCTCAGTTCGCTGTAGTCGGGCAGCGTGATCTCGGGACGGACGTCGACCTCGGCGGTGAACTCGAGGAGCTCGCCGTCCTCGATCTTCGTGATCTCGATCTCGGGCTGACCGATCGCCTTCACCGAGGCGCTGGTGACGGCCTCGGAGTAGCGGGACGGGAGTGCGTCGTTGACGACCTGCTCCAGGACGGCGCCACGACCGACACGGGCTTCGAGCAACTTGGCCGGTGCCTTGCCCGGACGAAAGCCGGGGAGACGGATCTGTTGCGCGAGGGCCTTGTAGGCCTTGTCGAAATCAGGCTTGAGCTCCTCGAAGGGCACCTCAACGTTGATACGGACTCGCGTCGGGCTGAGCTGCTCGACGGTGCTCTTCACGGACTGGCTCCTTCGTGTGGTCGTGCTCTTTTACTGTGCGGCAGTGACCTGCCCTGTGGTTCTGGTCGGGGTGACAGGATTTGAACCTGCGACCCTCCGCTCCCAAAGCGGATGCGCTACCAAGCTGCGCTACACCCCGGTCGAAGCCGGCTCTCGCCAACCTCGCGAGGACCCGAGGAAGAATCCTACGGCCCCCCGATTATGAAATCCAAAGCGAGGTTGGGTACAGTCACTCATCGCAGACGACATGCATGGCGATCCCAGGTTGTCGTATGCACGGGGATGTAGCTCAATGGTAGAGCCTCAGTCTTCCAAACTGATTACGCGGGTTCGATTCCCGTCATCCCCTCCACAGAGGAGTGTTCCCACCCCAGGGAACGCTCCTTTTTTGTTGTGCAGGAGCGGTCGCACCCTCTCCTTCGCTATGACATGCGTCACATGCGATCGACCGCGCCTCGGCCCCGCCGGCTCCTCCGTTCGCCGAGCGCGTAACCCCGATTTCGATCAGTACTCTGGGAGATGTCCGATTTGTCCCCTACTCGTGGATGTTGCAGCCCCGCAGCCGACGGTCCGCGAGAACTCCGGAGGCCCACCGTGGAACTGCTACTCATACTCGTGATCGTGGCGGCGGTCGCCTTCCTGGTGGTGAGGAGCCGCAACAACCGCGCCGGGCAGACCGCGAACCAGCTCGAGGACGCGAAGGCGGACGCTCGCCAGGCCATCGAACGACTCGGCGGACAGGTGTACAGCCTCTCCGGGTCCGACACCGCCTCCCAGCAGGCGCTGGCCGACGCGTCCGAGCGCTACACGGCGGCAGGCTCCCAGATCGACCAGGCCGCCACCCCCGTCCAGGCGCGTCTCGCCAAGCAGACGGCGCTCGAAGGCCTCTATTACATCCGCGCCGCCCGGACGGCCATGGGCATGGATCCCGGTCCCGAGGTCCCGTCGATCGACGGACAGAAATCCGCGGGAGCGGTCACCGAGGACCGTGAGGTCGAGTTCGAGGGCAGACAGGTCGCGGCGTCACCGAACCCGTCGTCGAAGACACCGAACTACTACCCGGGCGGCCGCGTCGCGGGACGTCCGGTTCCCGCAGGCTGGTACTCGGAGCCGTGGTGGAAGCCCGCTCTCGTGGCCGGTGCGTGGGGCCTGGGTTCGATGTTCCTGTTCTCCGCGATGTTCTCCGGGATGGCAGGTGTGCCGTATGACGCACAGGGCTTCGAGAGCGGAGCGGGCGACGCGTCCCAGGACACCGGCGACGCGGGCGGAGACGCCGGTGGCGACGGCGGCGATTCCGGTGGAGATGCCGGCGGCGGCGGTGACATGGGCGGGGACGCCGGTGGCGACGGCGGCGGATTCGACTTCGGTGGCGGCGGAGACGGCGGCGGGTTCGACTTCGGCGGCGGCTTCGACTTCTGACGCGGCCGTCAGGACGGCTGGCAGCTCGGGCACCAGAAGAGGTTGCGGCCCTTCATGACCGAGTGGGCCACCGGGGTGCCGCAGATCCGGCACGGCGATCCCGCCCGCCGGTAGACGTACGTCCGGGGACGGTCCTTCGCATACGCCGGATCGCCGTGATCGTCCTCGGGACGGACGACGTGCATCTTGCCGCGTCGCACCCCGACCTTCATCAGTGCCACCAGGTCGGCCCACAGCGCCTCCCACTCGTCGCGGGACAGTCCGCGGCCGGGCCGATCCGGGTCGATGCCGTGCCGGAACAGGACCTCCGCCCGGTACACGTTGCCGACACCCGCGATCACGGCCTGATCCATGAGCAGCGCCCCGATCGGGGTCTTCGACGCCGAGATGCGAGTCCACGCCTTGTCGGGGTCGGCGTCCTTGCGCAGAGGGTCCGGTCCGAGTCGCGCCTCGATGGCCGCGACCTGCGGCGGGTGGAGAACCTCGCACGCCGTCGGGCCGCGCAGATCGGTGCCGAATTCGGTGCCGACCATCCGCATCCGGACCTGCCCGACCGGCGGTTCCATGGGAACGGCCGCTTCCGTGAACGCCCCGTACAGACCCAGGTGGACGTGCACGACCAGCCCGGACTCGTAGTGATGCCACAGGTGTTTACCCCAGGCCTCGGACTTGACGAGGACGCGGCCGTCGACGAGGGCCGCGTCCTCGGAAAATCTGCCCTGCGGGCTCAGCACCCGCACCGGCGCACCGGCGAACCGGCGCTGATGTAGCCGCGCCAGCCGGTGCAGGGTGTGACCTTCGGGCAAGGACGATCAGGCCTCGGGCAGGGCCGGGGCGACGCCGGTCTTCTCGAACTCGGACAGGATGTCGATACGGCGCTGGTGACGTTCCTCGTTCGACCACTCGGCGGCGAGGAACGCGTCCACGATCGCGAGGGACTCCTCGAGGGAGTGCATGCGCCCGCCGAGCCCGATCAGCTGGGCGTTGTTGTGCTGGCGGGCCAGCTGCGCGGTCTCGACGCTCCACGCGAGGGCGCAACGCGCACCCTTCACCTTGTTCGCCGCGATCTGCTCGCCGTTGCCGCTGCCGCCCAGCACGATGCCGAGACTGCCCTCGTCGGCGACGACACGACGGGCCGTCTCGATGCAGAAGGCGGGGTAGTCGTCGAGGGCGTCGTAGACGTGAGCGCCGCAGTCGACGGTCTCGTGGCCCGCGGCCTTCAGATGTTCGATGATCTCGTTCTTACGTTCGAATCCGGCATGGTCGGCACCCAGGTATACGCGCATGACTGGTGATTCTGTCAGGCGTCCTCGCGAATCGTGCCGGGGCCCCGGGCCGCTTATCGTGATCAGCATGTATCCCGACAACGGACAGAACTGGGGACAGGCGTACCCGGGGCCTCGGCAGGCCCCCGTGCAGCAGCAGTGGGGCGGCGGGACGGGATGGAATCCCCCGGTCCCGCTGCCGGGTCTCATGCCGAACGACAGGCCCGCCCGGCACTCGTGGGAGATCCCGCTGCTCGTGGCCGCAGTCGTGCTCACCGTCGTCGCCTACGTCGCGGCGATCGCGGCGCTGTTCCTCGGAGTGGTGTCCACCTGGGTGCTCATCGTGCTTGTCGCGCCGATCCTCATCGCCGTCGGCCGCGGCCAGTTGTACGGCTCGCAACAGGTGAACGGGATCAAGATGACGCCCACCCAGTTCCCCGACGGCCACCGGATGGTGGCGGAAGCGGCCGCACGGTTCGGGATGGCCGAGCCGCCCGACGCGTACGTCGTTCTCGGGAACGGCCGGATCAACGCGTTCGCGTCCGGGCACGGCTTCCGCCGCTTCGTGGTCGTGTACAGCGATCTGTTCGAGATCGGCGGCCAGGCCCGCGAGCCCGACGCCCTCGCGTTCATCATCGGCCACGAGGTCGGCCACATCGCCGCCGGTCACGCGTCGTACTGGCGGCAACTGGGCCAGTTCGCCGCCAACTACATTCCCGTCGTCGGGTCCGCCCTGTTCCGATCCATGGAATACACCGCCGACAATCACGGCTTCTGCGTCCGGCCGCAGGGCGCCCGCGGCGCGATGGGTGTGCTCGGCGCGGGCAAGTATCTGGTGAGCGTCGTCGGATTCGACGAACTCGCCGACCGGGCCACCACCGAACGCGGGTTCTTCCCGTGGTTCGTGAATCTGTTGTCGGGACATCCGGTACTGACCTGGCGCGCCGCCGCCCTGCGGAACCGGACCCGGCACGGCCACCTGTTCGTCAAACCCGGCCAGATCTACCGCGATCCGCTGCAACTGCAGTACGCGGGCGATCCGGCCGGGCCCGTCACTCGGTGACCGGGACGCGACTCAGTCGAACTGGGGGTCCTCGGTGCGGGTGCGCTTGAGCTCGAAGAAGTGCGGGTAGCCGGCGAGCGCGACCGCGCCGTCCCACACCTTGCCCGCGTCCTCCCCGCGCGGAATCCGCGACAGCACCGGGCCGAAGAAGGCGACACCGTTGACGTGGATGGTCGGGGTTCCGACGTCCGGTCCGACGGCGTCCATGCCCGCGGCGTGGCTCTCCCGCAGCGCGGCGTCGTACTCGTCGGATTCGGCGGCCTCGGCCAGTTCGGCAGGCAGCCCCACGTCGGCGAGCGACTTGACGATCACGTCGCCCAGGTCCTTGTTGCCCTCGTTGTGGATGAGGGTGCCCATCGCGGTGTACAGGGGCAGCAGGATCTCGTCGCCGTGCTTCTGCGCGGCCGCGATCAGCACCCGCACCGGCCCCCAGGCCTTGGTCATCAACTCGCGGTACTCGTCCGGCAGATCCCGGCCCTCGTTGAGCACGGCCAGGCTCATCACGTGGAAGTTCGCCTCCAGGTCCCGCACCTGTGTGGCCTCGAGGATCCATCGCGACGTGATCCAGCACCACGGGCAGAGGGGGTCGAACCAGAAATCAGCGACGTCCTTGGTGGTCCCGGCGTTCGTCCCAGCACTCACGTGATGCTCCTTCTCGGTGATGTACACATTCCCGTCCAGTCAACACCTCGCTGCCGGGAATCCTTCCCGGAGACCCCGCCGACGGCAGTAGGGTCGACAGTGGTCGACCGGAAGGGAGCATCCCCACATGTCCTCCACCCGCACGTTCGTCGTCGTCGGCGGCGGCCTCGCCGGAGCGAAAACGGCAGAAGCATTGCGTGACAAGGATTTCGACGGAGCGATCATTCTCCTCTCGGAGGAGGAACACCTTCCCTACGAGCGCCCTCCGCTCTCGAAGGAACATTTCGCCGGAAAGAAGGCTCTCGGCGACTTCACCGTCCACCACGGCGACTGGTACCGCGACCATCACGTGGACCTGCGGTACGGCACCACCGCCACCGCCCTCGACCTCGCCGCCCACACGGTGACGCTGCCGGACGGGTCCACGCTCGGATACGACAAGCTCGCGCTGGCGACGGGTTCGCGCTCACGCCGCCCACCGATACCCGGTTCCGACGCCGAGGGCGTCCACTACCTGCGCACCGTCGACGAATCCGACCGGTTGATCGCCGCGGTCGACGGCGGCGGGCGGCTCGTGGTGATCGGCGCCGGCTGGATCGGTCTCGAAGTGGGAGCGTCCGCGCGGGAGAAGGGCGCCGACGTGACGGTGGTGGAAGCCGCCGAACTTCCGCTCCTCGGCTCGCTCGGCCCCGAGATGGGCACGGTGTTCGCGGAACTGCACCGCGAGCACGGTGTTCAGCTGCACCTCGGTGCCACGGTCGAGCAGATCGTCGTCGAGGACGGCAAGGCCACCGGTGTGCGGCTCGGCGACGGGACGGTCCTGCCCGCCGACGCCGTCCTCGTCGCCGTCGGCGCCGCCCCCAACGTCGAGATCGCGGAACGGGCCGGACTCGACGTCGACGGCGGAGTTCTCGTCGATGCCGGATTGCAGACCAGCGACCCCGACGTCGTCGCGGTCGGCGACATCGCGGCACAACTGCATCCGCAACTCGGCACCCGGATCCGGGTCGAGCACTGGGCGAACGCCCTCAACCAGCCGGCAGTCGCCGCCGCGACCATGCTCGGACAGAAGGCCGAATACACGCGGCTGCCGTACTTCTTCACCGACCAGTTCGACCTGGGCATGGAGTACACCGGGTACGCGCCGTCCGACGGGTACGAGCGGGTCGTGGTGCGCGGCAACCTTCCCGGACGCGAGTTCCTCGCGTTCTGGCTCGACGCGGACAACCACGTCCTCGCCGGCATGAACGTCAACATCTGGGACGCCACCGATCAGATCAAGCAACTGGTGTCCTCGTCCGCCCCGGTCGATCCCGACCGGCTGGCCGACCCCGCGGTGCCGTTGACCGACCTGTCCGGTTAACGCCCCGGGCCCACTCGTGATGGGATGGCAGCATCGAGTACGAGCACCGCCGCCGATCACGAGGAGACCTCTGTGGCCCCACCGAACCTGACCCGCGAACAGGCAGCCGAACGAGCCGGGCTGCTGACCGTCGACAACTACCTGATCGAACTCGACCTCACCGACGGGACAGGTCAACCCGGAGTCGAGACGTTCTCCTCGCGGACCACCGTCACGTTCGGGGCCACCCCCGGCGCGTCCACGTTCGTCGACATCGTCGCTGCGCGTGTGCATTCGGCCACGCTGAACGGCTCCCCCGTCGACGTGTCGGATTACGACGAGTCCACCGGCATCACGCTCACCGGGCTCGCCGAACGCAACGAACTGGTGGTCGAGGCGGACTGCGCGTACTCGCACACCGGTGAAGGTCTGCACCGCTTCGTGGACCCGACCGACGACGCCGTCTACCTGTACTCGCAGTTCGAGACGGCCGACGCCAAGCGCATGTTCGCCTGCTTCGACCAGCCCGATCTGAAGGCGACATTCGACGTGCACGTCACGTCCCCCGCCGATTGGAAGGTGATCTCCAACTCCGCGACCGTCGAGACGGTGGCGGCCGAACCAGGCAGGCACATCTTCCGCACCACGCCGAAGATGAGCACCTACCTCGTCGCACTGATCGCGGGGCCGTACGCGGAGTGGACCGACAACTACTCCGACGAGCACGGCGACATCCCCCTCGCGATCTACTGCCGCGCCTCCCTCGGGCAGCACATGGACGCCGAGCGCCTGTTCACGGAAACCAAGCAGGGCTTCGACTTCTACCACCGCAACTTCGGCACCCCCTACGCGTTCGGGAAGTACGACCAGCTGTTCGTCCCCGAATTCAACGCGGGCGCAATGGAGAACGCGGGCGCCGTGACGTTCCTCGAGGACTACGTGTTCCGGTCCAAGGTGACGCGGGCGTCGTACGAGCGGCGCGCCGAGACCGTGCTGCACGAGATGGCGCACATGTGGTTCGGCGACCTCGTCACCATGCGCTGGTGGGACGACCTGTGGCTCAACGAGTCCTTCGCGACATTCGCCTCCGTGCTGTGCCAGAGCGAGGCCACCGAATACACCAACGCCTGGACCACGTTCGCCAACGTCGAGAAGTCCTGGGCCTACCGGCAGGATCAGCTGCCGTCCACCCACCCCATCGCCGCCGACATCCCGGACCTCGCCGCCGTCGAGGTGAACTTCGACGGCATCACGTACGCGAAGGGCGCGTCCGTCCTCAAGCAACTCGTCGCGTACGTCGGGCTCGACCCCTTCCTGTCCGGTCTGCGGGACTACTTCCGCCATCACGCTTTCGACAACGCCACGTTCGACGACCTCCTCGGCGCGCTCGAGAAGTCCTCGGGCCGCGATCTGTCCGACTGGGGCACCCAGTGGCTCAAGACGACCGGGCTCAACATCCTGCGTCCCGAGTTCGACGTCGACGCGGACGGCACGTTCACCCGGTTCGCCGTTCTGCAGTCCGGCGCCGCACCGGGTGCCGGTGAGCACCGGGTGCATCGCATCGCGGTCGGCGTGTACGACGACCGGGACGGCAAACTCGTCCGCACGAAGCGGGTGGAACTCGACGTCGACGCCACCGAACGCACCGACGTCACCGAACTCGTCGGAGTCGAACGCGGTCAGCTGATCCTCGTCAACGACGACGACCTCACGTACTGCTCGCTGCGGCTCGACCCCGACTCGCTGGCCACCGCCATCGAGCGGATCGGCGACATCGAGGAGCCGCTCCCCCGCACCCTGGTGTGGTCGGCGGCGTGGGAGATGACGCGGCAGGCCGAACTCAAGGCGCGGGACTTCGTCGCCCTCGTGCAGCGCGGCATCGGCGCCGAAACCGAGGTCGGCGTGGTCCAGCGACTGCTGATGCAGGCCCAGACCGCGCTGCACAGCTACGCCGAACCCGGGTGGTCCAGGGAACACGGCTGGCCCGACTTCGCGAACCGCTTGCTCGAACTGGCGCGGGAAGCCGAGGCCGGTTCGGATCACCAGCTGGCGTTCGTCAACGCGCTGGCGGGCGCGCAGCTGTCGCCGTGGCACACCGAGGTCCTGCAGGAATTGCTGGACGCCGCACCGGACACGGTCGGGCTGCCGGGGCTCGTCGTCGACACGGATCTGCGCTGGCGTCTCGTCACCGCCCTCGCGGGGGCCGGCGAGATCGACGCCGACGGCATCGAGACGCCGTTCATCGACGCCGAAGCCGAACGCGACCCGACCGCGGCAGGCGCCCGCAACGCCGCCGCGGCGGCCACCGTCCGCCCGCAGGCCGCGGTGAAGGAACAGGCCTGGAACCGGGTGGTCGGCGACGACTCGGTGCCGAACATCACCGCCCGCTCGATCATCGGCGCGTTCGCCGGTCACGGCCAGTCCGACATCCTCGAGCCGTACGTCGCCCGCTACTTCGCGGACATTCCCGCGGTGTGGGAGCGGCGTTCGAGCGAAGTCGCACAGACCGTCGTGGTGGGGCTGTACCCGTCGTGGTCGATCAGCGAGGCGTCCGTGGCGGCAGCCGACGAGTTCCTGGCCGGCGACCGTCCGCCGGCGTTGCGCCGCCTGGTGGTCGAGGGCCGCGCCGGAATCGTCCGTTCGCTCGCGGCCCGGAAGTTCGACGCGAGCTGATCGGGGGCCGATCCTGCCGGCCTAGTCCGGCAGGATCGGCACGCTCACCCCCTGATCCCGGCCCAGCAGGACCGCGCGGGTGACCGCCGAGGAGCCGAACCGGTCGCGGAGGCTGTCGAGCGTGGTGTCGAGCGTGCTGCGCGTGTACGGATCGAACGGCAGCGCCAGCTGTTGCGGGCAGTCGTCCTCGAGGTTGGCCACCGCGACGCCGACGAGGGTGATGCCCTTGCTCTCGATCATCGGCATCGCGTTGCCGAGCAGTCCCCGGGCCGTGGTGAGGATCGTCTGCGTCTGCGCCGACGGCTGCGCCAGGGTGTGCGACCGGGTGACCCGGGTGAAGTCGTCGAACCGCAGCCGCAGCACCACCGTGCGCCCCACCCGCTTGCCGCGGCGCAGCCGGCCCGCCACCCGGTCGACCAGCGTCACCAGCGCGGCGTCCACGTCCTCCCGCGACGTGGGTCTGCGCCCCAGGGCGTGCTGGGCGCCGACGGATCTCCGCCTGCGCCCGACCTGCACGGGACGGGGATCGCGCGCCCAGGCGAGCGCGTGGAGGTGGTGGCCCGCCGCCGGTCCGACGATGGACACGAGCAACTCTTCCGGATAGTGGGCCAGCCGGCCGACGGTGGCGATCCCCGCGTCGCGGAGCTTGCGCGACGTCACCGCCCCGACTCCCCACAGCCGTTCGACCGGCAGCGGGTGCAGGAATTCGATCTCGCGGTCCGGCGGCACGTGCAGCAGTCCGTCGGGCTTGCCCACCGCGCTGGCGACCTTGGCGAGGAATTTCGTTCGCGCGACGCCGACGGTGATCGGCAGACCTACCTGCTCGCGCACGTCGCGCCGCAGTCGTGCCGCGATGTCGACCGGTGTGCCCGCGATCTTGCGCAGCCCCGCGACGTCGAGGAACGCCTCGTCGATCGACAGACCCTCGACCAGCGGTGTCGTGTGCTCGAAGACCTCGAACACCGCCCTGCTCGCGGCGGCGTACGCCGACATCCGCGGGCGCACCACGACGGCGTGCGGGCACAGCCGCAACGCCTGGGCGCCGCTACTGGCCGTGCGCACCCCGTACGCCTTCGCCTCGTAGCTCGCGGCCAGCACGACACCACCGCCGACGATCACGGGACGACCCCGCAGTGCGGGGTCGTCCCGTTGCTCCACCGAGGCGTAGAACGCGTCGAGGTCGGCGTGCAGGATGGTCGCCTCGGCGCCACTCGAGATGCTTGGGCGCGGCGAATCGGACACGAACATATGTTCGCATCGACCACCGACAGAAGTCGAGGACGGTTCGGCCCCTCGGCCGCCGAGACACCGACGGCCCGTCACAGTTCAGCGGGACTGAACGGTGACGGGCCGTGCGAACGCCGATCTGTGCGGATCTACGGCGAGGCGATCGCCGCGCTCATCACGCGAATGGCGCTGACGAGACCGTCGATGAGGTCTCCGTCGCCGAACGACGACACCGCTGCCGTCGCCCCGAGCTGGGCGACCCGGTCGGTGACCCGGTCGGCCACGGCCCGGCCGCTGCGGATCTCGACCGTCCGCTGGTTGGGCGAGACCGCGATGAGGACGGACCGTTCCGCCTCGGGAGTCGTCGGGAAGAGCGCATCGGCGCCGGCGGCGGTGTTTTCGCCGAGGTCGCCGACGTACGCGTTGAAGCGCACCTTCGTCGTGCGGGTGCCTTCGGTCAGGGCATCGTCGAGGCGGACCAGTTCGTCCGTCGTGAACGGCAGGTCGTCGGTGAAGGGCTCACCGACGCGGTGCACGCCCGAGATGCGACCGCTGGCGGTCACGACGCTGCCGACGGGCAGATTGTCCGCGGATACGGTCGCGGGGATCAGGTCACCACTTGCCACTTGCCGAGCCTCCAATCAGGTCGTCCGAACCGGCGTGCGCGCCGTGGTGCCCGCCGTGATGACCGTGCGTGGTCACCTCGTCGACGGCGCTCCACAGCACCGGCGCATGCGTCCACTCCTCGCCGAGGTGGAACGCGGGCGGCACGGGGCCCGGCGTCTTCTTGCCGACGAACGACATCGCCGCGAAGAAGGCGGTGATCAACGCCGGAATTCCTACGAATATCAGCACTGTCTCGAGAATGCTCACAACGCAAACGGTAGCCCAGAACCGTGCGAAGGGAAGCGTCAGGGCCGAACTTCGCGGAGCCGTCGCGCGGAACGCTCAGGCGGCGCCTTCACCGAGGTAGGGCATCCACGACGGGTGCAGGTCCTTCGTCGACGCCAGCAGTCGCCAGTGCGGGCCCGACGGCGGCACCAGAGAGGCCCGGAGCGTCCAGCCGAGTTCGCTCAGCAACTTGTCCGCCTTGCGGTGGTTGCAAGGCGCGCAGCAGGCCACGCAGTTCTCCCACGAATGCTCGCCGCCACGACTGCGGGGCACCACGTGATCGACCGTCTCGGCCTTGGACCCGCAGTAGGCGCAGCGGAACCGGTCGCGGTGCATGAGGGCCGCGCGGGTCATCGGAACGCGCGCGCGATACGGGACGCGGACGTAGTTGCGAAGGCGGATCACGGACGGCACCTGAACGGACCACTGTTCGGAGTGGACGACCGGGGCCTGGGGATCCTCATGGACGGTGTCGGCCTTACCGCAGGTCATCAACACCACGGCACGGCGCGCAGGAAGGGCGGTGAGCGGCTCGTAGGTGACGTTCAGGAGAAGCACCCGGCGCTTGATCCAGAGCGGTACCGCATTCTCGCCCGGGAAAGAAGGCTCGGCGCTGTGCGCGGAGCCTTCGGTGATCACTTGTAAAGCAAACGCCCCTGAAACCCCGGCACTCCGGGCATCAGTGGGCACGAGTTGTCGGTGCGCGCGGGCGCTGTGTCGATTCTTCATGCGACCTCCGGGAGATTGCCACCAAGTGCACCATGAATTGCCTGCGTGCGCACGCCCATTTCCGACAAAAATGCAGGACATTCGATGAACAGACGGTGACGAAGACGGTTCCCGCCCGCACGTGCACAATGGAAGACGCCATGACTGACGTGCAGCAGACCTTCTACGAGGCGGTGGGCGGAGCGGAGACGTTCCGCAAGCTCACCGCGCGCTTCTACGAGGAAGTCGCCAAGGACGACATCGTCCGGCCCCTCTACCCCGAGGAAGATCTGGGTCCGGCCGAGCGCCGGATGCGGATGTTCCTCGAGCAGTACTGGGGCGGACCGCACACCTATTCGGACGAACGCGGCCACCCGCGACTGCGGATGCGTCACCACCCGTTCAAGATCGGCCCGATCGAGCGCGACGCGTGGCTGCGGTGCATGCACACGGCCATCGCGTCGATCGATTCCGGGACCCTCGACGACGCGCACCGCAAGGCGCTCCGGGAGTACATGGACATGGCCGCGGCGTCGATGGTGAACTCCGCCTTCTGAAACCGCCGCGCGCCGATTGCGCCTGTCGAGTCGTGGCGGGGACGATCGTTTGGCACGATGGGCGATTGTGAGCACTCCCGCCGAAACGTCCGCCGACGACACACAGCCGGCACCCTGGTGGTCAGACGCGGTCTTCTACCAGATCTATCCCCGCTCGTTCGCCGACGCGAACGGTGACGGCGTCGGCGATCTCCGCGGAGTGCGGGACAAACTCGGCTACCTCGAACTGCTCGGTGTCGACGCCCTCTGGCTGAGCCCGGTCATGCGTTCCCCCATGGCCGATCACGGCTACGACGTGTCCGATCCCCGCGACATCGACCCGCTGTTCGGCGACCTGGAGGTCATGGACGCCCTGATCGAGGCGGCGCACGCGCGCCAGATCAAGGTGACGATGGACCTGGTGCCCAACCACACCAGCGTCGAGCACGCATGGTTCCGCGCCGCCGTGGCGTCGCCGCCGGGCAGTCCGGAACGGAACCGGTACATCTTCCGCGACGGCCGCGGCGAGAACGGCGCGGAGCCTCCGAACAACTGGCCGAGCATCTTCGGCGGTCCGGCGTGGACCCGGATCACCGAGGCCGACGGCACGCCCGGCCAGTGGTACCTGCACATCTTCGCGGCGGAACAGCCCGACCTGAACTGGGACAACCCGGAGGTCGTCGAGGATCTCACGAAGACGCTGCGGTTCTGGCTCGACCGGGGCGTCGACGGATTCCGCATCGACGTCGCGCACGGCATGGCGAAGCCGGAAGGTCTGCCGGACCACGACTGGTCCGCCACGAACTGCTGCAGAACTCGGACGACGACCCGCGGTTCGACAACCCCGCGGTCCACGACATCCACCGCGGCATCCGGAAGGTCCTCGACGAGTACCCGGGCACGGTGGCCGTCGGGGAGATCTGGGTCCGCGACAACGAACGCTTCGGCGAGTACATCCGGCCCGACGAGCTGCACCTCGGGTTCAACTTCCGGCTGGCGGAGGCCGAGTTCTCGGCGGAGACGGTCCGGGAGGCGATCGAGAACTCCCTGACCGCCGTCGACCAGGTCGGCGGAACCCCCACCTGGACACTGTCGAACCACGACGTCGAACGGGAGGTCACGCGGTACGGAGGCGGCGAGATCGGCACCGCACGCGCCCGGGCCATGATCCTCGTCGAGCTGGCGCTGCCGGGTGCGGCGTTCCTGTACAACGGCTCGGAACTCGGCCTGCCCAATGTCGACCTGCCCGATTCGGCGTTGCAGGACCCGGTGTGGGAACGGTCCGATCACACCGAACGCGGTCGCGACGGATGCCGGGTGCCGGTTCCGTGGGAGGGCACCGAACCGCCGTTCGGGTTCAGCACCGGCGAGCCCTGGCTGCCGATGCCGGCCGAGTGGGCCGGACTGACCGTCGAGGCGCAGCTCGAGGACGTCACGTCGACGCTCTCGCTGTACCGGGCGGCACTCGAACTGCGCTCGTTCCGCCCGGAGTTCTCCGGCCCCGGAGTCGACTGGTACGGCAGTCCCGAGGGCTGCTTCGCCTTCCGCAGGCGCGGCGGTCTGATCTGCGCCCTGAACGCCACGGAGGCGCCGATCTCGCTGCCGCCCGGCGAGGTGCTGCTCAGCAGCGCGCCGCTCGTCGAGGGGCAGCTTCCTCCGAACGCGGCTGCGTGGCTCATCTGACCCGGACTCCCCCGGTTGCGGTGTGCGCCCGGCCTACCGGGCCACCGAGAGCGGGATCCCCCCACCGCGGTGCCGGTAGATCGACCCGAATCGGGCGTCCACCCGCAGCCACGAGGCGGTGGCCCGCACCCGGACCAGTTCCGAGGCGTCGATGCGGTCGAGGTCGATGTCGGCGGTCAGCCGGTCCGAGCCGGCGTGCGGGACGAACCCCATCGCGGTGAGCGCGAACACCACCCGCATCGGGATGCCGACCGCCTGCTCGGCGCCCTCCACCCGCAGCACCTCCTGATCGAGCAGGGACGCGGGCGGGCCGTGGCTGCTGCCGTGCTCCTGCGCCAGCGCCGCACCGCGCTGCGCGAGGTCGACCAGAACGCGCGCCGGGACGTCGTCGACGTGTACGAAACCCTCCGTCGGAGGCAGGGCGCCCCGCCACGCCGAATCCATCGAGAACCCCGGATCGATGTCCGCGGCGGTCGCCGCTTCGAGCGCGGCGAGCAGGTGGTCACCGGCAGCCGACGTGTCGTCCGGGGTGATCGTCCCCGCGATCGTGCGCACAGCCAGCGCGTCGAAACCGGTTGCCGCCCAGGCCGTCAGGCGGCCGGGCCCGCGTTGGCGCAGACGGACCACGGTCGCCTCGTCCAACCGGACCACCCGAGTAAGGAAGGTGGCGAGATCGCCGCGATCCGTCGCGTCCGGGATCGACAGGACGCGCTCATGCACGCTGCCAGCTCTCCAGGTACCCGCGCTCGACGTCCGTGATCCTGCGGAGCCGCTGAGTGTCGATGTCGAACGCCGCGATCTGCGTCGACGCGACGATGGACGGCGCGACCGAGACGTCGACGCCCTTCGGGCGGACCTCGTAGTTGATCGTGAAATCGACGGCGCGAACCTTCTCGACCCACATCAGCACGTCCAGCGGTGAATCGCTGTGCCGGAGCTGCCCGCGGTAGCGCACGTGCAGGTCGGCGATGACCGCACCGTCACGCAACGTGACCGTGGGCCGGTCGTCCTCGAACAGCCAGGGAATCCGCGCTTCCTCCAGCAGCGTCACCATTCGCGCGTGGTTGATGTGCTGGAAGACGTCCATGTCCGACCATCGAACTTCGACCTCCGCGTGAAAGCCCTCGCTCAACGTCATACCTCCGATCGGGTGCCCATACCGCGCACCATGCTGCGTACCTGACGCGCCGCCACCGAGAGCGTCGCGAGGTCAAGGGTCCCAGACTCGAAAATCTCGGTGAGAGCGGACCTCGCCCTGGCCAGCCGGGACGCGTTCGTCGACTCCCAGTCGTCGATCTTCTCCTGCGGCGTCTCGTGCGGTTCGCCACCGAGGAGCACTTCCATCGCGAGCTGGCGCAGCGAACTGTAGAGGTCGTCGCGCAACGCGAGGCGGGCCAGCGAATGCCAGCGGTCGCCGCGCGCGAGGGTGGACACCGCGCTGAGCAGCCAGTCGATGCCCAGGTGCGCGTCGAGTTCGTAGTACAGCTCGGCGACCTCGTCGATGTCGCGCTCGGCGATGTCGGCGATGTCGATGATGTCGAGCAGGCAGAACTTGTCCAGCAGGCGAAACACCTCGAAGGCCAGGTCTTCGGGCGCACCGCGGACGACGAGCGGACGCGCCCGCATCTCCACGTCGGTGAGCTGATGCCCTCGCACGAGCTGCGGCACCTTCGGCGAGAGGGCCCGGAAGTCGGCCGAATAGCGGGCGATCTCGGCGCCCACCGCGAGAGGCTGGGGCCGATTGGTCAGTAACCACCGCGACGCCCGGTCGAGGACCCGGCCCGATTCGAGGATCAGGTCGTCCTCGATGTCCGCGGCGATGTTCGCCGACCGGATCCGCGACCACAGGTCGGGCAGGGCGAAGATCTCGGTGACCGCCGCATACGCGCGGATGGCGTCGGTGCTGCTCGCGCCCGCCTCGTCCGCCAATCGGTACGCGAAGGTGATGCCGCCGTTGTCGATGGTCTCGTTCGCGAGCATCGTCGCCACGATCTGCCTGCGCAGGGGATGCGCCTTGATCGCCGTCCGGAACTGCTTGCGCAGCACCGTCGGGAAGTACCGCGGCAGACGCGGCGCGAACGTCTCGCTGTCGGGCAGGTCCGTCGCGAGGAGGTCGTCCTTGAGCGCCAGCTTCACGTGCGCGGTGAGCGTCGCGAGTTCCGGCGACGTCAGCCCCTGCCCGGCCTGCCTGCGGCGGGCGATCTCGTCCTCGGTGGGCAGGGCCTCGAGTTTCCGGTCGAGGCCGCGGCGGGACGCGAGATGTTCGATCTGGCGGCGGTGCACGCTCAGCATCGGGACCGCGCTGGTCCGGGACACACCGAGGAGGTTGTTCTGGGCGATGTTGTTCGCGAGAACCAGGTGGGCCACCTCGTCGGTCATCGACGCCAGCAGCGGATTGCGGTCCTCTCGCGGCAGACCACCGCTGCTCACCAGCGAGTCCAGCAGGATCTTGATGTTCACCTCGTGATCGGAACAGTCGACGCCCGCGGAGTTGTCGATCGCGTCGGTGTTGATCCGGCCGCCGTTCTGGCTGTACTCGATGCGGCCGAGCGCCGTGACCCCCAGGTTGCCGCCCTCACCGACCACCCTGGCCCGCACCTCGTTGCCGTCGACGCGCACCGAATCGTTGCTCTTGTCGCCCACCATCGCGTTGGTCTCGGTGGACGCCTTGACGTACGTGCCGATGCCGCCGTTCCACAGCAGATCCACCGGGGCAGACAGGATCGCCCGGACCAGTTCCGGTGGGGAGAGTTCGGTGACGGTGTCGTCGAGTCCGAGGGCGGCGCGCGCGGCCGCGCTGATCGGGACCGATTTGCGGGTCCGGTCCCACACTCCGCCTCCCTCACTGATGAGGCTGGTGTCGTAGTCGGCCCACGACGACCGGGGCAGCGCGAACATCCGGGACCGCTCCTCGAACGACGTGGCGGCGTCGGGATCGGGGTCGAGGAAGACGTGCCGATGGTCGAATGCCGCCACCAGCCGAATGTGCCTGCTCAGGAGCATGCCGTTCCCGAACACGTCGCCGCTCATGTCGCCGACACCGACCGCGGTGAAGTCCTCGGCCTGAGTGTCGATCCCCATCTCCCGGAAGTGCCGTTTCACGCTCTCCCAGGCGCCGCGGGCGGTGATGCCCATCCCCTTGTGGTCATACCCCGCCGACCCACCGGACGCGAACGCGTCACCGAGCCAGAAGTTGTACTGCTCCGCAACCGAATTGGCGAGATCGGAGAATTTCGCGGTGCCCTTGTCCGCGGCGACGACGAGATACCGGTCGTCGCCGTCCCGCCGCACCACCCGGGCGGGAGGCACGATCTCCCCCGACACCTGATCGACGTTGTCGGTGAGATCCAGGAGTCCGGAGATGAACGTGCGGTAGCAGTCCTGGCCCGCCGCGAGCGCGGCCGTGCGGTCGGCCGCCGCGTCTCCCGACGGCGTCGGCGGATTCTTGACGACGAAGCCACCCTTCGCCCCGACCGGGACGATCACCGCGTTCTTCACGGCCTGCGCCTTCGCCAACCCCAGGATCTCGGTGCGGAAGTCCTCACGCCGATCCGACCAGCGCAACCCGCCGCGGGCGACGGACCCGAACCGCAGGTGCACGCCCTCGACGTCGGGTGAGTACACGAAGATCTCGTACTTCGGCCGGGGCTTCGGCAGTTCCTGGATCGCGGTCGGATCGAGCTTGATCGACAGATGGGCCTGCGGCTCCCCCGTCTCGCCGGTGACGAAGTAGTTGGTCCGCAGCGTCGACGTGATCAACCCGAACAGACCGCGCAAAATACGGTCCGCGTCGAGGCTGACCACGGAATCGATGTACTCCCGCAGACGGGTGTCGAGTTCGGCCACCAGGTCGGGTGAGGGCGCCTCCGGGTCGAACATCGCCTCGAACAATGCGACGAGCGTGTACGCCGACCGGGGATTGGCCAGCGCAACCCCCTCGATGTGGAACTGGCTGTAGGGAAAACCCGCCTGGCGCAGATACTTCGCGTACGCGCGCAGGATCACGGCCTGCCGCCACGACACTCCCGCCCGCAGGATCAGCTCGTTGAAGCGGTCGGCCTCCGCCCGCCCGAACCAGACCGCGGTGAACGCGTCCGTGAACCGTTCCTGAAGCTTCGGTTCGGCCGCGGACGCCTCCTCGGCGGCGAGTTCGGCATCGAGATCGTCCTCCACCGAGGAGCGCAGCAACTCGGCCGGCACCGACAAACCGAAATCGTAGATCCAGCACGTCAACCCATCCGGCCGCGGAATCTGGTAGGGCCGTTCGTCGAGGACCTCCACGCCCAGGCTCTGCAGCACCGGAAGCACCTGGCTCAGCGAAATACCGTCGCCGCCCACGTACAGGGTGAACCGCCAGTGCCCGACCTCCGCCCCGCGGTCGCGGTACAGCAGCAGGTCGATGGAGCCGCCTTCGAGCGCCTCGAGCCTCGCGAGATCCGACAACGCACGGGTGGCGTCGAAATCCTCCTTGTATCCCTCGGGCAGCACATCCGCATACCGCTGCGCCAGAATGGGATCCACATCGGCGGTGACCGGCAGGAGGTCCCCGAGGTGGTCGTCCCAGCTGCGGCTCGCCTCTGCCAGCATCGCCTGGACCCGTTCCCGGTCGGCGTCCGACAGGTCGAGCCGCGACCCCATCTGATCGGTGTTCTTGCGGATCGTCACGTGCAGCAACGCCAGATCGGACTCCGTGACGCGTGCAGTGTATTCCAAAGTGCCGCCGCCGAATTCCCGCAGCAGAATGTCCTGCATGGCGAGCCGCACCCGGGTGGTGTACCGATCCCGGGGCAGGTAGATCAGGCAGGAGACGAACCGTCCGAGGAAGTCCTCGCGCACGAACAGGCGCACCTGACGCCTGAGGCCGATGCTGTGCACGGCCGTCACCGTGTCGAACAGGGTGTCCGCGTCGCTCGAGAACAGTTCGGTGCGCGGGAACGACTGGATGACCTCCAGCATCGCCTGCCCCGAATACGAGTTCAACTGGAACCCGGCCCGGTCGATCACCTTGCGCACCCGGCGGGCGATCACGGGAATGTCGAGGACGTTCTCGTGCAGCGCCGTGACGGTGAAGACGCCGAGGAAGCGGTGCTCACCGGTGATGTTGCCGTCCTCGTCGAGAATGCTCACGCCGACGAAGAACGGGTAGACCGAGCGGTGCACGGTCGCGGGGAACGAGCCCTGCGTCAGCACGAGCAGGGGGCGGTCGGGGATCTCGGCGGCCGGCGGCAGGCTCAGCGGGCCCTCGGTGACCGTGTCCGAGCGCAGCAGCCCGAGGCCGCTGCCCGGCACGACCTGCAGGCTCCGGGTGCCGGACTCGTCGGGCTCCCCCAGTTCGAAACGCCGGTACCCGAGCGCCGCGTAATTGCCCTGCGACATCCACCGCAGCAGGTCGGCGCAGTCCTCCAGGTCGTTCTTCGACACACCGGGACAGGTCGCGGACGCCTCCAGTTCGTCGGCCAGCGTCCGCTCCAACTTGCGCATGATGTCGGTGTCCCGGACCACCTGGCGCACGTCGGCGAGGACCGTGCCGACCTCCTTCTCGAGCGTGTCGAGAACCGCGGAGTCGGCACGCGGATCGAGTTGGACGTGGATCCACGACTCGGACACACCGTCCTCGCCGGCATCCTTCGCCTTGTCTCCCATGAGGATTCCGCGAAGCGCACCGATCGGATCACGCCGCACCGACACGATCGGGTGCACGAATTCGCTGATCCCGATGCCGAGACGGTTCAGCAGCGCGGTGATCGATTCGACGAGCAGCGGCATATCGTCCGTGACGATCTGCAGCGATGCACCGAGTTCCCGCCCGTCGCCCGGCCGGTAGACCCGGGTGATCGCGCGCTCCGGAGGCCGATGAAGGGCCAATGTCAGGTGCGCGCCGAGCACGGCGTCGGAGGCGCCGTTGACGGCACTCTCGCTGTCACCGCGATCGACGTGCCGGAAGTACACGGCTGCGAGAGTCGGCACCTGAGACCGGAGACCTTCGGGCAGATTCCGCGCCCACTCCGCATCTTTCAGTGCTGCCGATTCCGTCATCGGGGCTCACTTCCTCTTCGTTCCGATCGCCGCGGGCAACTCTCTCGAGACTAGCCCGCGGCGATGGGAACAGAGGGTGAACTTCGGGCACCCCGCGTGCCGGATCCGTCAGCCGGTGGTCACCGGCGCGAGGTACTTCTCGAGCCCGTCGCGTTCCGCCTCGGACAGCGGACGCGACCGTTCGGTCTTCACGTCGAACGCCACCAGCAGGGCGTCGCCCGTAGCACAGTGGACGCCGTCGCGGCTCCTGACGACGTGCCGGATCGTGTACGACGAATTTCCGACGTGGAGCACCGACACATCGATCGTCAGCGGACCGGAGGCGTCGGTGACGGGACGCAGGAATTCCACATCCATCTTCCGCACCACCATCGCACCGGGCTGCGCGCCGGCAGCGCGCAACTCGGTGGTCAGGAATGCGATCCGCGCTTCCTGCATGTACTCCATGAAGCGGGTGTTGTTGACGTGACCCAGGCGGTCGGAGTCACCCCACCGGACCTGGATCTCGTACGTGAAGGCCTGCTGCCCCACCAGGTCAGTCCCTCGTCAGCTTGCGGTGCGTGACGCGGTGCGGACGTGCCGCATCCGGTCCGAGCCGCTCGACCTTGTTGGCCTCGTAGCCCTCGAAGTTGCCCTCGTACCAGTACCAGGCAGCCTCGTTGTCGCCGAAGCCGCCCTCCCACGCGAGGATGTGCGTGCAGGTGCGGTCGAGGAACCAGCGGTCGTGGGAGATCACGACGGCGCAGCCGGGGAACTGTTCGAGTGCATTCTCCAGCGAACCGAGGGTTTCGACGTCGAGGTCGTTGGTCGGTTCGTCGAGCAGAATCAGGTTTCCGCCCTGCTTGAGCGTCATCGCGAGGTTCAGGCGGTTGCGCTCACCACCGGACAGCACGCCCGCCGGCTTCTGCTGATCGTGACCCTTGAACCCGAACGAGCTGATGTAGGCGCGCGACGGCATTTCGGTCTGGCCGACCACGATGTGATCGAGGCCGTCGGACACGACCTCCCACACCGTCTTGTCGGGGTCGATGCCGGTGCGGTTCTGGTCGACGTAGCTGAGCTTGACGGTCTGACCGATCTTCACCTCGCCCGCGTCCGGCTCCTCGAGCCCGACGATGGTCTTGAACAGCGTCGTCTTACCGACACCGTTGGGGCCGATCACGCCGACGATGCCGTTACGCGGCAGGGTGAACGACAGGTCCTTGATCAGAACCCGGCCGTCGAAGCCCTTGTCGAGGTTCGACACCTCCACCACGACGTCGCCGAGGCGCGGCGGCGCAGGAATCTGGATCTCGTCGAAGTCGAGCTTGCGGGTCTTCTCGGCCTCGTTGGCCATTTCCTCGTAGCGGTCGAGGCGGGCCTTGTTCTTGGCCTGACGGGCCTTGGCTCCCGAACGGACCCAGGCCAGCTCCTCCTTGAGGCGCTTCTGCAGCTTCTGGTCCTTCTTGCCCTGGACCTCGAGCCGGGCGGCCTTCTGCTCCAGGTAGGTGGAGTAGTTGCCCTCGTACGGGTACAGGCGGCCGCGGTCGACCTCACAGATCCACTGGGCGACGTGGTCGAGGAAGTACCGGTCGTGAGTGACGGCCAGGATCGCACCCGGGTAGGCGGCGAGGTGCTGCTCCAGCCACAGGACGCTCTCCGCGTCGAGGTGGTTGGTCGGCTCGTCGAGCAGCAGCAGGTCGGGCTTGCTGAGCAGCAGCTTGCAGAGGGCGACGCGGCGCTTCTCACCACCGGAGAGGTGGGTGACCATGTCCTCCGGCGGCGGACAACGCAGGGCGTCCATCGCCTGCTCGAGCTGGGAATCGATCTCCCACGCGTCGGCGTGGTCGAGCTTCTCCTGGAGCTCGCCCATCTCCTCCATCAGCTCGTCGGAGTAGTCGGTGGCCATCAGCTCGGCGATCTCGTTGTATCGCTTGAGCTGGACCATGGTTTCACCCATGCCCTCTTCGACGTTCTCGCGAACGGTCTTCGTCTCGTCCAGGTGCGGTTCCTGCATGAGGATCCCGACGGTGGCACCGGGAGCGATGAACGCTTCACCGTTGCCCGGCTGATCCAGCCCCGCCATGATCTTGAGGATGCTGGACTTACCCGCGCCGTTCGGGCCGACCACACCGATCTTGGCGCCGGGGTAGAAGCTCATCGTGACGTCATCGAGGATGACCTTGTCACCGTGCGCCTTGCGCACCTTCTTCATCGTGTAAATGAACTCAGCCATGGGGCCAGCCTAATGGTGAAGCGCGACGAACCCACATCGCGGAGGGTCGAGGACGTGATCGGGGGCTTCCCGGGAAGATGCCGTGAGTATCGGCGCCGGGAACGCGAGGTCGGCGCCGATACCCGCAGGTGCGCTACGCGACGAGGGACCGGGTGGCCACCTCTTCGGTCGCCGGGTTCCCCGCACCGCCGTCGGCCGTTCGCGGCGCGCGCTCGAGCACGACCGTGCACCGGGCCAGATCCGGTCCGATCGCGGTGGCGCTCAACTCCAGGTCGGAGCGGGCGATGCCGTCCCGGGTGGTGTATTCGGTGGTGCGCAATTCGCCCGTCACGAGAACGGGATCGCCCTTCGTGATCGAGGCGACGACGCCGGCCATCAGCCGTCGCCTGCAGGTCACCGTGAGGTAGAGCGTGCTCCCGTCACGCCACTCCCCCGTGGCGTGGTCGCGGCGCCGGACCGTGCTCGCCATCCGGAAACTGAGGAACTCGTCACCGCCCGCGTTCGACCGGGTGACCGGGCTGGTGATGACCGTTCCGACGACGGTGCCGTGTGTTTCGTACATGACGTCTACCCCCTGTGAGTGCGGCAAGGTGCCTTCACTCACAGCGTGCCGTCCGGCGGCGCCGTTGTCGGCCGGAATCGGACATCTGTGGAGAAACCGAGCAATTGTGGATGGAACCGCGAAATCGGCCCCGGGAGCCCCGACCGTGTCGGGGCGGCGTGCTAACTGTCAGCGCCCGGCTTCGCGGTCCCGTCGCGCCAACTCCGCGAACATCGCGTTGTGCGCGGCCAGATCCGCGTCGTCGTCCCGGTCCGCGGCCCGGTCGACCCGCCGCGCCGTGCGGCCGTCGCTGCGGGACCACTGGATGAGCAGTGCCATCATCACCAGCACCAGCGGGATCTCACCGGTGGCCCACGCGATGCTGCCGCCCAGCTGCTGGTCACCCACCAGGTCTGCGTTCCAGCCGAGTCCGAGCGATCGGTAGTACCACTCGCCCATCACGGCGCCCATGCTCATCAGCGCGACGCCGAAGAAGGCGTGAAACGGCAGCGAGCCGAACACCATCGCGAGCTTCGTCACCGGTTGCAGTTTGCGCGGCGACGGGTCGATGCCGATCGCGACCCAGTAGAAGAGGTAGCCGCTCAGCAGGAAGTGCAGGTTCATCAGGACGTGCGCGGAGTGGGAGTCGACGGCGGCCTCGAAGATCCCGCCGAGGTACAGGGCGTAGAAACCGCCCACGAACAGCACCGCCGCCACGACGGGGTGCGTGATGAACCGGGAGAACGGGCTGTGCAGCGCGGTCAGAATCCATTCGCGCAGTCCCGGCACACCGTTCTTGCCCGCGGGATCGAGGGCGCGCAGAGCGAGCGTGATCGGGGCACCGAGCACCAGGAGTACCGGCGCCAGCATGGACAGCGCCATGTGAGCGCCCATGTGCACGCTGAACACGGCCGGCGAGTAGCGACCGACACCCGACGACGTCGCGATCAGCAGCACCACGCACCCGCACATCCAGGCGACGGTCCGGCCGACGGGCCAGCTGTCGCCGCGCCGCCGCAGTTTGCGCAGTCCGAGCGCGTACACGACGGCCAGCACGATCGCGGCGGTGCCGTAGAGGAGGTCGAAACGCCAGTCCAGCATCAGGCGGGCGAACGTGGGCGGACCAGCCAGGTTGTAGCCGAGTTCGACCTCCGTGAGGGTGGGCGCCGCGGTCGGGGGCGGAGGGGGCGTGCGGCCGAGTCCGACGGCGAGACCGATCGTCGCGGCGAAGACCATGACCTCCGCACCGGCGAAGCGGATCAGGTTGCCGCGTTTCGCCGGATCCTCCTGCAGTGCGGGCAGCGCCCGGCGACGCTGCGCCCACCCGAACACACCGAGGACGACGAGGGCCACGATCTTCGCGACCACCAGCCGCCCGTACGTGGTGTCGATCAGGTCGCCGATCTGGACGCGGACGAGCGCGTTCACGACACCGCTGACCGCCATGACGACGAAGCAGACGGTCGCGACCGCGGAGAACCTGCGCGCCGCGACGTCGGTGTGGGCGCCGCGCCTGCGCGCGTGGGCCAGAAGAGCGAACAGACCGCCCGCCCACAGCGAGGCCGCCACGAGGTGCAGGATCAGGCTGTTCGTCGCCATGTCGTGCGAACCGCCCGAGGACGAGTGCCCGGTCAACGCGAGCGGCATCAGTCCGAGGATGCCGACGACCAGCAGGATCGGCGTCCACCACCAGCGCAGCACGAGCCGGGAGGCGATCGCGAGGACGACGGCGATGATCGCGGTCCAGCGCCAGGCGCCGGCGAGTTCGACCTGATCGATCGAGTTGACGATGTTGGCCGGCTTGACCGCTTCGGCGAAGGGTTGCCCGGACGTGTCCGACAGCGTCAGCGGGACGAGGACGAGGGCGGTCGCCGCCCACACGATCGCGGCGTACGACGCGGTGCGGACCGCGCGGTAACCGTCCACGTCCAGGACTCCCGATTTCTGCGGCGGCACGAAGAACGCCGCGAGCAGCAACGATCCGATGGTGATGACGGCGGCGATCTCCGACACGGCCCGCATGGCGGGCAATCCGTAGGTGGTGATCGGTCCGGGATCCGGAATTCCCAGCAGCACGAGCGCCTGAGCAGCGGAAAGTCCGACGACGATTGCCGCAACCAGGCCGGCGATGAGACCGCCGACGAGGAACAGGGCGGTCGAATCGGCACGATTCGGGGGTTTCGAAGCCGGGTCGGACGCCGCGAGCTGGGGTGTAGCCATACATCAAGGGTAGGACCTACGACAGGCCGTCGGAGACGCGAGGGTCGGTCGCCGTTGCGGCTACCGTCGACAGGGACGTGTCCCGGGGAAACGAGAGGCTGAGATGGCGGAGTTTCTGATCATCGTGGTGGCGCTGTTCTTCGCGGGCATGGGTGTCTACGGGCTCGCCCTGCCCGCCCGCCTGGTCGCCCCGTTCGGTCTGACCGCGAATTCGGCGTCGGCCCGCGCCGAGGTGCGCGCGGTCTACGGCGGCTTCGGTGTCGCCGTGGCGGGCCTGCTCGTCGGCGCGGCCTTCGACGTCCACGGCATCCGATCCGTCGCCGCGGTGACGGTGGCCGTCGCCCTGCTGGGGATGGCGTTCGGCCGGATCGTGGCCGCCCTCATCGACCGGCCGACCCGCTTCTACCCCGTGTGGTTCTACTTCGTCGTCGAACTCGTTCTGGCGGGACTCCTGCTCTGCGCGGCGGCCCTGGGCTCGTGACGCACACACCCCAGCCCCGGTCGGAGCAATCGGGGTGGCAGGTAATATTTGCTGCGCGCCTCCGTAGCTCAGGGGATAGAGCAAGAGCCTTCTAATCTCTTGGTCGCAGGTTCGAATCCTGCCGGGGGCACCAAAACAGCAGCTCAGGGCCTCGGGTCAGTCCTTCAGGAACGCCAGCAGATCGGCGTTGATCGTCTCCGCCTGAGTGGTGGGCATGCCGTGGGGGAAGTCCGTGTACGTCTTCAACGTTCCGTTGGCGAGAAGTTTCGCGGACAGGGGCCCGGAGGCTGCGTAGGGAACGATCTGGTCGTCCTCGCTGTGCATCACGAGCACCGGCACCGTGATCTTCTTCAGGTCCTCGGTGAAGTCGGTCTGAGAGAAGGCGACGATGCCGTCGTAGTGGGCCTTGGCCCCGCCCATCATCCCTTGCCGCCACCAGTTCTCGATGATCGCGTCCGAAGCCTCCACGCCCGGCCGGTTGAATCCGTAGAACGGCCCCGCCGGCAGGTCGCGGTAGAAGACGGAACGGTTGGCGCGAGTTGCGCCTGCAAATCGTCGAACACGGCCTTGGGCAGGCCGCCCGGGTTCGCGTCCGTCTTCACCATCAGCGGCGGCACCGCGCTGATGAGCGCGGCCTTCGACACCCGGCTCTCGCCGTGCCGGGCGAGATAGTGCGCGACCTCACCGCCGCCGGTCGAGTGGCCGACGTGGATGGCGTCGTGGAGGTCGAGGTGTGCGGTCAATTCCGCGAGGTCGTCGGCGTAGTGGTCCATGTCGTGGCCGTCGCCGGTCTGCGTGGAGCGTCCGTGCCCACGCCGGTCGTGGGCGATCACTCGATAGCCGTGCTGGAGGAAGAACAGCATCTGGGCATCCCAGTCGTCGGCCGACAGCGGCCAGCCGTGGCTGAACACGATGGGTTGACCGGTTCCCCAGTCCTTGTAGAAGATCTCCGTGCCGTCCTGCGTGGTGATCGTGCCCATGGGTGTGCCTTCCTTGACCGCTCCGGGGAATGACGCTGATGAGGACGGAATTCAGTACATCAAACTTCGGTATGCCGCAGGGCTGCTTCGACCGGCGGCGGCGTCCCGTACTCGCGCGTAGCAAACCGACTGATTAGTCTTGTTCGCGCATCGCCCCAACCCGACGGGGCAACGGTGCATCGGGACCCGCCACTTTCCTCCGCGAGTGGCGGGTCCCGTCCGTCCGGCGTCAGCTCGTCGGGGGAACCTCGAACACCAGCAGCGTGCTGGTGGCGGTGGCCACGACGCGGCCCTGCGCGTCGGTGACCTCCCCTTCCGCGAACGCGATGCGGCGGCCCGCCTTCTTCACCACACCGGTCGCGGTGAGCGCCCCGGAGTCGCGGGTCGCCCCACGGATGTAGTTGACCTTGATCTCGACCGAGGTGTACCCCCACCCTGCGGGCAACGTGGTGTGCACGGCGCACCCGGCGACCGAATCGAGCAGCGTGCACACGGCTCCGCCGTGGATCGCGCCGATCGGGTTGTACTGCGATTCGTCGGGATCGAGCGCGAACACCACCCGCTCGGGTTCGGCCTCGAGGAACCGCAGGTTCATCAAGGTGGCGATGGGCGGCGCCGGAATGCCGCCGTCGAGAATCGACCGCAGGTAGGTGAGGCCGTCGAGTTCCCGGGCCTTTCGCGCCGGACCCGCCGGGTCGTGCCATTCGACGATCTTCGACCGCACCTCACCCCACTCACCGGCGTCCGGCAGGCTCGCGACCGTCGATACTTCACCGTTTCCGAACGCGTTCACTATGCGGCTCCTCTCTGCGCCGACTGCGGATAGAGGACGTCGAGGTCGCCGGACAGCGCCGCTTTGACGGTGCGGGTGGTGTCGTCGGCGAGCACCTCGTGCGCGCCGGACTCGATGCCGTCGAAGGCAAGTCGCGCGACCTCGGCCGCGGAGATCTTCTCCACGTCCAGACCACTGGTCATGTCGGTGTCCATGTAGCCGAGATGCAGCCCGACCACCTGAATGTTCTGCGCCGCGAGTTCGGCGCGCATGGCGTTGGTGGCACTCCACAGGGCGGCCTTCGACACGCTGTAGGAGCCGCCGATCGCCAGCCACGACAGCACGGAGTGAACGTTGAGGATCGCGCCACCGCCGTTGGCGGCGATGATCGGCGCGAGCGCGCGCGTCACGTGGAGCGGTCCGTAGAGGTTGGTTTCGAGTTCGCGGCGCATCCCGTCCAGATCGCCCGTGAGCGGCGATTCGCCGACGAGGATCCCGGCGTTGTTGATCAGCACGCCGAGATCGCCGACGAGTTCGGCTGCGGCGTAGACCGACTCGGGGTCCGTGACATCCAGCCGGATGGGCACGACCCGCGAGTGCCCGTCGATCGTGGACGTGTCGCGTGCCGACGCGTAGACCGTGCGCGCTCCCCGTGCGAGCGCCTCGGCGACGAAGGCCCGGCCGAGCCCGCGATTGGCCCCGGTGACCAGCACCGTCCGATCGTGAATCGTGGTCATGACGACCCCTTCGAGTGAGTAAGTCTGATTTTCAAACTAACCGTGCCGTCGACAGTAATCCGTATCAGTTGGAAAACACAACCCTCTATGATGGAGGACATGAGCAACGGCGACACCCAGCCAGCAACACCCGAGATCGTCATGGACCGCATGCCCCTGGCGCCGAGACCCTGCGCCATCGCCGCCACCATGGAGTTGATCGGCGACCGCTGGTCGATGCTGGTTATCCGCGAACTGTCCTACGGGGTGCACCGCTTCGACCGGATCGCGGGCTACATCGGCGTCTCCCGCGACATCCTCACCGCGCGACTGCGCAAGCTGGAGGAGGTCGGCGTCATCGAACGCAGGCAGTACTCCGAACACCCGCCCCGCTTCGAGTACCACCTCACCCCCGCGGGCGAGGACCTGCGGCCGCTACTGCTCTCCCTGTTCCAATGGGGCAGCAAGTGGGCCGTCGACGAGGCCCCGTCGGTGCTTGTGCACGAGTGCGGTCACTCGCTGGAACTGGAACACCGCTGCGCGCACTGCGGCGAGGCGGTCGAGAAGACCACTGTTGCAATGCATTCCCGCACACCGCGACGAGAATCCTGAGCTGCCGGCACGGCCCGGTACAGGACGTCCCGACACCGGTCTATAGTTTCCGATGTAAACGTCAGGTAAAGAAGTCCTCACACGCAAGGCAGGGGTGGTCTGTGTCAACGCGCGACCGGGTAGCAGAGATCTACGAGCAGGTCCGCCTGCGGAACGCCGGAGAACCCGAGTTCCACCAGGCCGCCGCGGAGGTCTTCGAATCGCTCCAGGTCGTGCTCGAGCACCGTCCGCACTACGCCGATTCCGGACTGATCGAGCGGCTGTGCGAGCCCGAACGTCAGATCATCTTCCGGGTACCGTGGGTCGACGATTCCGGCAGCGTGCACGTCAACCGCGGTTTCCGCGTGCAGTACAACAGCGTTCTCGGCCCCTACAAGGGTGGGCTGCGGTTTCACCCCAGCGTGAACCTGGGAATCGTGAAATTCCTCGGGTTCGAGCAGATCTTCAAGAACGCCCTCACCGGGCTTCCGATCGGTGGTGGCAAAGGCGGCTCCGACTTCGACCCCAAGGGCCGTTCCGAGGCCGAGATCATGCGCTTCTGCCAGTCGTTCATGACCGAACTGCATCGCCACATCGGTGAATACACCGACGTCCCCGCCGGTGACATCGGTGTCGGCGGTCGCGAGATCGGCTACCTGTTCGGCCAGTACAAGCGCCTCACCAACTCGTACGAGTCGGGCGTCCTCACCGGCAAGGGACTCACCTGGGGCGGCTCCCAGGTGCGTCGGGAGGCCACGGGGTACGGCGTCGCCTATTTCGTCGCCGAGATGCTGAAGACCGCGAACAGTTCACTCGACGGCAAGACCGTCGTCCTCTCCGGTTCCGGGAACGTCGCGATCTACGCCATCGAGAAGGTGCACCAGCTCGGCGGAATCGCGATCGCAGCCTCCGATTCCGCGGGATACCTCGTCGACGAGAAGGGCATCGACCTCGAACTCCTGAAGGAGATCAAGGAGGTGCGGCGGGGCCGGATCAGCGAATACGCGGAGGCCGTGTCGCACGCACGGTTCGTGCCGAACGGTTCCATCTGGGATGTGCCGTGCGACGTCGCGCTGCCCTGCGCTACCCAGAACGAACTCGACGAGTCAGCAGCCAAAACCCTGGTCACGAATGGTGTGCAGGCGGTGGCGGAGGGCGCGAACATGCCCACGACCCCGCAGGGCGTCCAGGCGTTCCGCGACGCCGCGGTGGCGTTCGCCCCAGGCAAGGCAGCCAACGCCGGCGGCGTCGCGACGTCTGCGCTCGAGATGCAGCAGAACGCATCCCGCGACTCGTGGGGCTTCGAGTACACCGACGAGCGGTTGGCCGGAATCATGCGCGGCATCCACGAACGGACCGTCGCCACCGCCGCCGAGTACGGCATGCCGGGCGACTACGTGCACGGCGCGAACATCGCCGGTTTCGTGAAGGTCGCCGACGCCATGATCTCGCTGGGCGTCATCTAGAAGCAACGTAGGGTCAGGGCCTGGCCGTCGACGCCACGCCCCACGCTCGGACAGCACGAGGGCGTCAGCTCACCTGACACTGTGTCTGACCCCATTCGACCCAGCACATCTGCTTGACGTCGGGCCTGGGGTTCTTGTTGGGCAGGGGCTGGGAACAGCCGGTCTCGCAGATCGGCTTGGCCGAGGCCATACCTGCGGCACCGGTCAGCGAAATGGCAAGGGCCGCAAATCCGGCGAGGGCGATGCGCGCCGTGATGGAGATCGTGGTGGGAGACATGGGTTCCTTTCGGGGGGCGGATTTCGTGCTGCAACCAGCATCGGCCTCAGCCCCGCCCGCAGAAAGGCCGCCGAGGGTGCCATGAACGCACCCTCGGCGGCCCGATCTCTACCCTGGGTCGATACGCGCCGGCCGGTCACTCAGTCGACCGTCTCCCCCTCGCCCTCGTCTTCGCGGGCCTTCTTCGCGGCCTCGCGCATCTCGATGCCGTCGGACACCCAGTCGCCGATCTCCCGGGTGACGTCCCGGACGGCACCCGCGATGATCGTCGCGATCTGGCCCACGTGCGTGGCCGCCGACTCCGTCAACTCCTGCACGGTGTCCTTGCGCCGCTCGAACTTCCCCACCATGTGTTTCGCCTCTCAGGCTGCAGTCTTCTGCCGCTCGACGATAACACCGGGAGGGGTGTCGGACGAGACGAGACCGGGCGGCAGTGCGAACCTGAAGATCTTCGCCCACACGGAGCCGATCTGCTTGAAGAATCCGCCGGTGTTGTAGGGCAGGCCGTGCTTCTCGCACAGCGCCTCCACGACGGGAGCCATCTCCGGGTACCGGTGAGCGGGCAGATCCGGGAACAGGTGATGCTCGATCTGGTGTGACAGGTTGCCGGACATGATGTGGAACAGCGGGCTTCCCTCGATGTTCGCGCTGCCGAGCATCTGCCGGACGTACCATTCGCCGCGGGTTTCCTCCGCGGTCTCGTCCTCGGTGAAACTCTGCACGCCGGTGGGGAAATGGCCGCAGAAGATGATGGAGTACGCCCACACGTTGCGGATCAGGTTGGCAGTCACGTTGCCGAGCAGGGTGGGGACGAACAGCGGCCCGGTCAGCGCCGGGAAGATCACGTAGTCCTTGAGCACCTGCCTGCCCGCCTTGCGCCACCAGCCCTTCAGCAGCGGCTTGACGTCGCGCCACTTCCGCTTGCCCTGGATCACGTTCTCCGCTTCCAGGTCGTGCATCATGACGCCCCACTCGAACAGCATCATCAGCAGGAACGCGTAGACCGGGTTCCCCAGGTAGTAGGGGTTCCACTTCTGCGCCTCGTCGATCCGCAGGATGCCGTAGCCGATGTCCCGGTCGCGGCCCAGGATGTTGGTGTACGTGTGGTGCATGTAGTTGTGGGAATGCTTCCACTGATCGGCCGGGCAGACGGTGTCCCATTCGAACACCCGGGAGTTCAGGCCGGGTTCACGCATCCAGTCGTACTGACCGTGCATGACGTTGTGGCCGATCTCCATGTTGTCGAGAATTTTCGACACGCCGAGGGCGCCGACGCCGGCGATCCAGGCCGGTGGGAAGAAGCCGAGGTACATCAGGCCGCGGCCTGCGACCTCGAATCCCCTCTGCGCCTTGATGATCTTGTAGATGTACTCGCGGTCCTCGGCGCCGAGGTCCGCGACCGTCCGGTCGCGGAGGGCGTCCAGTTCCCTGCCGATCTCGTCGACCTGGTCGTGGCTGAGCACCACCGGGGCGGCGTTGCGGGAACCGTCGGTGCCGCCGACGAACGGGAGGAACGAGAGTGAGAGTCCAAACATGTCGGTCTCCAAACGTTGATGTCGGGTGAAAGTCAGAGGTCGAGGGCGACATCGCCGACCGGGACCGAGACGCACAGCTGAATCGCCTTGTCCGGGTCGGTGTCGGTGTCGCCGGTGCGGACGTTCCTGGTGCACCCCGATGTCTTCACCGTGGTGCAGGAGAAGCAGATACCCATCCGGCAGCCGTACTCCGGATGGAGTCCGGCGGCTTCGGCCTGTTCGAGCAGCGTCGCACCGGAGTTGTCCGCGGTGACGCCGCTGGCGGTGAAGGACACCGCGCCGCCGGCCTCCCCCTCCGCCGGGGCTGCGGCGGGAGCGAACTCCTCGGTGTGGAGACGGTCCTCGATGCCGAGTTCGCGGTACATCTCCCGGACGCCGCGCATCAGTCCGGGCGGGCCGCACAGGAACGTCTCCGCGTCGGTGTACCAGGGCGCGACCGCGTCGAGGTGCTCCTGACCGAAGAACCCGTGCAGGTGCCCGCCCGCCTCCTGATCGGTGTAGGCCAGCACGAGGGAGACGTTGGCGTTGGCGACCGCAAGTGCGCGCAATTCGTCGAGGTACGCGACGTCGTTTTCGGTGTACGCGTAGTGCAGAAAAGTGATGCTTCCGACGTGTTCCTCGTCGACGAGGGTGCGCAGCATCGACAGAACCGGGGTGATTCCGCTGCCTCCGCTCACCAGCAGCAGCCGGCGCGGACGAGGAGACGGAAGGGTGAATTCGCCCGCGGCCTGAGACAGGTCGAGCACGAGTCCGGGGCGCGCCTGCGCGTGCAGGTACTGCGAGACGAGCCCGTCCGGATGCGCCTTGATCGTCAACTCGACGTGTCCGTCGGTGGACGACTGTGCATTGGCAGGCGAGTAGCAGCGGGTGTGCCGAACCCCGTCGATCACGACCCCCACCTGCACGAACTGGCCCGCACGGAATCCGCGCCACTGGCGGGTGGGGCGCAGCGTGAGCGTGACGGTGTCGGCGGTGGAGCGCCGGACCTCGACGACCTCGGCGCGGAGGTCGCGCACGGTGACCATCGGATTGACGAGTTCGAGGTAGCGGTCGAGCTGGTGCGGAGTGGCCATCGCCTCGAACAACGACAGCAGCGAGAACCTGCGTCCCTCCGCCGGACGACTGGTGTGGGCAACTGACACGTCGGCCTCCTCCATTTGAGTGCACGGTTGTACACTGACAATAGTGTGACAGAGGGAGACAGGAACTTGTCAATCACAATGTGACCGCACGCACACTCGGGGCGGGGATCGGATACGCATGCCGGACGACGAACGCGAACACCCGGAGGCGGTGGCGGCGCTCTCCCCCGCGAATACACTCACTGCCGTGAGTCAGTCGACCGGCGCCGAACCCGAGAGCAGGGCAGCGCGAAAGGAGCGCACGAGGAAGGCCCTCCTCGACGGCACGCTCGAACTGATGGCGGACCGCAGTTTCGCCGGCGTGAGCCTGCGCGAGATCGCCCGCACCGCGGGAATCGTGCCCACCGCGTTCTACCGCCATTTCGCGTCCATCGAGGAACTCGGCGTGGTGCTCGTCGAGGAGGGCATGCGGATTCTGCGGCAGATGCTGCGCGACGCCCGCCGTACCCCGAGCACCAAGAGTGCAGGCGCGTCGCTCGACATCCTCGTGCGGCAGGTCCGCACCCACGAGGCGCAGTTCCGCTTCCTCAGCCGCGAACGCTACGGCGGGGTGCCGGAGATTCGCCGGGCGATCGCGACCGAGATGACACTGTTCGTCAGCGAACTCACGGTCGATCTGTCCCGCATCGACGGCCTGCAGACCTGGGACCACGACGATCTGGAGATGGCGGCCGACCTCATCGTGTCCACCATGTTCGCGGTCGTCGTCGATCTCCTCGAGGCCGATCGTCCCGGAAGCCGAAGCGAGGCCGAGGTCGTCGCTCGCGCCGAGCGGCAACTGCGCCTGATCATGCTCGGCATGAGCGGGTGGAATCCCGGAAAGAAGTAGGCCGCCCGCCGTACGGTGGGGGCATGTCGACTCTCCTGGAGCACACCCACGTCCCGGTAGGGCCGCTCACATTCGACGTCACCGTCGGTGGCCCGACCGACGGCGACGCCGTCCTGTTGCTGCACGGATACCCAGAGAGCGCCGCGTCGTGGTCGCCGGTCGCGGCCCTCCTGAACAAGGCCGGTCTGCGCACGTACGCGCCGAACCAGCGTGGCTACTCGCCCCGCGCGCGTCCCGACGGTGTCGAGTCCTACCGGATCGACCACCTCGTCGCCGATGTTGTAGGGCTGCTGGACGCCCTCGACATCGACACCGTGCATCTCGTCGGCCACGACTGGGGATCCATCGTGGCTTGGTGCGTGGCGGCCCGCCACCCGGGTCGCGTCACGTCGCTGACAACGGTGTCGGTTCCCCATCCCGCGGCCTTCGGCTGGGCGTTGCGCGAGGACGCCGACCAGCAACAGCGATCGTCGTACATCCAGTTCCTGCGGACGGAGGGCAAGGCCGAGCACGTCCTCCTCCGCGACGACGCCCAGCGCCTGCGCGCGGTGTTCGGGGACGTCGTGAGCTCCGAACTCGTAAACGAGCACGTGGGACTTCTGAGTGAACCGGGCGCACTGACGGCCGCGCTGAACTGGTACCGGGCGATGACGAAGGACTTCGAGGCCACCCCAGCCGTCACCGTCCCCACGACGTATGTCTGGAGCACCGGCGACCTCGAGCTCGGGCGAGCGGGTGCGGAGAAGTGCGGCGACTTCGTCGATGCGCCGTACGAGTTCGTCGTCCTGGACGGCGCCACGCACTGGATTCCCGAGGAGTGCCCGGAGGCACTCGCGAAGGCGATCCTCGATCGCGCTCGGGCGGCTGGATAATCGGCAGTTCCCCTCCCCGGCGGCGAAACGTCTGGTGTGATGGCACTACTCGTCTCGTGCACCGTGGGAGGGCACCATGAGTGGCATCGCAATCCTTCTGGTCGGCGCGGTTCTGTGCTTCGCCGGTGTCGGTTCACTGCACGTCGCCGTTCTCGCCTCCGGATTCGGCCTCGGCTGGCTCGTGTCCGACCTGCTGTCGCTGTCGCTCGGAACGACATTCCTGGTCGCGGCGATCGGTGCGGTCGTGGTGTGGGCGGCCACCACTCTGGTCTTCAAGTTCGCCGCATTCTTCATCGGGATCATCGCGGGCGCAGTGATCGGAGCGAAGCTCAGTCGTGTTCTGCAACCGGATGACGCCAGCTGGATCCTGAGCGGAATCGTGATCGTTGCGCTCGCCGTCGCCTGCGGGTTCGTCGCCGACCGGTACCGGGCGCGGGCGCTGCTGTGGCTCACGGCACTCGGCGGGGCCAGCTTGGTGCTGACCGGGCTCGGCCTGGCCATCCCCCCGCTACGTTTCTTGGAGGATCCGAACGAGGGCACCCAGCAGTTCTTCGCCACGCTGATCTGGATTGCCGTGGCGGCGGGGGGCTGGCTGACGCAGCGGCGGCTGTTCCCGGAGAAGCTCCGGATCGACGACAATCGCGCGCGGCGCTAGTCGCGCTCGGGCGCCTTCACCACCGTCATCGCGGCGAGCCCGATCGCGAGCACGATCACCAGGCCGATGATTCCGGCCCGGTCGGCCGCGAACCACCAGGCGAACAACCCGAACAGGGTGGGCGAGAGGAACGACACCGCGCGACCGGTGGTCGCGTACAGGCCGAACATCTGCCCCTCCCGGCCGGGCGGTGTGATCCTGGCCAGGAACGTGCGCGCCGACGACTGCGCGGGACCGACGAACAGGCACAGCAGCAGTCCGAAGATCCAGAACATGGCCGGCCCGGACACCCCCATCAGAACGAGACCGACGACGATCATCGCGATCAGGGACGCCATGATGACGGTTTTCGGGCCGATCCGGTCGTCGAACCGGCCTGCGGTGAGCGCGCCGAGTGCGGAGACGACGTTGGCGGCGACACCGAACAGCAGCACGTCACCCGCGCTGATGCCGTAGACGTTGACGGCGAGGACTGCGCCGAACGTGAAGACACCGGCCAGGCCGTCGCGGAACAGCGCGCTCGCCACCAGGAAGTACACGGTGCGCCGGTCGGCGGCCCAGAGGTCGCGCAGATCACGCCACAACACTCGGTACGACTCGACGAAACCGGCCTTGTCCGCGCCCGGGTCCGCGTGCGGACGGGCCAGCTCGGGGACCTTCACCAGCACGGGGATTGCGAAGACCGCGAACCAGACGGCGGCCAGCAGCGCCACCATCCGGATGTTCAGGCCGCCGTCGGTGGTGAGCCCGAGGAATCCGCGAGTGTCGCCGTCCCCGGCGATGAAACCGAAGTAGCACAGCAGAAGGAGCACGATTCCACCGAAATAGCCCATCGCCCAGCCGAACCCGGACACCCGGCCGATGTTCGCCGGCGTGGACACCTGCCTGAGCATCGCGTTGTACGGGACGCCGGCCAGTTCGAAGATCACCGAACCCGCAGCGAGTAACACCAGCCCGAGCCACAGGTACTGATAGGAGTCGCGGACCAGGAACATCGCCGCCATGCAGCCGACCGTCGCGAAGGTGAGGACGCCGAGCGCCCACTTGCGTCGTCCCGCGGCGTCGAATCGCTGACCGGTGACGGGGGCGAGCACCGCGATGAGGAAGCCCGCGATGCCGAGCGACCACCCCAGCCACGTGCTCGCGGAGATCGACCCCGGCAGGTCCTCCCCCACGGCGTCCGTCAGGTACACGGAGAAGACGAACGTGAGGATCACGGCGTTGAAGGCCGCCGAACCCCAGTCCCACAGCCCCCACGCGACGACCTGTCTGCGCGTCGCGGCCCCGCCGATCCCGGCCGGCGGACGAACGTCGGTGCTCATGCCCGCGAGCCTATGCGAGTGACCGGTGAGTTCGTGCGGTCTGACGCGACGAGCGTCCCGTTCGGACGGAAGAACTCAGTGTGCACTCAGTTGCATACGCACCTCGTTGCATACATACTTCGGTTCGTGGCACTCGAACATGCGCTCCTCGTCTCCCTGACCGAGCACTCCGGCTCGGGGTACGAATTGGCGCGCCGGTTCGACAAGTCCATCGGCTTCTTCCAGAGCGCCACCCACCAGCAGATCTACCGCGTCCTCAAACGCATGGACGAGGCCGGCTGGGTCGACGCCGAGGTGGTGGCGCAGGACGCCCGACCCGACAAGAAGGTGTACCGGGTCAGTGCGGCCGGAAGCGCGGAACTCGCGCGATGGATCGCCGAACCCACCGAGCCCAACCACCTCCGCAACGAGCTGGCAGTGAAGATCCGCGCCGCTCGACACGGTGACGTCGCCGCACTCACGGCCGAGGTCGCCCGCCACCGCGACGGCCACGCCGCCCGGCTCGAGGTCTACCGCATGATCGAAAAACGCGACTTTCCCGCACCGGACCAACTCTCCGGCGCAGCCCTGCACCAGTACCTCGTCCTGCGCGGCGGAATCCGCGTCGAGGAGGGGTTCGCCGACTGGTGCCAAGAAGTACTCGACGCGCTCTCACAATAAGGACACGCCGCCAATGACACAGTTTCCCCAGCTGCTCGCCCCCCTCGACCTCGGCTTCACGACGCTGAAGAACCGGGTGATCATGGGCTCCATCCACACCGGACTCGAGGACCGCGCCAAGGACGTCCCCCGGCTGGCGGAGTACTTCGCCGAGCGCGCCCGCGGAGGGGTCGCGCTGATCGTCACCGGCGGTTACGCGCCCAACCGGACGGGCTGGCTGTTGCCGTTCGGCGCGAAGCTCACCAACCGTGTCGAGGCCCGCAGGCACCGCGCGATCACGAAGGCGGTGCACGACGAGGGCGGCAAGATCGCCCTGCAGATCCTGCACGCAGGCCGATACAGCTACCAGCCGTTCAGTGTCTCCGCCTCGTCGATCAAGGCCCCGATCAACCCGTTCCGGCCCCGCAAACTCACCGGCCGCGGCGTCCGCAGGCAGATCCACGACTTCGTTCGCTGCGCGCGCCTCGCGCAGGAGGCGAACTACGACGGCGTCGAGATCATGGGCGGCGAAGGCTACTTCGTCAACCAGTTCCTGTGCGAGCGCACCAACAAGCGCACCGACGAGTGGGGTGGGACTCCCGAGCACCGCCGCCGGATGGCCGTCGAGATCGTCCGCCGCACGCGCACGGCGGTGGGCCCGGACTTCATCATCATCTTCCGCCTGTCCATGGCCGACCTCGTGGAAGGCGGTCAGACCTGGGACGAGATCGTCGCGCTGGCACAGGAAGTGGAGGCGGCGGGCGCAACCATCATCAACACCGACATCGGCTGGCACGAATCGCGTGTCCCCACGATCGTGACATCGGTGCCTCGGGCCGCGTTCGCCGACATCACCGGCAAACTCGAGAAGCACGTGAGCATCCCCGTGGCCGCGTCGAACCGGATCAACATGCCGGAGGTCGCGGAGGAGATCCTGACCCGCGGTGACGCACAGCTGATCTCGATGGCACGCCCGATGCTCGCCGACCCCGACTGGGTGCGGAAGGCGGAGGCAGGCACCCCCGACGAGATCAACACGTGCATCGCCTGCAACCAGGCCTGCCTCGACCACGCCTTCGTCCGCAAGCACGTGTCGTGCCTGCTGAATCCGCGGGCAGGCAGGGAGACGGAACTGACGCTCTCCCCCACCCGGACCGCGAAGCGGGTCGCCGTCGTCGGCGCGGGCCCCGCCGGACTGTCCGCGGCGCTCGGTCTGGCCCAGCGCGGCCATGCAGTGACCCTGTTCGAGGCGGATTCGGAGATCGGCGGCCAGTTCGGCATCGCCCGCAAGATTCCCGGCAAGGAGGAGTTCGCGGAGACCATCCGGTACTACAACCGCCAGCTGCCGCTCGCGGGTGTCGACGTCCGGCTCGACACCCGCGTCACCGCCGCCGAGCTGGTCGGCATATACGACGAGGTGATCGTCGCGACCGGTGTGACGCCGCGCGTCCCGTCGATTCCGGGGATCGACCACCCGAAGGTGCTCACGTATCCGGAGGTCGTGCGGGGCGGCAAGCCCGTCGGACGGTCGGTCGCGGTGATCGGGGCCGGCGGCATCGGCGTCGACGTCAGTGAGTTCCTCACCCACGAGCACTCCCCGACACTCGACCTGAAGGAATGGAAGCAGGAGTGGGGTGTCACCGAACCCGAGGCCGCGGCGGGCGCCCTCACCACCCCCATTCCCGAACCGTCGCCGCGTGAGGTGTACCTGCTGCAACGCAAGAGCGGCCGGATCGGCGCGGGACTCGCGAAGACCACCGGCTGGGTCCACCGGGCGGCGCTGAAGAGCAAGGGTGTCCAGGAGCTGTCCGGGGTCAACTACGAGCGCATCGACGACGACGGCCTGCACATCACGTTCGGCGCCAAGCGGGAGAAGCCCCGCACCCTCGCCGTCGACAACGTCGTGATCTGCGCGGGTCAGGAATCGGTGCGTGACCTCGTCGACGACCTGACCGTCGCCGGCGTCACCACCCACGTCATCGGCGGCGCGGACGTCGCCGCGGAACTCGACGCCAAGCGCGCCATCGAGCAGGGCACCCGGCTCGCGGCCCGCATCTGACGCACTACGCTGCTGTCCGTGAGCTTGCCGAACCCCACCCCCAGTGCCCGCGCCGTCGTGACCGGCGCCTCGTCCGGAATCGGCGAGGCGCTGGCCACCGATCTGGCCTCCCGGGGCCACTCCCTGATTCTCGTCGCGCGCCGCGGCGAGGTGATGGAGTCGCTCGCCGGGACCCTTCGCGAGAAGTACGGCGTCGAGGTCGACGTGCACGCGTGCGACCTGTCCGATCGGGACGCGCGGGCCGCACTCGTCGCCGATCTGGCGGGCCGTGAGGTCAGCGTCTTGTGCAACAACGCGGGTATCGCCACGTTCGGCCCCGTCGCCGGACTCGACCCCGCGTATGAGCGGGCCCAGGTGGAACTCAACGCCGTTGCGGTGCACGACCTCACCCTCGCGGTGCTGCCCGGGATGATCGAACGCGGGTCCGGCGCCATCCTCATGGTCGGCTCCGCGGCGGGCAACATGCCCATCCCCCACAACGCCACCTACGCCGCCAGCAAGGCGTTCGTCAACACGTTCTCCGAATCGCTGCGCGGCGAACTCAAGGGGACGGGAGTGAACGTCACCCTGCTCGCCCCCGGCCCGGTGCGCACCGAGGAGCCCGATCCGGCGGACGCATCGATCGTCGACAGGCTGGTGCCCGACTTCCTGTGGATCTCCAGCGAATACACCGCCAAGGTGTCGCTCGACGGCCTGGCAGACAACAAGATGCGCGTCGTCCCCGGCATCATCAGCAAGGCCATGTCCGTTGCCGGGCAGTACACTCCACGCGCGGTGGTCGCGCCGATCGTCGGGACGTTCTACAAGAAGCTGGGCAGTTAGCCGGTCACCGCGTGCGTCGTCGCCCCGTGCCGAAGATGCTGCGGGAGATCTCGCGGCCCGCGGCCGACGCGGCCGAGCGGAGGAAGCTCTTCACCGCGGAGCTCCCGAGGATCTGCTCGGCCATGTTCGGCCCCTCCGCCTGCGCGGGCGCCGGCGGCGGCAGATCGGGCAGCGGAGGCAGGTCGAGGCCCGGTTCCGCGGCCGGCGCCCCGGCGACCTTGGCCGTCAGCTTCTCGTACGCCGACTCCCGGTCGACGGTCTGCCCGTACTTCGCATACAGCGGGCTCGACGACGCCGCAGCCGTGATCGCGTCGGTGCCGATGGTGTCCATCAGCGAGCGGGGAGGCCGAATCCTCGTCCATGCCACCGGCGTCGGCGCGCCCCGTTCCGACAGAACCGTCACGATCGCCTCGCCGGTCCCCAGTGATGTGAGGGCCTTCTCGAGGTCGTAGTTCTCGGTGGTCGGGTACGTCCGTACCGTTCTGGTCAACGCCTTCTGGTCGTCGGGCGTGAACGCGCGCAGCGCGTGCTGGATTCGGGCACCGAGTTGCGACAGCACCGCGTTCGGGACGTCCGTCGGCAACTGCGTGCAGAAGAACACGCCCACGCCCTTGGAGCGGATGAGCTTCACGGTCTGTTCCACCTGCTGCAGGAACGCTTTCGACGCGTCCGCGAACAGCAGGTGTGCCTCGTCGAAGATGAAGACGAGCTTGGGTTTGTCGAGATCGCCTTCCTCGGGCAGGGTCTGGAACAGATCCGCCAGCACCCACATCAGGAAGGTGGAGAACAGTGCCGGGCGCGCGGCCCTGGCACCCAACTCGAACAACGTGATCACACCCGTGCCGTCGATCACCCGGAGCAGATCCTCGGTCTCGAGTTCGGGTTCCCCGAAGAACGTGTCGCCGCCGTCGGCTTCGAGAGCGACGAGGGCCCTGAGGATCACACCGGCCGTGGCCGGGGACACGCCGCCGATGCCCTTCAGATCGAGCAGCGCGAGCCCCTGGACATCGGCCCAGTGGAAGATCAGCCCCAGCGTGGACTCCTGAGTCTCGTTGAGCCCGAGCACCTTGGCGAGCAGGATCGGCCCGAACGCGGTGATGGTCGCGCGGACGGGGATACCCAGGCCTTCCGTTCCCAGCGAGAGGAACTCGACGGGGGATCCCGCGGGCCGCCACTGGTCGTCGCCGGTCTCGGCCGCCCGGGCAGTGATCTTGCCGGTGGCCTCGCCCGGCCGCGACAGACCCGACAGGTCACCCTTCACGTCGGCCATCACCACGGGAACCCCCGCAGCCGACAACTGCTCGGCAATACCCTGCAGCGTCTTCGTCTTTCCCGTCCCGGTGGCGCCGGCGACGAGTCCGTGCCGATTGATCGTCGCCAGGGGAATGCGCACGCGGGCCGCCGGATCCACGGAGCCGCCCAGAACCACGGTTCCCAGTTCCAACGCCGCACCCTCCGAGGAGTACCCGGCCGCGATGTCCGCCGCAGCTCCGGACGGGGCGGCGGCACTTGCAGGAGCACTGTTCTCCGCAGCCTCCGCGTCCCGGGCCTCCTGCTCCGCAGCCTCCGCCGCTGCCGCTGCCTCCGCCGCCACCCTGGCCGCCTCGGCCGCTGCGGCCCTCGCTGCCGCCGCCCTCTCCGCCGGGTTGGAGGTCGCGTCGCCGTCCTGCGATTGCCGGGTCATCCAAGCCCTCCTCGGATCACACACATCGGGAGAAAGTGTCCACCGCAGACCTTATCCCGTCACACACGTGACTACTGTGTTCCTGGTGCAGGACAAACTTGTGTGGATCGATTGTGAAATGACCGGGCTCCGCCTCGGTACCGACAAGCTGATCGAGATCGCGGCTCTGGTCACGGACAGCGAGTTGAACGTGCTCGGTGAGGGTGTCGACATCGTCATCCACACCGACGACGACGCGCTCGCGGCGATGCCCGACGTGGTGACCAAGATGCACGAGAACTCGGGGCTGACCGACGAGGTCCGCAAGTCCACGGTCACCCTCGCCGAGGCCGAGCAGCAGGTGCTCGCGTACATCCGCGAACACGTGCCGGTCGCCGGGACGGCACCGCTCGCCGGCAACTCGATCGCGACGGACCGCGGGTTCATCGCCCGCGACATGCCGGATCTCGACACCTACCTGCACTACCGCATGATCGACGTCAGCTCCATCAAGGAACTGTCCCGGCGCTGGTACCCGCGGATCTACTTCGGTCAGCCCGAAAAGGGTCTCGCCCACCGCGCCCTGGCCGACATCAAGGAGTCGATCCGGGAGTTGAAGTACTACCGCAAGACGGCGTTCGTGTCCGAGCCCGGACCGTCTACCAGCGACATCGCCGCAGTTGTCGAGGAACTCGGGCCCGCCTGAGATACCGATTGGCTTCTCGGGCACCGGACGCGCTAGTATCTTCCTCGCCGAAGTTACTGCCCCCGGGCGGTGCCTGAAGCACATGGTGAGTGTAGTTCAGTTGGTAGAGCACCAGGTTGTGATCCTGGCTGTCGCGGGTTCGAGTCCCGTCACTCACCCCACACGGAAAGCCCCCGGCCTCGGCCGGGGGCTTTCCTCTTTGCGATTGGTCTCTCGCCTGCGCTCAGGCGTTGGCGTTGCCCGCCTTCCACACATCCCACGGGATGTTCCAGTCCCCGAGGCCGTCCGTGCCCGACAGGGTGCCGCCCAGCGTGTTCTTGACGACGACGATGTCGCCGCGCTTCGTGTTGTCGTACACCCACTTCGCGTTGGACGGGCTGAGGTTCAGGCAACCGTGGCTCGCGTTCGAGTAGCCCTGCTGTCCCACCGACCACGGCGCCGAGTGGAAGAAGATGCCGCTGTATGACATTCGTGTGGCCCAGTCGACGGGGGTCTTGTATCCCTGCGGGGAGTTGACGGGCACGCCGTACGTGGACGAATCCATGACGAGGTTCGCGAACCGGTCGCCGATGATGTAGACGCCGTTGTCGGTGGGTGTGTCGTCCTTACCCATCGACGTGGGCATCGTCATGATCACTTCGCCGTTGCGCTCGAACGTCACCTGCTTGGTGTTGTCGTCCGCCGTCGCGACGAGGGCGTCGCCGATGGTGAACGCGGTGTGGACGTCCTCCTGACCGAACAGGCCGTCACCCAGGTCCCTGCCGTACACGGCGACCTTCACGTCCACGGCGGTGCCGGGCGCCCAGTAGTTCTGCGGACGCCACCGCACCTCACGGTTGTTCACCCAGTAGAACGCGCCCTCGACGGGCGGATTCGTCGTCACCGTGATCGCCGATTCCGCCGCCTTCCGGTCGGGGATGTTCTCGTCGAACTGGACGGCGATCGGCTGACCGATGCCCACCACGTCGCCTTCCGACGGCAGCACGTACGGCTTGGTGACGTTGCCGGGCGCGCTGGTGGTGAACTCGGACGTCGAGACGGTGCCGCCACCGAGCCCGTTCGCCTTCACCTCGAGCCGGTACTCCTTGTCGTAGCCCAGCGGCTCCGTGTTGACCCAGGACAACCCGTCGGGAGCGATGGCCCCGTCGACCGGCTCACCCTCCGGGTTGAGCATGGTGACCTTCGCCAGCGTGCCGTCGGCCACCGTCACCGTCACCGGTTGTCCCGGCGAGAATCCCACCGCACCATCGACTGCCGACGCCGTCAGCTTCGGCTTGATGAGTTCGGTGACCGGATTGGAATCGATCGGCGCCTCACCTTCCGACGTGACGTTGTCGGCACCGGAGACGGTGCACCCTGCGATCGACACTGCGAATGCGAGTGATGCCGCCACAATCGTCGCCGTCCTCGAGACGGATCTCACCGATTGCGCACGCATGCGCCCGCCACGCCCCACACCCATGGATAACCCCACTTCACGTCCTCGCTCCGAATTCACGTTCAAGCCGGCACGTCCGTCGCCTTCGCAAGACGAATCGGCACGTCGAGACCGTGTGGTCTCCAATGATGCCAGCCACTGGAGACCGGCTCCAACCACCCGCCGGGCCGCTCAATAACGTTCGAATATCAATCGTGACCAGCGGCGCTCTTGTTACGCACCACCCTGCGGATCGGGTCGGCGCGGGGAGTCGCGACCAGGCGATTTGCATTCCCGAGAAGCGACCCGCTAATGTTCTGTCTCGCAAGAGCGAGCGCCTATAGCTCAGTTGGTAGAGCAAGTGACTCTTAATCACTGGGTCCGGGGTTCGAGTCCCTGTGGGCGCACTTGCACGAAGGCCCTCATCCTCTCACGAGGATGGGGGCCTTTCTCGTTGTCACCATCTCACCGGACGGCGAGGGCGGTCAGACGACGAACGGGCCGCCGGAAAGTGAAGCCACTGCGAACTTCACCTCCGACGGCCCGCTGTCACGGGTGGTCGTTCAGCGCAACGCTTTGCGGAGCACCAGGAGCCCTGCCACCGCACCCACGGCGATCAGTCCGTACTTGACCGCCGGCTCGTTCAGCTTCGCGATCAGCGTCCGCTTCGTGTTCTCCACGAGACGCTTCGGGTTGGTGCGGACCGTCAATTCGTCGAGAGTGCTCGCGAGCTGATTACGCGCGTTCTCGATCTCACGCTCGATACTCTCGGTGTCCCTGGGCACGTGTCCTCCAACTTGTTCGACTGGTTCGATCAGCGGGAGCGACGCTACCGCGACGTTCCCACACTTGCGTCAACCGTAGACGAGAACTCCCGGCCCGCGACCCCGTCTCCCAGTCGCCGTCTCCCCGATCGCCCTTCGGCCCACTGTCGCCCCTGCCCGGTAGCCTGACTTCTCGTGACCGACAACAGCAGACTCGCCCCCGGAGACACCGCCCCCGCCTTCACGCTGCCCGATGCCGACGGCAACGACGTGTCGCTCGCGGACTTCCGCGGCCGCAAGGTCGTCGTGTACTTCTACCCGGCGGCGAGCACGCCGGGCTGCACCAAACAGGCCTGCGACTTCCGCGACAATCTCGCCGACCTCAACGGCGCAGGCCTGGACGTGATCGGCATCTCTCCCGACAAGCCGGCCAAGCTCGCCAAGTTCCGCGACAACGAGGAACTGACGTTCCCGCTCCTGTCCGACCCCGAGAAGACCACCCTCGAGGCGTGGGGCGCGTTCGGCGAGAAGAAGATGTACGGCAAGACGGTGCAGGGCGTCATCCGCTCCACGTTCCTCGTCGACGAGGACGGGAAGATCGAGGTGGCCCAGTACAACGTCCGGGCCACCGGCCACGTCGCGAAACTGCGGCGGGACTTGTCGGTCTGATCGGCGCGACGGGCGGCTGTGTCTCGTCAGCCGCCCGCGAGCCGTTCGATGCCGTCGAGCATCCGGTCGAGGCCGAACCGGAAGTCGTGTTCGAGCCAGTGCGCGTCGTCTTCGTCGCCGGCATCGAACGCACCCCCCGCGATCGCCGCCCGCAGTGCGGGAAACCGCTTCTCGTCGAGCAGTAGAGGGAGCAGCCGGGCGTAGTCGACCTGCTCCGCCTTCGCCGGCCGTTCCAGGTCCAGCGCGAACCGCGCCCGCCCGATCACGAACAGCGAAACGTTCAGCACCACTTGCAGCTTCCGGTCCTCGCTCAGGCCGGTGTCGCCCAGCGACTGCAGACCGGCTTCCAGCCACGCGAGGTTGTTGGGGCCCGTCGGAGGTGCGGAAATGGTCACCTCCGGCCACCAGGCATGCGCCCGGACCGCCCGGTACTCGCCCAGCGCCCAGGATTCGAGCCGGTCCCGCCACCCACCCGATACGACGAGCCCGCTGGGCTGACCGATGGCCCGATCGGCCATCAGCTCCACCAGATCATCTTTGCTGTCGACGTACCGGTACAGCGACATCGTGGTGAACCCGAGTTGCTTCGCGACCCGGCTCATGGACAGGCCCGCGAGCCCTTCGGCGTCGGCCACTTCGATGGCGGCGTCGACCACCCGCTCGAGGCTCAGCCCCTTCCGGGGGCCGCGGGTCCCCGGTTCCTCGATTCCCCAGGCCAGCCGGACGGCCTTGGGCAGGGTCCCGGTGGGATCGTCGGGGGTTTCGTTCGGTCGGGGCATGCAGGTATCCACTTCGTCGGGGTCTTGCGCTCATCCTAAAACTGCGTACGCTGCACACCATGAGTATACGAGATACGCAGTTTTGCACGTCGGCCGTCTCGGTCACGGGTGTACGCAAGGCATACGGAGACGTCACCGTCCTCGATGGAGTCGACCTCGACGTGCCGCGGGGCAGTGTGTTCGCACTCCTCGGCGCCAACGGTGCGGGGAAGACGACGATGGTCCGCATCCTGTCGACCCTGACACCGCCCGACGCGGGCACCGTGCACGTCGCCGGCCACGACCTTCGCCGCGACCCCCAGGGAGTGCGCCGGAAGATCAGCCTGACCGGGCAGTACGCGGCGGTCGACGACCTTCTCACCGGCGAGGAGAACCTCCGGCTCATGGCCCGGCTGAGCCACCTCGGCCGCGCGGAGGGCAAGCGGCGCACCCGCGAGCTACTCGAGCAGTTCGACCTGGTGGACGCCGGAACCCGCCGCGCAGGAACCTACTCGGGCGGGATGACCCGGCGCCTCGATCTGGCGATGAGCCTCATTTCGCGGCCGGACATCATCTTCCTCGACGAACCGACCACCGGTCTCGACCCGCGCAGCCGGCAGACCATGTGGGAGATGATCCGACGGCTGGTCGACGGCGGCGTCACCGTCTTCCTGACCACCCAATACCTCGAGGAAGCCGACCGGCTGGCAGACCGGGCCGCCGTCCTCGACGACGGCAGGGTCGTGGCCGAGGGCACCCCCGACGAGCTGAAACGCCTCGTGCCCGGCGGGCACCTCGAGCTCACGTTCACCCGGCCGTCCGAACTGCACGACATCGCCCAGGCCTTCGACGACGCCGTCCTCGACACCGACCGCCTGACGATTCAGGTCCCGACCGACGGCAGCATCGGCCAGCTGAAGACGCTGCTCGGACGAATCGACGACCAGAGCGTCACCGTCGACAAGCTCTCGCTCCACTCCCCCGATCTCGACGACGTCTTCTTCGCTCTCACCGACAACTCGAACGCTTCCCCGATCCGGAACGAGGCCGCAGCCCGATGATCCCGACCACGCAGTCACGCCCACTGGACGACTTCGCGGCGATGACCGGCCGCAGCCTGACGCGCCTGCTCCGCAGCCCGGACACGATGATCATGGGCGTTGCCCTTCCGGTGCTGCTGCTGCTGTTGTTCGTGTATGTCTTCGGCGGAGCCATGCAGACCGCCACCGGGTACCTCGACTACGTGGTTCCCGGAATCATCCTGCTCTGCGCCGGTTTCGGGTCCTCACAGACGGCGGTGAGCGTCACCGGTGACATGGTGCACGGCATCGTCGACCGATTCCGGTCCATGCCCATCGCGCGGTCGGCGTTCCTGTTCGGCCATGTCGCATCCAGTGTCATCCGCAATCTCCTGACGTCCCTCGTCGTGATCGGCGTCGCGATGATCATGGGATTCCGACCCACCGCCGGCCCGATGCAGTGGCTGGCCGCACTTGCGATCGTCGCCCTGTTCATCCTCGCCATCTCCTGGCTGGCGACCGCGCTCGGGCTGCTCGCGGGCACCGAGGAAGCCGCCAACGGGTTCACCTTCTTCCTGCTCTTCCTCCCCTACGTCAGCAGCGCGTTCGTTCCTACCGACACGATGCCGAGCTGGCTACACGCCTTCGCCGAGAACCAGCCCGTCACGCCGGTGATCGAAACGGTCCGTGGCCTGCTGCTCGGCACACCCGTCGACGACTCCGCTCTGATCACGGTGTTGTGGTGTGTCGGAATCGCCTGTGCCGGCTACTTGTGGGCGATCACATTGTTCACCCGGAGGACGGCGCGATGAGCCGTCTCCGCCAGGTGAAACCCGACGCGTCACCGGGAGGGATCTTCGGAATCCGGACGAAAGACGGATAGCCTGGGGCGGTGGAGTCTTCAGTCAGCAAGCAAGCGCCGCGCCGTGTGGATCCGGCGTTGGAGCTGCAGTCGGACCCGCAGGAACTCCTGCCGCGCAGACGTCCGACCCAGGAACGTAGCCGCCGCAAGTTCGACGCACTGCTCGCGGCTTCGCGGGAGTTGCTGGTGGACGTGGGATTCGAATCGTTCACCTGCGAGGAGGTCGCCGCCCGCGCGGACGTCCCGATCGGCACGCTCTACCAGTTCTTCGCGAACAAGTACGTGATCGTCTGCGAGCTCAACCGGCAGGACCTCGTCGGCGTGCAGCACGAGATCGCCCAGTTCAACGGTGAGGTCCCGTCCCTCGACTGGCTGCGGTTCCTCAATTCGTTCGTCGACCACATGGCGGGCCTGTGGACGTCGGATCCGTCGAGGCGCGAAGTGTGGCTGGCGATGCAGTCCACGCCCTCGACGCGCGCCACTGGGGCGATCCACGAGAAGGCGTTCGCGGAGCAGGTCTCGCGGATGCTGGCACCGCTCACCCCGCAGACCTCGCGGGAGCGGCGCACGATGATGGCCGAGGTACTCGTCCACGTCGTGTATTCGATGCTCAACTTCTCGGTGCAGGACAACCAGAGCCACGCGGACGCCGTCGCCGAACTCAAACGGCTGATGGTGGCGTACCTGCTCGTCGCCGAGAAGGAGTCGCGCTCCACCTAGGCGCTACGCACTCGTGCGCCTGTCCGGTTGCCGGGGCTACCAGAAAGGCGCACGAGCGCCGGAGGCGCCTACACGGATTCGATGACGGCGAACGCGCCGGCCATGTCTCCGTCGTGGGTGAGCGAGATGTGGATCTTCACATCCGTCAGATGCTTGGCGACGTCCCCGCGTAAGCGGATACTCGGTCGCCCCCACGCATCCGTCACCACCTCGATCAGGTGGTGGATCATCTCGGGCAGCACCGGCGGGCTGGCGAAGAGAGACGTGGACCAGGCCTTGATCACTGCCTCCTTCGCAGCCCACCGGGCAGCGAAATGTCTAGCCGGATCGGAGCTCCGGGTCACGGCGTCCCGACGCTCGCCCGGTGTGAAGTTGTCGAGCATGGCCGTCCCTGGCCGGTCCAGCTGCTCGGCGAACTCCGACACCGTCACGAGATCGAAGCCGATCCCCAGAACTCCCATCCGTCGTTCCTACTTGCAGCCGGGCAGACCCGAGCTGTACACGTCGTCCGCTCCGAGGCGCGCGGCCTCGGTGAGCAGGACGTCCGCCTCGAGCTGACGGGATGCGGCGGCCGGGACGCTGTCGCCGCCGAAGCGACGATCCGCCGGACGCTCGTACAGGCTGCCGCCGCCGACCATGGCCTTCGCCAGACGACGCTGACCCTCGACGGTGCGCTTGCGTGCCTGCTCGAGGTACGCCTCACGCCGGTCCGCCGGGACGGCCTCGACGAACGCCTGCGAGTGGACGACCGCGACCATGCCCGACACGTGCCCGAAGCCGAGGCTGGTCAGCAGACCGGCCTTCAGCGGGAACTGCTCGCCGAAGCGGAGCGCCTCCCGGGCCCACACGAGGTGTTCGAACTCGGCCATCTTCTCGTCGACGCAGTCGAGGCTGCGGTTCGGCGGCACGATGCCCTGGTCCAGCACCTGGCAGAGACCGATCAGCTGGAATGCTGCGGCACCACCCTTGGCGTGTCCGGTGAGGCTCTTCTGCGAGACCACGAACAGCGGTGCACCTTCGCTGCGGCCGAGTGCCCCGGCGAGGCGCTCGTGCAGCTCCGCCTCGTTGGGATCGTTGGCCGCGGTGGACGTGTCGTGCTTGGAGATCACCGAGATGTCGTCGGCACTGACACCGAGCTTGCCGAGGGACTGGGCGAGCTGCGAATCCGCTCCCCCACGACCCGCGCCGAGCGCACCGATTCCGGGAGCCGGGATCGACGTGTGGACACCGTCCGCGAACGACCCGGCGTAGGCGACCACACCGAGGACGGGCAGGCCCATCTCGAGTGCCAGGTCACCGCGGGCCAGCAGGATGGTGCCACCGCCCTGCGACTCGACGAACCCGCCGCGACGACGGTCGTTGGCCCGCGAGAATCGACGGTCGTCGATGCCCTTCGCCCGCATGTCGTCGGTCTTGGCCGTGGCGGACATGTCACCGAATCCGATGATGCCCTCCGCGCTGAGGTCGTCGAACCCGCCGGCGACCACGAGCTGTGCCTTGCCGAGCTTGATCTTGTCGACGCCCTCCTCGACGGACACCGCGGCCGTGGCGCACGCCGCAACCGGGTGGACCATGGCGCCGTAACCGCCGACGTAGGACTGGACCACGTGCGCCGCAATCACATTCGGCAGGGCTTCCTGCAGGATGTCGTTCGGCCGGTTCTCGCCGAGCAGCGTGTCGATGTACAGCGACCTCATGGAGGTCATGCCGCCCATGCCGGTGCCCTGGGTGTTGGCGACCAGCGAGGGGTGCACCCACCGCAGCAGTTCGCTGGGCGTGAACCCACCGGTGAGGAACGCGTCCACCGTGGCGACGATGTTCCACAGGCCCACCCGGTCGACGGAGTCGGCCATGTCGGCGGGGATGCCCCACTTGGTGACGTCGAAGCCGGTCGGGATCTGGCCACCCACGCTGCGCGTGAGCTTCATCTTGCGGGGGACGCGGATCTCGGTGCCCGCACGGCGGGTGACCTGCCAGTCACCGCTGTCCGGAACCGGGGCGGCGACCGTGTTCTCCGGGTCGGCCTCGACGAAGGCGAGCGCCTCCGCCTCGGTGCTGACCACGAAGCTCAGGTCCTTGTCGAGGAAGACCGACGTGAGCAGCGGTGCGGTGTTCTCGATCATGGCGCCGTCGTCGGCGTAGCGACGGATGCCGCAGTTCTCGACGACGGTGTCGTGGTACCGGTCCGCGATCTCGGCCTCGGGAACCAGTTCCCCGGTCTCGGCGTCGTACCAGCCTGCGGACGGCGTGGTCTCCCACACGACGAGTCCGGTGTTCCAGGCGAGTTCGAGAACGCCTGCCGCCGAAAGCTCTTCGTCGACCTCCATCTCGAAGCGGGTCCGCGAGGAACCGAACGGTCCGAGCTCACCGGCGCCGACGATGACGACGAGGTCCTCCGGAGCCGCAGTGACGCCGGACCAGGCCGGAGTCACCGACGCGGCGAGCCGCGGCGGGGCGGGCAGGGCCGCGATGGTGTCGAGCGCCTCCGCGACCTCGTCGGCCTCGGCTGCGGCGGCCGCAGCGTCCTGAGCCTGCTTCGCCAGAGCGGGCAGATCCAGGTTCGCCTGGGCGAGACCACCGGTCAGATCGGCCGCGAGCGGCTCGGTGGAGGCGAGGCGACGTGCCTCGGGCTCGCACCACTGCAGCAGCTCGGTAGCCATTTCCTGGGTGGACCAGGTCCGGACTCCGGCGCCTTCGACGGCCTCGACCAGCGGGTCGTTGCCGCCCATCAGGCCGGTTCCGCGGACCCAGCCGATGAGTGCGTGCACCAGGGTGACGCGCTCGGCCCAGTTGCGCTCGGCCTTCCAGCGGCCGACCACTGCGTCCAGCGCGGCCTTGGCCTCGCCGTACGCGCCGTCGCCACCGAACAGACCGCGGTTCGGGGAACCGGGCAGCACGACGTGCAGGTGGGTGTCGACGTCACGGTCGTAACCGATCTTCGACAGTCCGCCGATCAGGCGCTCCACCGACCACAGGAGTACACGCATCTCCATTTCGGCGCGGGCGCCGGCGTCGGCGAGGTCGCCTGCCACGCGGGGCGCGGCGAACGGGAACAGCAGCGTCGGGGTGACCGCTTCCTTGACCAGCTTCTTCGATCCACCGGCCGTCTCGTACTGGGCTTCACCGATCCACTCGATGAGTGCGTCGATGTCCGTGTAGGACGCCATGTTCGCGGGAACCACCCACAGGGCGGCACCGGCGCGGGCATTGCGGCGGTACAGGTCGCGGTAGAAGCCGAGACGCTTGTCGTCGAGACGCGAGGTGGTCACGAAGACCGTCGCGCCGCCGGCGAGGAGCTTCCCTGCGACCGAGGCCGCGATGGAGCCCTTGCTGGCGCCGGTGACGACGGCGACCTGGTCTGCCCATTCGGGGGTCTCGTCGGTGACGACGACTGCCGCCTCCGCGATGCGTCCGTACTTCTCGGCCAGAGCAGTGCGACCCTCGTCGGTTGCGCGGGCCTGCCACCATGCGGCCTGCGCCGCAACGGACTTGCCTGCACCGGCGAAGCCTTCGATCTCGAGGGACTCGGAGCCTGCCGCGTCGATCCACAGGCGAGCCAGGTCCTCACGTGCGCTGGCCCAGCGGTCGTCGAGGAGCACCGCCCGCTTGGCGTCGAACGCGGGAGCGACCAGTCGCGGCCAGTCGGAACCGAGTTCCGCCGACACGAGGTCGACGAGTTCGGTGTCCGTCGGCTGCGCTGCAGCCGCCGTGTCGCCGGCGAAGCCGAGCTGCTCGAGCACGAGGCGGGCGGCCGAGGCCAGCACGCCGTCGCGGCCCGTGATGTGCTCGGTGAACTCACCCAGCGCCGCTGCGTCGACGGTGCCACCGGCTCCGCCGCCCGAGGACGGGAGGGAGACGCTGATTCCGCGGCGCGAGGCCACTGCGGCCACTGCGCTGTCGATGACGGCGTCCACTGCGGCACCGTCGGCGAGACCGCCGCCGGCCAGGCCGCCGAGGTCACCACCACGGATGCTGGAACCGTCGCGGGTTCCGAGCGCCACCTCGGCGGTGACGTGGTACGCCCAGCCGTCGCCGAGTTCCCAGACCTTCTTCACACGGTCCGCGATGGCCGCCGGACGACGACCCGAGGGACCGAAGACCTTGCGGAGGTGGTCGTTGATCGAATCGGACAGCACCGGGCCGAACGGCTTGTACGTGCGAGCCAGGGAGTCGACCGTGCCGGCGAGCGAACCCATGTCGGCGTCCGCGGCACCGTCGATCGCGCCGAGCGAGAGCTCGGAGCCGAGGTCGACGAGCAGCTGGTTACGCCGCGAGGACACGCCGTCGCACAGCGCCTCGATCGTGTCGACGGGGCCGACCTGGTCGGGGCGGAGCTTCGTCCACAGGCTGATCAGGACCTTGGTGGCGTCGGCGGCCTTGAACGCGATGTCGTCGGGACGCGGTCCACCGGACGGTGCGGCAGCCGGGGCCGGAGCCGCGGCGGGTGCGGCCGATGCGGCGGGAGCCTCGGCTGCGGGTGCGGCCGGCTCGTCGTCCTCGACCGGCGCCGGATCGACGTCGGTGGAGTACACGATCGCGGCTTCACGCTCGATGTTGAGGACCTCGACCGGGTAACCGAAGCGGCCCGGCAGCTTGAGGGTCTGCGACGCGAGGTTCGCGACGGTCGGGACCGAGCCCAGACCGATCTCGACGAACCGCTCGACACCCAATCCACCCTCGGACTCATCAGCGAACAGCAGGTCCTGCGTCTCGATCCAGCGCACCGGGCTGGCGAACTGCCACGCCAGGAGCTCGGTGAGGACCACGCGGGTGAGCTGAACCGGCTTCTTCGCCCAGGAGTCGAAGTCCTTCAGCACCTTGTCGAGGGGCTTCGACGGCACCAGGTCGGCGATCTCCTGCACGAACTCCTTCTCCAGGGAGAACGGCTTGGGCACCAGGTTCGGGATGTAGCGCCCGATCAGGATGGCCGGGTCGATGTCCTGCGGAAGCAGTTCCTCGAGACGTCCACGGAAGTCGTCGACGCCGCCACGCAGCACCGTCGAGTGGAACGGGACGTCGATGCCGGGGACCATGATGTACGCGCGCTTGCCACCGAAAGCCTCACGGCGGATGTCGATCTGCGTCTCCAGCGCGTTGAGCCCGGCGACCGTGCCCGCGATGGCGTACTGCGAGCCACGCAGGTTCAGGTTCACGATCTGCAGGAACTCACCGGTCTCCTCGGCGACGCCGGCGACGAACGCCTCGACGTCGTCGTCGGCCAGACCGATCTGCGACGGGCGGATGGCGGCCATCCGGTAGTCGGAGCGGCCGGCCTCGTCGCGGGGAACGAGTGCGTGCATCGCGGAGCCACGCTGGAAGACCACCTCGAGAACGGCTTCCAGGGGCAGCACACCGGCGACGGCGGCGAGAGCGTTGTACTCACCGACCGAGTGGCCTGCAAGCAGGGCACCCTCGACGAACGCGCCGGACTCGCGGAGCTCGGCGACCTGAGCCACACCGAGAGTCGCCATCGCGACCTGGGTGAACTGGGTCAGGTGCAGGACACCGTCCGGGTGCTTGTGCTCGACACCACGGGCCTTGACGACCGTCGGGTTGTCGCGGACCACGGCGAGGATCGAGAAGCCGAGGGCCTTGCGGGTGTGCTTGTCGGCGCGGTCCCAGATCTCGCGGGCGGCCTTGGAGCGGGCGCGGGCGTCGAGGCCCATGCCCGGGCGCTGGATGCCCTGTCCGGGGAACGCGTAGACGGTCTTCGGGGCGGCGGTGCGACCGGTGGCGACCATCACGAGGTCACCGTCGATGCGGCAGCCGACCTCGACGATCTCGGCACCGCGGTCCGTGGCGATGCGGTCGACGCGGACGTCGATCTCGGCGCCGGGGCGGACCATGCCGAGGAAGCGTGCGGTCCACGCGGTGAGGCGGCGCGGCGGCGTCTTGGTCTCGGCCGGGTCCACGGCGGTGACGACCTGCTGGGCGGCGGCGGAGAGCCACATGCCGTGCACGATCGGGCTGCCGAGGCCGGCGAGCAGTGCCGCGTTGTCGGAGGTGTGGATCGGGTTGTGGTCGCCCGACACCTGGGCGAAGGAGCCCATGTTGCGGGGAGCCACGATCGTGGTGTCGCGGCGACGACGACGCGGGGTGTCGACGGCCGCGTCACTGAGCGAGCCACCGGCGCGGGCCGGGTCGGACAGTTCGCCCTTGCCGGTGCGGCCGCGGATCGCGAAGCGCTCCGACAGGGTGACGACGGCAGGCGCGTCCAGTCCCTCGCCGAGCATGGCGCCGACCTCGACCTTGACCTCGACGACGCGGCCCAGGTCGGTGTCGAGAACCGAGGCGACCTCGGCCTTGACGACGAGAATGCTGGTCTCCGAGGGCAGTTCGCCGACGAAGTCGACGCTGTGGTCCAGGTGGACCAGGTCGAGCATGCCCTCGATGACGGAGAGCGAGTCTTCGGTCTTGGCGGCACCGAGGACGGCGAACACGGCCGGCCAGCAGGCGCCGACGACCACGTCCGGAACGGCCTTGCCGCTCACGCTCAGCGTCGTGGGCAGACCCGAACCGGTGACACCGGCGTGGTCGGCGACCAGGTCGGGCGTCCACGCCAGGTTGAGCCGTGCGACACCGTTCTTGACGGCGGGCAGTTCCTGACCGGCCGCGACCGCGAGGAGAGCCGTCATGGACTGCTCGGCGTCGGCCTCGGTGACCACGGGGGCGCCACCGTCGACGACGGATGCGGGAACGGTGATGGTGATCTCGACCGACTTGCCTGCCACCAGCGGGACCGTGAGGAGCACCTGGCGGTCCTCGATCACGGACAGCTCGGCACCGGTGGTCTCGTGGACCGCGCGGGTGTCGGACTCGACCGACCACTTGTCGAGGTCACCGAGCCGGCGAACCGGGTTCAGCGTCAGGCGCGAGGCCCACTGGATGTCGGGAGCCGACAGAACGGTGTCGAGGACGCCGCGGGCGACGTCCGCGTGACGACGGGCGAGCAGCGACTGCGGCGCGGCGCCGGCGGTGACCAGCTCGTCGTAGGTGGCCTTCTCGAAGCGGTCCAGCAGCTCGCCGACGGGCTCGTCGGCACGCGTGATGCCCGCGACGGCGACGGTGCCGGGGATGACGCAGACCTGGTCCGCGGTGTAGCGGGGATCGTGCGCCTGCCACAGCGAGTCGGAACGCCACCAGCGGCGGACGTCACCGTCGACGACGGGCACGAAGTTGACCGGCTTGCCGGGGGTCTTGCACAGCGAGACGAAGAACGAGACGTCGGCGGGGTGCAGAACCGTGGTCGCGTAGTCGGGGTACTGGGCCTGCAGGGCGCAGATGGCCGCTTCGGGACGCTCGAGGATCGCCTCGTCGGCGAACAAGGTGGGGATGGGTCCGCGGTCGACCGGGTGCAGACGCGACTCGGTGCGCTGCAGCATCTCACCGAAGCGCGCACGCCAGGTGATGTCGAGCCACGGGCTCTCGGTGGCCTCGATGATGGCGTCCTGGAGATCGGTGCCGCAGTCGAATGCCTTCGCCGCGTCGATGCCGACGGCCAGTTCGAGGTAGCGGCGCAGCCACTGCTCGTACGTCATCGTCGCGACGTCGCCGAAGAACGGCTTCGCCGTGACGTTCAGGGCCTCGATGATCTCGTCGCGACGCTCGGCGACGGCGTCGGCGTCGCCGGCGACCTCGTCGAGCAGGCGCCCGGTGCGGGACGCGGCGTTGTCGATCTCGTGGATGTCGGCGCCGAGCTGGCTACGGCCGGAGGCCATGCCGCCCTCGGCGGTGCCCGCACCGACCCAGTCCGGGGTGCCGGGGGTGTCGACGAGGAGCTGCTTGACCTCGGGAGACGTGGTCGCCTCGAGGGTGGCCATGGCGGCGGTGCCGACCAGGATGCCGTCCAGCGGCATCGCCGGGAAACCGTGCGCGACGGACCAGCGGCCGGTCAGGTAGTCGGCAGCCTGCTCGGGCGTGCCGATGCCGCCACCGACGCACAGGACCAGGTTCGGCCGGGTACGCAGCTCGGCGTAGGTGTCGAGGAGCAGGTCGTCCAGGTCTTCCCACGAGTGGTGGCCACCGGCGCGGCCGCCCTCGATGTGGGCGATGACGGGGAACGAGGGAACCTCGTTGGCGATGCGGATGACGGAGCGGATCTGCGCGACCGTGCCCGGCTTGAACGCGACGTAGCTGAATCCGCCCTCGACGAGGTCCTCGATGATCGAGACGGCGTCCTCGAGCTCGGGGATGCCTGCGGTGACGACGACGCCGTCGAAGGGAGCACCCGCGGCGCGGGCCTTCGGGACGAGGCGCTTGCCACCGACGTGGAGCTTCCACAGGTAGGGGTCGAGGAACATCGAGTTGAACTGCACGGCGCGGCCCGGCTCGAGCAGCCCGGTGAGCTTCTCGACGTTGTCGGCGAAAATCTGCTCGGTGACCTGGCCACCGCCGGCGAGCTCGGCCCAGTGGCCTGCGTTGGCGGCCGCGGCGACGATCTTCGGGTCGACCGTGGTCGGGGTCATGCCCGCGAGCAGGATCGGCGAACGACCGGTCAGCTTCGTGAAGGCGGTCTCGACGCCGATGCGTCCGCCCGGCAGCGACACCGGCTTCGGGAGGAACTCGGTCCAGGCGGCGGGAACCTCGGGGGTCGCGCCCGGGGTGAGCAGGTTGCGGTGACCGCCACGGGTCGCGGCGGCGACGATGCCGACGCCCTGGCCGCGGACACTGGCCGACGTCATGCGAGTGAGGAGGTCACCGGGTCCGAGATCGAGGATCCATGCGGCACCGGCTTCGATGGTGCCGTCGACGGCCTCGACCCAGTCGACGGGGTCGACGAGGCAGGCGCTCGTGAGGGCGCGGGCCTTCTCCTCGTCGAGACCGCAGCGCACGGCCCACTGGCCGACGATGTCGATCGTCTCCGCGAGTGCGGGGTGGTGGAAGCCGATCTCGACCGCGAGGGGCTCGAAGACGGGCGCGAAGATGGAGCCGCCACGCTTCTTGGCGTCGCGCTCACGGGCCTCGTCGGCCTCGATCTGCTCGCACCGCTGCTGGACGCGTGCCAGCTGGGCGGGCGGGCCGGACAGAACGACGCGGCGACGGGCGTTGCGGATGCCGAGGACCGCTGCGCGTTCGGGCTCGAGGCCTTCGGCGAGCTCCTCGACGATCTGACGGAGCCGTTCCGGATCGACGTTGGAGACAGCAAGCATCGGGGTGGAGTCGGCGGCGGAGATCACTCCGCGACGACGGCCGACCAGACCGGCGGCCGCACCGATGAGCTGAGCGAGGGCGAGGAGTTCGCCGTCCTTCCGACCGGAGGAGGCGACGGCCTCCGCGGCGAGGAGTCCCTGGGAGTGGCCGATCACCGACACGGGAGCCGTAACCGCGGGATCGAGGCCCTGAGCCGCCAGCGCACGCAGCGCTGCGATCTGGGTGAGGAAGACGCCGGGGAGGGACACCGCCGCCGAGGTGAGCGCTGCCGCGGAAGGTCCGGACGCCTGGGCGTCGTCCTCTTCGTCGGCGAGTTCCTGCTCGAGGATCCATGCGATGGGGTCGAATCCGACCGGGCGCACGACGAGCAGCTCCTGCGCCACGGGGGCGAGGTAGTCGGCCGCGTCGTTGACGAGGGTGGTGAGTGCCGGCTCGAGTCCGTTGTCGCGGCTCAGTTCCTCGAGCGAGCTCAGCCAGGGTGCGCCCTGACCACCGAAGGCGAGCGCGTACGGCTCACCTCCGAGCAGACGATCCACCAGGGTGCCCTTGCTCGACGACCGAGTGTCGTCCCGGTCTACGCCGATGCGCCGCGAACCCTTCGAGTTGCTTCCGTTTCCTGCGGGTGTCGTGTCGTCAATCGTCACGCGTATGTCCTCTCCTGTTCCCCTCTGGGGGGAGGTGGGGATTGCTGTCTGCTGCCCTCGGCATCGTGTGCCTGCTGTATCGGCTCTGATCAGCTCTTCCGGGCTGCTCAAGGTTGACACAGAATCATGAGGATTTCCTCACGTTCACGAGCCGTCGGGGTGTCACAGCCGTGCATCGGAGAAATATCGCGTGATGTCCCTCACAGACCTACCGCGAAGTGACCGACGGGTAGATCACGTCTCCGCTGCACGTGGGCGGTGCAAGGACGTCCAAGAACCTGAGGAAAGCCTCACATTAATCGTTATCAATTCGTTACCACCTTGACGAAGTCCCAGGTTCATGCAGGTATGCGTCCTCGAAACCGCCCCCGGAGCACGAAGAAACCGAACCTGTCGGACCCTCGCACTAATGTTCGATTCCAGGAACACCCGACAGCCATTCTCCGGGGGGAAGAAATGAGCACAGCCCACATCCGCGCCCTACTCGATCACATCGACGCCGAACTGCCGCGAGAGTCGTGGCCGCACTGGACGGAGGGCTGGCCGCAGGAGATCGAAGCCGCTCTGCTCGACGCGGCCTTCTCCGCCCGCGCGACGTACGGCACGCCTACCACCGGGGTCCGCGCCGTCATCACCCGTTGGCGCGATCACCGCGCCGCACCACTCGACGACCTCACCGCACTCGCCGCGGACGCCGACGAACCCGAAGGCCTCCTGACGGTCCTGAACAACCGGCAGCGGGTACCGGGGAACTACACCACCAAGGCCGAGGCCGTCGCCACGGCGGCACGCTCGCTCACCGAACTGGGCTGCACCACGTCCGCAGATCTCCGCGACGACGACGCGCAGCGGAGCGCCGTCGTCGCCGTGCCCGGATTCGGAGCCGCCACCTGGGAATGCTTCGCCATGCAACTCGGCGTGCCCACAACCGCGTCCCGCGCAGTGGTGTGTGACTTCATCGCCGAGGCACTCGATCTCGAATCACCCGCAACCACAACACAGGCGGAAGACCTCGTCGCCGCCGCGGCAGCGCGCCTCGAGGTCACCGCCACGACCTTCACCCACGCCATCTGGCGATACCAGCGCCGGCAGCAACGCGCGGCAGGTGCGAGGTGAAGTACACGCGGGAAGTCCTCGAACAGGCGGTCGCGGAGTCGACGAGCTACGCGGGCGTAATTCGCTACCTCGGCCGGCGCCAGTCCGGAGGAATGCAAGCCCACCTGACTCGTCAGATCAAGAAGCTCGGAATCGATACGACGCACTTCACGGGCCAGGCGCACACCAAGGGCAAGCCTGCCCGCAATCGCATGTCATGGGAGGAGATCCTCGTCGAAAGGCCACCGGGAAGCGCACGCGTGAAGCCACATTTGCTGCGCCGCGCCCTGATCGAGGCCGGCGTCGAGTATAAATGCGTTCTCTGCGGACTCGGTGATGACTGGTGCGGACTCCCACTGATCCTGCACGTGGACCACATACGGGGCGACCCGTCCGATTCCCGGTTGGAGGAAGTTCGCTTCCTGTGCCCCAATTGCCACAGCCAGACTGCAACGTGGGCGGGGCGAAATATTGGGAACGGAGGCGAACGCATCGGCTGACGTGCGTGCGCCGGAGTGTCGCGCCCATGGCGTAGTCTGTGCTTCGCGCGCGAGTGGCGTAATTTGGCAGCCGCGTCAGGTTTAGGTCCTGGTGTCCGAAAGGACGTGGGGGTTCGAGTCCCCCCTCGCGCACTTTTCGGCTTTGTGCCGATTCGATCGCAGTATGCCCCGGGCAGCTCGACCGTCGCGAGCGAGCCTGTGACCGCCGCCATAGCGGCAACCTCTCCTAGCAGCGCATTCGGCGATTCAGGTACCGTCGTTACGTGTCCGGTAACCGTAAGCAACGCCGCCCCGCGCTGATCCTGTTGGTGGTCGTCGGGGCTGTCGGGTGCCTCGCACTCGGCTGGTGGCAGTGGACACGGTTCGAAGCGGTGGGCGGAACGGGCCAGAATCTCGGGTACGCATTCCAGTGGCCGCTGTTCGCGGCGTTCCTCGTCTACGCCTACCGGCGCTTCGTGCAGCTCGAGGACGCCGAGCCGGCAGACACCACGGACGTCCCGGCCGCGCCCGCCGAACTGCGGGAAATCCCGGCCGACGTCTTGCCCCCGCGCCCCGCGGCGGCCGAGGACGACGATCCGGACGACCTCGAGAGCCTGCAGATTTCGCAGTACAACCAGTACCTCGCCGAGCTGTCCGCTCGCGAGACCGATAGGAGCACCACGTGAGCACGGGCCAAGACGAGACGACTGCCGGTTCGGTCGCAGACACCGCGAAGCAGAAGAAGATCGCCCCCGCGCTCCTGCGCTACCGCGTCCTCGCCTACGCCACCGGTGTGTGGCTGCTGGTCCTCACCGCAGAGATGGTCGCCAAGTACATCTTCAAGGTCGACAACCTGCCCACCTGGATCGCGGTGGTTCACGGCTGGGTGTACTTCGTCTACCTGCTGGTGACGCTCGACCTGGCGGTCAAGGTGCGCTGGCCCGCGGGCCGGACGGTCGGCACACTCCTCGCGGGCACAATCCCGTTCCTGTCGTTCTATGTGGAGCATCAGCGGACCAAGCAGGTCCGCCGCGACTTCGCACTCTGATCGAACCGCTCGGGTCCGTCACATGACGACCGGCTGACCGGTGTGCAACTGCAGCGTAGCGAGTGTCAGCGTCCGGTGAGCGCCGCCAGGGCGGGGACGAGTTGGACGAGCGCCCGCCCTCGATGCGAGGACGCGTCCTTCTCCTCGGGTGAGAGCTCGGCGGCGGATCGGGTGTCCCCTTCGGGCACGAACACCGGGTCGTAGCCGAATCCGCCGTCGCCGACGGGTTCCTGGGCGACGCTGCCCCGCCATTCGCCCCGGACCACCGTTTCCTCGCCGCCGGGTAGCACGAGCGCGCACGCCGAGACGAACGCCGCTCCCCTGCGGTCTTCGGGCACGTCGGCGAGCTGGGCCAGGACCAGTGCCGTGTTCGCGGGATCGTTGCCGTGCGTGCCCGACCACCGGGCGGACAGGATTCCGGGCATACCGTTCAGCGCGTCCACCTCGATTCCGGAATCGTCTGCGACGCAGGGCAATCCGGTGGCGGCGGCGCCGTCACGCGCTTTCGCGAGGGCGTTCTCCTCGAACGTCGCACCGGTTTCGGGGGCCTCGGGGTACTCGGGCACGGCGTCGAGCCCCACCAGTTCGATCCCGTCGACACCGGCCGCCGCGAGCACGCGATGCAGCTCCCGGAGCTTCTTCGCGTTGCGGCTGGCCACCAGCACCCGTGTGGTTTCCGGCACCGGTCTAACTCCCGAACTTCTTCTTCGACGTCTCCGGGACCTTCGGCTCGGGAAGCTCACCGGGGTAGGGCAGTTCGAGTGCCGCCTTCTGGATCTCGAACAACTGCGCGCAGCCTGCGAGTGCGGAATCCAGCAGTTTGTCGAGCGTGCTCCGCGGGAACGTCGCGCCTTCGCCGGTGCCCTGGATTTCGACAAGAGTACCGGTGTCGGTGGCCACCACGTTCATGTCGACCTCGGCGCGCGAGTCCTCCTCGTACGGCAGGTCGAGGCGCACACGGCCGTCGACGACGCCCACGCTGACCGCGGCGATGCCGCAGGAGATGGGCTGAGGGTCGGCGAGGCGGCCGGCGGCACGGAGGTAGGTCACCGCGTCGACGAGGGCCACGTAGGCGCCGGTGATGGCGGCGGTGCGGGTTCCGCCGTCGGCCTGCAGGACGTCGCAGTCGAGGGCGATGGTGTTCTCACCGATGGCGGCGAGATCGATGCACGCGCGGAGGGAGCGTCCGACGAGACGGCTGATCTCCTGGGTGCGTCCCCCGACCTTGCCCTTGACGGACTCTCGACCGCTGCGGGTGTGGGTGGCGGCGGGCAGCATGGCGTATTCGGCGGTCAGCCATCCGAGCCCGGATCCCTGACGCCAGCGGGGAACGCCGTCCTCGACGCTGGCGGTGCACATCACCCGGGTGTTTCCGAATTCCACCAGCACCGATCCCGCGGGATGAGTGGTGAAGCCTCGGGTGATCTTGACCTCGCGGAGTTCGTCGTCCGCCCTGCCGTCTTCTCGTGTGGTCACAGCGGAGAGCCTAGTCGTCTCCCGGTGGGGCGCGGACACGGCGTCAGACGGTGTAGACGCCGCCCGCGGACACTGCGTGCACGGGACCGGAGAATTCGGCCTTGGCCTCGGCGATGACGTCCTCGCGGGACGTCCACGGCGGAATGTGGGTGAGCAGCAGTTCGGCGACACCGGCGCGGTGCGCGACCTGGCCGGCCTCCGTGCCCGAGAGGTGGATTCCTTCGGGCCGGTCCGGGCTGTGTGTCCACGACGCCTCCGCGAGCAGCACATCGGCGTCGCGGGCGAGTTCGATCACTTCCTCGCACATGCCGGTGTCGCCGGTGTAGACGAGGGTCCGTCCGGCGCCGTTGGTCAAGCGGAACCCGTAGGCCTCGGGCGGGTGGTTGACCCGCCGCGCCGTGATCGTGAGATCGCCGATCGTGACCGGTTCGCCGTCGGCCCAGTGGTGCAGATCGATCGTGTCGGAGATGTCGTCGATGTCGCCACCGCACTCGGCGGACGCGACGCCGATCCGGCGGGCGGTGTCGGACGGGCCGTAGACGAGGGCGCGTCCCTTCGGCGGGTTCGGATGATAGCGACGCCAGACGAGGAGTCCGGGGAGGTCCAGGCAGTGGTCCGCGTGCAGATGGCTGAGGAGAACGGACACCTCGCCGGGATCGGCGAACCGCTGGAGCGCACCGAGGACACCGGGTCCGAAGTCGAGTACGAGCGGCGGTGTGTCCGGCGCGGTCAACAGATAACCCGATGCAGGTGAGTCTGGTCCGGAGACGCTCCCTGAACATCCCAGGACGGTAATGCGCATACCCGCCATGCTGCCACGACGACCCGTTTCGGAAAAAGCTTCCGACGGAATTGGCGCGTCGACCTCACAACCGATGGGGAAATGTGACCTGACCATGCTGATCGACCGTGGATCCGGCCCCGTTACCGTTCCCAGGCCTCTTCGAGGACCTGGACCTGTGGGTCGTAGGTTCCGGTGGACAGATACTTCCATCCGCCGTCGGCGACCACGAAGGCGATGTCGGCGCGATGCCCCGCCTCGACTGCGGACCACGCCACGTCGAGTGCGGCATGGAGATTGGCGCCGGTGGACGTGCCTGCGAAGATTCCCTCGACGTCGATCAACTCGCGGGTGCGCTGGATCGCCTCGGCGTGACGCACCCGGAATCGGCGGGTGAGCACCGACTCGTCGTACAACTCCGGGACGAATCCCTCTTCGATGTTGCGGAGACCGCAGACCATCTCCCCGAAGCGCGGTTCCGCGGCCACGATCTCGACTCCGTCGACGTGTTCGCGGAGGAACCGGCCCGTCCCCATCAGGGTTCCGGTGGTGCCGAGCCCCGCCACGAAATGGGTGATCTCGGGCAGGTCCCGCAGGATCTCCGGGCCCGTCGTCTCGTAGTGCGCCATCGCGTTGGCCGGGTTGCCGTACTGGTAGAGCAGTACCCAGTCCGGATTTTCGTCCGACAGGCGCATCGCGACGGCGACCGCCTCGTTGGAACCACCGGCGGCCGGGGAATCGATGATCCGGGCGCCGAACATCGTCAGGAGCTGGCGACGTTCCATCGACGTGTTCTCGGGCATCACGCAGATCAGCTGGTAGCCCTTCAATTTGGCGGCCATGGCCAGGGAGATGCCGGTGTTTCCGCTGGTCGATTCGAGGATCGTCGACCCCGGGGTCAGTCGGCCGTCCCGTTCGGCCTGCTCGATCATCCGCAGCGCCGGGCGATCCTTGATCGAACCGGTGGGGTTGTGATCTTCGAGCTTGGCCCACAACCGCACCGGATTGCTGCCGTTCCAGCGCGGCGACAGCCGGGGCAGGCCGACGAGTGGAGTGTTCCCGAGAGTGTCGATGTACGAATCGAACCTTGCCACGTCAGCGATCAGCCTTCCGTGACTACACGGCGTACGAACGGACACTCGCTGTCGACGTCGGGGGTCGAATCTGTGACAGCCATGATCAACTCCTGAGGGTGCGGTGGGGTGCGGCGACGGAGGTCCGCCGCTGGGGACGCGCCCGGACATCGGCGACACGGCGTGTGCGCGAATCCGCGAGCTCGACCCCCTCGACCGGCTCTCCGTGACGACACTGTCGATGGCCTGAACTACGCAGTTGTGGTGTGCCCGGATCTCGCGAGGAGCCTACCAGCAGGGCATACGCTCGGCCGCCGGAAGCGGCGTACACGCCGGTCGACTACCTGTTCGCCGCGGCGGGCCACTCATCCGAACGAGTGCGGCCCTACCGCTTTCCGGGCGCGCTGCTTCCTGGCGTCGGCGGAGAGCAGCCACGCGGCGAGGACACCGCCGACGGCGCCGAACAGATGCCCCTGCCAGGACACACCGGGCGCGCTCGGCAGCACACCCCACAGCAGACTGCCGTACACGACGAACACCACCACGCCGACGAGGATCTGGCCGAGGTTGCGGGCGAAGACTCCCCGGACCAGAAGGTAGGCGAGCCAGCCGAAGATCAGGACGGAAGCGCCGATGTGGTTGGAATAGGATCCGCCGGTCAACCAGGTGCCCAGACCTCCGACCACCCAGACGATCCCGGTGGCGGCGAGGCCGCGGGCGATGCCCGACAGCAGCACGAGGAACCCGAGGACCAGCAGCGGGACCGTGTTCGCGAACAGGTGCGCCCAGTCGTCGTGGAGGACCGGGGCGAACAGAATTCCCCACAGCCCGTCGATCGTGCGCGGCTGGACGCCGTTGTCTTCGAGTCGCTCGTCGGACGCCACGTCGGCGACCTCGATGACGTACAGCAACATCGTGAACGCGCCGACGACGATCGCGGACTGCAACCACAGCGGCTTCGACGTGCGCGCGGGTGCCGGCGACGCGCCACCCCTCGGCGCCGGCGAGCCGAATCGGGAGGAGTCGAACGGCGAAGTCATGATCCGCACACCCTTGTCGTCATGCCCACAGCTGCCCTTCCAGTGCTTCTTCCGCTTCTTCGACCGTACCGCCGTAGGCACCGGTCGACAGATATTTCCATCCGCCGTCGGCGACGATGAACGCGATGTCGGCGGCGCGCTCGGCCTTGACCGCTTTGCGCGCGACCCCCAGCGCGGCGTGGAGAATCGCGCCGGTGGAGATGCCCGCGAAGATGCCTTCGTTGTCGATCAGTTGCCGGGTGCGGCGGACGGCGTCGGCGGGACCGACGGAGAACCGCGAGGTGAGGACGGATTCGTCGTACAGTTCGGGAACGAAGCCCTCGTCGATGTTGCGGAGGCCGTACACGAGTTCCCCGTAGCGGGGTTCCGCCGCGACGATCTCGATGCCGTCGACGTGTTCGCGGAGGTAGCGACCCACGCCCATCAGGGTTCCGGTGGTGCCGAGGCCGGCCACGAAGTGGGTGATCTCGGGCAGGTCCCGCAGGATCTCCGGCCCCGTCGTCTCGTAGTGCGCCAGCGCGTTCGCGGGATTGCCGTACTGGTACAGCATCACCCAGTCGGGATGGTCCGCGGACAGCTCCTTGGCCACGGCCACAGCCTGATTCGAGCCGCCGCGCGCCGGTGAGTCGATGATCTCGGCGCCGAACATCGTCAGCAGTTGCCTGCGTTCGACGGACGTGTTCTCGGGCATCACGCAGATGAGGTGGTAGCCCTTGAGTTTCGCGGCCATCGCCAGAGAGATGCCGGTGTTGCCGCTGGTCGGTTCGAGGATCGTGGCGCCGGGTGTCAGGGTGCCGTCGTTCTCGGCCTGTTCGATCATGCGGAGGGCGGGCCGGTCCTTCACCGAACCGGTGGGATTGCGGTCCTCGAGTTTCGCCCACAGACGGACCGGTGAGGTGCCGGTCCAGCTCGGCGACAGCCGCGGCAGCCCGACGAGGGGTGTGTCGCCGAGGGTATCGATGAGCGAATCGAACCGCGCCACGGCCGCGATCAGCCTCCGGCGACGGCGGGCAGGATCGTCACGGAATCCCCGTCGGCCACCTCCGTGTCGAGTCCGCCCGAGAATCGGACGTCCTCGTCGTTGACGTACACGTTGACGAACCGGTGCAGGCGGCCGCCGTCGATCAGGCGGTCCTTGATGCCACCGTAATTGCCCTCGAGATCGTCGATGACGGCCGAAAGCGTGGGACCTGTTGCCTCCACTCGCTTTTCGCCGCCGGTGTGGGAACGCAGGATGGTGGGGATCGAAACTGTGACAGCCATGGTCGGCTCCTCGGGATGTGGGTGTCTTCCTGCCGCGGGACCGTCGCGAGGGACGGCGTCGTCACTTGTCGGGGACGTCCGCCACCGAGGTGTGGGCGAACTTGTAACTCTGCACCACGTCGACGGGTTCCTCGGTGACGACGCCGTCGACGATGCGGTAGCTGCGCAGTTCGTGGGCGTCGGGGTCGCGGGTGGAGATGAGCACGTAGTGGGCGTCCGGTTCGGATGCGAAGGAGATGTCGGTCCGGCTGGGATACGCCTCGGTGGCGGTGTGCGAGTGATAGATCACGACGGGCACCTCGTCGGCGTCGTCCATCGCCCGCCACACCTTCAACTGCTCACCGGAGTCGAATCGGTAGAACGTCGGCGAACGTTCAGCGTTGATCATCGGGATGTGCCGTTCGGGGCGGTCGGAGCCCTCGGGCCCGGCGATGACCCCGCACGCTTCGTCCGGGTGGTCGGCCCGCGCGTGCGCGACCATCGCCTCGACGAAGTCCGATCGAATCACCAGCACGTCATCCACCTCCGTGAGCGCCATCCTAGGTGCGGACCGTCGACTCGGCCACCGAACAGACCGCGTCAGGAACGCAGTGCCGAGGGGAACAGCTCGCGGTACGTGGGAATTCCCGCGACCGGAGTGGCGCTGAGGACGGCGTCGACGATGGCCTTCTCGACCACTTCGGCGGCCGCCGTGCAGACGGCGTCGACGACGGGCAGATCGGGTGGGAACGCGTCGGGCACGCCGGCCGGGTGGTGCACCGGGTGGATGCCGGTGGCGAGCGCGAAGATCGTGTCGCCGTCGAGCGGCGAATGCGCGGGCCGGATCGCGCGGGCGAGCCCGTCGTGTCCGGCCACGGCGACGCGGCGCATCGCTGCCTTGCCGAGGGCGGCGTCGGTCGCGACGACCCCGATGGTCGTGTTGAGAACGGTGCTCTTGGCCATCAGTTCGCGTGCCGCCGACACCTCGGCGGCGACCGGCGGCCGGAGCCCGAACGCGGCTGCGCCCACGGTGGCGACGCCCCACGGCAGTCCGGTCGCCGGATCGAACACGGTTCCGACGGGATTGGCCACCATCAGCGCGGACACGGTGATGCCCTTCGCCGGACCGTCCGTGATGACGACACTCGCCGTTCCGACCCCGCCCTTGATCGCGCCCGCGCGCGCCCCGACTCCGGCGCCCACCGAACCGGAGAGCACGGTGTGCGACGCGGAATCCGCTGCCCGGTAACCGAATTCGGCGGTGGGACGGGTGCGCCAGTCACCGACCGGCAGATCGAAGATGACGGCGGCGGGGACGATCGGGACCACCTGCTCGGGCTCCCCCATGGCGATTCCGTGACCGTGCTCCTCCAGCCATCGCATGACGCCGTCCGCGGCGGCGAGCCCGTACGCGCTGCCGCCGGTGAAGACGATCGCGTGCACCTTCCGGACGCTGTGGCTGGGGTCGAGGAGGTCGGTTTCCCTGGTGCCCGGCCCGCCGCCGCGGACGTCGACCGCTCCGGTCGCGCCGTGCGGCGCGAGAACGACGGTGCATCCGGTGGCGGCGCCGCTGCCGAGTGCGGCGTCCGCATCGAGTCGGTGGTGGTGCCCGACGCTCAGGCCGACCACATCGACGAGCGAATCGGTGCGGCCCGGCGTCGTGCCCGTCACGGCGCCAGTGCCTGAACGAGCGAGTCCTGCATCCAGGTCAGCCAGTGGTAGATGTCGAGGTGCGGTGCGCGGGGATCACCCGGATCGAGTTCGTCGGGCGTGTCGGCGTCGATGCCGAGGTTGGTCCCCAGCGCCAGCCGGACGTCGTTGAGACCGCTGAGCCAGGCGTCGGCCTGCTCCGGCGTGAGGAGAACCTTGCCGCCGTTCTCCGGGACGGTGTGCAGGATGACCGAGCCCGCGGCCAGCTTGGCGTCGATGATCTCCGGTTCGTGGAGTCCGCGCAGCGCGCCGTTGACGTCGGCCTTCGATTCTGCGCGGATCTCGTCGTCGTCCGGCGCGTCCATCTCGGGGCGGTGGAAGTCGGGCAGCAGCCGGGCGAGGACCTCCTCGTCGGGTGCCGTCGTGTTGCCCGTCCGCATCCCGGTGAGCGCGGCGAGTTCGTCGGCCGGGGCGGACGCGGCCCGCTCCTCGAGGAGACCGAGAACGGAGGCGACCAGCGACCGCAGCACCGTGGCCTCGTGCGCGTCCATCTCCGAGCGCAGCTTCATGCCGCCGAGCGAGTTCTTCCTGCTCCACATCCGCACGTCGTGTACCGAGTTCCTTACTGTCCGAACGGAAAGTTAGCTGCTGTCCCGCTGCATCGTGGCCCACAGGCCCGCCGCGTGCAGCTTGCGTACATCGTTTTCGACCTTGTCCCGGGAGCCGCTCGACACCACGGCCTTCCCCTCGGAATGCACCTGCATCATCAATTCGGTCGCCTTCGCCTTGCTGTACCCGAAGAGCTTCTGGAAAATGTAGGTGACGTAGTGCATCAAATTCACCGGATCGTCCCACACGACGGTGACCCAGGGACGATCATTGGCTTCATCGACCTCGACGACCTCCGACTCTGCAGGGGTGACCTGCGGCGATGCCGGCATGGCATCCACGAATGGAGCTGTCGTCGAGCAATGAGCCATGACACAAGGGTACGACGCTCCTCCGCTGGGCGACACCGCGGCTTACAGTGGCCGGGTGTCCAGAGACAGCACCGCCTTGTTCACCGACCAGTACGAGTTGACGATGCTGTCGGCGGCCCTCGCCGACGGTTCCGCGCACCGTCGCTGCAGCTTCGAGGTGTTCGCCCGCCGCCTCCCGGACGGTCGCCGCTACGGCGTCGTCGCCGGCACGGCCCGCCTGGTCGCGGCGCTGTCGAACTTCCGCTTCGGCGAATCGGAACTCGAGATCGTCTCCCGTTTCCTCGACGCCACCACCGTCGCTTGGCTGCGTGAGTATCGGTTCGGCGGCGACATCGACGGTTACCGAGAGGGCGACTTCTACTTTCCCGGCTCCCCGATCCTGTCCGTGCGCGGAACGTTCGCCGAGTGCGTGCTGCTCGAGACGCTGATCCTGTCGATCCTCAACCACGACAGCGCGATCGCGTCCGCCGCCGCACGTATGGTCAGCGCCGCGGACGGCCGCCCCATGATCGAAATGGGTTCACGGCGCACCCACGAGGAATCGGCGGTGGCAGCCTCGCGCGCCGCGTACCTGGCGGGTTTCACGGCCACGTCGAATCTGGAGGCGGTCCGCAGGCACGGTGTGCCCGGTGCGGGCACCAGCGCGCACGCGTTCACCCTGTTGCACACCACCCCGGACGGACCGGACGAGACGGCGGCATTCCGCGCGCAGGTCGCGGCGCTCGGAGTCGGAACCACGCTCCTCGTCGACACGTACGACATCACCGCGGGCGTCGAGACGGCGGTCGAGGTCGCGGGCCCCGGACTCGGAGGTGTCCGGATCGACTCGGGCGATCTGGGTGTTCTCGCCCGGCAGGTGCGCGGGCAACTCGACGGCCTCGGGGCGACGGGGACGAAGATCGTGGTGTCCGGCGACCTCGACGAGTACGCCATCGCTGCGTTGCGGGCCGAACCGGTCGACGTCTACGGGGTCGGCACGTCCGTCGTCGTCGGATCGGGTGCGCCGACGGCGGGAATGGTCTACAAACTCGTCGAGGTGGACGGAATCCCGGTCGAGAAGCGGAGCAGCAACAAGGCGTCGCGGGGCGGAACCAAGAAGGCGGTGCGGTTCGCCCGCGACACCGGAACCCTGGTGGAGGAGGTCGTGTACCCGGCTCACTCCGACGCACCGGACGCGGCAGGCCTCGCGGCGACGGAACTGCTGGTCCCGCTGGTGCGGGGCGGTGAGACCGCCTGCGAGGCGACTACTCTGGAGGACAGCAGATCCCTCCTGGCGGCGGGCCTCGTCAGTCTGCCGTGGGAGGGCTTGAAGCTCTCCCACGGCGAGCCCGCGATCCCCGTGCGCTTCGCCGAACCCGAACCCAGGAGGGCACCGTGATCGACATCGGAGGCACCGACGTCCGGCGGGCACTGCTCGTGGTCGACGTTCAGAACGACTTCTGCGAGGGCGGCTCCCTCGCGGTCGAGGGTGGTTCCGCGGTCGCGGCGGCGATCAGCCGATTCCTGGCGGAGGCCGAGTACGACGCGGTCGCCGCCACCATCGACCACCACATCGATCCGGGCCGCCACTTCTCCGAAGAGCCGGATTACGTCGACACGTGGCCGGTGCACTGCAAATCGGGAACCCACGGCGCGGAGTTCCACCCGGACCTCGATCGCAGTGGCATCGAGTCGGTGTTCTCCAAGGGCGAGTACTCCGCGGCCTACTCGGGCTTCGAGGGCAGGAATTCCGACGGCGAGAGCCTGGAGAAATGGCTGCGTGCGGCCGGGGTCACCGAGGTCGACATCGTGGGCATCGCCACCGATCACTGCGTGGTCGCGACGGCACTCGACGCCGTGGCGGCCGGCTTCCCGACACGCGTGCTCCTCCCCCTCACCGCGGGCGTGGCTCCTACGACCGTCGAGGCCGCGATCACCGCGATGCGCGCCGCCGGGGTGCGCCTCGTGGGGCGCGACTCGGACGTTCCCTCGGACCGCGTGACGATTTCTGACGTAGGTGCCGAGTAACCTGCTCGGGTGCCTGAAAACCTCCCCAACGTCCCCGAGCTGTTGCGCACGGCGGTGCGGTCGCTGGGCGGTGCCGAGCGGTCCAACCAGCTGACCATGGCTTCCGCCGTCGCGCATTCGATCGACACCGGGGAGCATCTGGCCGTCCAGGCCGGAACGGGTACCGGTAAGTCGCTCGCCTACCTCGTGCCGAGCGTCCGGCACGCGGTGCAGAGCGGCAAGACGGTCATCGTCTCGACGGCGACCATCGCACTGCAGCGTCAGCTGATCGACCGCGACATGCCGCGGCTCGCGGACGCGCTCGAGGGTTCGCTCGGCCGCAGGCCGCACTTCGCGATCCTGAAGGGCCGCAACAATTATCTGTGCATGAACAAGATCCACACCGGGACCGCGGAGGAACCGCCGGCCGACGAGCTGTTCGATCCGTTCGCGGTGTCCCGGCTCGGCCGTGAGGTGCAGCGCCTCACCGAGTGGTCCTCGGACACCGAGACCGGCGACCGCGACGATCTGGCCCCCGGTGTCAGCGACAAGGCGTGGCGCCAGGTCAGCGTCACGGCCCGGGAGTGCCTCGGCAAGTCCCGCTGCCCGGTCGGCGAGGACTGCTTCGCGGAGCGGGCCCGCGCGGAGGCATCGCAGGTCGACGTCGTCGTCACCAACCACGCCCTGCTCGCCATCGACGCCATCACCGGGATCGCGATCCTTCCCGAACACGACGTCGTGGTCATCGACGAGGCGCACGAACTGGTCGACCGCGTCACCAATGTCGCCACCGCGGAGTTGGCCGCGTCGACGATCAGTGCCGCGGCCAGGCGCTGCGCGAAGCTCGTCGAGGAGCAGGACGCCGATCGCCTCGAGGCGGCGGGTGAGGGCTGGGCGGCGCTGCTCGAGGAGTTGCGGCCCGAGCGGTGGGAGGCGTTGCCGCCCGGCGCGGCGCCCGCGCTCGCCGCCGTCCGCGACGCCGCCTGGGCGCTGCGCACGGCCATCGGCCCGTCCCGTCCCGGCATGGCGTTGAGCGACCCGGAGGCGGCCGCCGCCCGCAACACCGCGCTCGCGTCGGTCGAGGAGGTTCACGACAGCGCCGTCCGCGTTCTCAGCGCCTTCGACGAGCCGGATCCGGCGAAGCGTCACGACGTGGTGTGGCTGGCCGCCGACGACAACCGTGGTTCGATCCGCCGGGTGGTGCGGATGGCACCGCTGTCGGTCGGCGGGCTGCTGCGTTCCCGGCTGTTCGCGGAATCGACGGTGGTCCTCACGTCCGCCACCCTGACGGTCGGCGGGTCCTTCGACGGCCTCGCCGTCAACTGGGGACTTCCCGCCGAGTCGTCCGTCGTGATCGATCCGGCGACGGCCACCGGGTCCGAGGCGCCGTCCGATGCGGGCACGCTCAAATGGAACGCCCTCGACGTCGGGTCGCCGTTCGACCACGCCCGCGCCGGGATCATCTACATCGCGAAGCAACTGCCGCCGCCGGGCCGGGACGGCCTGTCCCCCGCGTATCTCGACGAGATCGCCGAACTCGTCGAGGCCGCCGGTGGGCGGACGCTGGGATTGTTCTCGTCGATGCGGGCGGCGAAGGCCGCGTCCGAGGCGATGCGCGACCGGCTCGAAACCCCGATCCTGTGCCAGGGCGACGACTCGACGGGCGCCCTCGTCCGGGCGTTCGCCGGTGACGAGCCGACGTCGCTGTTCGGCACGTTGTCGCTGTGGCAGGGCGTCGACGTGCCGGGCCCGTCGCTGAGCCTCGTGATCCTCGACCGCATCCCGTTCCCCCGCCCCGACGACCCGTTGCTGGTCGCCCGGCAGAAGGCGGTGGAGTCGCGCGGCGGCAACGGGTTCCTTTCCGTCGCAGCCAATCACGCGGCGCTGCTGCTCGCGCAGGGTGTCGGACGCCTGCTGCGGAGCGTCGACGACAAGGGTGTGGTGGCGGTTCTCGATCCGCGGCTCGCCACCGCCCGCTACGCCGGGTATCTGCGGGCATCGCTGCCGCCGTTCTGGGAGACGTCGGATCCGGAGGTCGTGCGCAAGGCACTGGGACGGATCCGCGACTCACGGCCCTGAAACGCTGTTCCGCACTGAGTCGGACACCGGATCGGTGCGCACCTATGCTCGACCGATGGACCTTGCGATCTCAGTCCGCGGACTCACCAAGAAGTTCGGTGAAGTGCTCGCCCTCGACGGCCTCGACCTGGAGGTGAAGTCGGGCGAGGTGCACGGGTTCCTCGGGCCCAACGGCGCGGGCAAGTCCACGACCATCCGGGTGCTCCTCGGTCTGCTGCGCGCCGACGGGGGTTCGGCATCCGTTCTCGGTGCCGATCCGTGGCGTGATTCCGTGCCCGTGCATCGGCGGCTCGCCTATGTGCCGGGCGAAGTGAACCTGTGGCCCAACCTGTCCGGCGGCGAGGCGATCGACCTTCTCGGGCGACTGCGCGGCGGACTCGATCCGGTCCGGCGCGCGTCGCTGATCGAGCGGTTCGAACTCGACCCCACCCGGAAGGGCCGCACCTATTCGAAAGGCAACCGGCAGAAGGTCGCGCTCGTGGCCGCGCTCGCCGCCGACACCGAACTCCTCATCCTCGACGAACCGACGTCGGGCCTGGACCCGTTGATGGAGGCGGTGTTTCAGGAATGCATCACCGAATTCGCGCGCGGCGGGCGCACGGTGCTGCTGTCGAGTCACATCCTCGCCGAGGTGGATGCGCTGTGCCACGCCGTGACCATCATCCGGGCGGGGAGGACGGTGCAGGCGGGAACGTTGTCCGAGTTGCGGCATCTCACCCGGACCACGGTGACGGCGACCACCCGGATCAAGCCCAATCCGATCGGGAACGTACCCGGTGTGCACAACCTGCAGAAGGGTGAGGACGCGAACACGGTGACGTTCGACGTCGATTCCGATCAGATCGACCCGGTCATGACAACATTGACGGGGCTGGGGATCGTCTCGATCACCGCCAACCCGCCGACGCTGGAGGACTTGTTCCTCCGCGAGTACCGCGACGAGGTCGAGGCGCTCGGGATCGGACGGCCGCAGTGAGTCAGTTGAGCGGAACCGGTGCGCTCGCCGAACTGGCGGTGCGCACCGACCGGGTCCGGATTCCGGTGTGGACGGTCGCGGTGGCGGGCCTCACCGTCCTGCTCGCGTCGAGTTACTCCACCATTTACCCGACCGCCGAATCCCGGCAGGCCCGTGCCGAACTCATCTCGTCCCCGGCCGCCACCGCCCTTGCCGGGCCGGGCTACGGCCTGGACGACTACACGCTGGGTGCGATGGTCGCGAACGAGATCGCCGGCATGACGATGGTGGCCGTGGCGATCATGTCGGTGCTGCTGGTGACGCGGCATCTGCGGACCGAGGAGGAGACCGGGCGTGCAGAGTTGGTACGCGCCGGCGTCGTCGGGAGGTACGCGGGAATCACGGCGGGACTGATCTCGGCGGCCCTCGCCACTGTGTTCGTCGCGCTGCTGCTCGTCATCGGGTTGCTCGCCGTGGGTCTGCCTCCGGTGGGTTCGCTGAACATGTCGGCGGGTGTGCTGGTCGTGGGCCTGGTGTTCACGGCGCTGTCGGCGCTGGCGTCGCAGCTCACCGAACACGCCCGCGCGGCAAGCGGTGCCGGAATCTGCGCGGTCGTCGTCGCGTACCTGCTTCGGGCGGTGGGCGATGTGCAGCAGGGACACAGCGGGAGCCTGCTGACGTGGGTGTCGCCGATCGGCTGGTCGCAGGCCACCCGCGCGTACGTCGACGAACGCTGGTGGCCGCTGTTGATCGGCGTCGTCGCGGCGGCACTGACCGTCGTGTGCGCGTATGCGGCCATCGGTCGCCGGGACGTCGGGGCGGGACTCCTCCCGCCGCGGGGCGGGCGCGCCGAGGCGTCCCCCCACCTGACCGGAGTCACCGCGCTCGCGGCGCGTCAGCAGCGCGGCCAGATCCTCGCCTGGGGTGTCGGCGTGTTCGCGCTGTCGCTGCCCATCGGTTCCCTCGGCAGGCAGATCAGCGATTTCATCGAACAGGATCCCGATCTCGCACAGCTGCTGCCGGGTGGCGCCGCGGCGGCCGCCGACGGTGCGTTCGCCCTGTATCTGGTGTTCCTGGCGGTGATGGCCGCGATGTACGCCGTCGGTGCCGTCGTGTCGATCCGCTCGGAGGAATCGGCGGGTCGCGCCGAGGAGGCCCTGGCCACCCCCGTGTCGCGGGCGCGGTGGCTCGGTGGCCAACTGGTCGTGATCGCGGGTGCCGCCGGCGCGATCGCGGTGGCCGCGGGAATCGGAATGGGGATCACCGCGGCCTTCACGCTGTCCGACGCGGGCGCGCTCGGGCGGTTGACCGGCGCGGCCCTGAACACCGTCCCGGCGGTGCTCGTGATCGTCGGGGTGTGCGCGGCCGTGTACGGCCTGATCCCTCGCGCGCTGCCCGCACTGTGGGCGTTCGTGGGCTACGTTCTCGTCGCCGGAATGTTCGGGGAGGTCCTCCCGGACTGGTTCGGGATTCTCTCCCCCTTCCACTACACGCCGGCGCTGCCCGCCGAAGGCTTCGCGGCCGCTCCCCTCGTCGTCCTGCTGCTGCTGGCGGCGGCCCTGTTCCTCGCCGCCGTCGCCGGCTTCCGGCGCCGGGACGTCGGCCCGTGAACCGTGCCGGGACGAACCCGGGCCGGCTCGGTGGTGCCGGTCAGGGGTTCGGCACCGTCACCAGGCCCAGTTCCGACGGATCGACGAGCAGATCGTGGTGCGGGAGCACCCGCACCGTGTACCCGACCGAGCCGGACAGCGGCAGGGCCAGGTCGGCGACGAACAACTCCCCCGATTCGTCCGACGCCGAGTGCGTCATCGGGACCGTGACGAGGTCGGTGAGCTCCTCGTCCGGTCCGGCCTTGCCGATCACGGCCTGCACGGTGACGTCGTCGACGGACAGTTCACCGAGGCGGATACGGGCACGCAGTACCAGATTCGCTCCGATCTCGGGAGTGTCGGGCAGCCCCGCGCCGTCGACCTGCAGCACCGTCACCGCAGGCCACGCGGCCTCGACGCGTCGACGGAACGCGGCAAGTTCGCGGGCGCCGGCGAAGTTCTCCGCCACCACCGTCCGGGCCGATGCGGCGGCCGGCGCGTAGTACTGGACGGCGTAGTCACGCACCATCCGCGACGCCAGCACCTTGGGCCCGAGGTGCTGCAGCGTGTGACGCACCATCTCCACCCAGCGCACCGGCAGTCCGTCCGCGCGGTCGTAGAACCTCGGCAGGACGGCGCGCGCGAGCAGTTCGTACAGTGCGCTGGCCTCGAGGTCGTCGCGCCGGGTCTCGTCGACGACGCCGTCCGCGGTCGGGATGGCCCAGCCGTTCTCGCCGTCGAACATCTCGTCCCACCAGCCGTCGCGGATCGACAGGTTCAGTCCGCCGTTGAGGGCCGACTTCATCCCCGACGTTCCGCACGCCTCGAGCGGGCGCAGCGGGTTGTTGAGCCACACGTCGCAACCCCAGTACAGGTACCGCGCCATCGACATGTCGTAGTCGGGGAGGAACGTGATGCGATGCCGAACGTCGGCCGCGTCGGCGAACCGCACGACCTGCTGGATGAGCGCCTTCCCGCCGTCGTCCGCGGGGTGGCTCTTCCCGGCGACCACGAGCTGTACCGGACGCTCCTCGTCGAGGAGCAGGGCCCGGAGCCGCTCGGGGTCGCGCAGCATCAGCGTCAGACGCTTGTAGGTGGGCACCCGCCGGGCGAAGCCGACGGTGAGCACGTTCGGGTCGAACACCTCGTTCGTCCAGCCGAGTTCCGCGGACGTCGCGCCGCGTTCGATCCAGGACGCCCGGACCCGCCTGCGGACCTCCTCGACGAGTTTCCCGCGCAGCGCATTGCGGGTCGCCCACAGCTCCTCGGCGGACAGGTCCTGCAGCCGCTCCCAGCCGCGGGCCTCCTCCACCAGTTCGGGGCCGAGGATGCGGGTGGCGAGATCGATCCACTCCGGCGCGGCCCAGGTGGGCGCGTGGACACCGTTGGTGACCGAGCCGATCGGCACCTCTCCGGCGTCGAAGCCCTGCCACAGCGGCTGGAACATCTCCCGGCTGACGATGCCGTGCAGCTGGGACACGCCGTTCGCTCGCTGCCCGAGACGCAGGCCCATGTGGGCCATGTTGAACACGGACGGATCCGGTTCGCGGCCGAGTCCGAGGATCCGGTCGATCGTCAGCCCCGGCAGCAGGGACGATTCGTTCGCGCCGTTGTCGCCGCCGAAGTAGTGCCGCACGAGGTCGGCGGGGAACCGGTCGATACCCGCGGGAACGGGGGTGTGGGTCGTGAAGACGGTGCCGGCGCGGACCGCGGCCAGCGCCTCGTCGAAGTCGAGCCCGCCGGTGGTGACCAGTTCGCGGATCCGCTCGATGCCGAGGAACCCGGCGTGCCCTTCGTTCATGTGGAAGACGGCGGGATCGGGCAGGCCGTACGCGTGGGTGTAGGCGCGCACCGCGCGGACGCCGCCGATGCCGGCGAGGATCTCCTGTTTGATGCGGTGGTCCTGGTCGCCGCCGTACAGGCGGTCGGTGACGCCCCGCATCTCGGCGTCGTTCTCCGCGATGTCGGAGTCGAGCAGCAGCAGTGGGACGCGCCCCACCTGGGCGATCCACACGCGGGCGCGCAGCACCCGGCCGCCGGGCACCGCGACGTGCACGAGGACGGGCGCCCCGTCGGACGACTGCGGCCCGGACTCGGTGAGCAGGCGCAATGGCAGGCCCTGCGGGTCGTGCGGCGGGTAGTGCTCGGCCTGCCAACCGTCCGCGGTCAGCGACTGCCGGAAGTATCCCGAGCGGTACAGCAACCCGACACCGATCAGCGGCAGACCCAGATCGGATGCCGCCTTCAGGTGATCGCCCGCGAGAATCCCGAGGCCGCCGGAGTAGTTGGGCAGCACTTCGCTGACCCCGAACTCCATTGAGAAATATGCGATCCCGCCGTCCAGCGACACTCCCTTGGCCTGCTGGTTCTGATACCAGCGGGGCCGGGACAGGTAGTCGTCGAGGTCGGCGGACGCGGCGTCGAGCCGGGCCAGGAACGCGACGTCCTCGGCCAGTTCGTCCAGGCGGGCGGGATCGACCTCGCCGAGCATCCGGACCGGGTCGAACTGCACCTGCCGCCACAGGTCCTCGTCCAGCAATCCGAACAGTTCCTGCGTGGCCGGATGCCACGACCAGCGAAGATTGGTGGACAGCGGACCGAGGGCTGCGAGCCGCTCCGGAAGGTGGGCTCGGACAGTGAACCGACGCAAGGCTTTCACCTCGCGAACGATAACGCACTGCGGGCGTCGTCGCGCCGTGTCGGGCCGGGTGGGCGTCGGATCTCCAATACGGACAGGAACCGGTCGACTCCATTACGGTTGAACGGGCGGCCCAGCCCACGAGCCGCCGGCAACTTCCGGCTATGGAACGGAGCCCAGTGTGACAGGTCGACTCGGAATCGACGACGTGGAACCGAACGTCGGGTGCGGCCGCTTTCCCGCCAAGGCCGTTGTGGGTGAGGTGTTTCCCGTCCGGGCAACCGTGTGGCGCGAAGGTCACGACGCCGTGGCCGCCACGCTTGCGGTGCGGGGGCCGCGCAGCGCTTCTTCGGGCGGTTCGGCGACGTTCCGGATTCCCATGACCAGCGGTCCGGTGCCCGACACCGTCGACGGCTCCTTCACGCCGACCGGCGAGGGTCTGTGGACGTTCCGTATCGAGGCCTGGAGCGACCCGGTCACCACGTGGAGGCACGCGGTCGAGGCGAAGCTGGCGGTGGGACAGGGTCCGGCCGAACTGGCCAACGACCTCGAGATCGGGGCGCGGTTGTTCGAGCGGGCCGCGAAGGGCGTCCCCCGCGCGGACCGCTCACGGCTGACCGGGGTCGCGGCGTCGCTGCGTTCCGACCGTCACCTCTCCGAGCGGGTGGCTCCGGCGTTCGGATCGGACGTGACCGAACTGCTGCGCGCGCATCCGCTGCGCGAACTGGTCACGAAGAGCGAGGCGCACACCGTGCTCGTCGACCGCACGCGGGCGCTGTTCGGGTCGTGGTACGAGTTCTTCCCGCGCTCCACCGGCGGCCGGGACGAGAACGGCAAGCCCCGGCACGGCACGTTCGCGACGTCCGCGGCGGCGCTTCCCCGGATCGCGTCGATGGGTTTCGACGTGGTGTACCTGCCGCCCATCCACCCGGTGGGAAAGATCAACCGGAAGGGCCCCAACAACACGCTGACCCCGGGCCCGGAGGACGTCGGGTCGCCGTGGGCGATCGGCTCGGACGAGGGTGGCCACGACGCGATTCATCCCGAACTCGGGACGATGCGCGATTTCACGGCGTTCATCGCCGCCGCCCGGAAGCTGAACCTGGAGGTGGCGATCGACCTGGCCCTGCAGGCCGCACCGGACCATCCGTGGGCGAAGAAGCACCCGGAATGGTTCACCGTCCTCCCCGACGGCACCATCGCCTACGCCGAGAACCCGCCGAAGAAGTATCAGGACATCTACCCGGTCAATTTCGACGACGACCGCGACGGCATCTACGCGGAGGTCCTGCGGGTCGTGCGCCACTGGGTTGCGGCGGGCGTCAAGATCTTCCGGGTCGACAACCCGCACACCAAACCGGCGGACTTCTGGGAGTGGCTGATCGCCGAGGTCAAGAAGTCGGATCCGGACGTCCTGTTCCTGTCCGAGGCGTTCACCCGGCCGGCGCGACTGTACGGTCTGGCCCGTCGCGGGTTCACGCAGTCGTACACGTATTTCACGTGGCGGACGGCCAAGTGGGAGTTGACGGAGTTCGGCAAGGAGATCGCCGCCAAGGCCGACGAGGCGCGCCCCAACCTCTTCGTCAACACTCCGGACATCCTGCACGAGAGCCTGCAGACCGGCGGTCCGGGAATGTTCGCGCTGCGCGCCGCACTGGCGGCGACCCTGTCGCCCACGTGGGGCGTGTACTCGGGTTACGAACTGTACGAACATGTTCCGGTGCGTCCGGGCAGTGAGGAGTACCTCGACTCGGAGAAGTACCAGCTGCGCCCCCGTGACTTCGAGGGAGCGGCCGCCCGCGGCGAGTCGCTGGAACCGTGGATCACCGCGCTCAACCGGATACGCAGGCAGCATCCGGCGCTGCAGCAGTTGCGCAACATCCATTTCCATCACGTCGACAACGACGCCCTGATCGCGTACTCCAAGTTCGACGCCACCACCGGCGACGCCGTGCTGACGGTGATCAACCTCAACCCGTACGGCGCCGAGCAGGGCAACGTGTGGCTGGACATGCCCGCGCTGGGCCGCGACTGGCACGACCACCTGACTGTGCTCGACGAGGTCACCGGGGAGCAGTATCACTGGGGGCAGACCAACTTCGTGCGCCTCGAACCGTGGCGGGCCGTGGCCCATATCCTGGCATTACCGTCGATTCCCTATCCGGCCAGAACGAAACTGGCCTACCGCGGAGGTACATAGTGACCGTCGAACCGCCTGTCGCCATCGCACCCGACGCCGCCGACCTCGACCTGCTGGCCCGGGGTGAGCACCACAACCCGCACTCGATCCTGGGCGCGCACCCGCATCCCGAGGGAACGGTGATCCGCGTGCTACGCCCCTACGCCGAGGCGGTCGACGCCGTCATCGGCGGGACGAGTTTCTCGCTGGAACACCTCGCGCACGGTGTGTGGGGCGCGCTGGTGCCGTACCGGGACCTGATGGACTACCGGCTGTCCACGACGTGGCCGGGGGGTCACAACGACGTCTCCGCCGACGGCTACCGATTCCTGCCCACGCTCGGCGAACTCGACCTGCACCTGTTCGGTGAGGGCAGGCACGAGCGGCTGTGGGAGATCCTCGGCGCGCACCGACGCCGCTACGACACCCCCGACGGCACCGTCACCGGCACGTCGTTCGCCGTGTGGGCTCCCAATGCCCGCGGGGTGAGCGTGATCGGTGATTTCGACGGGTGGAGTGGCCGGAACTTCCCGATGCGCGTGCTCGGGTCGACCGGGGTGTGGGAGTTGTTCGTCCCCGGAATCGAGGTCGGCGACCTGTACAAGTTCCGGGTGCACGGCCCCGACGGCAGTGTGCGCGACAAGGCCGACCCCATGGCCTTCGCGACGGAGGTCCCGCCCGCGACCGCGTCCCGGGTGTCGGTCAGCACGTACGAATGGAACGATGCCGAGTGGCTGGCGCAGCGGGCCGCCACCGAGCCCGCGCAGTCCCCGATGAGCGTGTACGAAGTGCACCTCGGTTCGTGGCGGCCCGGGCTGAACTACCGCGAGATGGCCGAGCAACTCGCCGCCCACGTCACGGAGACGGGGTTCACACACGTCGAACTGCTGCCGGTCGCCGAGCACCCGTTCGGCGGGTCCTGGGGATACCAGGTGACGTCGTACTACGCGCCCACGTCACGGTTCGGATCCCCCGACGACTTCCGGTGGTTCGTCGACCACCTGCACGCCGCGGGCATCGGCGTCATCGTCGACTGGGTGCCCGCCCACTTCCCCAAGGACGAGTGGGCGCTGGCCCGGTTCGACGGCACGCCGCTCTACGAGCACAGCGATCCCCAGCGCGGCGAGCAACTCGACTGGGGAACGTACGTGTTCGATTTCGGGCGGCGCGAGGTCCGCAACTTCCTCGTCGCCAACGCGCTGTTCTGGCTCGACGAGTTCCACGTGGACGGTCTGCGCGTCGACGCGGTCGCGTCGATGCTGTACCTCGACTATTCGCGGCCGGAGGGCGGCTGGACACCGAACATCCACGGCGGCCGGGAGAACCTGGAGGCGGTCGCGTTTCTGCAGGAGACCAATGCCACGGTCCACAAGCAGCACCGCGGGGTCGTCACCATCGCCGAGGAGTCGACGGCGTGGCCGGGTGTCACCCGCGCGACCAACGTCGGCGGTCTCGGTTTCAACATGAAATGGAACATGGGGTGGATGCACGACACCCTCGGGTTCCTGGCGCACGATCCCGTCCACCGCAGCTATCACCATCACGAGATCACGTTCTCCCTGATGTACGCGTGGAGCGAGAACTATCTGCTCCCCATCAGCCACGACGAGGTGGTGCACGGCAAGGGCACGCTGTGGACGCGGATGCCCGGCGACGACTGGTCGAAGGCCGCCGGCGTGCGGGCCCTGCTGGCGTACATGTGGTCGCATCCCGGCAAGCAACTGCTGTTCATGGGTCAGGAGTTCGGGCAGACCGCAGAGTGGTCCGAGGAACGCGGACTCGACTGGTATCAGCTCGACGACCCGTACACCGGCGGCTTCCACCGTGGTCTGCTCCGGCTCGTCCACGACCTCAACGCCACGTACCGCGAGCACCCGGCGTTGTGGACGCTCGACACCTCACCGGGCGGGTTCTCCTGGATCGACGCCAACGACACCGCGAACAACGTCCTGAGCTTCCTGCGTTACGGAACCGACGGGTCGATTCTGGCGTGCCTGTTCAATTTCTCGGGTTCCGCGCACGCGAATTATCGTGTGGGCTTGCCAGAACGGGGCGAATGGCGTGAAATTCTCAACACCGACGCCGAGGTCTACGCAGGGTCGGGTTGGGGAAATCTCGGTGCGGTGACGGCAACTTCGCAGCCGTGGCACGGCCGTCCCGCCTCGGCAGAGGTGGCACTGCCCGCGAACGGCGCGATCTGGATGAGTCTGGAGCGTTGATGAAGGCACGGCCTTGCTGATCCGACGTCGGCTGTGGGCTGCGAGCGTGGGCGTTCTGGCCGCGACGGCGGTCGTGCTGTCGGGGTGCGCGCGTTCGGTGGACGGCGAGGCCGCGTCCATTTACGACGATCCGTTCAAGGTGGCGGGCCTCGACGCCACGTCCGGTCCGAGCGGTGCCCGCAAGGGCGCACCCGACGCCGACCTCCCCGTCACCGGCACCGACGGCGGTGAGATCGACACGATGGCCGCCAACGCGGTGAGCGACATCGAGAGTTACTGGCGCACCGAGTTCCCGGCGCTGTTCCAGCGCAAGTTCGAGCCGGTGGAGGAACTGATCTCCTGGGATCCGCGGGATTCCGACGGCCCCCGGTTCTGCGGAGACACCACCGAGGAACTCCTCAACGCCGGCTACTGCAGCACCGACCACACCATCGGCTGGGACCGCGCGCTGCTGCTGCCGGAGGTCGTGGAGAAGTTCGGCGTCGTCGCCGCCGTCTTCGTGCTGGCGCACGAGTACGGGCACGCCGTCCAGACGAAGGCGGGAATCGCCGACGAGAACGTGGGCGGCGGCATCGTGCGGGAACAGCAGGCCGACTGTTTCGCCGGGGCGTTCATGCGGCACATCGCGGAAGACAAGGCGCCCCACTTCACGCTGAACACGTCGGACGGGCTGAACAAGGTGCTGGCGTCGGCGGTGGCGATCGGTGACACGGACCCGAACGATCCGGACAACGTGCACGGCTCGGCGTTCGAACGTGTCACTGCCACCCAGATCGGCTTCACCGACGGCCCGGCAGCGTGCACGCGCATCGACGAGAAGGAGATCGACTCGCGCCGCGCGGATCTGCCGCAGCGGTTCGCCGACGACAGCGACGACGGCGAACTTCCCGTCACCGACGAGTCCGTCGAGGCGTTCTTCACATCGTTCCAGCAGATCTTCGATCTCAGCGATCCGCCTGCGCTGCAGCTCGACGGCGCCGACCTCGCTTGCGCGGACGCCGACGTGACGGAACCGGTGTCGTACTGCCCGGCCACGAACACGATCGGGGTCAGTGTCGACGCCCTCGCCGAACGCGGCACACCGGGACGCCTGGGCCGCCGTGAACTGTTCCAGACCAAGCTCACCGGCGACTACAACGCCTACGTCCTGCTCGCCTCGCGGTACACCCTGGCGTTGCAACGGGACCGGGGCGACGACCTGCACTCCCCGCAGACCGCGCTGCGGGCCGCCTGCCTGTCCGGGGTCATCACCGGCGCGCTGAGCCCGGACAGTCCGGCCACCCTGGCGGAGGGCAGCGTGTGGTTGTCCCCCGGCGACCTCGACGAAGCGGTCTCGGGGCTGCTCACCGACGGACTCGCCGCCAGTGACGTGAACGGGGAGACCGTGCCGAGCGGATTCTCCCGGGTCGACGCCTTCCGCACCGGCGTGCTCGGTGGCGAGCAGGCCTGCGAGGGCCGGTACCGCTGACCGTGCCGCACCGCGTGACCGGTCGGCTCAGATCTCCCGGTAGCCGAGCGCCGCGGAGATCCGCCCGGCGGCCCGGCACACGACCGGCACGAGGCCGCGCATCCGCTCGTCGGGCATGTACGGGCTCGTGGCCGACACGCTGATCGCGCCGACGATCGCGCACGACGCGTCCCGCACCGGGGCCGCGACACAGCGGATTCCGGGTTCGTTGTCCTCGAGGTCCATGGCCGCCCCGATCCGCGCGTAGTCCTCCATCCGCTTGCGGAAGCCGGCCTGCCCGCCGTGTCCGCGCGCCGGTGGTCGCGGAGCCTGCGCGGCGTCGCTCTCGTACAGCGCATCCCAGCGCTCGGCCGAGTCGAGCAGCAGGGCCTTCCCGACCCCTGCGCGGGTCAGCGGCATGCGGTGACCGATGCGCGAGCGCATTTCGGCGCCGCGCGATCCGGGCAGCTTGTCCAGGTACAGCACCGAGCCACCGTCCTCGACCGCCAGGTGCACGGTGTCGTGCACGTGCGCCGACAGCTCCTCGAGGATCGGGCGCGCGACCACGGGCAGCGGGTTGCCGTGGAGGGCCTTGAAACCGAGTTCGATCAGCGTCGGGCCGAGGGTGTACCCGCGGCTGCCGCTGCGCAGATAGCCCTCGTGGACCAGCAACTGCACGAGCCGGTGCGCGGTGCTGCGCCCCAGCCCGGTGCGGTCGACGACCGCGCGGAGATCCTGCGCGCCGTCGGAGACGGCACGGATGACTGCGAGCCCCCGGGCCAGCGTCTGGGTGCCGGGGGGAATGTCGTTCGTCGGTTCGGCCACACCCCACTGTCCCACATATAGGGACCATGTTCGTCATTATGGGATTCGAGTCCGATAGTAGTTCGCGTGATCCAGAACACCCCCGACACCTCACCACCGCGCCTGATCGCCCTCGACTGGGGCACGTCTTCGCAGCGCGCCTGGCTCCTCGGCGACGGCGGCCGCATTCTGGACGTTCGCAGACCCGACTTCGGACTGCTCGGCACCACCGGAGACGACCCGGAATCGCGCACCCGCGCCTACGAGGCCGCGTTCGACGAGGCCTGCGGCGACTGGATCGCGGCCGCCCCCGATCTCCCCGCGATCGCGTGCGGCATGGTGGGCAGCGCCCAGGGCTGGCGTGAGGCCGGCTACCTGACGACCCCGACCGATCTCACCATCGGCGCCGGCGACCTGACGACGGTCCCCCACCCTCGCGGAGTGCTGCACCTCGTGCCCGGACTGCGCGTCGCCTCCGCCGCCGACGGTTCTGTGCCCGGCGACGTGATGAGGGGCGAGGAGACGCAGATCATCGGGGCCCTGGGCATGCTCTCGGCCACCGACGGTCCGCTGACCATCGTGCTCCCCGGAACGCACAGCAAGTGGGCACGCGTCGAGGACCACAAGATCGTCGCGTTCGCCACGGCGATGTCCGGCGAGTTGTACGGCCTGGTGATGCAGCACGGCATCCTCGGCCGCACCGCAACCACCGGGGTGCGAGACGACGCCGCGTTCGGTCGCGGCCTCGAAACGGGAACGTCGGTGCCGTCGCGCGGATTGCCCGCGGAACTGTTCGGGGCACGGGCGCTCGTCCTCGACGGACTCCTCGATCCGGCGTCGCTTCCCGACTACGTCTCCGGCGTGATCATCGCCGACGAGGTCCGGCACCTCCTGCCCCTCCACGCCGCCGCCGGACACCGAATCCTGCTGTGCGGCAACGCCGACCTCTGCCGACGCTACGCGACGGGACTGCACGTCCACGGCGTGGCCGCCGACATCGTCGCCGAGGAGGCGGCCGCGCAGGGTTTGTGGCGCGTGGCGATCGACGCGGGACTGCTCGACCCCGAACCATCCACGAATCCCGAGAAGGAGACCCTGTGAGTACCTCTGCCACCACGACGACCACCGGATTGATCGCCATTCTGCGTGGCATCACCCCGGAAGAGGTCGTCGCTGTCGGTTCCGCCCTCGTCGACGCCGGTTTCACGACCATCGAGGTCCCCCTGAACTCCCCGCAGCCGTTCGAGTCGATCGAGCGGTTGGCGACGGCCGTCGGCGACGTCTGCGTCGTGGGCGCCGGCACCGTCCTCACCGTCGACGACGTGATCCGCTCCGAGGCGGCCGGCTCCCGGATCATCGTCTCCCCCAACAGCGACGTCGAGGTCATCGGCGCTGCCGTCGCCCGGAACCTGCACCCGTACCCGGGAGCGGCCACCCCCACCGAGGCGTTCACCGCGGTGGGTGCGGGCGCGCGCAGCATCAAACTGTTCCCCGCCGACTCGGTCGGGACAGCGGGGATGCGGGCGTGGCGGGCCGTCCTCCCCGCGGAGGTCGAACTGCTGCCCGTCGGCGGCGTCGACCGGACCAACCTCGCCGAGTGGGCCGCCGCAGGCGCGGGCGGCGCGGGACTCGGCACCTGCCTCTACCGGCCCGGCGACAGCGCCGGCATCGTCCGCGACCGCGCCCACACCTTGATGAACATCTGGTCGGCCGACGCCGCCTGAACCGACACCGACGACGACCGGGGCCACCACCACGGCCCCGCACAGGAGGACTCCATGAAGATCAAGTCACTCACCACGTACGCCGTGCCCCCACGGTGGCTGTTCCTGCGGATCGAGACGGACGACGGCGTGGTCGGCTGGGGTGAGCCGGTGCTCGAGGGCCGGGCGGCGTCCGTCGCCGCCGCGGTGGAGGAACTGTCGGACTACCTGATCGGGCAGGATCCGACGCAGATCGAGGATCTGTGGACGGTCATGTACCGGTCCGGGTTCTACCGCGGCGGCGGTATCCACATGAGCGCGCTCGCCGGTATCGACCAGGCCCTGTGGGACATCAAGGGCAAGGCACTCGGCGTGCCGGCGTACGAACTTCTCGGCGGCCGGGTCCGGGACCGGATCAAGGTCTACTCCTGGATCGGCGGCGACCGTCCCGCCGACACCGCGAAGGCGGCGCGCGAGGTCGTCGACCGTGGTTTCACCGCGGTGAAGATGAACGGCACGGAGGAACTGCAGTACCTGGACTCCTGGGACAAGGTGGACCGGTGTCTCGCCAACGTCGCCGCGGTGCGCGACGCCGTGGGCCCGAACATCGGCATCGGCGTCGACTTCCACGGCCGGGTACACAAGCCGATGGCCAAGGTGCTGCTGAAGGAACTCGAACCGTTCCGGCTGATGTTCGTGGAGGAACCCGTGCTCTCCGAGCACGTGGACGGTTTCGTCGACGTGCTCCGGCAGTCGCCGATCCCGATCGCATTGGGTGAGAGATTGTTCTCCCGGTGGGATTTCAAGTCCGTTCTCGCGTCCGGGGCCGTCGACATCATCCAGCCCGACCCGTCGCACTGCGGCGGCATCACCGAGGCCCGGAAGATCGCGCACATGGCCGAGGCGTACGACGTGGCGCTCGCCCTGCACTGTCCGCTCGGACCGATCGCCCTGGCCACGTGCCTGCAGATCGACGCGGGCTGCTACAACGCGACCATCCAGGAGCAGAGCCTCGGCATCCACTACAACACGTCGAACGATCTCCTCGACTACCTCGTCGACCCGTCGGTGTTCACCTACGCGGACGGTCAGGTCCGCATCCCGACCGGACCGGGCCTGGGCATCGAGGTGAACGAGGAGTACGTGATCGAACGAGCGGCCGAGGGCCACCGCTGGCGCAACCCGGTGTGGCGTCACAGCGACGGATCGTTCGCGGAGTGGTGAGGGCAGGAGTGGTGAAGGACATGGTGCAGACCCAGAAGATCGGCCGCTCCACGTCGGTCGCGGCGCAGGCGTCGAAGGCGCGTGTGCTCATCGCCGTCATGCTGTTCGTGACCGTGGTCATCAACTACATGGACCGGGCGAACCTGTCGATCGCGATGCCCGCGATCGCGGACGAGATGGACCTCTCCAAGGCTCAGCAGGGTCTGTTGCTGTCCGCGTTCGGCTGGACGTACGCGGCGCTGCAGATCCCCGGCGGCTGGCTCGTCGATCGGATACCCCCGAGAGTGCTCTACCCCGCGTGCCTCATCCTGTGGTCGGTGGCGACCGCATTCATGGGTGTCATCGGCGGATTCGTGGCGCTGATCGCGTTGCGACTGCTGGTCGGCGTGTTCGAGGCGCCCGCGTATCCGATCAACAACCGCGTCGCGACGGCCTGGTACCCCGAGCGCGAACGGGCGACGGTGATCGGCTTCTACACGTCCGGACAGTTCATCGGACTGGCCCTGCTCACCCCGTTCCTGTCCTGGCTGCAGTCCGTGCTGTCCTGGCACTGGGTGTTCATCGTGACCGGAACGGTCGGAGCGGTGTGGGGCGCCATCTGGTACGCGTTCTATCGCGAGCCGCGCGACTCCCGCGCGAACGACGCCGAGATCGACCTGATCCGCGACGGCGGCGGACTCGTCGACCTCGTGGACGAGCAGCAACCGGAACGCCCGGCCGTGACCCGCAACGACGTCGCGACGGTCCTCGGCAGGCGCAAGCTGTGGGGCATCTACCTGGGGCAGTTCTGCCTCACGTCGACGCTGTGGTTCTTCCTCACCTGGTTCCCCACCTACCTCGTCGAGTACCGGGGCATGGACTACATCAAGTCCGGATTCCTCGCCTCGCTGCCGTTCGTCGCAGCGCTCGTCGGTGTGCTGTTCTCCGGGGTGTTCTCGGACTTCTTGCTGCGCAAGGGGATTTCACTCGGAGTCGCCCGGAAGGGTCCGATCATCGTCGGACTGCTGCTGACTGTCGCGATGATCGGCGCGAATTTCACCGACTCCACCGCGATGGTGATCGTGTTCCTGTCCATCGCCTTCTTCGGCAACGGACTCGCCTCGATCACGTGGTCGCTGGTGTCGGCACTCGCACCGGAACGGCTGCTCGGACTGACCGGCGGAATGTTCAACTTCATCGGCAACCTGTCGTCGATCGCCACGCCCATCGTCATCGGGTTGCTCGTCACCGACGACAGCTTCGCTCCGGGATTCGTCTACATGACCGTGGTGACCGCGGTCGGGATCGCGTCCTACGTGTTCCTTGTCGGACGGGTGGAGCGTGTCCGCAGCTGATCGATGTCGAGCACACCGGGGTGAGCGCCGAACGCACCCACCCCGGTGTGCTCGTCAGTACAGGGCCGCGGCGAGTTTCCGGCGTGCGGTCATGACGACCGGCTCGGCCGGGTCGAACAGTTCGAACAACTCGAGCAGACGGGTCCGAACCCGGGTCTTGTCGTCACCGGCGCTGCGGGCGACGACCCCGATGAGGCGGGCGAACGCCGCGTCGGGGGCCTGGGAGTAGAGCTCGACGTCCGCGGCCTGCAGCTGGGCGTCGATGTCGGCCGGGGCGGCGTCCGCCGCGGCGACGGCACCGGGGTCGACGGATTGCACGCGGGCGAGGAAGCGGACCTGACGGATCGCGCCCTGCGCCTCCGCGTTGGCCGGTTCCTCGTCGAGGATCTTCTGGAACTCGGCCTCGGCCGCCGCCAGGTCGCCCTCGTCGAGCGCCGCCTCGGCCGCGACGAATCGCGGGTCCTCCGGCTCGGGCTCGTCCGCGTCGCCGTTGCCGGCGGGCGGCCCGGACAGCTTTCCGGCGGTCGCCTGCTGGACCGCGGCGAGCCACTGACGCAGTTGCGGTTCGGGCTGGGCGCCCTGGAAGTCGGCGAGTGGTTGGCCGCCGGCGATGGCGACGACGGTCGGGACGGACTGGACGCCGAAGGCCTGCGCGATGCGCGGGTTGGCGTCGACGTCGACCTTGGCGAGCACCCAGGTGCCACCGGCCTCGTGTGCCAGCTTCTCGAGCAGGGGTGAGAGTTGTTTGCACGGCTCGCACCAGGTGGCCCACAGGTCCACGACGACCGGGACCTGCTGGGACCGGACGAGGACCTCCGCCTCGAACGTCGCCTCGGTGACGTCGATGACGGGTGCGAGGCCGGTGCCGCCGGGGGCGGCCGGGGCGGCGCCGTCCCCGGAGGGTGCGGGCGCAGGCGGGGGCGGAGCGGCCGCACGCTCCTTGAGGGCGGAGAGATCGACTGCTCCGCTCATGGCTGCGGCCACTGCTGAGGAACGCGCTGACGGACGAGAACCTGGTCGAGTCACGTCCACCAGTTTGTCACGATTCGAGCGTGCGCCGGAATGCGGGCCGCGCCAACAGCGGCCTCGGTCAGACGAGCGACGGTTCGCTCTTCGCCGCGCTGGTCCGGGACAGTTCGGCCATGCGGCCGGTGCGGACCGCCCAGAGCTCGAACACGACGGTGCCGAACGGCGGGACGCTGGCGACGAGCGCCCAGAAGACGGTGACCAGGTTCCAGCTCAGCTTGCGCGCGGTCCACAGCGAGACGAGCAGGTACAGGACGAAGACGCCGCCGTGGATCGGGCCGAAAATCTTCACGCCGATCTCGTTGCCGTCGGCGGGCAGGTACTTGAAGGCCATGCCGATGAGGAGGCCCAGCCAGGTGAATGCCTCCAGAATTGCGACAAATCGGAAGCGCTTGGCCGTGGTGCTGAGATCGAAGACGTTCGCCATGCCGACCATTGTGCCCGACCATCTACGACGGTCCGTAGTGGTGTGAGGCACACCACCACGGACCGCCGCCTATCAAGCCTTGGGGACGCGGACGATCAGGGCGTCACCCTGGCCGCCTCCACCGCACAGTGCCGCCGCGCCCACGCCGCCGCCGCGACGGCGCAACTCGAGCGCCAGATGCAGTGCGATCCGCGCACCCGACATCCCCAGCGGATGCCCCATCGCGATCGCGCCGCCGTTGACGTTCACGATTTCCGGATCCAGACCCAGCTCCCGCGTCGACGCGATCCCGACCGCCGCGAAGGCCTCGTTGATCTCCACCAGGTCCAGGTCCTTCGGGTCGATCCCTTCCTTGGCGCACGCCTTCGCGATGGCCCGCGCCGGCTGTGACTGCAGCGTCGAATCGGGGCCCGCCACCACCCCGTGCGCGCCGATCTCCGCAATCCAGGAAAGCCCCAGCTCCTGAGCCTTCGCCTTGCTCATCACGACGACGGCGGCCGCGCCGTCCGAGATCTGCGACGCCGACCCGGCGGTGACGGTGCCGTCCTTGCTGAACGCAGGCCGCAACCGGGCCAGCGACTCGACGGTCGTGTCGCCCCGCACGCCCTCGTCGGAGCCGACGAGCACCGGGTCACCCTTGCGCTGCGGCACCGGAACAGGCACCACCTCGTCGTCGAAGACACCGTCCTTCCAGGCGCGCGCCGCCTTCTGATGCGACGCCGCCGCGAACGCGTCCTGCTCCTCCCGGCTGATCCGCTGCCCGTCCTCCGCGTTCTTCGCCTCCGTCAGGCTGCCCATCGCCTGATCGGTGAAGATGTCATACAACCCGTCGAAGGCCATGTGGTCGCGCATCGTGACGTCGCCGTACTTGAACCCCTCCCGCGACTTCTCCAGCAGGTGCGGGGCACGCGACATCGACTCCTGGCCGCCGGCGACGACGACGTCGAACTCGCCGGCCCGGATCAGCTGATCCGCCAACGCGATCGCGTCGATCCCCGACAGGCACACCTTGTTGATCGTCAGCGCGGGCACGTCCATCCCGATCCCGGCGGCCACGGCGGCCTGTCTCGCCGGGATCTGACCGGCCCCCGCCGTGAGCACCTGGCCCATGATCACGTATTCGACCTGTTCGGGTGCGACGCCCGCCTTCTCCAGCGCACCGCGAATCGCCACCCCACCCAGATCGGAACCCGACACATCCTTCAACGAACCCAGCAACCGGCCCATCGGGGTCCGGGCTCCGGCGACGATCACAGAACTGGTCACGATTTCCTCCGCGTGAGACGAATGGGCGGGTGCCGGGCGACGGAAGTCACATCCCGACGAGAACTACCGAAACGGTAGCGCTAACGTCGGGACCATGACACAGTCCTCCCCCACCCAGCCCACGTCGCCGCTGTCCTCGGATCTGGTGACCGCCATCGACCACGTCGGCATCGCCGTTCCCGACCTCGACGCCGCCATCGCGTGGTACTCCGAGCACCTCGGCATGGTGTCGACACACGAAGAGGTGAACGAGGAGCAGGGCGTGCGCGAAGCGATGCTCAGCGTCGTCGGCGCTCCCGCAGGCAGCACCGCGCTGCAGCTTCTCGCGCCGTTGAACGAGAACTCGACCATCGCCAAGTTCATCGATCGCAGCGGTCCCGGTCTCCAGCAGCTGGCGTACCGCGTCACCGACATCGACGCCATCTCCGCCCAGCTGCGCGAGCGCGGCGTCCGGCTGCTGTACGACGCACCCCGCCGCGGAACCGCCGACTCGCGCATCAACTTCGTCCACCCGAAGGACGCGGGCGGAGTTCTCGTCGAGCTGGTCGAGCCGTCGGCGACCCACTAGAGCTGTGACCGGCCGCCGGGTACCAGGCGCAGAGACAAGTTCTACTTTGCCCAGGTAGATTGGCGGCCATGGTAAACGAGCAGGACCGTGGTTCGATCCCCCTTCCCTTCTCCACCGTGCGTAAGGGATTCGACCGGGACGAGGTACGCAACTACTTCGAGCGATTCGACGCCGAGCTCCGCGTCACTGCCGCCGACCGCGACGCCGCGGCGGCGCAGGCGCGGGATCTCGCCAAGCAACTCGACGACGCGCGGGACGAGATCGACGATCTCCGCAAGGACGTCGACCGCCTGTCGGTTCCGCCGACCACCGCGGAGGGGATGAGCGACCGCATCTCGCGCATGCTCCGGCTCGCGTCGGACGAGGCGTCCGAGGTGCGCGCGAAGGCCGAGGCCGACGCCGCCGAGATGATCTCCGTCGCCGAGCAGGAAGGCGCGCAGCTCCGCGGCCAGTACGAGTCGCTGGTCGCGGAACTCGAAGACCGCCGCAGCGCGCTCGAGATTCAGCACGAGCAGACCATGGCGAAGGCCCGCACGGAGGCGGCGAAGATCGTCGAGGCCGCGCAGTCCGAGCGCGACCGCCTCGCCGCAGAGGCCGAACTGCGCCGCTCCCAGGTGCAGGAGGACTTCGACCTCGCGATGTCCGAGCGCCGCCAGAAGACGATCACGGCGGTGAACGAGCTCGAGTCCACCAGCAAGGCCGAGGCGCATCGTCGTCTCGCGGACGCCACGCACGAGGCGGAGCGCAGACTGCAGGCGGCCACCGACCAGTCGGAGCGCAAGATCGCCCACGCCAAGGAACTCGCGGAAGAGCTTCGCGTGCTCCGCGGCCGGATCCTGGCTCAGCTCTTGGGCATACGGGGGCAGCTCGATTCGGTTCCCGCCATGCTGGCGTCGGTCAACCGGGAGAGTGAACTCCTCGACGCCCAGCCCGACACCGCGGCGCAGAAGTCCGAGAAGCGCCCGAACGAGAACCCGAACAGCAAGTCGGCACCGAACGGCGCAGCGGACCGCAAGACCCAGTCGGGCGAGTCCGGGTCGAACGCGTCAGGGAAGAAGTCCGAGGACGAGACGGACAACTCGGACGAGGACACCGCGGTACTCTCCACCGTCGAGAAGACCCCGGCGAACCGGCCTGCGGGTCAGCGAACGGTGAAGACCGGAAGCTAGGACCACCTGCGGGTGAGGCCCCGGGTGCTGCGTCCCGACCAGCACCCGGTGTGCCAGTGCCGCCGGTCCTCGGCCCCGCCGTACTCGGCGGGCCAGGTGACGAGGTGGGCGACACCCGGCCGGATGTCGTGATCGCAGCCCGGGCACCGGTACGACTTGGTCGCCCGGGCCCCGGGGATCGTGCGGACGATGTAGCTCTCGTCCGCGTCGCCCGCGGGACCGGATTCCTGACGCATCAGCGCGCTACCGAACAGCGAGCCCTCGGAATTGTCCTGGGGCGCACTGCGGCGCGTGTTCTTCGGTTTACGACGGGGCACGGATTCAGCCTAGGCCTTCAGAAGAGCCGGAACTCGGTGCTCTCGGTGCCGCGCAGCGCTTCGTAGTCGAGCACCAGGCACCGGATTCCGCGGTCCGTGGCAAGGGTTTTGGCCTGCGGCTTGATCTGCTGGGCGGCGAAGACGCCGCTCACCGGTGCGAGCAGCGGATCGCGGTTGAGCAATTCGAGGTACCGCGTGAGTTGCTCGACACCGTCGATGTCGCCGCGGCGCTTGATCTCCACGGCGACGGACGCGCCGTCGGCGTTCCGGCACAGCAGGTCGACGGGACCGATGGCCGTCATGTATTCCCGCCGGACGAGTGTGTAGCCGCTGCCGAGAGTTTCCACGTGTTCGGCGAGCAACTCCTGCAGGTGCGCTTCGACGCCGTCCTTGACGAGCCCGGGGTCGACCCCGAGTTCGTGCCGGGAGTCGTGCTCGATCTCCTCGATGGTGATCCGCAGTTCCTCACCGGCCTTGTTGGTCACCACCCACAGGGCTTCGGCGTCCTCGACGGAGTCCTCGACGAGCCAGCACGGCGGGCTCATCCAGTTCAGCGGCTTGTAGGCGCGGTCGTCGGCGTGGATGCTCACCGAACCGTCGGCCTTGATCAACAACAGGCGGCGAGCGGTGGGCAGATGTGCCGTCAAACGGCCTACGTAGTCGACTCGGCATCTGGCAATCACTAGGCGCACCCGCCCACCCTAAGGGATCGTGCCGACTAGTCTCGAATGACTATGCGCAGCCCTCGCCGATCCGTCGCCCCGCTCGGGTCGTGGTTGCTCGGATCGCCGGACGAGAGTCCCCGCCGGCGCCGGATCCGTGTCCAGTTGCTGCTGACCGCCCCACTGGTGTTCACCAATCTCGTCGGTGCGGTGATCACCTGCCTGCTCATCAGCGTCGTCGTGCCCGGGCCGAGTGTGTGGTCGGGCGAGTTCGCGATCGCCAATTTCGTGGCGGTGCCGGTGTTCGTGCTGTGCGCGGTGCTGATCGGCGTGACCTGGGGCACCAAGCGACTGGTGTCGGATCTGCGATGGGCGACGGAGGACGACGTGCCCACCGACCACGACCGGTCGGCGGCGTTCCGCGCCCCGTGGCGCCTGACTCGCGTCCAGGCGGCGCTGTGGTGCATCGGGTTGGTCTTCTTCACGACGCTGTACGGCCTCATCGATCCCCAGACCATCCCGAAGGTCGCGTTCACGATCGCGATGGCCGGCATCACGGTCTGCGCGTTCTGCTACCTGCTGACGGAGTTCGCGCTCCGGCCCGTCGCCGCCCGCGCCCTGGGATCCGACGGACCGCAACCCCGCCGCACGCTCGGCATCACCGGCCGCACGGCGCTGGCGTGGATCCTCGGGACGGGCGTTCCGGTGCTGGGCCTGATGCTCATCGGGATCTTCAGTTTCATCCGTCCGGCGAGCCCGACCAGCCTCGCGGTGTCGATCCTCGCGCTCGGTGGTGTGATCCTGCTGTTCGGTCTGCTTCTGGTGGTGATCAGTGTGCGCGCCACCGAGGCGCCCATCCGCTCGGTGGCGCAGGGCATGGCGAAGGTGGCCGACGGCGATCTCGATGCCGAGGTCGTCGTGTACGACGGCACCGAACTCGGCGCGCTGCAGACCGGGTTCAATCGGATGGTCGAGGGACTGCGCGAACGCGAGCGGATCCGCGACCTCTTCGGGCGGCACGTCGGGCAGGACGTGGCGTCGCAGGCGCTTCGGCACAACCCCGAACTCGGCGGGGAGGAACGCGACGTGGCGGTGCTGTTCGTCGACATCATCGGCTCCACCACGATCGCCGCCACCCGGTCGCCGGCGGAGGTCGTGGATCTGCTCAACCGATTCTTCAACGTGGTCGTCGACGAGGTCGACCGGCGGGGCGGGTTCGTCAACAAGTTCGAAGGCGACGCCGCGCTGGCCATCTTCGGGGCGCCGATGGCGCTCGAGAACCACACGGGTGCGGCCCTGTCCGCCGCCCGGGCCCTGCGCGAGCGGCTCACCGACGAGGTACCGGAATGCGAAGCGGGGATCGGGGTGGCGGCCGGTTGCGCCGTGGCCGGAAACATCGGCGCCCACGAACGTTTCGAGTACACGGTGATCGGCGACCCGGTCAACGAGGCGGCGCGGTTGTCCGAGCTCGCGAAGAATGTTCCCGGGCACGTCGTCGCGTCCGAGCGGGCGATCGCCGCGGCATCCGAGGACGAAGGCGCGCGGTGGCAATGTACCGACACCGTCACCCTGCGCGGACGTCTCGAGCCGACCACGCTGGCCGTTCCCGCGGAACTACTCCCCGCCGGTTCCGCCGCCGACGATGAGGGCGCCGACTCCGTCGAGTAGCCGGGCGAGCCCGAACTCGAACGCGTGGGCGGGAGAGAACGCGGCGTTGTGGTGCTCCCCCGCCGTGGCCCCGACGCGGGCGGCGAGCGGAAACCGCTCGGGGTCGAAGACCTTCTCGAAGTGCGGCGCGACGCTCTGCCACCACTCGCTGTCCGCCTCGCCCCGGGCGGCGAGCGCGGCCGTGTCCACCGCGGCCCGCGCCGCGCCGGCGACGAAACTGTCGAGGAGCGCGACGACGGAATCCATGTCGAGATCCGGCAGTCCCAGTCCCTCGACCGCGCGCAGTTCCCGCTCGTACTTGGCCATCCCGCCGGGACCGAGGACCGGCCGGCTCAGCGCGACGACTTCGAGCATCCACGGGTGCGCGCACAGCAGTTGGAAGTAGTCGTGCGCGGCGGCCGTGAGACCCTCCCGCCACCCCGCGTCGGTGTCGTCGCCAGGGTCGAGCGTGGACAGCGCCCGGTCGAGCATCACCTCCACCAGTTCCGTCTTCCCGGGAACGTGCGTGTAGAGCGACATCGCGCCGACGCCGAGTTCGGCTGCCAGCCGGCGCATCGAGACGGCATCCAGCCCCTCGGTATCCGCGACGGAGACGGCGGCCTCGACGATCCGGTCGAGTGTCAGGCCGGGCTTGCCGTTGCGGGGACGCGAGACCGGCGTGCTGCCGCCGCCCCACAGCAACTCCATGGTGCGGCCGGGGTCGCTCTCCGGTGTCGCGCTTCTACCCATGCCGAGATCTTCCCACGGCGCCCGGGAACAATTCCGGCCGATGCCTCGTTGACGTACGGCGTACCGTAAACCAGGCGAAAGGCGCAGCAGTGACAGCAGAGCCCACCCTCGCCAGCCACGCGGCCACGTTCGTCCCCGCCGATCCACCGCGCGACTCCCGCCTGGTGTTCTGGAGCGATCCGCCGGACGGGCCGCAGCCGTCGAACGCCGATTCCCGCACCCTCATCGCCACCAGCGGAGCGGTGAACAGCGTTCCGACGCAGAATGTTTCTCTCGCCGACGCACTGCCGATGCTGCTCTCGCCGGCACCCGGCGACACGACCCACCGATCGGTCGCGTTCTGGGCCGTCGCCGCCCGCACCGCCCTCGGCTACCTCAGAGCGGGCAAGGTCCTCCCCTCGGTCACACCGAACGGCCGCGACGCCTGGCGGCTCGGCTCCCTCGACGACGAGGACGTATCGCACCTGAGTCAGCTGACCGCCGCGCTTCCGCCGGAGGCGCGCGCTATCCCTCTCGAGCATCCGCCTGCCGAGGGAGTTCGTCTCCCCGCCGCCGCGGACGTCCTGCGCGCCTTCCTCACCGCGGTCGTCGACACCGTCCCGCGACTCGGCTCGCCCACCGACGCCGGACCCTACCTCGCCTGGGATGCCGAACCCTCCCTCGAACTGCAGGCGTGGGCGGACGCCCTGGCACCCGAGGCGATCGCGCTGTCGTTGCGGATCGACCCCGTCGATCCCGGCGCGGTGGATCTCTCGGACAGCGAATTCGACGCCACGGTCCAGGTGCACGGCGTCGCGCGGCCCGGAGTGGTGTGCGACGCAGTGGACCTGTGGCGGCATCCGGCGCTCGCCGAATCCGCGTTCGCTTCCGACCCTCGGATCGAGGTTCTCGGCGCCCTCCGGCGGGCAGCCGAGGACTGGGCTTCCCTCGAAGATCTGTTGCGGGTGGAAGCGCCGAACCGCATCCGGCTCGAGGACGACGACCTGGCCTCCCTCGCCGGGGACCCCGGCCGCCGGTTGCGCGAGCGCGGCATCCAGATCCACTGGCCGCGCGAACTCGTCGCCCAGACGTCGACCCGCATCATCCTCGGCGACCCCGGATCCCGCGAGGGCGCAGCCACTTTCGGCGGCGACCGCGCCTTCCACTTCGACTGGCGCGTCGCCGTGGGCGAAGACGTGCTCACGCGCGAGGAGATGGAAGAACTCGCGTCGGCGAAGCGGGCAGTCGTGAAATTGCGCAACCGGTACGTCGTCGCGGACTCGGAGACGATTCGAAAGACCCTCCTGCGGCGGACCGGAACCATGACGGCAGTCGACGCTCTGCGGGCCGCGCTGACCGGCCGCGTCAGGCGCGGCGAGGACGACGTCCGCGTCGACTCCTACGGCGCTGCCGCGGCGGTGGCGCGGGAGCTGTCGGACGGGAATCCGGAGGCCGTGCCGGTTCCCGCTGCCCTGCGCGCGCAGTTGCGGGACTACCAGCTGGCCGGCTTCCGCTGGCTCGCCGGCCTCACGTCACGGGGCCTGGGCGCCTGCCTCGCCGACGACATGGGACTGGGAAAGACGTTGACCCTCATCGCGCTTCACCTGCACCGTCAGCAGGGCCCGGACACGGCAGGACCCACACTCGTGGTCTGTCCCGCGTCCCTGCTGGGGAACTGGCGGCGGGAGATCGAGCGTTTCGCACCGGGCACCGGTGTCCTCGTCCACCACGGTCCGAGACGCCGGTCTCCCGCCGAGACGGTCGAGGAGGGCAGCGACACCGTCGTCCTCACCACGTACGCGACGATGCGGCTCGATTGCGAAGTTCTCGCCGGTTCGAAGTGGGGTCTGGTCGTCGCAGACGAGGCGCAGCATCTGAAGAACCGGGCCGCTGCCGTGACGCGGGCGCTGCGGACGATTCCGGGACAGGCGCGCGTCGCCCTCACCGGCACGCCCGTGGAGAACCGGCTCAGCGACCTCTGGTCGATCCTCGACGGTGTCACGCCCGGTCTCCTCGGCCCCTACGCGCAGTTCCGGCGCCGCTACGACGGCTCGTCCGAGATGGCCGGGCCCGACCGCGCGGCGGAATTGGCGGCATTGATCTCACCCTTCGTCCTCCGGCGCAGAAAGTCGGATCCGGGGATCGCACCCGAGCTTCCACCGAAGACCGAGATCGACCTCGACGTCACCCTCACCCCGGAGCAGGCCGGCATGTACGAGGCGCTCGTCCGCGAGGCCATGGAGCGGATCGCGACGAGCGAGGGCATCGGGAGGCGCGGCAGCATCGTGTCGCTGCTGACCGGTCTCAAGCAGATCTGCAATCACCCCGCCCAGTACCTCGGCCAGGAGCACGCCGCGCTCGGCGGCCGTTCTCACAAGATCGGTCTGCTCGACGAGCTGATCGACACCAACCTGTCGGAGGGCGGGCGTTCGCTCGTGTTCACCCACTTCACCACGATGGGACGACTGCTCCGTCGGCACCTGACGACGCGCGGGGTCGCGTGCGAGTTCCTGCACGGGGGCACATCCGTCGCGGCCCGGGAGGATCTCGTCGAACACTTCCAGAACGGCGACATCCCCGTCCTCGTCCTGTCCCTCAAGGCCGCAGGCACCGGGTTGAACCTCACCCGGGCCGATCACGTCGTCCACTTCGACCGCTGGTGGAACCCGGCGGTCGAAGATCAAGCCACCGATCGTGCGTACCGCATCGGCCAGACGCACCCGGTTGTCGTGCACCGGCTCGTCACCGCGGGAACCATCGAGGAACGCATCGCCGCCATGCTCGCGTCCAAGCGGCAACTCGCCGACTCGGTCCTGTCGCACGGAGCCGACGCCTTCAGCGAGCTGACCGACGGCGAACTCGCCCGGCTGGTGGCCCTGAGCCCCGACTACGACTTCGGAGGTGACCTGTGACCGACGCCGTCACGCATCCCCGCTTCCCCGTGCAGAAGGGCCGCCGCACCCGCGGCAGGACCTGGTGGGCGCAGCGCTGGGTCGACGACGTCGAGCAGGCCGCGCTCGACTCGGACACGCTGAAACGCGGACGCGCCTTTGCCCGTGGCGGACTGGTCGGTCCGCTCACGTTCGGGCTGGGCCTCGTGTCCGCGGACGTGCACACCGACGACGAGAGCCTGCACGTGCGGATACGGGTTGCCCCATTGGACGAGCGCCAGTGGGGCGAGGTGCTCGCGACCCTCGCGGCGCGGAGCGGTCACGTCGCCCAGTTGTCGAGTGGGATTCTTCCCCGCGAACTGGACGAGGATCTTGCGGCCGTCGACGTGTCACTGATTCCGTCGATGTTCGACGCCGACGCGACGTGCACCTGCGAGGAGTGGGACGTGCCGTGCCGCCACGCCGCCGCGGTGCTGTATCAGGCCGCATGGATTCTCGACGACGACCCGCTTCTCTTCTTCCTGCTCCGCGGACGCGACGGACAGGAGATTCTGCAACGCAGGCACGGCGCGTACCCGGAGACGTCCTTGTCGTCCTTCGACGACGCGTGCGTCCCCGTGCCGGCGGCGGACGCCTACGCCGCAGTGCCCGGACCGCTTCCGGCGCCGCCGTGCCCCGGCGGAACACCGATCCGGCCGTGCTGGCTCGACGACGCTCCCGCCGAAGTTCGGGCCGACGCGGTCTGGTCAGCGATCGTCACTGCGATTTCGCGATACGGAGACCATGTCTGAGGTCGTCCGCCGGCCCGGGCACCAGGCTGGGTGCGACCACCCGGGCCCCGGTTGCCGGATACGGCGTGCAGATCTGGACGTCGTGCACGAAGCACCAGCGCCAGTTGTCCCCAGCATGGAGCGACTGGACGATCGGATGACCGCTGCGTTCCGCGTGATGTCGCGCGTGCCGCATCGGTGATCCGTCGCTGCATCCGACATAGCCGCACGTCAGGCACAACATCAGGTGCTCCCAGCGGGTACCGAGTGCGAGACAGCCCTCGCACCCGTCCGACGTGTGCGCGACGACATCGCGAACCATGTTCAGATCGGGATCGTGCCAGTTATTGGATTGGGTCATAAGTGCCACCCCTCAGTTACCAAGATTGGCGGCTGATCCGTCTCGCCACATGGTCACGGCGGAACGAAAGAATCCTCCGAAATCCGGCCCCACCGGACAGCGTCCCGGTTTCGACGGCGCAAAACGGGGTAGTTCCATGCCATGGATCTGGATGCAGCCCCAGACCCGAGGGTGGATCACACCCCGCGGGCCACGAACCTGTCGGCGGTGCTGGCCGTCACCGCACACATGCACGACTGCGGGAATCGGGACGAGATCCTGTCCCTGCTCGCCGAGGCCCTCCCCGAACTCGGCCCCTTCTCGGTCGAACCCGTGACCGTCCTGACGGGCGACGTCCCCGGCGACGACGTCTGGCGACACCGCGTGCTGCTCGACGATTCGTGGTCCCGGCCGGTGTCGCTGACACTGCGGGCCGACTATCCGCCGACGCCGGTGCAGGCGACGCTCCTCGAATTGTTGATTCAGCACACGGGGTCGGCCCTGCGCGCCGCGTCGCTCCGCTCCCGGGCCGCCACCCAGGAACGTCAACTGCGCGAGGTCACGGACGAGATCACCGCGATCGGCACGAGGGCCGCGCGACTCGAGGAGGAGGCGAAGATCCACCGCACGTTCGGGCGACTCGCTGCGAGCGGCGCCGACGAAACCGCCATCGCCGAGACCCTCCACGACGTGACCGGACTCGCCGTCGGGATCGAGGACGCGTTCGGCAACCTTCGCGTCCGGTCGGGGCCGGACACGTCGGGCCCGACACCGCGGTACCGCAAGGTCGGCGGTGGAAACCGGGTCGACGTCCTACGCCGGGCCGCGATGGAGGGGCGTCCGCTGCGGGACGACAACCGGATCGTGCAGGTGGTCCGGCCCGGCCGGACACTTCTCGGTGTCCTGTACCTGTCCGACCCGGATCACCGCGCCACCGATCTCGACACCGTCGCACTCGAGCACGCCGCGACGATGCTCGCCGTCGACATGGCACACCGCAGGTCGCTCGCCGAGACGGAGGCACGGCTGAGCCGCGACCTGGGAGCCGACCTTCTTGCCGGCACCGACGACGACAGCGCCTACTCGCGGGCCGACGCTCTCGGCTACGACCTGCACACACCGCAGCGCGTCCTGGTCGTCCACTGGGGTTCGGACACATCGGTCGAGTCCGTCACGGAAGCGTTCCGTCGCCACCTGACGGCCACCGACTCGTCGGCGCTCCTCGTTCACGGCAACGAGCACCGAACCGGTGTCCTCGCCGCGGTCATGGACGCGAAGACGGACGTGAACACAGTCTTCGCAGCACTGGAGAAGTCACTCGGCCCCGCGATCGGCGTCGTCGGGGTCGGATCCGAATGCACCTCTCCCAGTACACTCCCCGACTCCTACACCCACGCTGTGCGCGCCCTCGAAATCCGGAAACAGTCGAACTCCCCTCGCGGCGTGGCACTGTTCGACGAACTCGGCGTCTACCGCATTCTCGACTCACACAGCAGCACCGGAGATGTCGAGGCATTCGTGCAGGAATGGCTGGGCCCCCTGCTCGACTACGACCGGGAACACCGCAGCACGATGACGGCCACCCTCGCCCAATACCTCGAATGCGGTGGCAAATACGACGAGACCGCGCAGGCCCTTCGGATCCACCGCAGCACCCTGCGGTACCGCATGTCCCGCATCCACGAACTGACCGGCCGTGACCTCCGCAGTGTGGACACACGCCTGAATCTTCATCTGGCGTCGCGGGCACTGCAGGTCCTGTCCGGCGGTGCACCGGGGTGAAACGGCATGCGCGGCAACGGCTGCCGTCGGCAGAACTGTTCCGGGAATGCCGAAAGCCCCCCAACAAGTGTTGGGGGGCTTTCGGTAACGGATGTTCGGCGGTGTCCTACTCTCCCACACCCTGTCGGGT